>CALKBX010000013.1 GCA_937775205.1 uncultured Verrucomicrobiae bacterium | reverse complement strand
ATTTGCGCTTGGCCGCTTGTTTGAAAAACTCGATGTCCTTCGGATTGCTCCCCGGCCAACCGCCCTCCACGTAATGCACGCCGAAGACATCGAGCCGCTCGGCCACGCGGAGTTTGTCCGCTACCGAGAAACTCACGCCTTCGCCCTGCGTGCCATCGCGCAGTGTCGTATCGTAGATTTCAATCAGTCCCTTGCTCATCCCCTCCCGCAAAGCGGGAGGGGAGTTCTACGCCAAAGGCACTTTGCTTGCAAACCTCAAACGGGTTGTTTCCAGCGGATTACACCGGAAAACTCACCGTTCGCGTGGGAGGAAACTCCAACCGCCGCTGCACCGGCCGCGGCGCGGGCGGGGCATCTTCCGCATTGATCATCTTGCGGATTTGATCAAACCACCAATCCGCTCGTGCCACCCGCCGCCGTCTGCGCGGCAGTGCCTTGCGAATGGTGTTGCGATCAAAACCCAGCTCCAGTTGTTTGTTCAGTTCATTGTACATTTTGTTCTCCTTGGTTCGTGTTCAAACTCTGCGCTGAGCCTCTCACGGCGCATGGGACATTTACTGTCCTACATAAAATTTAATTCTCAAATGCATTGATTCACCGTTCAGCACGGAATAAAATTCTGCTTTGCCTAGGTCATTAAAAAATCAAACACCCATAGATATGTTTCCCCACAAATTAACCCGATCTTGTTTATCCATAATTTGGCCCCTTATCCTTGTCATTAATGTGCCCAAGATGGAGGCGGCTCCTGCAAATCTTTCATTAAAGAAAGGTGACCGCATTACATTGGTAGGAGCGGGCATGGGTTCTCGCATGATTCACTATGGGCATCTTGAAACAGAACTTTATCTGCGTTTCCCTTTAAAGGACTTAACCCTCCGAAACTTGTGTGATGAAGGGAATACCCCGGGGTTTCGCCCGCATCCTGGTCGAGGGCAAGGAGGCCAGTATGCCTTCCCGGGGGCACAGGAATTGATCAGCCAAAAACTCAAGGCAGGGTCCGGCCCTAACGGCCACTTTGAAACGTCCGACCAATGGCTAACCCGTTTAAAGACCGATGTAATTATTGCCTTCTTTGGTTTTAATTCTTCCTTTGATGGAGTTGGCGAGCTTGATCGGTTCAAGAAGGAGCTTGATGCATTCCTAAAACACACGCTGGCGCAGAAATATAATGGGAAGAGCGCTCCCCGTCTGGCCTTGGTTTCTCCCACAGCCGTGCAGGCCATCAAGGGAGTCACCGATGGAGTCCAGCAGAACACCAACCTCATTCTTTACACTGAGGCTATGCGTGCGGTGGCCCGCGAAAACAACGTGCTTTTCGTGGATGCCTTTAGTCCGTCCAGTCAATGGTACTCGGACGGTAAGGCTCACACTGTCGATGGAGCTCTACTAAACGGGTTGGGATACCGCAAACTGGCGAGCCTTCTGGTCGATTCTCTTTTTCAGGAAGAAAACCCATCAGGAAATCTGCGTTCGGCCGTTCACAAAGCGGTCATGGATAAAAACTTCTATTGGCAGAATGACTTTAAGGTTCCCAATGGCGTCCACGTATATGGGCGTCGTTATAATCCCTTTGGCCCAAAGAATTACCCCTTTGAACTCAAGAAGACTCGCGAGATGACTGAAATTCGCGATCAGGCGATCTGGGCGACTCTAAAAGGGAAGGCTTTTGATGTGAAAGCTGCTGATGCCAAGACATCAAAACTACCGGCAGTGCAAAGCAACTATCGGCCGGGAGGCAAGAATGGTAATGTTAACTATAATCCCGGCAAGGTTACCCAAACCAAGATTCAGGTTGCTGAGGGGTATAAGCTAGAGCTCTTTGCTGATGAGGGGCGTTTTCCAGATTTGGCTAACCCCGTGCAAATGGCCTTTGATAACAAGGGCCGACTCTGGGTTGCGACCATGGCCAGTTATCCGCATTATCGAATTGGGGATCCGCATCCCAAGGATAAGCTGATCATTTTTGAGGATACCAATAATGATGGCAAAGCAGACAAGCAGATTAACTTCGCCGACGACCTGCATATTCCAATTGGTTTTGAAATCTCTCACGACGGGGTTTACGTGTCTCAAAGCGGAAGCCTTGTGCGGTATAAAGACACCAATGGCGACGACCGCTATGATATCAGGGAGGTGGTGCTTTCCGGGTTTGATGATCACGACACCCACCACGCCATCTCAGCGTTCTGCGCCGATCCTTCCGGTGCCTTTATCATGTGTGAAGGCGTGTTTCTTCACAGCAATGTGGAGTCGGTATTTGGTCCGCAACGCGGAACCAATGGCGGATTTTTCCGGTACAGTCCGCAGCGCAAGACAATCATCCGCTACTCTCAGTTCAGTATCCCCAATCCTTGGGGAGTTGCCTTTGACAACTATGGGCAGGATCTTTTCCTTCATACATCAGGCACAAGCTTGTCCTGGATGCTTCCCGGGTCAGTCAAGGCACGGTATGGAGCTAATTTAAAGGCCCCCAACATTATTACTTCAAATAATGTCCGTCCGACCTCCGGTGTGGAATTTGTTTCCAGTCGGCATTTCCCTGATGAAGTTCAAGGCGACGTTATAATCAACAACAACATTGGCTTTCTCGGGGCCAAGCAGCACAAGATAATCGATAAGGATCCGGGCTTCACAACTGAGTTCCGACATGACCTGTTTGTTTCCAAGGACCTTAACTTTCGCCCCACGGACTTGGAGTTTGCTCCGGATGGGTCACTTTATGTGGTCGATTGGCACAATGCTTTGATCGGGCACATGCAGCATAATGCACGGGATCCCAATCGTGACCACGCTCATGGCCGTATCTACCGCATCACCTACCCATCCCGCCCTTTAGTAAAGCCGGCAAAAATTGCTGGGGCAGCCATTGCCCAGTTACTGGATAACCTTAAGCTCCACGAGTACCGTTCGCGTTACCGGACCCGAAGGGAGTTGCGCGGCAAAGATGCAGACACGGTGGTAAAAGCCACGCGTGCCTGGGTAAAGAACTTGCCGAAAGATGCAGATGAACGCCTGAAGCTGGAAGCCTTGTGGGTTACGTGGGGTGCCGGGCAAACTGATGCAGCACTCTTAAAACAATTACTTGGCTCTGGAGATCACCGCATTCGTTCCGCAGCAGTCCGCGTTTTGCGCTTTAACCTCAAGCAGGTAAAGAATCACAAGGAGCTACTCACCAAGGCGGCAACCGATTCCCACGGGCGGGTACGCATGGAGGCAACAGTGGCGGCATCTTTCCTTGGTAAAAAAGATGGCCTAGAAGTTTTGGCAGCAGCGGAGCCCAAAGGGATTGTTCGCACCTACAAGCAAACCATGGATTTCGCCAAAGGCGTACTTGAAAACACCCCCGTACCTCCTGCCGTTCATAGGTCACGGCTTCAACCTCCGGCACATCTCTCCAAGGCGGATGCAAAACTCTATGTCCTGGGCGAGGAAGTTTATAATCGGGATGCCCACTGCGCCACCTGTCACCAACCCAATGGCAAGGGCTTGCCTGAATCGGGAGTTCCCCCCATTGGCTGGCACATCATGGTCAAATGGAGACCCGGAGCGTTTAATCAAGCTGACTCTCAAGGGGCTGCTTGGGCCGATTGAAGTGCAGGGCAAAAAATATCCGGGCCAGGTGCCTATGACCCCCTTTGAAGCACTATTGAATGATGAGGAAATTGCTGCCGTGCTTACCTTTGTTCGTAATTCCTATGGGAATGAAGCCTCAGTGATCAGCCCTGCGCAGGTATCTCGTGTACGCAGTTCGGTAAAGGATATGAGGGGACTCTATAACCCGGCCGATTTACTGAAGGAACATCCGCACAACAAATAGATCTTCATTAGGTTCGAGTCCAAAAACCACGCAACCCTTGTGGCTCTCGACGTGGCCGTGAAGGGCGAAGACAGGACGTGGCAATGTGGATACGCTCAGGCGCTTGGGGACATTCACCGGACGCTGGATAAGAGACGGAAGGAATGACCAGCAACAGTTACTGGAGCGCGTGGTTGAGCTTGCTGCCAAATGCCGTGATGAGGGAATGGGTGGAGCCGAGTTTGTTTCAGTGGCCTACGGCTTGGGCACGTCAGCAGTTCCGCCCCCAACAAGGACGCGGTTATGGACCTGATTGAGACGGCGCGAAACAAAATGAAGCCAACCTCACCCACCGGAACCACCCACCAACACACACCGAAAGCCGAAGTCGTAGTAGCGATAATCGGGAGTGTAGCTGACGCGGTAGGACGACAACAGGTAGTCGGGAGAGTAGTAGTCCCAAGACGCACCGCGCAACACACGGTACGCTTTTGCCGCTGGGTCATACCAGTCCTCGCACCATTCCCACACGTTGCCGCCCATGTCGTGGAGGCCCAGTCCTTGTTCGCTGCAAAGCTGCCCACCGGTGAAGTGTAGTCAAACTTGTCCACCTTCAGGCTTTTGTCATAATTCCCCGCCCCCTTAGGCGGTGGCCACTCCTTGCCCCACGGGTACACGTCTTTGATGCCTCAGTTCTTTTCCTCGGGCGTGTTCCCCTTCTCCTTGCCCAACCCCACCGCCACGCTCCACTCCGCATCCGTCGGCAATCGGTACTTCTGCCCCGCCTTGATTTTCCCTTCCGCCAACTCCTTCTTCGTCAGCCACGCACAAAACGCATTCGCATCCTCCCAGCTCACCTTCACCACCGGGTGCGTGTCCGCCTGCTTGAATCTATCTCCGAAGGGCTTCTTCCAACTCCCATCCACCCCCGCATTCGCCGCCGCGTACGCCGCGTAATCCTTCACCCGCGTTTCCCAAATGCAAAACTGAACCTCCGTCCCCGGCACCGGCACGAAGGGCATCCCCAGCGGTGCGCTTGGTGGAATCGCCCCGCTTGGGTCGGCTGGCTCCGGCTTCTTCGCTCCACCTGGGTGGCCCGTTCGGGCTCGACCTTGGGTGGCTCCTGCTTCTCTGCTGCCACCTTGGGTTCGGCATTGGTTTCAGGTTCCGCCGGAGTGGTTTTCTTCCCACACCCCACCAACGCCACCACCGCAATCATCAAGAGAATCTGCTTCATGCCCGCCACCCTACGCCTCACCGGCTCTGGTGTAAATGCTGTTGGGGGAAGGGTGCGTGGCGTGGGGAAAATTTTCGAAGCCTCGCTTTGCTCGCCTTGAAGGGTTGAGGTTCAAGCACTAAGGTTCAAGGGGGCAAGGCCATAAGGTAACGAAGCCAACCTCACCCACCGGAACCACCCACCAACACACACCGAAAGCCGATGTCGTAGTAGCGACCACCGGGAGTGCAGTTGATGTGCGGAAGGACGACAACAGGAAGTCGGGACCGCCGTCGTACCAAGACGCACCGCGCAACACACGGAGCGTTCTGGTTGGGTCTACCAGTCCTCGCACCATTCCCACACGTTGCCGCCCATGTCATGCAGGCCCAGTTTATTGGCCGCAAAGCTGCCCACCGGTGAAGTGTACTCAAACTTGTCCACCTTCAGGCTTTTGGAATAATTCCCCGCCCCCACAGGCGGTGGCCACTCCTTGCCCCACGGGTAAACATCTTTGATGCCCCCATGCTTCGCCTCGGGCGTGTTCCCACTCTCCTTGCCCAACCCCACCGCCACGCTCCACTCCGCATCCGTCGGCAATCGGTACTTCTGCCCCGCCTTGATTTTCCCTTCCGCCAACTCCTTCTTCGTCAGCCACGCACAAAACGCATTCGCATCATCCCAGCTCACCTTCACCACCGGGTGCGTGTCCGCCTGCTTGAAATCCCGGGCTTCTTCCAACTCTCATCCACCCCCGCATTCGCCGCCGCGTACGCCGCGTAATCCTTCACCCGCGTTTCCCAAATGCAAAACGAACGTCCGTCCCCGCCACTGGAACAAACTTCATGCCCAGCGTGTTGATGAAAGTCGGGCGGCCTGGCATGTTCGGCGGAGTTGGCTGGTCGTCCCACACCCCACCAACGCCACCACCGCAATATCAATAGAATCTGCTTCATGCCCGCCACCCTACGCCTCCCAAAGCGGCCTGACTAGCTACAATGTCGTCAGTCCTGGCAATCTGGCACACATCTTCTAGTCAAAAGGTTCGTTTAGGCATCTATTCATATAGGCACACCAAGTGTGTCGGGAACCTACTTGCTAGGGTAAAGCATGGATAACGAAAAAACGGAGGGAACAGAAACCCTCGAAAAAAATACTGGGGACCAACCGTTGGATTTGGATCAGTTGATCAAGGTCGCGGTTGATGGAACAGAGAGTGATTCGGCCTCATCGAGTGATGGGGACGCTGAAGGGAAAGCTCACTTGGACAAAAACGCCTGCTCAGCCTGAACCGTTGCCCAGGCGACACGCCGCAACCACGCGGCTTCTCTGGCGGTCATGTTGCCGTGTTTCTTTGGCAAATACTCGAGCTTGAGCGGGCTCTCCCCGTATATTGTAGAATAGAGGACGCACAGCGCAAGGTAGGTTCCCTGAATGCTGGGGTGTTCCTTATCTTTGGCATACATGTCCACCTCAGGGCGTTCTTTCATGGCCTTTTCCCACGCGATACCGACCGGGGCAACTTGAGCGCCAAGCTCGGCACCAATCTCACGGTGGGCTTGGGCGATCTCCTTCAGGCCGATCCAGCCAAGTCGTTTATAAGGCCAGGCCATAAAGAACACAGGCCGGGCTCCGGATTTTCGAACTGAAGAATCAAATTTACGTGCAAACTTATGGAACGATTTTACGTCTGTCTCCGGAATGTCTTCCTGCAGAACAACAACATCGTAATCCCCCTCAGAAATCGTAGCTGGGGCCTTGGTTTTGCCCCACATAACTTTCAAGGAGGCGCCGCCGCGCACGACGCGATCGGCCTTGAAATCCAGCTTTTCCGGGCGGCATTGAACCAATTGCTCCATGTGATGCCACAGCCCCTTATTCCAGTACGTGAAACTATTGCCTACAAACAGAATTTTCTTCGGAATCGAAACTTGTTCGGGGTTAACCGGCGTGGATTTTTTTTCTGCCGCTAATCCCGGAAGAGCAACCATCAACGTAATAAGTAAAAAAAACTGCTGCATGCCGGAAGTCTACAGAAAAGAAGCGCCAGCCCGATATTTAAATTCACAGAAAGCACTTATGAAAAAGGGGTGACTTTTAATCGTCAGGCTCAAGACTCGTTTATCACTCACCTTTAGAATAGACCTTTATCGAATCCACTCGTAGCTGGAAAGGGCCGTCTTTTTTGTCATAGATCATGAAGCCCATGCTTTGAATCTTAGACTTATCGAGCCCATAACGTTGCCTATCCAGTCGTGAGCCACGCCAAGTGGCAGACATAGCCGAAAAGGGGATTTTTGCTATCTGCCAACCCTTTGAATCTTTATCAGTCTTAAATTCTGCCCGGTAAGCAACGGAACTGCGCCCCATACGTACATCAAACTTATATGTGCGACCATCTCCTTTAAACCGGATAATCACTCCTTCTTTATCATCAAGATTAAGATCGGACTGCTTCGTGCGAATAGATGAAAACCCACCCCCGTTGGTGTTTGTTGCCCCGGAGAAAATCAGTTTCCCTTTTTTGAAGGAGAAACCGCCTTTTGAACGGCCGCCCATGACGTTGTCATTCACCGTGATCCACTGCTCCCCAACCTTGTCTCCACTGAAATCAAAGAGCATTTCACCCGCTGTTTTCACCTTCTTATCAGCTCCGACAACGTGAGAAATAAAGAGCAAGGGCATGACCCATAACATGATTCCTTTTAAAGTAGACTGTAATAAACATTTTTTCATAGTCAGATTATACACTATCTCTAGTAGCAAGGCAAATGACTGAACGCACTTTTACCAGTGAAACCATTTTACCTCACGCTTCCTGTTTTCTCTTTTGCTTTTCTCCCAGCCCCGCTAGGTTCCCGCACGCATGGCATTGCACTTACACAATACGCTTTCCCGAAAAGTGGAGCCTTTTGAGCCGTTGGATCCCGACGGCTCGGTGGGGATGTATTGCTGTGGGCCCACGGTGCATGACTTCGCGCATATCGGTAATTTCCGCACCTTTGTCTTTGCCGATCTGGTGAGGCGTTACCTCGAGTTCCGCGGGTACGACGTCAACCACGTGATGAACATCACCGATGTGGAGGACAAGATCATCCGGCGCGTACGTGAGCAAAACACCACGCTCACCGAATACACCGCCCAGTATGAGGACGCGTTTTTTGCCGACCTCAAGGTGCTAAACTGCACCGAGGCCCATCACATCCCGAAGGCCACCGATCACATCCCGGAGATGATCGATATCATCAGCAAACTCATGGAGCGGGGTATTGCGTATCAAGCATCCGATCAATCGATTTATTTTTCCATCGAAAATTATCAGGGTTGCGGCTGCCAATACGGGAGGCTGGTGAAACTCAATTTCGAGGAGATGCGCCAGGGCGAACGCGTGAGCGATGACGAATACGAAAAGGAATCCGTCGCCGACTTTGCGCTATGGAAGGCGCGTACCGAGGAGGATGGCGAAGTGTACTGGCCCAGCCCGTGGGGCGAAGGTCGGCCGGGTTGGCACATTGAGTGCAGCGCGATGAGCATGAAACTACTCGGCACGAGTTTCGATTTGCATCTCGGCGGCGAGGACCTCGCCTTCCCGCATCACGAAGACGAAATCGCCCAGAGCGAGGGCGCGACGGGAAAACCCTTCGTAAAATATTGGCTCCACGGCGCGCATCTTTTGGTGGAAGGCAAAAAAATGAGCAAAAGCCTCGGCAACTTTTTCACGCTGCGCGATCTCATTGAAAAAGGCTATGACGGCCGTGAAGTGCGCCAACTCATGATTAGTGCCCACTATCGCGAGACCTTCAATTTCACCATGGCCGGACTCGACGGCGCACACACCGCCATGGCCCGCATCGATGAATGCGTCGCCAAGCTCCGCGACGCCAAAGCAGACGCCGGCGACGTCACTGCCGAGCCATCAGCGGAAGTAATTGAAAAATTCACCGCCGCACTCGATGACGACCTCAACGTCTCCAGCGCGTGGGGCGTGGTGTTCGATTGGGTGCGCGATTGCAACCGCCGGCTTGCCGAAAACCAAATGGACGCCGCAACGGCCGCCGCCGAGTTGGCCGCGTGGGAACGCATCGACACCGTCCTCGGCGTGGGCAAAGCCGAAGAAGAAGCGCCCAAGGAACTCACCGCACTGCTCGAAGAACGCGCCGAAGCGCGCGCGGCGAAGGACTTCGCCCGCGCCGATGCGATCCGGGATGAGTTGGCGGAGAAAGGGTGGGCGATTGAAGACACGGCTAAAGGGGCGAAACTGAAGCGCTTATAATATGAGTGGTATTTTCATCACATTCGAAGGCACCGAAGGCTGCGGCAAGTCAACGCACATCCACAAGCTCACCGAGCGCTTGCAGGCGGAGGGACACGCCGTGCGCGTGGTGCGCGAGCCGGGCGGCACGGAGAGTGGCGAACAGATTCGCAAGCTGCTCAAGCACGGCCCAAAAAATCTCACCGCCGAGGCCGAGCTTTTGCTGATGAACGCCAGCCGCGCGCAGCTTGTGCGGGAGGTCATCCGGCCCGCTTTGGCCGCGGGCGAGGTGGTTTTGTGCGATCGCTTTTATGATTCCACCACAGTTTATCAAGGCGCGGGGCGCGGGCTGGATGCAGCGCGGGTGCAATCGATCATCGACTTTGCCGTGAGTGAAACACGGCCGGATTTGACGATTTTGCTGCAAGTCTCCGTTGAAACCAGTGAAAAACGCCGTGCCAATCGACGGGGCACGGATCGCTTTGAGTCCGCAAATCGTGAGTTTTTTCAGCGAATTGAGGCCGGTTATGCCGCTCTTGCGCAGTCCGAGCCGGATCGCATCTGCGCCATCGACGCCGATCGGCCGCTCAATTCCGTGCAAGCGGATATTTGGGCCGCAGTTTCCGGCGTGCTAAAAAGTTGAGAAAGCCGTTGACATTCCCGCTGGTTCGGCTAGTTTCCCGCTCCCTTTTCGTATGGCTAATCCGGTAAACATAAAAATCAACAAGGTCAAAGATCGCAAGCCCGAGGAACGCCTCGCATGGCGGCGCGATTATCTCTCACGCAAAACCGGTCGCAAGACCGAGCATAATTTGCGCATGAAAGAGAACATCTCAAATCTCCGCCGCACGCTGCGCCAAATTACCGCCAGCGGCGATCAAGCCAAGGCGACGGAAACTTTGCAGAAATTGCAAAGTGCCCTCGATAAGGCAGCGAAAGTTGGCGTGATGCACAAACGCACCGCCTCCCGCCGCAAAAGTCGCCTCAGCAAAAGCGTAGCCGCACTGAAGACCGCATAACCGGTTAGCGAAAGAAAATTTTCAAACGCCCGATGAACAGTCGGGCGTTTTTTTATCGTCCGTATTCTGTGGCGTGATAGAATTTGTTTATGCGAAACACTTTGTTTACTCTAATCCTCTGCGCCTTTTCTCTTACTGCCGCCGATCGCAAACCGAATGTCATCATTATTTATACCGATGATCAGGGATCGGTAGACTTGAATTGCTACGGCTCGAAAGACCTTGTCACGCCGCATATGGATGGGCTGGCTAAGCGCGGTGTGCGTTTTACGCAATTTTATGCGTCAGCGCCGGTATGCTCCCCTTCACGTGCTGGACTTTTAACAGGCCGTTATCCGGTGCGCGCGGGCATGCCGGGCAATGCCGGCTCCACTAAAGGCAAAGCCGGCCTAGCCGCCAGTGAAGTCACGATCGCTGAGACCATGAAAGCAGGTGGTTATAAAACAGCCCACATTGGCAAGTGGCATCTGGGTTATACTCCTGAGACCATGCCTAACAGTCAGGGCTTTGATTATTCCTTCGGACACATGGGTGGCTGTATCGACAATTACTCCCATTTCTTCTATTGGCAGGGCCCTAACCGGCATGATCTCTGGCGTAACGGTGAAGAAATTTTTGAGGACGGTAAATTCTTTCCCGAACTCATGGCTGCGGAAGCCGAGGGATTTATCCAGCAAAACAAAGACAAGCCCTTCTTCATGTATTTTGCCTTGAACACACCACATTACCCATATCAAGGATATGCAAAATGGCTTAAGCATTACAAAGACCTCCCCTACCCCCGCAATCTTTACGCCGCGTTTCTCTCCACGCAGGACGAAGCTATAGGGCAACTGATCGGCACAGTGGATCGGCTTGGACTGCGTAAGAATACGATCATTATTTTCCAGAGCGATCATGGCCATAGCCACGAGGAACGCGCTCATTTTGGAGGTGGAAGTTCAGGCCCTTATCGCGGGGCGAAATTTTCCATGTTTGAAGGAGGCTTGCGTGTACCTGCAATCATCAGCTGGCCGGGGAGTTTACCAGAAGGTGCAGTACGAGATCAGGTTGCCCATGGCTGCGATTGGCTACCAACCATTGCCGAGCTTACAGGGTCCAAGTTGTTACAAAAGGATATCGACGGTAAAAGCATTGTGGGTGTAATCAAAAATGATAAAGCCAAGACACCACACGATGTGTTGCATTGGCAGACAGGACGTGGACGACAGCCGCGCTGGGCAGTACGTCAGGGTGACTGGAAACTAATCGGCAACCCGCAAGACACTAGCAACAAGGCACCCTTAACGGCAAAAGATAAGCTCTTCCTCGTGAATTTAAAGGAAAGCGTGAGCGAGATGAAAAATCTGGCAGCGAACCACCCGGACATTACCCAACGCCTAAAAAAACTTCACGACGACTGGGTGGTTAATAACACAAAGTAAATTTAAAAAGACACTACTTCGACTGCGCAAACATCCACTTGATAATGCGTTCACGCGCTTCAGAAGTAGGTGGGGTCACATGCCCACCCCCGGTCACCTTCCAAAGCTCAGTGGTTACAGTACCATCCTTGTTGGTAAAGCGCGTTATGGTTGTCTCTTTTCCGGATACCCGCCTTGCCAAATCAACCTTCTCTTTACTGGCGTCCACGGCCTTGTCACATTTGTTGAACCGGCGCCAATTCTCAAAATTCTCTTCCGCAGAGGGGTAGGCACGAGCAATTATACTACCACCTTTCCACTTGATCGTGCTGTCTTTCGTTCCATGAATATGCAACACGCTCAATGGGTTCTTCGGCTGCTTTGGCCAATTTTTAAAACCTACCCCGGCAAAAGGAACAATCGCGGTAATCAGATCTGCATGATCCTGTGCCATCCGATAGCTCATAAAACCGCCATTGGATAAACCCGTCACATAAACTTTCTTCTTATCAATGCTGTATTCTTTCTGCGCCCAGAGGATCAAGCTGCGCAGGTAAGTCGAATCATCGTTTTTTCCTGTAAAATCACAACAGGCGTTTGTTGCATTCCAACTGCGGTCTAACCCGCTGGGAAAGCAGTAAAGAAACCCGTATTTCTCCGCCAAATCTGCTAGCGGAAAAAACCCTGCCTGACTCCGGCCGTTGCCGGTGAATCCGTGTAGCGACAGGATGAAGGGATATTTTTTCTTCGGGTCGTAATTCTTGGGCGTGATGATTTTGTAATTGCGCGTATTCTTCCAAGCTGCCGCAGCGGGCTTGGGTTTTTCTGCCGCCTTCAAAGAAAATGAGGCAATAATTAACAGGGCGATAAGGATGTGTTTCATAATTGGGTTTAGGTGAAATACGGTCATTCGCGGATGAAGGTTACATTGCCCGCGAATTTAATTCATATGCAGCACGGCCTTGATCACCCCTGTTTCCGGCTTGAGCCAGTTGGGAAATTCACCGATGAAATCGTCGTAACTGGCTTGATGCGAAAGCCAAGGATCGGTGTCAATGATGCCGTCCTCAATAAGTTTGGTGATGCGTTTAAAATCCGTCGGCAAGGCATTGCGGCTTGCTTTGATCGTCAGCTCAGGCCGGTGAATGGCGATGTGTTTGAAACTCAATTCCTCGGTGGTAATTCCCACAAATAACACCTGCCCCGTGAACGCACAAAACTGAAACGCGTTGGACATCGAAATGTGACTTCCGGTGGCATCGATGACTGTGATTGGCAGCTCGCCACCATTCGCTTCGCGCAGGCGATCGACTTCCGTGCCATCGTTTTTGAAAACCACAGTATGATCCACCCCGAGTGTTTCCTTACAGAACTGCAACCGCGCCTCGTTCATGTCCATCACGGTAATTTCCGTTTTGGCTACTTTTAAAAACTCAATCACCGCCATCCCAATCGGCCCCGCACCAATCACCAAAACCTTGTCGCCCTCGCCAGGCCGCGCGCGGTTCACGCAGTTGCACCCAATCGCCAACGTCTCCACCAAAGCCAACTGCTCCATCGTCAATTTTTCTGACGGGTGCAACTTGCGTGCCGGCAAAACAAATCGCTCGCACATCCCGCCATCCTTATGCACGCCAATCACCTCCAACGACTCGCAACAATTCGTCGCCCCCTTGCAACAGGCAAAACATTCCCCGCAGTTCATATAAGGCTCAACCGAACATCGATCGCCCACCTTCACATTCTCAACCCCTTCGCCCATCGCCAACACCGTCACCCCCAGCTCGTGCCCGGGAATCACCGGATAAGTATAAAACGGCATCTTCCCCAGATATCCCGCCACATCTGTCCCACAAATCCCAACGCGGGACACCTCTACCAAAGCCTCGCCCGCGCGGGGTTGGTTTGGCTCATCGATGTTTGCAGTGGTAAAATGCTCCGGATTTTCAAGAATGATTGCTTTCATGAGTTTCTAATTATTCTCCGGCAACCCCTCAATGTGCCCGATGTCTTTGATCGGTTCAATGATGGCCAACACTTCAGCGAGAAGTTCTTCATCCATCGGGGCCGCCGCCCATTTTGCCCAGTTACGGACGTTGTCGGGATTAGCACTGCCGGCGATGGTGGTGGTGATTTCATCGTTAGCCACGCAGAATTGGACGGCGAGTTGTGCGATGTCCACGCCCTTGCTGGCACAGTGGTCGGCGGCTTGTTTGCAGGCAGCGCGGACTTCCTCGGGCTCTTGATGCCAATCGGGCAACGCTGCATTGGTGAGCAGCCGCGCGCAAAAAGGGCCGGCGTTCATAATGCCCACGTTTTTTTCTTTAAGATAATCAAAGTGATCGGCGAAGCACGTGTTTTGCAAATGATAATTATTATACGAGAGCACGACGTCCACATCGATTTGATCTAGGATAAACGGGAAAATTTTCATCGGATATCCGGAGAAACCAATGTATCGCACCTTGCCGGCGTCGCGGATTTTTTGGATTGCAGGAATCGTCTCGTCGACAATTTGCTGCATCTCCACAAACTCAATGTCGTGGCACAAAATAATGTCGAGATGATCGACGCCCATTCGATGCAAGCTCACGTCAATACTTTCCGCCACGCGCTTCGCAGAGAAATCGAAGTGCGCTTGGTCATACCGGCCCAGCTTTGTGCCGAGAATAAAATCTTCACGCGGCAAATCGCGCAACACCTGTCCGAGCAATACCTCGCTCATTCCGCGTCCGTAAAAGGGCGAGGTGTCGATGAAGTTCATCCCCAAATCTAGCGCTACGCGCACCGACTGTAGTGCCTCCTCAATCGTCACCCGCCGAAATGCCTGTCCCAGCGACGAAGCACCGAAAGAAATGACCGGTAGCTCGAGGTCGGTGTTGCCTAGCTTGCGACGTTTCATTTTAGGCGAGGTGGCGGTTAAAAGCGTTGATGGTGGCCTTTGCCGCCGCATCGGAATCCGGCCACGGGAAGGCCTCGGCGGAGGCGTACTTATCGTAGCCGATTTCTTTCAAAGCAGCTGCGATGGGCGCGTAGTCCATGTGGCCGCAGCCGGCGGGGCGGCGGTTGCTGTCCACGAAATGAACGTGGCCGATGTGCTTGCAGTAAGTGCGCAACGCGTCGGCGATGTTGGTTTCCTCGATGTTCATGTGGAACAAATCGGCGAGAATGACGATGTTATCCGTGTCCAGCGTGCCGAGGAATTCCACGGTGTCCTCGGCGCGGTTGAGGAGATTGCTCTCGTAACGGTTGAGCGGTTCGTAGATCAATGGCACGCCCGCCGCCTTGGCGTGTTCACCCAGTTCATTCAATGCATCACGCAGAAAATCGTGCGCCTGTTTCTTGCTCACATCACCTTCAAAACGGCCTTGCATAGAGCCGATGATGGCGGGCGCACTGAGTTGCGCTCCGGCGTCGATGATAGCCCGGATGAAATTTTTTGCGTTGTCGCGCGAGGCGGCGGCCGGCTGGCAGAGATGCCATTTGTGGATAACCCAACCTCCACCCGTACCCACGGCGGCAACTTTCAGATTGTGTTGCGCGGTGAGCCCGCGAGAGTTCATCGACGGGAATGGCATCGGCGTTGGGCGCGAACACCTCGACGGCATCATAGCCCAACTCAGCGGCTTTAGCACAACCGGCGGCGAGGTCGTGCCAGAAAATAAAAGGGCCGCCTTCGGCTTCCTTGACGAGTGAAATGGTGACTGCAGATTTTATCATGCGACGAACAACCGCTTGAAGTGGCGGTCATAAAGATTTTCGGTAACGTTTTTGCCAACCACCTCGGCGTTGGCTTTCAGCAAATCCGTGTAGCGAGCGCCTTCTTTTGCGGCGAGCTTGAAGGCGATATGTAGCAGTTGGCGGAAATGTTGGTTGAATTCCGGATGCTCCTGCACGTGCCGCAACGCGTTGGCGTATTGGTCGCCGGTCCAGCCATTGACCTCTTCGGCAGTGGGCAGTTTGGCGGCATCGATATCAATCACCGAGGCGTACGGCGCGCACAGTACGTCCACATTTTCCAGCGCCTTGGCGTAAATCTCTTTCGACAGCGCGAGCCCTTCGCCGCCGGCCTCGGCGAGGCCGATGAGTTCCTCGAGCCACGTGGTGCCGGCGGTTTTTACGTGAACGCCCGCGCCGGTGCGGCGGAGGGCGTTGCCGATGATTGGGTAAATCGAAAACTTATCGCTGCCGCTGTGCACGCTGAGCTTGAGATTTTCGGGCAAACCGTACTTCGCAATCGCGTGCGCGATGACGGCGAGGTCATCGTTGAATTCCTTCTCAAACTGCGCAAGGTCGCCGACGTAATCGACGCCTTTATTAAAGCGGCCGGTGAACTTCGGCGCGATGGTCTGCAGCCGCACGCCTTCATCCGCCAATGCGGCGAGGATGATCAGCAACTCCGGCGGCGTTTGCGGTGCGTCGGTTTCGTCCATCGAAACTTCGGCGATGAATTCGTCTTTCTTCGATTCAATGTGTCGGTAAATTTTCGCCGCCTCGGCCACGGCACTGAGATATTTGACGGCGACTTCCTCCACGTACTCGCGCGTGATTTCAATCGGCTCGTCGATGCCCTCGATGCTCACGCTGCCAACCAGCTCGGGGTGTTTCTCGACAAACGCCGCCACCGCGTCGCCTTCGGGCGCTTGGCCGATGGAATCCGCCACGTCGATGGTGAAAAAATCGGAGCAGTCGAGATACTTGTCGACCGTGTCCATATTGATGTGATCGGCATCGACATGCCAACCCCGCTCCCAACCCAGCGCAGTCACGGCGGCTTGGGCGGAATCGAAAACGCTTTGCGGTTCAGAGCCGATGAAGCTGTGTTCGCGGTTGGATTTGTTCCAAACGGGAATCACGTCGATGCCGTTCTCCGCGAGTTTCACGCAGGCTTGTAATTGCGCTTTAGCCTGATGAGCAAAGCGATCGCCCACACCAATGGTGTATTTTTCTAGAGTCAACATACCGAAGCGCGGAATTTAGCGGAACACGAAACAGAAGCAAGCATTACTTTGTAAAATGTTAACAATTATTATTGACGCGGTTTAGAGGGGCGACAACACTTTGCCTGTGATGGTTTCTAAAAAGGCAGATCGATCCTTGCGGCCGCCGGTTTCTAAAAAACCCGTTCGCTCGTTGCGGGAGCAAATTACGGATGCGCTTCGGTCGGAGGTGCTGGCGGGTGTGTGGACGAATGAGGCCCCGATGCGCGAGCACGCGTTGGCCGAACGGTTTGGCGTAAGTCGCGGGCCGATTCGCGATGCGCTGCTGCAGCTTTCGCAAGAAGGTGTGTTGGTGTATTCGCCGAACAAAGGCGTGCGCGTCAACACGCCGCCGGCTGAGGCTGAGCGGCTTTTGCTGCAATCGATGCGGCGCGAGATGGAGACGTTTTGCATCGGCCGATGCATGGAGCATTTGACTGAGGCGGACGATGAACAGCTCGAAGGCATCCTGGCCGAACTCACTCGCGCGTGCGAACGCGCCGATCTCAGCGCCATTGCCGATAACGATTTGGCGCTGCACCGTTATCTCGTGCGGCGCGCCTCGCGTGAATTGGAGGGAGTGTGGCAAAGCATCGCCTCGCGTTTGCTGATGGATTACTCGCGGATTGATCGGCTCGATCAAATCGTGGCCGAGCACGAAGTGATTGTGCGCGCGGTAAAGAAACGAAACCTCAAGGCCGCCCAAAAGGCGATTAACGCGAACATCATCTGATGCGACTATTGACGATCATTTTCATCGGGCTAACCGCCGCCGTGTCCTCTGCGGAGGATCGCGAAGGTGAGCGGTTATTTGCACTGAAGGTGCGCGGGATTCTCAGCGCCAAATGCCTCGCGTGCCACGGCGAGGAGGCGAAGAAGTTGAAGGGCGAATTGGATCTTACTTCGCGCGCGACGATGTTGAAAGGCGGCGAGAGCGAAGTAGCTTCGGTCACGCCGGGCAAGCCGTTGGCCAGTCCGTTGTACCTCGCGGCCACGCGCTTGCACGAGGATGACTGGCCCGCTATGCCGCCGAAGGAGAATGACAGCCTTTCGGCGCCGCAGTTGGCCGTGATCAAACGCTGGATTGAGCTGGGCGCGCCGTGGCCGGACGCCAAGACGCAAGCGCACTATATCGCCGAGGAACGCGCCCAGCCGATAACAACCGAGGGTGTGCTCGTAAAGACCAGCGGCGGGCTCTCCGATGATTGGACTTTTCGCCGCTACAAAGATGAGGATCTCTGGGCGTTTCGGCCCGTGAAAAAACCGACCGTGCCGAAGGGCGCGGCCAATCCGGTTGATGCCTTCGTACGGCGCAAGCTCAACGCTGCCGGATTCAAGCCCGCACCACCGACGGATTTTCGCACGTTGGTGAAGCGTGCCTACTACGATCTCACCGGTCTGCCGCCCACGCCAAATGAGATTTATCAATTCCGCCTCGCGTGGGACAAGGATCCGGCCAAGGCGTGGAGCGGACTCATCGACACGCTCTTGGCCAGCCCGCATTACGGCGAGCGCTGGGGGCAGCACTGGCTCGACGTGGCGCGCTATGCCGACACGGGCGGCTACTCCAACGACTACGAGCGTTCCAACGCTTGGCGCTATCGTGATTATGTCATCCGCGCTTTCAATGAAGACAAGCCGTACAATGAATTTGTTATCGAACAAATCGCGGGCGACGAGTTGTGGGAGCAACAGCCGGAAGGCAATCGTAATTCGGCGCTGCTCGTGGCCACCAGCTTCCTGCGCATGGGGCCGTGGGATCCGGCGATGGTGAAGGTGCCTGAAGCGCGGCAGATTTTTCTCGATGACGTCGTGAACTCCGTTGGCCAGAGTTTGCTCAGCACCACGATGCGGTGTTTTAAATGTCATGATCACAAGTTTGATCCCTTGCCCACGCGCGACTATTACCGAATGTACGCGGCCTTTGCCGGCACGCAGATGGCCGAACGCCCCGCGCAGTTTTTGAAGAAGGAAAACCTCAGCCGATTTACGGAGCAAAAAAAACATGTGCAAGGCCTCTTGGATTTTGCGAGAGAGAAAACAAAGGAACTGACCGACAAGCGTGAAGCGGCCGCTAAAGAATGGTTCAAGAAAGCCAAGGTGGATTATGTCCCGCTTGAGAAACGAAAGAGTTTGGCGGATGGAAAGAAGCCGCCACGCCATGTGGGGCTCGATCAAATGGAGCAGGGTCGACTGAAAGTGCGCGAGCAGGATTCCCGAATTTGGGAGCGCCGGATGGAGCGTTTTCAGCCGTGGGTGCAGGGCGTTTACAACGGCCCGGATCCAAAATTTTTGAACGCCAAAAAATTACGCCGAACGCCCAAGGTCAATCGTAATTGGCAGCCAGACAGTCACATCTATATGGGGGGCTCGTTGCAGGCGCCGGGCCAGAAAGTGGGGCCAGGCGTGTTGAGCGCCACGGGCATTCCGGTGTCCACCACGGGTGACGATCCCTTTGTGATTTCCGATAAATTGCAGGGCCGCCGGTTGGCTCTGGCCCAATGGATTGCGCATCCGAAAAACCCGCTCACTGCGCGCTCCATCGTAAACCGCGTGTGGCAGCATCATTTTGGAAAACCCATCGCCGGCAACCCGAACAACTTTGGTGCCAAGGGTGCCAAGCCGACGCACCCGGAATTGCTCGACTGGTTGGCGGCGGATTTCGTGGAACACGGTTGGAAGTTCAAGCGACTGCATCGAATGATTATGCTTTCGCAAACCTATCGGCAATCCGGCCGACATCCGCAATTGAAGAAACTGCAAACCGAGGACCCGGACAATGACCTTTTTGCCTTCCATCCACCGCGTCGCCTCACCGCTGAGGAATTACGTGACAGTCTTTTGAAAGTCACCGGTGAATTAAACCCTGCCACCGGCGGCCTGCCGGTGATGCCGGAGATCAACATGGAGGTCGCGCTTCAGCCGCGCATGATCCAGTTCTCTATCGCACCTGCGTATCAGCCTTCGCGAACACCGGCCGAGCGAAATCGTCGCACGATTTATGCCTACCGCGTTCGCGGCCAAGCCGATCCCTTCCTTGAGTTATTTAATCTGCCCAATCCCAACGGCTCCTGCGAGGAACGCGATGCGGCGGCTGTCACGCCGCAGGCTTTCACACTCTTGAACAGCGACGTGATGAGCGACCGCTCCATTGCCTTGGCCCTGCGCGTGGAGAAAGAGAAGGACACGTTGCCTCTTCAGGTGAAACGCGCTGTGCAACTGGCTTTTGGTCGTGTGCCCGACAAGGTGGAGCAGGAACGTCTCAAGCAATATGTTCTTAAAATGCGCGCCTACCACGCGAACCATCAGCCTGAGCCTGTAAAATATCCCACCCGAATCACCCGCTCGCTCATTGAGGAACTCACCGGTCAACCTTTTGAGTACGAGGAAACTTTATCCATTTTTGAAAATTATGTGCCGGACAAAAAACCCGCCGATGTAAGCGCGAACACCCGCGCACTGGCCGACTTATGCCTGTTGCTTTTCAACTCCAACGAATTCATTTACGTGTACTGAAATGAACGCACCTCTCTCACTGAATACAGCTTCCCTGCGTCGCCGTGATTTCCTTTATGGACTCGGTTCATCTCTGGGTGCGGTGGCGATGACCGACCTGTTGGCCAAAGAAGCCGCCGGGCCATTGTCACCCAAGAAACCAATGCACGCGCCCAAGGCAAAAGCGGTGATCATGCTCTTCATGGAGGGTGGGCCGAGCCATATGGATACGTTTGATCCGAAGCCCGTGCTCAATGCGAAGCACAAGACAGAATCAAAACGCACGGCCGGTTTGGCGAATGGGTTTCGTTTTTATGTCGGCAGCCCATTCAAATCGCGCAAGGTCGGCCAGTCGGGGTTGGACATGAGCGATCAATGGGTGCATTTGCCGAAGGTGGCCGATGAGCTTTGCAACTACCGTGGATGTCAGGCCGAATCACTGAACCATCCTGAGGCGCTTTTCCATATGAATACCGGCAGTCGGCTGGGAGGCGATCCGGCCTTGGGTTCGTGGATCAATTACGGCCTCGGCACAGAGAACCAAAATCTCCCCGGCTATGTGGTGATGACCGAGCTGGCCATGCCGCAAGGGGGTTCGCGCAATTGGAGCAACGGCTTTTTGCCTGCGCATTATCAGGGCACGCGGCTACGTCCAAGCGGTTCCTCAATTCTTGATCTGCACGCGCCTAAACACAAAACGCGCGATCACCAACGCAAGGCACTTGATGAACTGGCTTTTCTCAATCAACGCCACGCCAAAAAGCATCCAGAACACGCCGACCTTGCCGCGCGCATGGAGAGCTACGAACTGGCTTACCGCATGCAGATGGAAGTGCCAGGCGTCATCGATCTCAAGAGCGAGCCCGAGCACATCCGCGAAGCTTACGGCATGAATCAAAAGGAGACAGCAGCATTCGGCCGCCAATGTTTGATGGCCCGTCGCCTCGTCGAGAAAGGCGTGCGCTTCGTGCAAGTTTTTTCCGGCGGCTGGGACAGCCACGACTATCTGGAACGCGGCCACTCCTCGCGCATCAAGAGCGTCGATAAACCGATGGCCGCACTCATCAAAGACCTCAAGCAACGCGGGATGCTCGACGACACGCTCGTCGTTTGGACCGGCGAATTCGGCCGCACACCGGACAACAACCGGCGCGGCGGCGTGTACGCGCTCGGCCGCGGACACAACATCGATGCCATGACGATGCTGATGGCCGGCGGCGGCATAAAAAAAGGCTCCGTCGTTGGGGCCACCGACGAGATTGGCGCGAAGGCCGCCAAGGTCGTTCACCCCATTCGTGATCTGCACGTTACGCTGCTCCATCTGTTGGGACTCGACGACAACAAACTCACCTACTTCCACGCTGGCCGTTACAAACAACTCAGCCAATTTGGCGGGCAGGTGATTAAGGAACTAATCGCGTGAGGCAAGAAACTTTTGCCCTCATTCATTTCATTAAAACCATGAATCTATTCACCAAATTCTTCATGGCCGGCTTGATGCTTGGCGGATTTTCCACCAGTGCTGCGCCGCGCCCGAACATCCTCTTCATCATGTCTGACGACCACACAGCGCAGGCGGTGGGTGCGTATGCGACGGTGTTGAAGCCGTTGAACCCAACGCCCACGCTGGACAAGATGGCGGCGGAGGGGATTGTTTTTGACAACGCCTTCTGCGTGAACGCCATCTGCACCCCCAGCCGCGCGTGCATCATCACCGGCCAGTACCCGCACAGGAACGGCGTGTTTGACCTTGGAGGCCGCATTACGCCCGGAAACCAAACGCTGCCCATCCTCTTTCGAAAGGCCGGTTACCAAACCGCCATGATCGGCAAATGGCACCTGAAAGAGGAGCCGAATTTTGACTACTACAAAGTGCTGCCGGGTCAAGGGAAGTACTTCGACACGCAGTTCCGTGTTCAAGGATCCAAGCCGTGGCCCAGGAATTCCGTCACGCACAAAGGCGAGCACTCCTCCGATGCCATCACCGATTCCACCCTCCATTGGTTCAAGACCCAGCGTGAAAAGGGCAAGCCCTTCTTTGTCTGCCACCAGTTCAAGGCGCCTCATGATTATTTTGAAAACGCGCCGCGCTATCAAGACTATCTCGCCGACGTGAAGATCCCCGAGCCCTCAACGCTCTACGACGTGCCTTCCTCCTTCGGCTCCATCGCCACGCGTGGTTATCAGGATGAATTAATGCCGCACATCGGCACCTCCATCGGCAAACGCAACCCGCGCCGATCCTACGCCGTCGACCTCAAGCAACGTTTCCCCGAGGAATTTCCCGCCGACTACAATGTGCTCAAACTCTCTGAACGCGAAACCACCCACCTCGCCTATCAAGCCTACCTCCGCAAATATCTCCGCTGCGTGAAGGGTGTGGACGATAACCTCAAGCGCCTCTTCGACTACCTCAAGGCCGAGGGCCTCTATGACAATACCGTCATCATCTACACCGGCGACCAAGGTTTCTGGCTTGGCGAAAACGACTATCAGGACAAACGCTGGGCCTACGATCCCTCCATGCGCATGCCGCTCATTGTGCGTTTCCCCAAAACCATCAAGGGCGGCATCCGTTCCGACGCTATTGTTGAGAACGTCGATTTCCCTGCACTCATGCTCGATTTCGCCGGCATCCCCACTCCCGATTCCATGCAGGGGCAATCCTTCAAAAGCATTTGCGAAACAGGCAATGAACCCAAAGGCTGGAAGCAGGCTGCGTACTACCGCTACTGGATGCACATGGCGCACCACGACAACCCCGGCCACATGGCAATACGCACCAAGACGCACAAGTTGATCTACTTTTACGGCTGCGACTATGACGGCGGCAATCCCACGCCTCCGGGCTGGGAACTCTATGATCTGGAAAAAGACCCCGCCGAACTCGACAACGTCTACGATGATCCCGCCCACGCCAAAGTACGCGCTCAACTCAAATTACAATTCGCCGACTTGCGGAAGAAAATCGGCGACGATGGCTCTCACTATCCCGCGAGTGAAAAGATCGTGCAGGAGTTCTGGGATTACGATGCTGCCGACCGTGAAAAAGCACGCAAGATTTCTAGCGAATTTCTCCAGCGCAGATTAGAATCACTAAAGACCTCGGAAAATCAAGGCCGCAACCAGCAGAAAAAGAAACAATAGCTTCGAAACTCAACCGTCACTTCGATTTCATTCGACCCCAATCCAACACGGTCCGCGCGAAACACTAAAGCCCCGTGTCGCCTTTGCGCCGCAGCAAGCCGGAACGGTTGCGGGAATTGAGCTCCACCTCGGACGAATCGGCCACATGCACCCACACGTGCACGTGTGGCGCGCCGCGCCAATGCCAGACGAAGGCCGGGCCCTCGAGACGCCAGTTGTCGTAGATGCCGTCGCGGCCGAGGTCGTCTCGCTCATAAAACGTGAGGTGACATTGGTCGAGTCCGCCGTTTTTCTTGAGGGCGGCGACGGCTTCGTCTTGGTCGCTTTGCCGAAAGGGTTCGAGCAGGAGGCGCAGAATTTTTTGCAGATGCTCCTTTTGGTCGCGCGCCATGTTGACCACGGGCGCGCCAGTGAATTGGCCTTTCGGCCCGCGGAAAGCAATCTCCCCCTCATCGGGTGCTTCCTTCAGCAACGCCTGTTTGCGCAGCTTGCCATCGAGCATTCCATGAAGTTTATTGGCCTCCAGCGCTTGATGCCAAAAGATGTTGTCGGGATGCGCTGCCTTTTCAAAGTAGCCGCTCGAGCCTTCGTCGCCGTACATGATGGGGCCGGCGAAGGCGACATGGTCGGCGGAGTCGCCATCGCAGCGCAAGGTGCCGTGCCGACCGCTTTGCACAAACTCAAACTTGCCCGAGCCCGGCTCACCAAAAATCGCAATCGCCTGACGCTTACCCCAGCCTTTCATGTCGTGCTGCAGTTGCTGGTCGAATCGCTCGACCCAATCGGGATTCAGTAAACCCTCCCAAATGGCGCGGATGAGATCCTGTTGATCGTTCGTGAAAAACTCACTGCGAATCAGCGGCTTGGTGATGAGCCAGTTGTTCGAGATATGTTTGCGCAACAAGCCGTTGTGGTTTTTATAATCCCACGGAAAACAAACCGCCTTGCGTTGCTTGGCATCAAAGGTCTCGTACAGCGTCTTCACCAGCGACTCCGAAGTAGCCTTGCGCGCGGCGAGCGCGGGCAACGCAGAACCCACCAACGCGGCCGCGCCGGTGGCTTGAAGAAAATTGCGTCGGTTAATTAGGGTTGAGTTTTTCATGGTGCGCCTTTGGTGATTCGTGGCCTCAAAGATTACACAGCAGCCGCGTGCTGGCAATGCCCAATCCGATTTGCCAAACCGAACCGCTTCGCCTACCTTCCGCCGATGGAACTGAAAGCCGTTCTCCTCATTGCCGTGACCATGCTTGGGATGTGCTACGCGCTGCTGGGCACCTTGAAGCTGGCGCTGGCCGAGCGGCTGCAAATCACCGAGGACAAAGTCGGCGGCTTGGTCGCGGCCTTCGGCTTCATGGTGGGGCCGGTCATTCTGGCCAGCGGATTTCTCACCGACTCGCTCGGACGCAAGGGCGTGTGGCTGGCCGGGGCGGTGTTGGTAGGCGCGAGCCTCCTCCTGCTTGCGCGCATCCGGACCTATCGCGGCGCGGTGGTGGCGGTGCTGATGCTCGGCAGCGGCTGGGCGATGATGGTCAATGTGAGCAACGTGCTCGGCAGCATTGTCTTCGCCGAAAACCTCGTGAGCGGCATGAGCTACATCGATTTCGTGTTTGGCCTCGGCGCCTTCATGATGCCGGCCAGCATGGCGTGGCTGTTGAACCGCATGAAGTTTTCCAGCGGGGTAACCTTGCTCGGGGCCGTCACCGTGATCCCCGCCCTGTGCATCATGCTGGTGTCGCTGGAGCCGAGCCCCCCTTTGGACAACGCGGTGGATGCCAACCAAACCCAACCAGTCACCGAAGCCAACGCCACAACGGCTCCCGAAGAAAAATCGGAAACAACCGCTGAGAGCAGCGATGCGTTTCAGAAAATGTTGCGTGACCCAGTGCTGTGGCTCTGTTGCCTGACCATGCTTTTTTACGCGCCGCTGGAATTATCGTTGGGCGCGTGGGCCACCACGCTGGTGAAGCGGCAAATCCCCGACGACACGCCCGCCCAACAGACCGACCGGTTGACGTCAATGGCGCTGTCCGGCTTTTGGTTATGCTTCCTGGGCTCGCGGCTGCTTACGGCGATTTTTGCCAAGCCGGGCGTCGAACATCTGCTGCACGTCGTGGTGGCCGTACTCGGCACCGCCGGATTGCTCGGCCTTGTCTTCTCAAAAAAACGCAATCAAACCATCGGCTTGATCATGTTTTGCGGCTTCGTCTTTGGCCCGGTGTTCCCCGTGCTGATGGCAATTCTGCTGGGGCATGTTCCGCTGGAAGTTTCGGGGCGCGCGGTGGGGCTGCTCTTCGCCGGTGCTTCAATCGGCTGGACACTCATCCCGCTGCTCATCGGCCGCATCGCCGACCGCACCAACCTGCAGCGCGGCTTTCTCGTGGCCGTGGCCTCCAGCGTGGTTTTCCTCGGGCTCGTCATTGCGCATTATATTTATCATACGCAATAACGGCCTAGCAATCTTCAGCAGCTAAACTTTCGACAGCCGCCGCGCCTCATCGTAGCCCGGCGCGCGGTGGCCGCTGCCTTGGCCGCGTTTGTCATCGACGGTGAAGCCGTAGCAACTGGCGGTGACGCGGGCGAGCGAAACCATCTGCCGCCAGCGGAAGGCGGCGCGGGTGGTGGCGAATTCTTCGTTGGCGGTGCGGTAATATTTCTCCGCGTGCAAGCGGCCATCCTCGCTGGTACCGTATTGAATCAACAAATCCAACAGCGCGCGCTGCGGATGGCCGAGCGCGCCGTAGTGATGGGTGAGCGCGCAGGCGCGGAGTTGGTTGTTGTCGCGGATAGCGGCGTCCAGTTCGGCGAGCAACGCCTTGGATGTGGTGGCTTTGACGCGCTCAAGCTGCATGGGCTCGGGGAATGGCTTCGGTTTGTGGCCGTCTTTACTGCGGCTTTGAGCCACGTTGCCGGCAGCCAAAATAAGCCCGGCCATCGCGTGGCGGTGACTGCTCACGCGGGCGATATTGCGCCACGCGTTAACCATATCACTGGCGTGCACGCCCGCCGAATCGCCGTGGGTGCGGCGTCCATAATAGTTACCTTTCCAAACTTCGACTTGGCGCAGAATAAGTTGGTTGGCCGCAAGCGAAATGGCTTCGCCCACGTGTTCCGGCAGAATGCCCTCTGCCAACGCAGCCGCCGCGGCCTCGCTGGCTTGAGGGCCGGTAAGCGTCAGCAAATTGAGCGCGAACTTTTCCACCCACGCGTCATCGGCTTTGCGCGTGCCGACGGGGCGGCTGAGCAGTTTATATTTTTCCAACAACGCCGGGACCAACGACGACCGCGATTTCCCACCCGCGCATTGGCGGATGGATTGCCGCAGCAACGTGAGCGCGTGTTCCTTGCCGGTTAGCTCCAGCACATCGTACGCGCGCCACGGCATCACCACGGTGTGAACGTTGTGATTATCCTCCACGTGATGCAGCACGCCGTTGAGTGCGCTCTCCAGCGATTGCCCAGCGAGCGCAGCGAGCAACTGCTCCGCCTTCGCTTTGTCGCCCGCGAGCGTGGCAGCGTGTAACGCTTGCGCGGCCTTCGCATCTTTGGGCAACTTCACTGCCTTCAATGGCTTGAGCACATCCTTCCCGTGGAGACCGTTTTTTTCTGTATAAAACGAATTGCGATAGAGCACTTTCAAAACCGGCAATGCCTCTTGTCCCTTCGGCATTTCGCGCGACATATCAAACGCCGGCGCAAGCGCCATAAACGTGTGAAAGCCGTGATAGTTTTCCCCACCAAAAGTCCGCGCATTAGCCAACGTACCGGCGGCCACCAATTGGCGCAACGGCACGCCGGTGTTGAGTTTGCGCACGAGCACGGACAAGATTTTCTTGGTGGGCGTTTCCTGCATCAACCCGACCAATGGCTCGAGTTTGCCAAATGAAAGGCGCGGATCGTCCTCGGCGGCAAACGCCGTGGACACGCCGAGGTCGCTCGCCAGCGTGGTGCCGAGGCTGGCGACGAGCATACCTTGGCCGACGTTAGAGAGAAATTCGCGTCGATGGGTTTGAGCGGCGGGGGGGGATTGTGTCATCATTTTCCTTCCGTTTGGAGTGCTTGCCAAAAGTGTACGCCTCAAACGAAATCACGCCACTAAAAAGTTTGGCGGCGGAGGGCGAGGGGTTTCCTGTGTCAGCCCCTGATTTTGGTTTGAACCGCCGGGCTTTTTCACGCAAGAGTCCTCCCGCGTGAAGACTGCGACGCTCACTGAAAAAGATTTCCCGCTGCCGCTGCTGGGCACCGCCGATTTGCACGGGCCCATCGGGCTGGATGCGCACGGGCTGGAACCGCGCGGTACGGTGCGTTGGAATTACGAAACGCCTGAGCTGCAACAGCACGCGATGCGACGCGGAGAAGGCGATCTTTCCGCACACGGCGTGTTCACCAGCCGCACCGGCGCGCGCACGGGGCGCTCGCCCAAAGATAAATTTACCGTGCGCGATGCCGTCAGCGAGGACACCATTTGGTGGGGCAAAATCAATCAGCCGTGCAAGCAGGCGCTCTTCGACAAAATGCTCGGGCACGCCCAGTGGTTTCTTTCGCATCGCGAAGAGCTGTTTGTGCAGGACTTGTTTTGCGGCGCGGATGGCGCCGATGGAGCAAATCGCATCAGCCTGCGGGTGGTCACCGAAAGCGCGTGGCACGCCGCCTTTGCGCGCACGATGATGATCCGCCCCACCGCCGCCGAACTCGCCACGCACGAGCCGGAGTACACCGTGCTGCACACACCGTATTTACTGGCCGACCCCGACACCGTCGACGGACTGGACTCCAACGCCTTCATCCTGCTTTCTCTTAAGCACAAGCTCGTGCTCATCGGCGGCACGCAGTACGCCGGTGAAATAAAAAAATCGTTGTTTTCGATTATGAACTATCTGCTGCCCGCCACCGGTCAGCTACCCATGCACTGCTCGTGTAACACCACCGGCAACAACACCGCCGTATTCTTCGGCCTCTCCGGTACCGGCAAGACTACCCTCTCCGCCGATCCCAACCGCCGACTCGTGGGCGATGACGAACACGGCTGGACCGACAAAGGCATTTTCAATTTCGAAGGCGGCTGCTACGCCAAACTCATCAACCTCAAGGAAGAGGACGAACCCGCCATCTACGCCACCACCCGCATGCCTGGAACTATTATGGAAAACGTCATCCTCGGCCCCGATGGCTCGCCGGATTTTACTGACGACTCCCTTACCGCAAACACCCGTGGCGCGTACCCCATCGAATACATCGAAAACCGCGAACCCAGTGGCACCGCCGGCCATCCGCAAAACATAGTGTTCCTCACCTGCGACGCCTTTGGCGTGCTACCCCCCATCGCGCGGCTCACGCCCGAGCAAGCCGCCTACCATTTCATCAGCGGCTACACCGCCAAAGTCGCCGGCACCGAGATGAATATCGACACACCCACCGCCACCTTTTCCACCTGCTTCGGAGCCCCCTTTATGCCCCGACATCCTGGAGTTTATGCCAAACTCCTCACCGAAAAAATGGCCGAGCATCAAAGCCAATGCTGGCTACTCAACACTGGCTGGATCGCCGGCGGCTACGGCCAAAGCGACCGCATCAAAATCCAGTGGACCCGCGCCCTCTTAAACGCCGCCCTCGAAGGCCAACTCGCCGATGTCGATTACCAAACCGACCCCCGCTTCGGCTTCCAAATCCCCCAAACGTGCCCCGACGTCCCAAGCAAAATCCTAAACCCCCGCGAAACCTGGCCCGACCCCGCCGCCTACGACCACCAAGCCAACCAACTCGCCACCATGTTCCGGGAAAATTTCACTCAATACGCGGCCGACACCCCAGAGCCCATCCGTAACGCCGAGCCAAGAGAAACAAGCTCCACCTCCACACATTAAAGCCGCCCTCTTTCGCTTTTCCTTGGGTTAGGCTAACTTCAGACATGGCTGAACCCTTTAATTCTGTGCCAAGTCACATTGTGGTGCACGGGAATTGTGTGGACTGCGGGCGACCCGCGGAGGTTGACCCCACGCGCTTCACTAAAGCAGCCGCCAAACCGCTGGCGCCGGGCAACACACGTCTGCACATCGAACTGCCGGCCCAAGCACAGCATAAAAGCCCCGAACGCTGCGAATCGTGCAAGCTGGCCTACTACGTAAAATGGCAATCGCGAAAGCAGCAATTGCCTTGGCTGGTCGCACTGGTGGTAGGGGTGCTTGTGCTGACAGGATGGCTTTTGTGGAAATGACAGGGGTGCCCCCGATCAATTTACTCAAAAAAAAGGGCGCCCTATGGGCGCCCTTGTAATTAATTTGGTGCGATTATCTTAGCGAATCACCTGCGTTTTCGACCTGCCGAGGGGGCTGGTGCCACCAACGGAGGAGCGGTGGCCCTTGACAACTTTGCCCGAGGCGCCGAGGTCGGCGTCGGTGGATTGCTTGGCGCTACCATCGGCGAGCACGATCTGTCCCTGCGACTTGTTCAAGCCGGTCATGCGGTTTCCACCCGTAGCTTCATCAGCACCTTGCCAAAAGGTATTATGCACGTGAGTGTTGCCCCATCCGCCATTAAGGTTGCGCGTCGACGCAACTATTGTCGCGCTGCGTCCCATATCGCCACCTCGGCAGTAGACATAGCTCCAAGCTGAACCCTTCACTTCTGCAAGTCCTCTCTTGGCGCCTAGCTTGCTGTTTGCCCTTGCCCAACCAGCCTGCAGTGTTTCATTGTTCGCTTGGCGCGCTGCATCACAAGGCGAGATCAGAATCTTGGCTGTCTGCACTTCACTCTTCATAGCCACAAGACCAAAGATATGAGTGGTGGCAATATATTGACCCGGCTCTCCACGCCATCTCCCGTTCCCGCGTTGAAAGTCGTAGTGGTTTTGGGCTTGGCTAGGAAGCAGGTTCCAAGGCGTTCGACCGGCATTGTCTTGACTGAAGCCGAGGGTTGCCTTGCCGATGCTGCTGAGGTTGTTAACGCATTTGATCCGGTTAGCTTTTGCTTTGGCACGGGCCAAGGCGGGAAGCAGCATGCTCGCTAGGATACCGATGATCGCGATCACGACCAACAGTTCAATTAAGGTGAAACCTTTATAATTATTTTTCATATTATTACTTTCTCTTTCTGTGTTGATTTTTGGTTCTTGCGCTTTCGGCCCTCCTCCAGCCCAATCTTCTGAATCTCTTATAGCAGTTCTAATGCCAACACCTCAAAAGTCCATTTCGCCACAAAAACAATCGTTTTATCCAGCCAACCCAAAAGAACGGGCGTGAAAATTCACACATTAATATGAATTTTCACGCTTTTGTCGTAGTCGGATAGCCACTGCCCACTCTGTATCTATGCCAAGATCTTACACTCTTCTGAATATCTGATTGATTCAGGCACTTTAACCCCATCAAAAAAGCCCCCCCAGTTTTCCGGGGAGGCGTTGATCTTTTTCCTGTCGAAGAATTCAGTTTATTTCTTCGCCGCTTTCTGGATCTGCCCCTGTCTCTCCTTCTCCCTCGTCTCCTCCTTCTACGTCTCCTCCTTCTGGGTCTTCTTCTCCTTCTTCTCCTTCTCCTTCTCCGGGACCGCTCGTCCCAGCATCCATACCTTCAGGAATAGAATCACCACATCCAGCAATAAAGATCGTACCGATGGTAATGATAAATACTGCGATGATTTTGTTTAGGTTTTGTTTAAGCATATCTTGTGTTCTTTATGTTAGATTTTGTTAGGAATGAGTACGTATCGCACGGCCAAGAAAATATATTGCCATAAGGATAAGTCACTCTGCAACCATAAATCGCAAGTCTACTCGACCACTTCCTGACGTTGCTTCGCAGTTTCCATTTCGAGTTCTTCCTGAAGCATCGCGGCAGGAAACTCTGGGTCAGCGACGATTTTGATTTCCTGCACAAACTCCTCGCCATCGACCTTGAGACTTACAATGTACGTTCCGGGATCCGCCGAGGCACCGGGACGATTTAGATCAGGAGCTTTACGATTAGTAGGGCCGGCAACCTTTCCATCGCTGGGCGCAGGGCGCGGGACTGGGCGACGTGCAGCAGCGCGCAGATCCCAACGCACGGAGTGAAGGCCCTTAGATTTTTTCACCGGCAATCGCCGGATAGCCCGACCACGGACATCGCGGATTTCCAACAATACACTCTTGGCGTCGGCACCGAGGTAATAGAAAATTCGACTACCGAAGGCCGGATTGGTACCGGCAAAATTCCGATGACCCGAACGCGAAAAACCCAATGCGCCCGACCACAAAACGCCTTCGAGCGGTTGGAACAAATGCGCCTTTGCCGCCGCCACTTTTTGGGTGAATTGACGCAACGGTGTAATTTCCAAAATCCACGCACTGCGCCCATGGGTGCCCGCGACGATTTCACCTGCCGTGGGGTGCACGGCAATTTCGTGAACAGCCACTGTGGGAAGGTTGTTCTTCAGGCGAATCCAATGCCCGCCGCGATCCACGCTGGCAAACACGCCGAACTCTGTACCGCAGTAGAGCAAATTTTCATTCGCCACATCCTCGCGCAAACAACGCGTGCTGCCGGCGGGCAAATTCGCCGCCAACGATTTCCACGTCGCCCCGAAATCTTCGGTCACATAAATGTGCGGCGCGTCACTGTTGGATCGATGGCCGTCGAACGCCACATACGCCCGCCCGTCGGCAAAGCGCGAGGGCTCAATGCTGGCCACGTGAAAAGGCTTCGGCAGGCCAACCTTCTCGACGAGATTCGTCCACGCCCGCCCGCCATCGCGCGTGAGCCACAGCGCGCCGTCATCGGTGCCCACCCACAGCACACCGGATTTGCGGGGCGACTCTGCAAGAGCGGTGGCTGTGCCGCGATCGGTACGGCCGAGCTTGGGCGAAATGCGTTGGAGATTTTCGCCGCGATTGAGTGAGCGAAAGGCATAGTTTCCCGCGCTATAAAAAATGCTCGAGTTGTGCGGGCTCAATGCGAAGGGAGTTTTCCAGTTGAACTTCACATCCTTGCCCGGCGGACGGAGGGTGTAGCGTGCGCCGGTTTTTATATTCACTCGCCAGATGCGGCCGCCCTGCATTTCGCAGTAGACGGTGAATGGATCTTCCGGATCGGCGCGGCACAAAAATCCATCGCCGCCGCCGATGCGCAGCCAATCGCTATTGACCGTTCCGCGCGTGCCGCGTTTGCGATTGGGCGCGCCCCACGAACCGTTGTCCTGCAATCCGCCGTACACCCAATACGGCGCGCGGGTATCGACACCGATGTCATAAAATTGGCCGATGTCCATCACGTTATGAAAATCCCACGTGGCGCCGCGATCGTGCGTGATGTAAAGCCCGCCATCGCAGCCGAGGATGAGATGGCGCCCGTCGCGGGGATTGATCCACAGCGCGTGGTGATCCGGATGCACGCCGCGCACGCCGGTCTTGAAAGTCTTGCCACCGTCGGCCGAGGTGTGCACTTGGATGCCGAGCACGTAAATAAATTTATCGTCACTCGGATCCACAAAAATTTGGCTGTAATAAAACGGGCGCGGGTTGAGGCTGTTGATGCGTTTCCAAGTGTCGCCGCCATCTTCGCTGCGATAAATGCCGCCAGTCTCGTTGCCCACTTTGCCCTGTTCCTTCATCGCGTTGGCGCGCTGGCCGCCAAGGTAACTGGTGAAGGGTCGGTTGTTGTCGCCACCGCGTTTGCCGAAGGTGAGTTCCACCTCCAATTCCTCCCCCCCGCGCTTGAGCTTCACTTTCACTTTGTCGTTCGGCTTGTGGGCGCGGATGGCGACGATGAGGTCGTTGTAGCTTTCCATTTTTTTCCCGTCCATTTGCAGAATAATATCTCCGGCTTTGATTCCCGCCTTGGCTGAGGGGCCGTCTTCGGTGACGCCTTGGATGAGGGATTCGCGTATGCGGTTGCCGCCGCTAATGCCCATAAAGGCCGTGGCGGGGCCATCGCCAATTTTGTCGGTCTCGATGATGGCGTAAACGATGTCCGGATTTTTTTCGTAATACGAAATGCCAACGCGCCCGAGCGGTCGTGTCGGCAAGCCCTTTTTGAGCTTGGTCCAGTTCGCGCCGGCGTCGGTGGTTTTATAAATGCCGCTGCCGGGCCCCCAACGCTTGGCGGGATCGTTGCTGTCGAAGCCGTCCCGCTCGCGTTCGTACATTGCCACGATCAGCGTGTCGGGTTTGGTGGGATGCATCTTTACTTCCACGCAGCCGGTTTTGTCATCCACGTGTAAAATCTTTTTCCACGTTTTGCCGCCATCGATGGTTTTGTATAAACCGCGTTCCTCATTCGGCCCCCACAAACGGCCCAACGCGCCCACGTACACGATGTCCGGATTTTTTGGATGAATGGCGATGCGCCCGATTTGAAACGATTTTTTCAAACCCATATTGGCCCACGATTTGCCGGCGTCGGTGGATTTATAAACGCCATCGCCCCAGCTCACGGAGTTGCGCGCGTTATGTTCGCCGGTGCCCACCCAAATTATTTTCGGGTCACTGCGCGACACCGCCACATCGCCGATGGACACTGCGGATTGCTTTTCAAAAATCGGCGTGAAGGTCGTGCCATTGTTGGTGGTCTTGAATAACCCACCCGAAGCGGTGGCCAAATAAAACGTAAACGGATCATCCGGCAACACTTCCAAATCCACAATGCGCCCGCCCATACTCGCCGGGCCGATGGAGCGCCATTGCAATTGCGACACCCACGCGTCATCAAATTTCACCGGCGCAAGCACCTCGGGAGCATCGGTTTTATTTTCATCCTGCGCCATCGCGGCACAGGCCAACAACGGCAGCATCAGCCATGCTTTACTTTGCATACGGTGAGTGTAGCATTCAGCCCTGAGAGGGGCAAAGTTTATCAAGCCGAAACCGCTCTTCCCCGCGCCATTATGAGCGATCGAATACAGAAATTTATAGTCCTCATTTTCGCCTCAATTACCTTTGCCGTGGTTTTGTGGACACAACGGGATGCAATTCAAGAATTGGCGAAACCGGAGACTCCCGCAGGACAGCCCGCTGAATTGGACGGACCCACAAAGGAACGACTGGCGCACGGAGAAACGCTGGCGCAGCAACTTTGCATCACATGCCATCAACTGCCCACGCCGGAAATGCTCGATGCAAATTCATGGAAAACGAGCCTATCGTTGATGCTGCCTTTTATGGGCCTTGTGCCGCCGGGAACGGGCCTTACCAAAACTAACGGATTTGAACGCGCGCTGGCTTCAGGCCTTTTCCCTCCCAAACCGCTACTGTCCCGACAGGATTTTGAATCGATCCGGGAATACTATGTCACCCGAGCACCGCGCATTTTGCCGGCCCCAAAATCACTTCAATTTGTCGGCGCACAAAAAACCTTTGAGCCGGTGATACCCAACACCCCGTTTGATGCCAACTGCATTGCTGTCCGGATGGATCCGGAATCCGGCGGGCTGTGGGCGACGCACGACCCCACACAAACCGTCCACCGAATGGCCTCCAACTTTGAATGGCAAACGCCGCCCCTCACGCCGGGCGGTTCCCCGGTGGAAATTCGCTTCACCGCCAGCGGCATCGTCGGGGTGTTAATCGGCGATTTCATGCCATCCATGGAACGCAACGGCGCGTTGGTGCGATGGCGCGCGGGCAAAGTGGAAACCTTGGCGGCCCCCTTGCACCGGCCCACCGATGTGTTGCCCGTAGATTTGAATGGCGATGGCCGGGAGGATTTGGTGGTGTGCGAATATGGCCATTTCACCGGCAAGGCATTCTGGATGGAAAATACAGGCACCGGATACGAGCGCCACACTCTGCTGGAAATGCCCGGATGCCTCAACGCGGTGAGCACGGATTTCAATGACGATGGGCGACCGGACCTCGCCATCCTCACTGGACAAGCGCGCGAAGCGGTGTTTCTTTTGCTCAACCTCGGCAACAACCAGTTCGAACCCCGCATGCTGCTGGAGCGCCAGCCGATGTGGGGGCACTCGCATATTGAAACCGCGGATTTCAATAATGACGGGCGTCCGGATTTCCTCATCACCAACGGCGACAATGGCGAGCGCAACCCCGCACTTACCCGGCCGTATCACGGCGTGCGTATTCATTTGAACGATGGCAACAATAATTTTCGAGAGGAAATATTCTTCCCTCAACCCGGCGCGTACAAAGCCCTCGCTCGTGATTTCGATCAAGACGGCGATCTGGACATCGCCTCCATCGCGTTTTTTGCCGATTACACGCTGGACCCCGAGGCGGGGTTTATTTATTTGAAGCAAGGCAAATCACTGAAATTTTCCGCGCACACTTTGCCCCAAGCCAACCGCGGGCGCTGGCTTACGATGGGTGTCGGGGATGTTGATCGCGACGGCGATCTCGACTTGGCTCTGGGCGCATACAACATTCCTCAAGGGCAAATCCCACGCGCCCTTCAAAAACGCTGGGCGGACAATCCCGCTCCGATTTTGATCCTGAAAAATCGCACGAAATAATCGCAATTTAACCGCGCTAGTTTTGACTGAATTTTCTTTGCACAAAAATGGTCTATCTGTATAATAAACATCGAATGATGAGAGCTTTTACTACATTTTTTTCTGTTTCCTGGGCAGTTTCCGCCCTCAACGCCGGCGAGCCCGCCGATGGCACCAAGCCGGTGAGTTACTTCAGCCAAATCCGCCCCATCCTGCAGGCCAATTGCCAGGGCTGCCATCAACCGGCCAAAGCCAAGGGCGGGTATGTGATGACGGATTTTGCCGGTCTATTCAAGGGCGGCGATAACGAAGGCGCGGCGATCGTTCCAGGCAAGCCAACGGAGAGCGCGATGCTTGCGCTCATCGCTCCCGACAAAGACGGCGAAGCGGAAATGCCCAAGGGCAAAAAGCCGCTGCACAGCGCCGAAATCGAACTGATCAAAAAATGGATTGCCGAAGGCGCGAAGAACGATACGCCCGCCAGCGCGCAGCGCAAAGTGGATGCCGAGCATCCGCCGGTGTACACGCTGCCACCGGTAATCACTTCACTGGATTATTCGCCCGACGGCACACTGCTCGCGGTGGCTGGTTTTCACGAAGTGCTGTTGCACAAAGCCGATGGCTCCGGATTGGTCGCGCGGCTGATTGGTTTGAGCGAGCGCATCGAGAGCGTCCGCTTTTCGCCCGATGGCAAATTCCTCGCCGTCACCGGCGGCAATCCCGCGCGCCGGGGCGAAGTGCAGGTTTGGGACGTCGCCAAGCGCAAACTCGCGCTCTCGCATTCCACCACCTTCGATACCATCTACGGTGCCAGTTGGTCGCCCGACGGCAAGGCCATCGCCTTCGGCTGCGCGGATAACACCGTGCGCGCCATCAACGCCAAGACCGGCGAGCAAATTTTCTATCAAGGCGCGCACAACGATTGGGTGCTCGGAACGGTGTTCGACGTGAAAGGCGAACACCTCATCTCCGCCGGACGCGACATGACCTCCAAACTCACGGTGTTCAAATCTTCCCGTTTCGTCGACAACATCACTTCCATCACGCCGAAGGCGCTCAAGGGCGGCATCGCCTCCATCGCGCGGCATCCCACGCGCGAGAACATCCTCGTGGGCGGCGCGGATGGGGCCCCCCAAATCTACCGCATCTTCCGCCAAACCAAACGCGTCATCGGCGACAACGCCAATCTCATTCGCAAATTCCCCGACATGCCCGGCCGCATTTTCAGCGTGCGCTACTCCGAAGACGGCAACGTCTTCGCCGCCGGCAGCGCCCTCGATGGGCACGGACAGGTGACGGTGTATTCGGCCCAGTTACCCGACAAAATTCCCGCCGACATCAAAGCCATCCAAGCCAAACGCGTGCAACAGCGCAAACCGGCAGAAATCATCAAGCTCGATAAGTTCCACAACGACGGCGTAAAACAAATCGCCAAGCTCGATATTCCCGCGAGCGGGATTTACGCGCTGGCGTTTAGTCCCGACGGCAAAACCCTCGCCGCCGCGGGCAGTGACGGACACATTCGTTTTCTAAATGCCGCCGACGGCAAGGAATTGAAAAAAATCGTGCCCGTCACGCTGAGCAAACCCACCGCCATCACCGCCGTTGCCACCGCGGACGGGATGAACACCAGCGGAGACCGTCGCCGAATCACTCCCCAAAGGTGCGAAAGGTTGCCAGCTTGAACATTGAGCCCGCGAATATTTCGCTGACGGGAGCAAGCGATTACACGCAAGTGCTCGTGACCGCCAAGTTGAGCGACGGCACGCAAGCGGAGATGTCACGCGCATCGCCAAGCTCACCCTCACCGGTGCGGTAGCCACGGCCAACGCGCGCGGTCAAGTAACGCCCGCCAAGGATGGCGCGGGCCAATTCATCGCGGAATTGGGCGGGCAAAAAACTTCTGCCAAGAGTGAGCGTGAATGGCATTGGCTCGAAGCGGCAAATTGATTATGTGCGCGATGTAATGCCGGTGCTTTCCAAACTCGGCTGCAACGCGGGCACGTGCCACGGAGCGAAGGATGGCAAGAATGGATTTAAACTTTCGCTGCGCGGTTACGATCCGCTTTACGATGTGCGGGCGTTCACCGATGAGCTGGCCAGCCGCCGCGTGAACATCGCCTCGCCGGCGGATAGCTTGATGCTGCTCAAAGCCACCGCTGCCGTGCCGCACGAAGGCGGGCAAGTCACAAAACCGGGAGACAAGTATTATACCATTCTGCACGAATGGATAGCCACCGGCGCGAAGCTGAACCTCAAGTCGGCGCGCGTGGCATCAATTGAGATGTCACCGCAAAAACCGGTCATCCAAACCATCGGCGGCCGCCAACAAATGCGCGTGCTGGCCACGTACACGAATGGCGAAAAACGCGATGTCACCGCCGAGGCCTTCATTTCCAGCAGCAACCAAGACGTGGCCGATGCCGACAAGGGCGGGCTCGTCACCGTGCTGCGGCGCGGCGAGGCGGCTGTGCTGGCGCGCTTCGAGGGCGCGTATGCGGCCACCACGGTGACCGCGATGGGCGATCGCTCGGGCTTTGTTTGGAAACAACCCGAGACGTGGAGCGACGATTGACAAACTCACCGCCGCCAAATGGCAACGGTTGAAAATTTCGCGCCGTCGGGGCTGTGCAGCGATGCGGACTTTCTCCGACGCGTGTATCTCGATCTCACCGGCTTGCCGCCCAGCGCGGAGGGGGTTGAAAAATTCCTCGCCGACAAACGCGACACCCGCGCCAAGCGCGCGGAACTTGTCGACGCGCTAGTGGGCAGCGAACGCGTACATCGATCATTGGGCCAACAAGTGGGCGGACTCTGCTGCAGGTGAACCGCAAGTTCCTCGGCGCGGCAGGCGCGAAATCGTTCCGCGATTGGATTCGCAACGAGGTGAAAACCAACACGCCGTACGACGACTTCGCGCGCAAAATTCTCACCGCGAGCGGATCCAACAAAACCAATCCGGCGGCAAGCTACTACAAAATTTTACGCAAGCCCGATGCCATTATGGAGAACACCACACACTTGTGGTTGGCCACGCGGTTCAATTGCAACAAATGCCACGACCATCCGTTCGAGCGTTGGACGCAGGATCAATATTACGAGACCGCCGCCTTCTTCGCGCAAGTCGGCCTCAAGAAAGACGCCAAGGCCAGCGGCAATAAAACCGTCGGCGGCACCGCCGTGGAAGGCAAGAAACCACTGTTCGAGGAAATTTTCGACAAGCCCAACGGCGATATGAAACACGACCGCACCGGCGCGAGTCACCGCGCCGAAGTTTCCCTTCGTGGCCAAGTTCGCGAAACAGGAAAAGGCCACACGCCGTCGAGGAGTTGGCCGCGTGGATCACCAGCGCGGACAACCGCTACTTTCGCCCGCAGCTACGTCAATCGCCTCTGGGGATACCTGCTTGGCGTGGGCATCATCGAGCCGCTGGACGACATCCGCGCGGGCAATCCGGCTTCCAATCCTGAACTGCTCGACTGGCTCACGGCGGAATTCATCAAGAGCAAATTTAATGTGCAACACATCGTGAAGCTCATCTGCAAAAGCCGCACGTACCAACTCACCATCGCCACCAACCCGTGGAACGAGGACGACACGATCAATTACTCGCACGCCATCGCGCGACGCTTGCCGGCGGAGGTTTTATACGACACGATTTATTTCGCGACCGGTACCCAATCAAAATTTCCGGGCGTGCCAGCCGGCACGCGCGCGGCCGCCCTGCCCGATTCCGGCGTGAAACTGGCTGATGGATTTCTCGGCAATCTCGGGCGGCCACCACGCGAAAGTGCCTGCGAATGCGAACGCGCCACCGGCCTTCAGCTCGGCCCCGTGATGGCGCTCATCACCGGCCCCACGGTGGACACCGCGATCACTGATCCCAAAAACGCCATCACCCGGTTGGTGAAGGAAACCAAGGACGACCGCAAACTCATCGATGCATTGTTCATGCGGATTCTAAACCGGCACGCCACTGAAAAAGAAATCAAGTCGTGCCTCGCCGTCATTGTACAGGAAATCGACCTCGACCACGCCACGCTCGGCAATGATTTGCACGAGGCGCAAAAGGACGTGAAGCCCGAATTGGACGCAAAAGAAAAAGCACGCGCGGACGCAATCGCGAAAGCCGAAGGCATAATCACCGCGTATCAAAAAGAAACTGCCGTAGCCCTCAAAAAAGCCACCGACGCACGTAATGCCCGCATTAAAAAAGCAACCGATGCGACGCAGGCGTTTGACAAGGCAATGCCCGCCAAACTTGCTGCGTGGGAAAAGGATCACAAAGACGGCAAATCTATTTGGACAATCCTTGACCCGCGCGCGATGACTTCCGACATCGCCGGGGCCAAACTGGAGAAACAGAACGACAAATCCATCTATGTCAGCGGCAAAAACGGCAAGGGAAACTACGTCGTAAAATCGGACATTGACCTAGCAAACATCACGGGCGTCCGCGTCGAAGCCCTCACCGACAAGCGTTTGCCAACGTCCGGACCCGGACGCTCCGAGACAGGCAACTTTGTCTTGAGTGAGGTTGCGGTCACCGCTTCTCCTGCCCGCGACTTGACGAAGTGGGAAAAGCGCAAGGAATGGCTGTTCAATGAACTGGCCGAGAACAAGGAATGGACACCTGCCAACGGCGCGAATCTTTCCCAATCTGACGGCACCCTCCGCATTACTAGCACGGTCAAGAGCGGCAGCCTGACATTTGGTGAACTGCACCACGCCGGGCCGTTCGTTAATGTGGGCTTCGACCAAAAGGCGGGGCCCGAAGGGCTCGATTCATTTGATGCCAAGCAACAATTCACCCACGGCGCCGCGAAAATCGGCTGGGCCCGCAAACCCGAGTGGAAAGACGGCCAGTTGTTTGCCGCGGCTTTCTCCTCTGCGCCGAATTCCGCCAATTATTTGCACAAAGTCATCACCGCCGATGCGCCACGCGACTTGCCGCTCAGCCTCGGCAGCGATGACGGCATCAAGGTTTTTCTGAATGGCAAACAAGTGCACGCCAACAACATCGGGCGAGGCGCGGAGGCTGACCAAGACAAAATCACCGTGAAACTCCGCAAGGGCGCAAATCATTTGCTGCTAAAAATTCACAATGGAGCCGGGCAGTCTGGCTTCTATCTCAAGGCCAATGCGAAGGCCAAGCTGGAGCCTTCCATCGCCGCCACCGCAAGCGCGGCCAAAGGCTCCATCGCCGTCGAGATCGTGGCCAAAGCGAGTGCCTCCCGAAAAGCGCAGTTGTTTTGGAAAACAAAAAAGCAAAAGACCTTCGACGCCAAACGCTCCACCGCGCCGATCACCATCGCCAAGAGCGATGAGTGGCAAACGATTCGGTTCGACTTCGTGACCACGGATGACCTCACTGGATTACAATTCCAGCCCGGCGGCGAACTGGATGTGAAATCCTTCAAGCTTTACCGCAACGCCGCGCCGGTGAAGCTGGCCTTCCAGAACGCTCGCGCCACCTTCGCCCAAGGGGGTTACGCCCCTGCCACCGCCGTGGACGGCAAGGTGATCCCGAATTCAGCAAATAACGGTTGGGCCATTCACCCGCAAACCAGCAAAGCCCAGATGGCTTCCTTCGAGACCAAGCAGGATTTATCCATCAAGGGCGGGGTCGAACTAAGCGTCACATTGGTTCAACAATTCCAGGATGGCACCCACAGTCTTGGGCGTTTCCGTCTCGCAGTTACCGATGCACCGCGCCCCGTGAGCTACGGCGTGCCCGGACCGGTGAAAGCAATCTTCGCCGTCGCCGCCGACAAACGATCTCCCGCGCAAAAGAAACAATTGTCGGCCGCCTACAAAAAGGCCAACCCCACTTACATCGCGCTAGCCAAATCCCTCGCCACCGCCCGCGTTCCCCTGCCCGTTGATCCGAAGCTTACCGCACTGAAAGCCAAACTCACCACCGCACAAATGCCCGTGCCCATACCCGCGCGCATCGCCCACCTGCGCCGCGCGATGAAAATCAGCCAATCCCATCTTGGCAACAAACGCCTCATCGGCGCCCAGGACATCGCCTGGGCACTCATCAACAGCCCGGCATTTTTATTTAATCACTAGCACTCGACAAAACCCAAAAAACCGTTACTCTCAAAACAATCGAAGGAACAAACTATGATTAGAATACCCGGACAACGCGGAAAAGATTTGTGCGACTCTCACCTCGGCATGACGCGGCGCGATGTGCTGCGCGTGGGCGGCTCGTGTATGCTCGGGCTCTCGCTCGGCGGCATGCTCGAGATGCAGGCCCACGCCAAGGGCAAGAAAGGCGGCGGCCCCGGCTGGGGCAAGGCCAAGAGTGTGATCCTGATTTATCTGCAAGGCGGCCCAAGCCATCTGGATTTGTGGGATCCCAAGCCCAACGCGCCCACCAATGTGAAAAGCGTGTTCGCGCCGATCAAAACAAAAATCCCCGGCGTTAATTTCACTGAGCTGCTGCCGAACCTCGCCAAGGTGAACGACAAATTCACGATGATGCGTTCGGTCAGTTACACGCCCAACGGCTTGTTCAATCACACGGCGGCGATTTACCAAATGATGACCGGTTACACGACCGACAAGGTGAGCCCGTCCGGCCAGCTTGAACCACCCAGCCCCAAGGATTTTCCAAACTTTGGTTCCAACATCACCCGCCTCCAACCGCAGGATGAGCCGATGCTGCCCTTCGTGATGCTGCCGCGCCCATTGCAGGAAAGCAATGTGATCGGCAAAGGCGGCTCCGCCGGGTTCCTCGGCAAAGCGTACGATCCTTACACGCTGTACCCCGCCGGCGATGATATGGATATGGGCAAGATGGACAGAATAAAAATCGATGACCTCAAGATGCGCCCCGAGGTATTCAGCCATCGCCTGCGCCGCCGCGCTCGCCTCCGCGATTCCATCAACGAAGCGATGCCCGACATCGACAAGGCGGTTGCCAAGTTCAACCTCAACGAATATTACGATCAAGCGCTCAACCTCATCGTCAGCGGTCGCGCCCGCAACGCGTTTGATCTCAAACAGGAGAAAGACAAAACCCGCGACCTCTACGGTCGCAACACCTTTGGCCAAAGTTGCCTGCTCGCCCGCCGCCTCGTGGAAGCCGGCACGCGCGTAGTGGAAGTCGTGTGGCCCAAAGTGGCCAACAGCAACAACCACTCGTGGGACGTGCACCAGGGCCTCGAGGCGCGCATGAAAAATCAATCGGCTCCCATGCTTGACCAAGGCCTCAGCGGACTGTTGACCGATATGGATGAGCGCGGCTTGCTCGACGAAACGCTCGTGCTGTGTGTCGGCGAATTTGGCCGCAGCCCACAGAAGGGCCTCTCCACCAGCGGCAACAACAACGACGCCAACGGCCGCGATCACTGGCCCTACTGCTACACCGGCGTCATCGCCGGCGCGGGCATCAAGCGCGGCAACGTATTCGGCAAGTCCGACAAAACCGGCAGCGCACCCGACACCGACCCCATCCACCCCACTGAACTGCTGGCCACCATCTATCACGCCTTCGGCATCCACCCCGGAACCATCGTGCACAACCACCTCAACCAACCCCGCGAACTCGTCAAAGCCGAGGCGCAGTTGAAGTTGTTCGGGTAAGCGCGCGACCGACGCACAGAGAAACTTGCTTCATGCGGACATCTTCCGCAAAGTGCCGCCCGTGTTTTCATTAAAAGACAAAAACGCAATCGTCACCGGCGGCGGCTCGGGGATTGGATTGGCAATTTCAAAGGCATTCGCCAAACAAGGCGCGTGCGTCGATATTTTAGAGGTGGACGCCGAAGCCGGCATGGCCGCCGTGCAAGCCATCACCGATGCGGGCGGCGTAGTGGCGACGCACGAATGCGATGTTACGAATCAAGCGGAAGTGAAAGCCACGTTTGACGCCATCGTGGCGGAACGCGGCCGGCTCGATTGCCTCATCAATAATGCCGGCATCGCGCACGTCGGCAACGTGCTCACCACCACCGAGGCAGATTTCGACCGCGTGCTCAGCGTAAACGTGAAGGGCGTTTACAATTGCCTGCAAGCAGGCGTGGGACATATGCAATCCACCGGCGGCGCGATTGTGAACATCGCCTCCACCGTGAGCGTGATGGCCATTGACGATCGGTTTGCCTATTCCGCCAGCAAAGGCGCGGTGCTCGCGATGACTTACGCGGTGGCGCGCGATTTTCTGAAAGCCAAAATCCGTTGCAACGCCATCCTCCCCGCGCGCATTCACACGCCCTTTGTCGATGGCTTTATCGCAAAAAATTATCCGGACAACGCTGACGAAATGTTCAAAAAACTTTCCGAAGCTCAACCCATCGGCCGAATGGGCCAACCGGATGAAGTAGCGGCGATGGCCGTTTTCCTTTGCAGTGACGAGGCATCGTTCATCACCGGCTGCCCCTATCCCGTCGATGGCGGCACGCTCAATATTCGTTAACCCATCAAATGGCGCACTTAAAACTACACATCCCGGGCCCGGTTGAAGTCAGCGAAGCCACTTGGCGCGCAATGGCGACGCCGATGATCGGCCATCGCAGCCAGGACTTCCAAAATCTATACGGAAAAATCCAACCGCAGTTGCAGCAACTGCTTGGCACGGAGCAGTTGATTTATCTCAGCACTTCCTCTGCGTGGGGCATTATGGAAGGCGCCATTCGCAATCTTGCGCAGCGCAAACTGCTCTGCTGTATGTGCGGCGCATTTTCCGATAAATGGCTGAACGTGGCCGAACGCTGCGGCATTCCCGCCGAGGGTTTGCAGGCGGATTGGGGCTCGCCCATTCTGCCCGAGGCCATCGACGCCAAGCTCGCCACAGGCGAGTTCGACGCGCTCACACTGGTGCACAACGAAACCTCCACCGGCGTGATGAACCCGCTGGAGGCCATCGCGAAGCTAAAGAAAAAATATCCGGACGTGATGTTCATCGTCGACAGCGTCAGCTCGATGACCGCTGTGCCGATTCATTTTGATGCGCTGGGAATCGATGTACTGCTCGCCGGCACCCAAAAAGCCTGGGCACTGCCGCCGGGCTTATCGGTGTTCACCTGCTCCGAGGCCGCACTTGAACGCGCGGCCCAAGCGGCGACCCGCGGTTATTATTTTGATTTTGTTGAGTTCCAGAAGAACGCCGAGAAAAACATGACGCCCAGCACGCCAAGCATCCCGCATATCAACGGGTTATCGCACAAGCTCGACGAGTTTTTTGCCGAAGGCTTGGAAGCCCGCTACGCGCGACATCGGGCCACCAATCAAATGACCCGCGATTGGGCGGCAAAGCACGGCTTCACACTTTTCCCCGAGGCCGGTTATGAATCCATCTCGCTCACGTGCCTAAACAACGGCGCGAAGGAAGGCGGCACGGTGATGGACATTCCCAAGTTGCAAAGCGCAATGAAAGAAAAAGGAATCCTCATCGACGGCGGCTACGGCAAGCTCAAAGGCAAAGCGTTCCGCATATCGAATATGGGGGATGAGACGGAGGAGACGATGACCGACCTCTTCACAAAACTCGACTTCTCGATGGAGGAATTGAGATAGTTTTTCACCACAGAGGCACAGAGAACACAGAGATTCAAATTGGGTTCCCTCTGTGTTCTCTGTGCCTCTGTGGTAAATTGAAAAGTTAAGGCGCCACCGCCAGCTTCTCATCACTAAACTCCCCGCCCATCAGCACGCCCTGTTCCTTGTACGGTTTGAGCATGAAATGGGTGACGGTTGAAATGACACCTTGGATGGTGGCGAGTTTTTCAGAGACAAATGCGGAGACGGATTTTAGGTCGGTGCCTTCGACGACTACCATCAAGTCGTAGCCGCCGCTCATGAGGTAACAACTTTGCACTTCATCGAAGCGGGCGATGCGGGTGGCGAGCCGGTCAAAGCCTCCCTCGCGTTCGGGGGTGATCTTCACCTCAATCACTGCGCGCACAATATCGACATCCAGCTTTTCCTCATTGATGACCGTGCGGTAGCCAAGGATGATGCCTTTGGTTTCCAGTTCCTTGATTTTCATTTCCACCTCCGCCTCGGCGAGGTTTAGGCGGCCGGCAATCTGCGCGGGCGTCAGCGACGCATCATCGCGCAGCAGTTTCAGCAACTCATCCATAGCCGAAGGCTAACGGCTGGACGCGGGCGCGGCTATGATTTTTTATTCAGAGAGATGAAAGTAAACCGCCAAGGCGCCAAGGAAACCATTTGAGAATTTTGCGTCGTGGCAATGTAGCTCGGCCAGGTGGCCCGGGATCCGGCCCACCGGGCCGGGCTACAATCAAAGCGCAACCGTGGCCGACCACCCGGCTTGGCCGAAATGTCCGTGATATTTGGCGCGAAGAGCTTCTGCGTCTGGACGATCATCTGTGATAGCAAATGTGGTGGAGCCGCTGCCGGACATCAGAGCGACGAGCGCGCCATTTTCTGTGAGGAAATTTTTCAGAACAGGTAGCACGGTGTGTTTTTGGAACACAGGCGTTTCGAGTGAATTATAAAATCCATGCAACTCACCCGCTTGCAGCGATTGCAGCATTGCGACGGCTTGGCCTTCGTGGCCGTGGGCTTCGGGAATGGCGGCGAGGGCCTGATACGCCCACGGCGTGCTCACGCCGAAGCCGGGATGGATGAGCAGCAATCCCCTGCCCCGCAATGCGGCGAAGGGCTCGAGGGGTTTAACTTGTTCGCCACGACCGGTGGCGAGTGCGGGATTGTCCTGCAAAAAAAACGGCACATCGGAGCCAAGGCTGGCGGCCATCGTTTGGAGTTCATCGGGACTGCAGGGCGAATTGAACAATTCATTCAATCCACGCAATGTGAAAGCAGCATTGCTGCTGCCCGCGCCAATGCCGGCGGCGAGGGGGAGATTTTTTTGCAGATGAATGTGAATGCCATTGGCCTTGATTTTTTTTAGGAACAGGGATGCGGCACGATGGACAAGATTGTCTTGGCCAACGGACAAGCGCGAGTCACTGCAGGTCAGCTCGATGCCTTGGCCGGCACGTTCGATGCGAAGCTCATCGTACAAGGGCACGGGCTGAATGATGGTTTCCAACTCGTGAAAGTCATCCTCACGTTTGCCCAAAATATTGAGCAACAGGTTGACCTTGCAGTGCGATTGGAGAACAAGGCTCATCGGCGGGGCCTAGTCTTCGTCGTCAAAGGCGGCTTCTTCGCGAGCCTGTTTTCGGCCCATAAACCACGCGATGATGGTGCTCAGTTCGTAGAGCAACTGCATCGGCACAGCCACGAGCGCAAGCGTCACAGGATCGCCTGTGGGGGTGATGACGGCGGCAAGGATGATATTGGCCACCACGGCATACATCCGGAGACTCGTAAGTTTTTCGTAATTCAGAATGCCTATCTTTACGAGAAAGAGCAGGATCATCGGCATTTCAAAAGCGAGCCCCATCCCCACCATAAATTTGCACACGAAGCCGATGTATTCCTCGGCCATCCATTCGTCCGCACCAAAGCCGAGCATCCCGGCGAAACCAACCGATGCCCACAGGGCCACCTGCATGATCACAAAATAGCAGAAAGCTCCGCCCAGCATAAACAGCACCGAGCCCATTCCAGCCAGTCGGAAAACCCATTTCTTTTCCTTAACCCGAAGGGCGGGCAGCACAAACTGCGCGACAAAAACTAAGATGAACGGCATAGCAATCGTGATGCCGCCATAGAGGCCAATCTTGAGCGCGATGAAAAATGACTTGAGCGGTCCGAATGCTTTCAGCTCCACGTGCCACGGCTCTGAATCGGAGCTATTGTTGTCCACCTGAAGCTGGAGCGCGTAGCGCGTGCCATTGGTGTCGAGTTGCTGAGCGGGTACAAGGCGGAGGGCGCTGATCTCAGCGGTGTTGGTAAATGCGCCCTTGAGGTTGCCGGCTTCGGCTATATTTTTCAAATCCGATTCACGAATGTGTGACACCACGCCGCTTCCAAATTTCACGGGCACGGCGCGTTTGTCGGGGTTGGTGTTCACCTGCTCAATGAGCTGCGCGCGTTCAAGAGGCCACGTGAGAAATTTTACGATGTACGGCGAGCCGATGAGGGCAATCATCATTCCAGCCACCACGGCGACCACGCATTTCATCACCATGAAACGAAAATCCTCAAGGTGATCGAGGAAGGGTTTTATGGGCCCGCCAAAACCTTCGTCGCCACCACCGTCTTTGCCGCTATCATCGCCGCCATAATTATCACCGTCGGCGTATTCGTATTCGCCGTGGTCGTGTTCGTGAAAGTCATCGTGATGTTCCTGATGATATTCATCTTCGTAATCGTGTGAATACTCATCGTGATAGGGATCATCGTGGCCGGAATCCAACTCGCCGGCGTGATGGGGATCTTCGTGCTGCGTTTCGTCCTGCGCTTGGTCATCGCGGACAGGCTCGCCCTCGTCCGGCGCTGCCTCAGTTTCGGGTGCAGAGAAATCGGCATTCGGAAAATCCGGTTTCGGGAATTCCAGCGTGGAGCCGCCCTCGGTGGGCTCATCGCCCAAAGGTAGTTCGCTCTGCTCCGTGCCTTCTTCAGGCGACGTGGCAGACGAATCGTCTTGAGGGGCATTGTTTTCGGCGGGCGTTTCATCGCCGCCGGAATCAGAAGCCCTATGCTTATCATCGGGCTCCTTAGCCATAATGGAAGTGGAAGCTAAGCCTTAGAATCGGATTCAGCCTTCGCGGGCTTGTCATCCTCCACCTCGGCGTGGGCGGTTTTTTCCTGCCGATCCTCAATGGGCCGTTGGCGGCGGCGAGGGCGATCGTGGTCGTCTTCGTCGTCACGGTTCAGTTCGCTGCCAATATCGCTAGAGGCTTTCTTGAATTCGCGGATGCCTTTGCCCAGACCGCGCGCGAGTTCCGGGAGTTTTTTCGCCCCAAACAACAACAGCACGGCGAGGCCGATGATCAGCCATTCCGAGCCCTGAATAAATGCCAACATAGTTTCGCTCATAATTTGCACGTAGTGTTTGGACAACTTAGCGCAATTTCCTATTCACACAAGAAAAAACCCCCGGTTTCGCGGGGGGTGAGAGTGTTTAGCCCTGTTTTACTGGGCTGGCATTAGAAGAACGAATTCACCCCGGCGGTTTTCCGCGAAGGATTGTTCGTCCAATCCGAGCATCATCGGCACTTTTTCACCCTGGCTTAGGGTTCGCAGGCGAGCGGCGCCCACGTTCATCCGCGATAGTTCATCGATCACCGCGAGCGCGCGGCGTTCGCCCAGCGAGAGGTTGTAATCCTCCGTGCCACGCTCATCGCAATGGCCTTCCACCAGTAGTAGGTGCGTGGGGTTTTGGATGAGATGTAGCGCCACGAGTTTGATTTTCTCGAAGTCATCTGGATGCACCGCCGCGCTGTCGTATTCGAAATACACGGTCAACGCCGCAAACGCCTCGCGGTCTTCCATTTCCTGACCGGTAAACCCTTGGCCCTGCTCGTTGAGCAAACCCGCGTTGTTTGGGTTGATGGGCTGAATGATGGGATTGGGATTCACAGACGGCAAGCCGCCGCCCGGAATGGTGGTGCCGCCGGGAATTTCGCCACCGCCGATGGGTGTGGGAACCGGAAGCGGATTTGGATTGCTGGCAACAATGGTTTTTTGTCCGGGGATGGTAGTCAATCCCACCGGTTTTTGTGTTTTACAACCCACGGCCAGCAGCATCGCCGCCGCGCCCAGAGCTGTTGCATTGATCAATGCGATTCTTTTCATAATTTTCTCCTTGTAGTTTTCCTCCATGGGGTTGGTGTTTTTGCCTCCCTTTCAGTTGGCAAAACTTTACGCGGCAAAGCGGCCGCGCCTCCAACCCCGGAGACGCACCGCGCCGCTAAATTCACTGTGCCTCGATCGCCTTAAGGCGTGGCCACGCCGGGGGTCAAATTGATCCGCTGCGGGGTCGCTCCATTTGCGCCGTTTGCGGGAGCCGCCAGAGGCACGTACAACACAAATTCTCCCCGACGATTGGCCGCGAACGATTCCTTGTCGCTGCCCTGCACGACCGGCATTTTTTCGCCCATGCTTTTGGTGGCCAGTCGGTTGGCCGTCACTCCCAATTCGGACAGCGCCTGCGCGATGGCCTGTGCCCGACGTTCGCCCAGCGAGAGGTTATAATCTTCCGTGCCGCGCTCGTCACAATGGCCTTCCACCTCCAGCAAATGTTGCGGGTTTTGAACCAAGTACTCCGCCACCTTGGTGATGTGCGGCAAATCTTCCGGCGGCAGCTCAGCGCTGTCGTAAGCAAAATGAATTTTCCGGAACGCATCACGCACAATCTCGTGCTCGCCGGGCAATCCCAACGGTCCAAAACCGGGGCCGGGAGTGATTTCGGGGCCACCGGTTCCCCCACCAGTGCCGCCCGGGCCCAAGTCGGGATTTCCAGTGCCGCCGGTGCCACCTGTATTGCCGTTCCCATTACCGCCATTGGTGGCCAGTGTTTTGCCGGGGATATTCGTCACATCCGTGGTGGCGGATTTACAGCCGATCGCGGCCAATGCAGCCACGACGGCCAATGTTTTTAGATAGGTTGCTCCTTGCATAATATTTTCCTTTTCTCGCACGCGTCCATTGAACGCATTGGTTGAGTTCCTCCTTGTTGGAACTGTTTAAAATTTACTGCCACGCGGGTTGCCCCACGCCGCCCGTAAAGGCTGGGAGCATCTTCACCTGTTCAGTCGGCACGTCAAGTATCGCCATCCGTTTCTTATTCACGCCACCGGCGCGCCTTGTGAATATGATGTTCCGGCTGTTGGAGGCCCACGCGGGGTCTTCGCCTTCACAATAAATTTTCGCGTTGCCGCCCGCGGCGGGTACGACGCCAATTTGGAAGCCGCCCCGTTGCTGGGTGAAGGCAATCCACTTGCCATCGGGCGACCAACTCGGTTGCGTGGGGCGGAAAGCGCCCTTGGTTGGGATGGACACCATTTGCCCGCCGCCCGCGGGAATTTTCACGAGCGAGTGTTTGCCGCCAATCAGTGTGTGAAAGCAAAGCCATTGACCATCGGGCGACCACGTGGGGCTGGATTTTTCCTCCCGCGCGCGGGTTAAGCGGATGAGGTTTTCGCCTTTAATATCCTTCAAAAATTCCCATTTTGGCGGCGCAAGATACACGTCCGTCGATTTGTTTTTGCTGAGGATCAGTGCCACCGTTCCGTTGGGGGCCATGGCTCCGCCGGTATTCAGGCCTTTGTATCGCGAAAACACTTCGCGCTTGCCGGTCTGTAAATTGTGCTTCACCACGGTGGTGTTTTGCAGGCCACCGATGGTCATCCACGAAGTGTAAAACAGCCCGCCATGATTGGGCATCCACATTGGGTTTTGTACGATGGACTTGTCATTCGTCAACGCCACGGGATTGTGGCCGTCAAAATCGGATTGGAAAACTTCCCACTCGCGCGCGGCTGTTTTCATCGTAAACAAAATGCGGGTGTGGGCGATTCCGTTTTGGCCAGTGATGGCTTTGATTGTGGCGTTGCTCAGCGCGTGGGCGAGCACACGGGGCGCGGCGCCGTTGATGTTGAGGTTGAATCCAAAGTTGCTAGCGTTGTCGCGCAAAATTCCTGTGAGATTTTCCGCGCCGTTTTTGCCTTCGAGCACATAGCTCGCATCGGCCTCGGGAACCATTTTGCAACCCATCACTTGAAGGTCAAATGCCAGCACCTTTGCCACCTCACCGGTGTAGCCTTTTATCGCGACGGGGATCAACTTGCCCACGTTGCCCTGCACCTGCAATCCGGCGGCCCACGTGGACGCGGTCATCACGAACATTGAAAAAAGAATGGGGAATAGTTTTCTGCGATTCATTTTTTTAACTCCTTTAACCTCCAATAATCGGCGTGAAATCCAGGGTGAACGTCCGCTTGGCGTCACGTGAACTCGACGGGAAAGATTTGCCCACGGACCTCACTTTGTCCAGCGCACGTTGCACCGACTTATCCAGAGCCGCATCGCCGGTTCGACGGATAATGCGGGCGCTGATCACGCGGCCATCGCGGCTGATCGTCACGGAAACCTCGGCAATACGCGTCCGCGCGAGATTTTTGGGAATCAGCGGCTGCCATGCGCGGCGATACACGGCGACGACGTGCTGTGCATAAGTCGCGAACGCGGCGCGGTTACTGCCGCTCACTTGCACCTTAATTTTGGCGGAAAGATTGTTGAGGCCCTTGAGCGCGCTGTTGACGTCCTTGGAGTTGATGGCCGGCTTCACCGGTCGCGGTTGGGGATTGGGGCGCGTTTTGTTCGTGTGATTTTTAGGGTTGCCGATGTTTACTTTGATGTCGCTTGGCTTCTTGGCTGTGTTTTGGGGCTTGGGGGTTTTCGGATTGGGATTTGCCGGGCGCGGCTTCGGCGGATCAGGGCGTGGCTTCGGCGGATCAGGGACGTGGCTTCGGCGGATCAGGGCGTGGCTTGGGCGGTTGAATGACTGGCTTTACCGGCGGACGCGGCGGGGTCACTTGTGGATGCCGCGTGGCGGATGGCTGGTTGATGTTCGGCTTGGTTTGCGGTGGCGTGGATGGGTTGAGGAGATTCTCCAATTCGCTGGGGGCAATCATGCTGAGCACCGCCGGCACTTTTTCCGGTTGGGTTACGAGAAATGCCGCGCCCAAAATCAGCACTGCCACCAGCAGCACGTGCAGGCCCACGGACAGGAAAAAACATTTTTTCAATAGTCGGATCATCGGTTGCCCTCTCTGGTTCGCAGTGAGAATTGTGTGAGCCCGTTTTTCACGCAGGCATCAATCACTGCATAAGTATCTTTGTTCACGCCCTTTTCGTCGGCGCGAATATAAACCACGGTCTTGGGGTTTTCTTTGTGCGCCTGAATCAAAGCGGCCTCAAGCTGGGCGAGATCCATCGACTTGCGGTCAAACAGATAGTGCCCGTCGCGGCTGATTTCCACAGTGCGCACATCGCTGCGGTCGATGGCCAAATCGGTGGAGCCGCCCTCGGGCAGTTCAAGCTTCATCCCCTGTTCGAGCAGCGGCGTGGCGATGACAAAAATAATCAGCAATACGAACGCGAGATCCAACATCGGCGTCACGTTCAAGTCGGCGAGGGTGACCAACGGATTGCGTTTGGAAAAGCGCCTCATGCTTGGTCCTCCGTTTCTGGCGGCAGCAAATCCGGCTGCACATCATCGGCATCATCAAATTCCACTTTGGTTTCATCCGCCGCCGCTGGCACAATGGGGTTGGGCTCCGGCTGCAGTTTAGGTTCCACTCTAATTTCCGGCTCGGCCGCCATTGTTTTGAGGGGTTCGCGGGCATTCACCGGCACGTCCTGCAAATACTCGGACTCGATTTTGGCGGCCAGTTCCTGCGCGAAATTATCCATCTCCACCGTGGCCACGCGCAAATTGTGCACCAGCCAGTTGTAGCCAAACATGGACGGAATGGCCACCAACAACCCCGCCACCGTGGTGGCCAATGCCGCCGCCACGCCGGGGGCGACGGTGGTGAGCGAAGCATTGCCAACTTGGGCAGCGCGGCTGAACACTTCCATCACGCCCCACACCGTGCCGAGCAATCCCATAAAGGGCGCACCGCTCACGGCGATGGCGAGCAGAATTAGCCCCGACTCCAGCGCCACGGATTCCCGTGCCACCGAGCTTTCGATTAAGCCCTTGATGTGTTCCATTGATTTCAACGACACGTAACGGTGCCGCTTGCCCTCCTTGTCGCGCAACCTTTCCTCCAGAGCCATACAGCCCTCTTGATAGACGTTGAAAAGCGGACATCCCTCCGCCGAAATGCGGCGCTCGAACATGGCGAGAACGCGTTTTTGCCCGCGAAATTCGCTGTCGAAATATCGGTTATATTTACGGGCTCGGCGCAGCTGCCACGCCTTGGTGGCCATCACCGCCCAAGCACAGGTGGAAAATAGGACGAGGACGACGATGATCGCCAATCCCGGTCCTTCCAACTGTTCCCAAACATATTGGAACGTAGGCTTGGGCACGACCGGAGCCGAGCCAGCCGCAGCTAGCAATTGTAATGTATTCATGCCTTACCTCCTTGAAAAGGCAACTTCCTTGGTTCCGTGTTCATATCAAAAACCGGAATTTTTGTCAACTTTATAGGGGTTATTCCTCCAAACCCGACCAAAATGGCCGATATGCGCCGGGAGTCAAACAGAGGATATCAACAGGGTGTGAATCAGCCGCACAAAAACACCGAACAACTCAGTGGCGGCAACGTAAACTCCGCGGACCACGGTTGGCTGTGCCACGGGGTTTCCTGCGAATGAACGCCGCCGCCGTTGCCGAAGTTTGCGCCGCCGTAATGTTCGGAATCGCTGTTGAGCACCTCGCGCCACCAACCCGCGCGCGGGAGACCGACGCGGTAGCCCGTATGCGACGCGTTGCCGATATTCAGCAGCACCAGCACTTGGCGCGCGCAATCGGGGGTTTGCCGCACGAAGCTCACCACGTTGGCGGCGTGGTCGGCGCTGTCCACCCAATAAAAGCCGCCCTCGGAATAATCGCCTGCCCACAGCGCGGGCTCGTCGCGGTAAAAATGGTTGAGATCCGCCACCCATTGCTGCAAGCCGGCATGCGCCTGGTTTTCTTCCAACAACTCCCAAGGCACTTCGGCGTCTTCGTTCCACTCGGTGCGTTGTCCGATTTCTCCGCCCATGAAGAGCAGTTGTTTGCCGGGGAACAGCCATTGGTAACCGAAGAGCAAACGCATGTTGGCAAAGGACTCCGCGTCCGCGCCGGGCATACGGCCGATGATCGATCGTTTTTCGTGCACCACTTCGTCGTGCGACAGCGGCAGCATATAATTTTCTTGGTCGTGATATTGCGAGGCGAAGGTAAACTTGCCTTGTTGCGCGGCGCGTTGGGCGGATTTTTTTTGGAGGAACTTAAGCGTGTCGTGCATCCAACCCATGTCCCACTTGAACGTGAAGCCAAGGCCGCCGGCGTTTGTATCGCGCGTGACGCCCGGCCACGCGGTGGATTCCTCCGCCATCGTCACCACGCCGGGGAATTCGCTGCGCACCACGTAATTGGTATGGCGCAGCAACTCCACCGCCTCGAGGTTTTGATTGCCGCCGTGGATGTTCGGCGTCCACTCGCCTTTTTTGCGCGAGTAATCGAGGTACAACATCGACGCCACCGCGTCCACGCGCAAGCCGTCCACGTGAAACACATCGCACCAAAAGCGCGCGTTGGCGGCGATGAAATTCTTGACCTCGGGTCGGCCATAATTGAACACCGCCGTCCCCCAGTCCGGATGCTCGCCGCGCTCAGGATCCGGATGTTCAAAAAGCGGTGTGCCGTCGAAACGCAGTAGCGCCCAGTCGTCCTTCGGGAAATGCGCGGGCACCCAGTCGATGAACACGCCGAGGCCCGCCTCATGCAGGGTGTTGATGAGAAACTGAAAATCCTCCGGCGTACCATAGCGGCTGCTCGGTGCATAAAATCCGGTGACCTGATAACCCCACGAAGGATAGTACGCGTGCTCCGCCACCGGCAGAAACTCCACGTGCGTGAAGCCCATCCGGTGCAGATACTCCACCAAACGCGGTGCCAACTCGCGGTAGCTGAACGACTCGCCTTCGGCCTTTTTTCGCCACGAGCCGAGGTGCATTTCGTAAATACTCATCGGCTGCACGAGCGGATCGGCTCTTTCACGTTTCGCGATCCAATCCGAATCGGTCCACGCAAACCGGCTGTTGTCCCAAACAATCGAAGCAGTCTTGGGCGCAATTTCAAAAAACAAACCAAAGGGATCCGTTTTTTCCTGCAACTCGCCTTCGGCGGTTAAGATTTGAAATTTGTAATGACTACCCACCCCGCAGCCCGGTGCGAACAATTCCCACACGCCCGATTGCCCCAGCATCCGCATTGGATGATGCCGACCGTCCCAGCCGTTGAAGTCGCCCACCACGCTCACCCGCTGCGCGTTGGGCGCCCACACCGCGAAGCTCGTGCCGTCCACGCCGTCGATGCAACGCGGATGCGAGCCAAGCTTTTCGTAAATGCGCCGCTCATCGCCCTGATTGAACAAATACAAATCATCGTCGCTGATGGTTGGCAAAAAAGAAAACGCATCGCGCGTGCGCCATTGCTCGCCGCTGCCCCAAGTGATCGCGAGATCGTACGCGTAAATTTCATTCTCCTCTTCCAGCTTCCCCTCGAACAAATCCGACTCGCCCACGCGCCGCAGCGCGATGACCGGCTTGGACGGCTCGTGCACCGGCACCGCCACCACCCCCTTCGCCAGCGGCAACAGCGCGCGCACCACCACGCCGCCGCCCTCAAGCTGATGCATCCCCAACAACTCGTGCGGCGCGGCGTGCCGCCCATGCGTGATCGCTTCAAATTCAGATTCGGAAATGATCATCCCGATAGAATGGATTGGAGTTGCTCGCGCAAAAGGCTTACGTCGCCTTCAGTCCACAAGACCTGATCGGCGCGCTCGATTTTTTTGGTCACCTCCATTTGCGCCGCGATGCGCCCGGCGATTTGGGCATCGTCCCAACCCCGCCCGCGCAAGCGTTCGCGCTGGGTGTTGCCGGTGCAGGCCACGCAAATGATAAAATCAAATTCCGCTTCCGCCCCCACCTCGAACAACAGCGGGATCACCACCACTCCCAGCGGCACGTCATCCGCCCGCCACGTTTCCATTTGCGCCAGCCAACGTTCCCGCACGCGGGGATGAATGATGGCCTCAAGCTTCTTGCGCTCGGCGTCATTGCCAAAAATGTGCGCGGCCATTTTCGCGCGATCGAGTTTTCCGTTGTCCAAAAAATCCGCGCCAAAAATTTCACCAATCTCCGCCAACGCCGGCTCGCCAACCGCGACCACTTCGCGCGAGAGATCATCGGAATCCAGCACCGGCACACCCTGCTCTCGGAGCAGCTTGGCGGCGGTGGACTTGCCCATACCCACCCCGCCAGTGATGCCGATGACGCGCGTGCTCATGAGGCGAGGTCGAGATTCCGCACAATTTGAACGGTGGCGCGCGATTTATTGAGCGTATAAAAATGCAGCCCCTCCACGCCATTAGCAATGAGATCGGCGCACTGGCGCGTGGCGTAATCAACGCCAAACTCCGCCACCGCCTCATCATCATCGCCCAGCTTCGCAAGTGTGTCCGTGATCTCCGGCGTAAGCTTTGAGCCGCACATATCGGTAAACCGCTGGATTTGACCGCCACTCAAAATGGGGATTATCCCCGCCAAAATCGGCTGCGTCACCCCACGCGCGCGCAGAAAATCCCGGAAGGCATAAAAATCCGCGTTATCAAAAAAGAGCTGAGTGATCACAAAATCCGCGCCGCTATCCACCTTCGCCTGCAGCCGTTGCCAATCCACCTCGCGCCCTTCCGTGCACGCAATATGCCCCTCAGGAAAACCGGCCACGCCGATGCTGAATTGGTCGCGCGACTGCACGTGGCTCACCAGCTCGTGCGAATACTCAAAGCCTCCTTCCGGCTTCACAAAATTTTCCTGCCCCGGCGGTGGGTCACCGCGCAGCGCGAGAACATTGCGTACGCCACGCCGATGTGCTTCATCGAGAAACCCGCTGATATCATCGCGAGCGGATCCCACGCAAGTAAGATGCGCCATCGTGGGCACTCCCTGATCGCGCTGCAAAGTTTCTACGATGTCGAGCGTCTTGTCCCGAGTACTTCCGCCCGCCCCATAAGTCACAGAAAAAAACGCCGGATCAATCGCCTTCAATCGCGGCGCAATCTTTCCAAGCAAAGTCGCTTCGCCCGCAGGAGTTTTCGCGGGAAAAAACTCACAAGAGACAACAGGTCGACCCACCTCCGCAGACTCACGGAGAACATCACGAATAAAACGCATCGGCGGGATAATAAAGAAAAGAAGACGCCTCGGCAAGCTTACCCACCGATGGCGCTCATGGTGCGGGCGGGTTGTTCGAAGTCGGTTTCGCCGATGTGGTGGCGGGGTTCTTTTTTTAGGACGATGGCTTGGAGCCATTCGACGATGTCGGCGTCGGTGGCTTTGCCGCGGAGGAGGGGTTTGAGGTCGTGATCGTGAAGGCTGAAAAGGCAGGTGCGGATTTTGCCGTCGGCGGTGAGGCGGAGGCGGTTGCATTGGGCGCAGAAGGGTTCGCTGACGGGGGTGATGAGGCCGATCTCGCCCGCGCCATCTTTGAAGCGCCAGCGGGTGGCGGTGGCGGCGACGTGTTCCATTCCGGCGGGTTCAAGATCGAATGCGGCTTGGAGGCGTTCGCGGATTTCGCGGCCTGTGACGACGTGCTCGCGCTGCCACGCGCGGCCGGAATCGAGCGGCATGAATTCGATGAAGCGCATCGTGAGCGCCTCGTCGCGCGCGAATTGGGCGAGCGCTTCGATTTCGTGATCGTTGAGGTCGCGAATGATGACGGCGTTGATCTTGATGGGCGCGAAGCCCAATTCCCGCGCGCGGGAAATGGCGGCGAGCAGTTCGCCGAGGCCATCGCGGCCGGTGAGTTTTTTGAAATTATCGCGGTCGAGCGAATCGAGGCTGAAGGTCACGCGGCGCAAACCGGCGGCGCGCAGGGCTTCGGCGTGTTGGGTAAAATGAAATCCATTGGTGGTGAGGGCGAGGTCGTCGAGTCCTTCCAGTTCGGAGAGTTGGCGGACGAGCTCTGGCACGGCGCGGCGTAGAAGGGGTTCGCCGCCGGTGAGGCGGAGTTTGGTGATGCCCAGCCCGGTGGCGATGCGGGCGACGCGGGTGATTTCTTCGTAAGTGAGAAAGTGGGAGCGGGGCTTCCACTCGTGGCGGATGGGCTGCGGCGCGTCGGATGATTTGCGGCGATAAAAATTCGCTGCCTCTTCGGTCTCGGGAAGACAATAGAGGCAGCGGAAATTGCAGCGGTCGGTGATGCTAATGCGCAGGTCGCGCATGTGGCGGCCCAGACCATCGATCAATTCGTTGGATTCGCTCACTTGTTCTCGTCAACCGGCGCCTCGGGCGCGGCAGGGACGGGCACAACCGGCGCTGCCTCGGGGACAGCAGGAGCTTCGGATGTTTCCGGTGCCGCCTCGGGGGTTGCCGTGGTGGGTTCGGGTTGTTTCACCGGCTCAGGTTTCACGAGTTTGCCATCAATGTAAAGGTCGCCGTCGGTCAGCTCGTAGTGGGCTTTTTTGGTATTGGCGGGCTCGGCCTTTTTGGCGGCGGCCAGTTGGGCGGCGTTGCGGGGGTTATAAGTGCCGCGCGCGGCGTGCTTGCCGCCGTTGGGGCCCACGCCCAGTTCGCGCCATCTGCGGCGGCGTGCCTCGGCGATGCGCGATTTGATGGTCTTCAACTGTTCCGCCAAAAAATCGACGTTGTTCATGCGTTCAACCAACTTGGCTTTCTCATCCTCCAACCGGTTTAGCTCGCGCAATAGAAACACGCGGTCGCCCTCGGCGGATTCCAGCTTGGTAGTGGTCTCGGTAATCTTGTTGTTCAAGCCGGAGATTTGTGTTTGCAGCGCGCCCTTTTGCACGTTGAAATCATCCATCTTGGCGGTCAATTCCGTGACCTTAGCTTCGGCGGTTTCGGCGTTGGTTTTGGCACCGGCCAAAGCGGTGGTGGTGGTGACCAACTCGCTGGCCTTGGCGTCCAGCTGAGTTTGCGTCGTCAGCAATTTTTCTTCCACCAAACCCATCTCGGTGCTGTGCTTGAGTTGCAAGCCATTGCGCTCCTGCTTGAGCGTTGTGTTCTCGGTTTCCAAAGCAGTTTTGGCGGTGGCCAAGTCTGTCTGGACGATCGCCAAATCGGTCTTCTCCTGCTTCACGGTGGTCAGCTCCTGCGAAGTGGTGTCGAGTTGGCCCTTGAGGCTGGCGACGTTCTGGGTCGTCGCCTTGAGCTCCATGCGCGTGGTGTCGCGCTCGGTCTGCACTTTCTGGAATTCCTTGTCGCGCGCACCAAGCTTGCCGTCGAGGTTGTTGTAGTTGACGGCGGAAAAAATGCCGAGGCCCGTCGTGATGGCCACCAGTACTACGATGGCGATTGTTTTTGTGTCCTTCATGGTGGGCGGAGTGTGGGAGGGGTTTTGCCATGTGACAAGGGAGAGTCATTAAAAAGTGTTAACAGGATTTACTCCGGTTGTGAACAGTCTTGTCCTGCCCGAGGGACGGTGGATCGCATTTTTTGATGGCCTCGGAGAGCGTCTGGGCGCAGGATGGCGCGCATGGACAACATGGAACTTCCTCCCCAACGCGGGCCCGAGACGGCCGACGAAATTGCCGCCGCCATTTTTATGGAGTGCCTGATGAACATGGTGCAGTCCGCCGCGTATTTACTAGGCAAAGTAAAAGCGCCGGCCACGGGAGAGCCGGTGATGGATTTGGTGCGCGTGCAGCTGGTGATTCAGCAGCTGGAGCTAGTGGAAAAAAACGCCGCGAAGCTGAGCCTCGAGGAACAGCAAATGGTGAAACGCAGCCTGCAGGATTTACGGATGGCGTATGTGACCGCCGCGGGCAAGACGCCCGAGGAAGCCATCGAGGATGAGCCTGCCACCGAGGCCGACGCGGAGGCGCAACCCGCTGAATCTGTCGATAAGGATAAAAAGACCGACAAGGAAGATGCCGACGAGGAGGAAGAAGAAGGCAGCCGCAAACGGTTTGTGAAAAAATATTCCTAGTCGGCCAATTCGGTCACCAAGATTCGCACTCCGCTTTCCTTTTTCAACCGCTTAAAATAATCCGGCAACGCTTTGCCGTAAGCCTTAGCTTGAAGATGTTCGCGGATGTCGGTTCGCACTTCGGCAAAACCCTTCTTTCGCGCTGCCTTGTGTTCGAGCATTTTCACGATGTGAAAGCCCACCTTTGATTCCAGCGGCTGGGAAACCTGATTCACCTTCAGGGCGAACACCGCTTTCTCCACTTTCGCCTCCCCCTGCCCCGCCAGCAGCAGAAATTCGCCGTCCGTTTGCTTGGTGAGCGGGTTCTCAGAAAACTCCTTAACTAATTGCTTAAAATCAATTCCCACTGACGCTTTGCCAAACACCTTGGTGGCGGTGGCTTGCTTCTTCGCACGGGCATCAGGATTCAGCCGAAGATTTGTGGCGGGATTCACCAACGAAATAAACACCTCCGCCACCCTTGCCTGTTCGGGCACATTCCATTGGCCTTTGGCGTTGCGGTCATTGTAAAATTTGAGCAACTCGCTTTCCTTGGCCTGCACCTTCGATTGCAGTTCGCGTCGTGCCACCGTGTCGGCCAGCAGTTCCACTCGCAATTGCTTGAGAAAATCAGGCGAACTCATTCCATTGGATTCCAAGTGAAGGTGGAACGCATCATCCGTGAGAAACGTGCTTTTCAATTCATTAAATTTTTTCCCCGCTTCCACCTCAGACTTAGCGCGATCCCCCGCTTGCGCGCGCCGACCCAGCAGACGTTGCATGATCAAATCGTTGAGCAGTTGTTTTTGAATTGTCTTTTCAATAAGGGGCGAAACATTGACGCCCAAGGTTGCCTGCGTCATCACATAGCGCCGATAGGCTGCGTCCAGCTCCGACTCGTGAACGGCCACGCCCACGCCCGTGGCCACGATGCGGCCGGTGGGCACTGCCGCCGACAAGCCCATGCCGGCCAGCAGACCGAGCGCCAAAACATTTCCGTGCCAATGTTTCATAATGTCTCCTTTATAGTATAACCACTTTTGCGTTTGAGATGTCCGGATCCGCCGCCACTTTTTCCAGCAACGCCGCGGGAGGCGCATGGTCGAGGTTGAGCAGGGTGAGTGCCTCACCGCCTTCCTCGTCGCGGTTTAGGCTCATGCTCGCGATGTTCACCTCGTGCTCGGCCATCAGCGATCCAATATACCCCACCATGCCCGGTTTGTCTTTATTATTCATGATGAAAAGCACGCCCTCGGGCACGCACTCCACATTACGGCCATTAAGACGCACGATTCGGGGTTGGTTGCCAAAAAACGTGCCGCCCGCGGAAACCTTGGTGTCACCCGATCGCGCCTCGAAATGCATCCACTCGGCGTAGTCCGGCCCCTCGTGCGCTTTTACTTCCTCCACCTGAATGCCCAGCGAACTGGCCAACGCGCGCACGTTCACTTGGTTGACCTCCGCGCCGCCGGCTTGTTCGAGAAAGCCCTTGAGCACGCAGCGCGTCACGGGATCCGCCGGCACTTCCGCCGCCTTGCCGCCGTATGAAATTTTCACATGATCGTTGCGTTGCGGCGCGAGTTGGGCAACGAGGCGACCGAGTTTTTCGCCCAATAAAATGTAGGGCTTTACGGCCTCGTAGGTTTTGGCGTCGAGGCTGGGCATGTTCACTGCGTTGCGAATGGTGCCGGTGACGAGGTAATCAATGATGGCCTCGGCCACCTCGATGCCCACGCTTTCCTGCGCTTCCTTGGTGCTTGCACCGAGGTGCGGGGTCATGATCACTTCCGGCAATTCCCGCAACGGGGAATCCGCCGGGCACGGTTCGATTTCATAAACATCCATCGCCGCGCCAGCCACCTTGCCACTTTGCACGGCGGCCACGAGGTCAGTTTCGTTTATGATACCGCCTCGGGCGCAGTTGATGAGGTACACGCCGTCCTTCATGCCCGCGAGCGTTTCGGCGTTGATCATGTCGCGCGTTTGATCGGTGAGCGGCATGTGCACCGTGATAAAATCCGACCGCGCGAAAAGTTCTTCCTGCTCCAGCAATTCCACCTGTAACTCGCGCGCTTTGCTCAAGGACAAAAATGGATCGTACGCCAACACGCGCATTCCAAAAGCAATCGCCCGCCGAGCCACTTGCGTGCCGATGCGGCCCATGCCGCAGATGCCCAGCACTTTGCCGCTCAACTCCGTGCCGGCGAAAGCTTTGCGGTTCCACTCGCCGCCTTTCATGGACATGTGGGCCTGTGGGATTTTGCGCGCCAGCGCCATCATCATCGAAAACGTCAGCTCGGCAGTGGAGATGGTGTTGCCGCTGGGCGTGTTCATCACCACGATGCCTTGGCTGGTGGCGTGATCCACAGCCACGTTGTCCACCCCCACCCCGGCCCGGCCCACCACGCGCAGCTTGGGCGCCTTGGCCATGACTTCCGGCGTCACTTTGGTGGCCGACCGCACGATGATCGCTTCGGCGTCCGCCAGCAATTCATCGGTCAACCCGCCGTTCACCACCACCACATCCAACTCCGGCGCGGCCTCAAGACAGGCCACGCCCTTCGAGGAAACATTATCGCAAACAAGTACTCGCATCGGCGGCGCAGTCTACGGACGGCCCGCGGGAGTGTCAAACCGCGCCGACCATTTCGCTAATTCGCGCCCCAATCGCTCCACCGGCAGCCCCACCACGTTGGTGAACGAGCCGTGCAGTGCCTCCACAATCCACTCTCCCTTGAGTTGCACCGCATACGCGCCCGCCTTGTCCAACACCGGCACGGCGCGCAGATAGGCGTTGATTTGCGAGAGCGACAACTCTCGGAACGTCACGCGAGTGGTCACGGAAAAAACTTTTTGCCGCCCGCCGCATATCAACGCGCAGGCGGTGGTCACGTGATGCGTCCGTCCGCTCAACCGCCCGAGCATCCGCCGCGCCTCCGCAAGGCTCGCCGGTTTGCCAAGCAATTCATCTTCCAAATGCACGAGTGTATCCGCGCCGAGCACAGTTTGCTTTGGAAACTTTTGGGCCACCGCCGCCGCTTTGGCCAAGGCGTTCCGTTTGCAAATTGCACGAGCCGCGCGGCCAGTGCCGTGTTCCTCCGTCACGTCAGCCGTCACCACGCGAAAACGCACGCCCATTTGCCGCAGCAACTCCTGCCGACGCGGCGATTGCGATGCCAGAATAATCTTCAAGCCAACGCCTCCCGAAATGCCGCCAGCTTTTCCGCAAATACATCCTTTGCCAAAACCGGTTCCGCGCCCGCAAACTCCATCCGCGGCTCCAGCTCCACCCACGATTTGCAGCCGCCATAGCTTTCCAGCATCGGCAACACCACAGGCGCGGCCAAGCGCCGCACCCGCAGCGCCATCGCGTAAATGCCCGCGTCGCGTCCCCAATCAAACCGCTCGGCGATAATTTCCTCGCGCCAAATGTGTTGCCCCACCAGCCGCTGCGCCTGCGCGAGCGAATCCAACCGGCACGCCTCAATCACCTCCGCGCAAAACTCAATCCGCAGCAAATCATTCGACGGCCACTCGTAATCCTCAAACCCCGCGCGCGCTTCCTCCACCACCCCTTCAGCCTGTTGATGAAACCGCGTGGGAAAAAGCCAAAACCGTTCCTGCTCCGCCCGAAACCCGCCCTGCCCTTCGGCAATCCCGCCCTTCCGCAAAACCACAATCTGCCCTCCACGCCCCAGCGCCTCGACCACGATGCCCCATTCCTTAAAAGCAATTTGCACGGGCGCAGTGTATTTGCCCGCCCGCAAAAGTCGAGCTAGGTGAAGCTTGCTTTTAGCGGGCGATTTCATTACACAATCGCCCAGACAAAACGTCTGGCCCAATGACTTCAAAACCTGCTTCCGCGGAACCGCTTTCGAGCGGCCTGAACTTCAAGCTCTCCACCATGATGTTTCTCCAGTATGCAATCTGGGGGGCTTGGCTGCCATTGTTGTGGCCGTACCTGAGTGGACATCGAGAATTCACTCCGGCGCAAATAGGTGACATGTTCGCCGTGGGTGCAATCGGTGCAATCGTGGCACCCTTCATCGCCGGGCAAATCGCCGACCGCTGGTTTAACACGGAAAAATTCCTCGGCATTAGCCACATCCTCGGCGGCATCCTCGTTTGGCAATTGGCCTCAATTGAATCCTACAAGGGGTTCCTCGCATTCTCGCTGATTTACTCGCTGATTTATTCTCCCACACTGGCGCTGACCAATTCCCTGTCGTTCCACCACCTGCCCGACCGTGACCGCGACTTTAGCCGCATCCGAGTGTGGGGCACCGTCGGCTGGATTGTTGTGGGCATCGGCATTGGCCAATGGTTGCTGCACCAACACACTCCCCTCACGGGCGATGCCGCCGCCGTGACCGCCGCCCAAGCTGCCGGCATGGCTGATGCCTTCAAGCTCAGCGGCGTGTTGGGCGTGTTGATGGGAATTTTCTGCTTCTTCCTGCCCCCCACCCCGCCGGCCAGGGAAGAGAAAAAAAGCGCCATTGGCAACGCGATCGGGGCGGTCAAACACCAGCCCCTGCTCACCCTGTTTCTCATCGCGGTGCCGGTGAGCTGCATCCACCAGTTTTATTTTGTGCACACCGCGCCGTTCCTTGGTGAATTCCAAAATCAAGCGGAGGGATTCATCAACACAGTCAACAAAATCGTCGGCGTTGGCGGCGGCGGCCTGATGACCATCGGACAAATGATGGAGATCGCCGTGCTGGCGTTCATCCCGCTGTTCGCCAAGCGTTGCTCGCGTAAGACATTGCTGTGCGTGGGGCTCGCCGCGTACACGCTGCGCATGGTGCTCTTTACTTATGGCCCCAGCCTCCCGGGGTCACTTCAACTGCCGGCCATAATTCTCGGCGTCTCGATGCACGGGTTTTGTTTCGGCTGCTTTATCTTTGTAGCATTTATGGTGGTGGATGAAGAATGCTCGGCTGATGTGCGGGCCAGCGCCCAGAGTTTGTTCAACCTCGTAATCGTCGGTATCGGAATTATTGTCGGCAGTAAGATTGCCGGATCAGTGGCCGAATGGGCCAAGGGCACAGATGGTACCATGGATTACACCAAGCTCTTCAGCGTACCCATGTGGGCGGCCCTAGCTTGTTTAGTGTTGATGCTTTTGTTTTACCCCAATCACAAGCCCACTTTGGCAGAGGGCGACACTGACGAACCTAACGAAAGTTAAAAAAAACGCTTGCCTGACGGAAATAGACCGGTATGTTCCCCGCGCGGGATAGAGCAGTCCGGTAGCTCGTCAGGCTCATAACCTGGAGGTCGATGGTTCAAATCCGTCTCCCGCAACCAAAAAACCCCAGCCTTTGGTTGGGGTTTTTTGGTGGGTAAAACCGATAGATCGAAAACTACTCACCAATCACTTCTTCCAAAACTTCCACCGCGTGCTCTTCGGGCTTCACTTTGGGCCAGATTTTTTGGATCTTGCCTTTGGGGTTGATGAGGAAGGTGACGCGATAGATTCCATCATACTCGCGGCCCATAAATTTTTTGCGGCCCCACACACCGTAATCGTTCACGATGGATTTATCTTCATCGGCGAGCAGTGTGAAGGGGAGGCTGTATTTCGCCACAAACTTGTCGTGCTTGGCCACAGGATCGCAGCTGACGCCCAGCAGCACGGCGTTGGCTTTCTCGAATGAGGCGTGTTCATCACGGAACGCGCAGGCTTCTTTCGTTCAGCCGGGGGTGTCGTCCTTGGGATAAAAGAACAGCACCACGTGGCGGCCCTTGAAATTTTTCAACGCCACTATGCCGCCGCCATTGGTAGCCGCAGTAAAAGCCGGTGCGAGGTCGCCTTCCTTAAGCGTGAGGTTGGGGCCGAGTGCCATGGGCGGGAGAGTGATGGACGAAGGCGCGGTGGGTCAAGCGTCCTTGTCCGATTCTTTTTCTATTTTGCTTTCCGCCTGATTCGGATGGGCCACGGGATGTTCGCTGAATTGCCGGATCCCATCGCGCACATAAAGTAATCCGGTGATGGCCGTGCACGTCACGGCTGCCGCCGCCAGCCAGAAAGTGCCGAGGGGCGAGAATTTGAAAAGCACCCAGCCGATGGTCACCATTTGCAAAACGGATGCCGCTTTGCTGAGGAAGAGTGGGTTCACTTTCACGTTGCCGATGGTGGCATAAAGCAATGCGCTACCGGTGACCACGATGAGGTCGCGCCCAATCACGGTGCCGGTGAGCCACAGCGGGATGCGCTGGCCAAATCGGTTTTCATCAAAATCTATGCTCAACAAAATGAAGCCGGCAAACATTAGCAACTTGTCCGCGAGCGGATCGAGATACGAGCCGAGCTGGGTGGCTTGGCCGTGATGGCGCGCGAGGTAGCCATCAATACCGTCGCTGATGGTGGCCACGAGAAACGCAGCCATGGCAAAGTAACGGTGCAACTCATCGCCGGTGCGAAAGTAGTAAAGCATTTGCACCACAAAAAACGGCACCAATATGATGCGGGCGATGGTGACTTTGTTGGCGGTGGTCATGCCTCTCCGGTTTCATTCGATTCGTCCATCCGCGCCAAGGCCCGATCAAGCCGCGCCAACACGCGGTCGCGCCCCAACACGGCCATGAGATCGTACAAGCTCGGCCCGATTTTCACGCCGGTGCAGGCGCAGCGCGCGGGCATCACCAGCGCGCGGATTTTCACGTCCAATTGTTCGGCCAATGCCTTGAGCGCGGTTTCCATCGGCTCGGGCCCAAAAGATTCGAGGTTGGCAAAAATTTCGCGAAGCTTGGCAAAGCCATCCTTGTTTTCGGGCGCAAAAGCTTTTGCGGCCATCGCTTCGTCGTACTCGAAAATGTCAGTGAAATAAAACCGGCAGTAGTCTGGGAGATCGCTGATTTGTTTCACTTTGTTTTGGCAAGTGGCCAACGCGGCCTCAATATAATCCTCGGCGGCATCGCCGAACTCCACACCGGCCTTGAGAGCGAGTTGGCGGTAGCGGGGCATCGGCAGGTTGCGCAGGTGCTCGTAATTCATCCACTGCATTTTCTCCACATCGAAGCGGGCATTGGCGCGGTTGATTTGCGGAAGGTCAAAGCGCTCGATGAGCTCGGCCACAGGCATCACTTGCGAATCGTCCTTGGGCGACCAGCCGAGGAGGCTGAGATAATTGACCACCGCCTCGGGCACGCAATGGGTTTGCTGCCAACCATCAAGCGACGCGCCATCGTCGCGCTTGCTCATTTTGCTGCCGTCGCTATTCAGAATCAACGGGATGTGCGCAAAGGCCGGCGGCTCCGCGCCCAACGCGCGAAAGAGCGCGATGTGTTTCGAGGTGTTGGACAAATGATCCTCGCCGCGGATGACGTGGGTGATGCCCATCTCAAGGTCGTCGATGACGTTGACTAAATGAAACACCGGCTTGCCGTCCGACCGCACGATGACGAAGTCCGGCTGTTCCTGCTCGCGATCTGTCAGTTCACGGACGACATCGCCGCAGACGAGATCGGGAATCGTGGTCGCCTCGCGTTGCATGCGAAAACGAACCGCGCCCTCGTGTTCGTACGCCAGCCCCTTTTCCTTGAGCACCTCGACGTGGCGCGCATAAATTTCGCCGCGTTGCGATTGAAAGTACGGCCCGTGATCGCCCTTGCTTCCGTCTGCGGGGTCATTGTTGGCGGGGCCTTCGTCCCAATCGAGCCCCAACCAGCGGAGGCCTTCGAGAATGACGTTGATGGCTTCGGGCGTGTTGCGTTCCTCGTCGGTGTCTTCGATGCGCAGCACAAACTGACCGCCGGTGTGGCGGGCGTAAAGCCAGTTGAACAACGCCGTGCGGGCGCCGCCGATGTGAAGGTGGCCGGTGGGACTGGGGGCAAATCGGACGCGGACGCTCATTGATTGGTTGATGGTATTGGGTTGAGGGTTGATGGATGTTTACCAGCCATGGCGTTTTACTTTTTTTACTTTATCAAAATGGACACCGCGACTGACGACGGGCAGATGATGCTGCCGCGCCAAGGCGGCGATCCACAAATCATTTTGAGGAATGGGCCGACCCACCTGCCGCAGTTCCTCGCGAATGTCAGCGTAATGTTGGGCGGTTTCGCCGTCAATGGAAAGAATTTCAAATTCCTGCATTCGTTCAGCCAGCCATGCCTCATACGCCTCACGATGACGTGAGGCCAGAATTCCAAAACTGAATTCGCCCAAAACAATAACGGGCAATTGGTGACCTGGCGCGCCTTCAAGCACACGGCACACTTCCTCATTACCATCGGCAAAAGCCGAAAGTGCGTTCGAATCAAGGATCACTCCCAATCCTCCTTATCAATGGGACGAAAATCAGGCGCGTCAAAAATAGCATCCAATTCCTCGCGAGCGCCGGGATATTTTTTCATCACTCCAAAGCCCTTCATCCATTTCGGCTTCTCTTTAGAAACCTCCGGAGTTTTCTCAACCTTTTGCTGCACGGCTTCATTGAAAAACTGCTTCATTGATTTGCCCTGAAGCGCGGCCTTAGCTTTGGCTCGGCGGAAGAGAGCGTCGGGCATTTCGACTGTCGTTTTCATACACCCATTTTTACGGTTTTACGGGTTCGGGTCAAGCGTTCAGTTTTTTGTGGGGATTTTTGACGGTTATTTCACTCAACACCCTCACCAACGCTTCCAATCGCGGCATGGGAACGCCGGTGGATTGGGCTTGGCGGAGAGGTTCGTAGAACATGGATTCGAGCTCGAGCGGTTGGCCATTTTCAAAATCAATCAATGTGGACGCGCGGTACTCGCCCATGGCGCGGGTGCGTTCGATCATTGCTTTGGCAAGTTCGGTTTTTATTTCGAGGCCCTTGGCGTTGGCGGCGGCGATGATTTCATCCATCAGAACGCGCACCCAATTTTCCCAATCTAGATCAGCGAGGAGTTGGTCGGTGGGCCAAACGGGGCCAAGCGTTTCGGGAATGGGCGCGCCTTCGAGGGCGGGCAAGCCAGCGGCGGCGGCTACGCCGAGGCCATTGAAGGGGATGTTCCAAACGAGTTTTCCCCAGAGGCCTTGTTCAAGATTTTCGGCTACCGTGCAAGGCACGCCGGATTCCTTGAAGAGTGCGGCGAAGGCGCGGGTGCGTTTTTGGGGTGGGCGAGTGTATTCACCCATGATGATTTTGCCGAAGGCGAGGTGTTGGATAACGCCGGGAACAGAGCGGTTGAGGCAAACGAAGCAGAGCCCGCCGAGAATTTTTTCCGCGCCAAAGAGTTCGGCGAGCTGCTCGCAATTGCCGAGGCCATTTTGCAGGCAAAGAATGGCGGTATGTTTGCCCACGAGTGGGGTGATGAGTTCGGCGAAGAATTCATTGGCGGTGGTCTTGAGCGCGACGAGCACGAGATCGCACGGGCCGATGGCTTCGGGCGTATCGTGCGCGTGCGGGTACACGGTGAAATCGCCCTCGGCACTTTGGATGCGAAGGCCGTTGGATTTGACCGCCTCGTAATCGCCGCGCAGCAAAAAGTGTACGTCCTCGCCCGTGCGACAGAGTTTGCCGCCGTAAAAGCCGCCCAACGCGCCCGCGCCGATGACCCCAATTTTCATTCCAAAAATCTCTGGAATTTCCCCAACAAAAAAGGCGCCCCCGTGGGAGCGCCTTGTTGGGAAAGGAGCTGGTTAGCCGAGGATTTCCTCTTTAGCCGCCTTGAGGAAGGTGAACTTCAGCTTTGTTTTGGCTTCCACGTTGATGGTCTCGCCTTTTTTGGGACCGAAAGCCATCACCATAGTGCGGGCTTTAGTTTGCCGGACAGACACTTTGCCGATGCCGGGGATGACAAAGCCATCAGCGGCATTGGCATATGCCAAGCTGGCTATTGCGTCCATCGCCGCCTTGGCTTGGACTTTCGAGATATCGGCCGCTTCTGCGACGGCTGCAATTGTTGCGGTTTTAGTAATTTTCGCCATATGTATTTCTCCTTAGGTTAAGTTGTTGCCGCGTTGTTGTCGCGCTGCGAACTGCGGGGAGTAAAAGGACACGGAGCGCCATTCCGCAAGGGAAAAACAACGTTGAGGCCGAAAAGATATTCGCAATTACCCCTGTTTTTTAAGCACAAGCTTGACTTGACAGCCTGTTTAAACACCATCGCCCTCCATCCGCGCCCGTGAAAAACACCCAAAAAACCGTCACCCTCGGCCTGCTTCAACACGCTTGCGGCACTGATCCGGAGGCCAATCTGGCCGCCACGCTGGAGGCCGCCCGCGCCGCCGCCCGCAATGGCGCGCAGATCATTTGCACGCAGGAACTCTTCGGCACGCAGTACTTTTGCCAGAGCGAAAACCACGGTAATTTCGGACTCTCAGAGCATATTCCGGGGCCAACCACCGAGGCATTCCAAACGCTCGCGCGCGAGGAAAAGGTAGTAGTCATCGCCTCGCTTTTTGAGCAACGCGCGCCGGGGCTTTTCCACAACACCGCCGCCATCATCGATGCGGACGGCGCGTTGCTGGGCATTTACCGCAAAATGCATATTCCGGATGATCCCCTCTATTATGAGAAATTTTACTTCACCCCCGGCGATGTCGGCGATGTCAACAACTCCGGCTTCCGCGCATGGGAAACAGCGTTTGGCAAAATCGGCGTGCTGATTTGCTGGGATCAATGGTATCCCGAAGCCGCCCGACTCACAGCACTGGCGGGCGCGGAAATCATCCTAATCCCCACCGCCATCGGCTGGCATCCCGCCGAGAAAGCCGCCGAGGGCGCCTTACAATGCGACGCGTGGCAAACCATCCAGCGCAGCCACGCCATCGCCAATGGCTGTTTTGTGGCGGCGGTGAATCGCATCGGGCACGAAACTCCCGCGGGCGGCGCGAACGGGAAAGGCATTGAGTTTTGGGGTCAGAGCTTCGTGGCCGCGCCGAGTGGTGAAGTGATCGCCCAAGCCGCCGCGGATCAACCCGAAACGCTGATTGTGCAGGCGGACCTCGCGCAAGTTCATGAAGCGCGCACACACTGGCCCTTTCTGCGAGACCGCCGCATTGATGCCTACGGCGGCCTTACCGAACGCTTTTTGGATTGATGAAATACCGCGGTCGCATTGCCCCCACGCCCACCGGATATTTACATCTCGGCCACGCGCGCACGTTTTGGTTCGCGCAGGAACGCGCGCGCCAAAACAACGGCACCCTGCTCTATCGAAACGAAGACCTCGACCCCGCGCGCTGCAAACCGGAATTCCGCGCCAGCACTTTGGAAGACCTCCGTTGGCTCGGCCTCGAATGGGAAGGCGAACCAGTCAGCCAATCCGAGCGCATGCCCGAATACCGCGCCGCCTTTGAAACCCTCCGCGCCAGCGGTCAACTCTTCCCCTGCGCCTGTTCGCGCAAAGACATCCGCGAAGCCACCACCGCTCCCCACAGCGAAGACGGCGAACCCATCTACCCTGGCACTTGCCGGAAAAACCCATCAACCATCAACCCTCAAAAATCAACCGACTACAACTGGCGCTTCCGTGTGCCCGAAGGCGAGCCCATCGAATTCACCGACGCCCATTTTGGCCCGCAAAAATTCATTGCCGGAAAAGATTTTGGCGACTTTCCCGTTTGGCAAAAAAACGGACTGCCCGCCTATCAACTCGCCGTGGTGGTGGATGATGCCGCGATGGAAATTACCGAAGTGGTGCGGGGCGCGGATTTGCTGACCTCCACCGCTCGGCAGCTTTTGCTCTTCCGAGCGCTGGGCCTCACGCCGCCGGCATTTTACCACTGCGAATTGATGCACGACGAAAACGGCAAACGCCTCGCCAAGCGCAACGACGCATTGAGCCTGCGAGAATTGAGGGCTAAAGGAAACACGCCGGAAGATTTGCGGGCGCGTTGGGAATAATCACTACTCGTTCACCAACGCGTGGCCGGGAATGGTGCAGCTGGGCGGATTGGTGAGGCCGGTGACGATGTACTGCCCCTCGGACGGGCACGTGAGTGGATTGCCCTCTTTTAAGTAAGGGATAATTTCCTCCAGCGTGACGGCGGACAAAGTATCCTTTTGCTTATCGAGCTGCCAAAGGCGCATTGCCGTGTCGAGTTCCCGAAGATTTTTTACGCAGATAAGAATACTGCGATCCTGTTTATCGCCCACCGTGTACGGGAAAAACACCGCCAAGGCCAACCCCAGCACCGCCGCCCCCAGCAGCCAATCCACCACCCCAAACCCGCGCGTATCGTTTGGCGTGGCCAAAGGTTATCGCTCCTCCTCTTCTTCCTCGTCTTCGTTCAGCGTGTGCCCGTTGATGGAGCAAGCGGGATCCTCGCCCACGGTGGTGACTTCGTAGGTGCCGCCGGCGGGACACTTCGGCTCACGCGTCATATACTTTACGAGATCGTCTATGGTCACCTCGTGGTCTTCCGTTTTATTTTCCCGCAAGGCGAACATAGCAATGGCTCCGCGAATGTTTGTGAGATTGGTTTTGCAACCGGTGATCTGCCCCTGTTTGCGAGCCTCGACAAGGTTGGGAATGGCCACCGCGGCCAACAGGCCGATAATCGCTACCACAATCATAATTTCCACCAAGGTGAAACCGCGTTTACTGGAATTTGTCATTTTCATAATTCGCACACTCCTCTGCGCTCGTGTGTAGCATAGACGCCAATTTGTGGCAATACGTTACCGGCCCGTGCACACCGGGCAAGCTTCTACCCAGTGGCCGGGGGAAATTTCCTTGAAAGGCGCCAGCGTGGTCAGCATCTCCGGCGCGTGCTCGGCCCCGCTGCGCGGCGCAAACCGGCAGCCATCGGGCGGATCAATCGGCGTGGGCACGTCGCCCTCGAGGATCACGCGATCCGGCACGTGCGTGGGATCCGGCACGGGGATGGCCGAGATCAGTGCCTTGGTGTACGCATGCACGGGGTTGTTATAAATCTCCTCCGCCGGCGCCAGCTCCACGATGCGGCCAAGGTACATCACCGCGATGCGATCGCTGATGTGCTTCACCACCGCGAGATCGTGCGAGATGAACAAATAACTCAGACCCATTTCGCGCTGCAACTCCATCAACAAGTTGAGCACTTGGCTTTGGATGGAAACGTCTAGCGCGCTCACCGGCTCATCGCAAATCAACAGGCGTGGCTTCAGCGCAATCGCGCGGGCGATGCCAATGCGCTGGCGCTGCCCGCCAGAAAATTCAAACGGATAACGCTGCGCCGCCGACTCCGGCAGGCCCACCTTCGCCAGCAACTCTGCCACCCACTGCCGCCGCTCCGAGCGCGAGCCCATTTTGTGAATCACAAAGGGCTCCTCCACAATCGCCCCTACCGTGTGCCGCGGGTTGAGGCTCTCGTACGGATCCTGAAAAATCATCTGAATCTCGCGCCGGAAAGGTTTTAGTTGGCGGCGCGAAAGGCCGGCCAGTTCGTTGCCCTCAAACGCAATACCGCCGCTGGTGGGCTCGTACAAACGCGCAATCGTTTTGCCCAGCGTGCTTTTACCGCAACCACTCTCGCCGACGAGCCCCAGCGTTTCGCCCGGTTCAATGGTGAGGCTCACCCCGTCCACAGCCTTACACGCTGCAACCGCGCGCTGGAACACCCCGCCCTTTACAGGAAAATGCATCCGTAATTCGTCCGTCGATAAAATGGGCGTGCCGTTGTTCATAATCGGGTAGGGACACGCTGCCGCGTGTCCAAGGACGCGCGCAGCGCGTGCCTACCAATGTAAATTGGAAATAATTGGTTCATCCTCGCGTACAAACCGGGCACGCCTCCACCCAGTGGCCGGGGGTGATTTCGTTTAAGGGTTGGCGTTCCACCAGCAACTCCGGTTCATGCTCGCGGCCGCTGCGGGAGGCGAAGCGGCAGCCGGGTTTTAATTCGCTCAACGCGGGCACCATGCCATCGATGATGTTCAGCTCGGTTTTCGGAATGCCGTCCAGGCGCGGGATGGAGTTGAGCAATCCCTGCGTGTACGCGTGGCGCGGATTGGCAAAAATCTCCCGCACTGGCGCGCGTTCCACCACGCGGCCGGCGTACATCACGCACACCTCATCGCACGTCTCGGCGATGACGCCGAGGTCATGCGTGATGAGCATCACGGACATCCCGAGATCGCGCTGGAGGTTATTGATGAGCTGCAAAATCTGCGCTTGAATGGTGACGTCCAACGCGGTGGTGGGTTCATCGGCAATAACCAATTCCGGCCCGCACGCGAGCGCGATGGCGATGACCACGCGCTGGCGCATACCGCCTGAAAGCTGGTGCGGATATTCCGTGGCCCGAATTTCCGGCGAAGGGATGCCCACTTTTTCGAGCATCTCAACCGCCTTTTGCCAAGCCTCATCCGGCGACAATTCATTATGCTGCGTGAGCCCTTCGCAGATTTGTTTGCCAATGCGATGTACCGGATTGAGCGCGGTCATTGGCTCCTGAAAAATCATACTGATGCGATTGCCACGGATGGAGCGCATATCCTCCGCCGGAATCGTCGCGAGATTGCGCCCATCAAAAAGCACTTCGCCGTCCAGAATTTTCCCCATCGGCTGTGGCAGCAGCCGCATAATCGACATCGCCGTCACGCTCTTACCGCAGCCGCTTTCACCCACAATCCCCAGAGTGCGCCCGCGCCGTACGTCAAAGCTCACGCCATCCACGGCGGTGAGCTGACCAGCATCGGTGTCAAAGGCCGTGGTGAGATCGCTCACCCGCAGGAGAATGTCGGAATCAAGCTCGGCCACGTTAATCGGTTTTGTATTGGTCGAAAACTTGGATAGTCGCCGCGCCGGATTTGCGTCCGGCGGCCATATCTTGAATTGTTTTGGCTTTGATATCCGAATCAATCCAGTGCACGTGAAACTCATAAGGCTCGCGGCTTTCCTTCACGTTGTAGCCCTCGGGCCACTGGATCCAACGCCAATGGCCAGCGCGATACCATGGCCGCACCCAGCCGGGAATGAAACTGCCGTGGGCGTGGATCATTTCCATCAAACGCTTCGCTTGTCCGGTGAGTTCATCCAAGTCCTCGCTCACGCGATATTTCTCGATGAGATCATCAATGTCTTTGTCGGCCAGCATGCAGAAGTTATTGGTCACCGGCTTGGGCTTCAGGCCTTCGCGCAGGCGACCTTGAGCGTCGTAGCGTTCTTCCTTGGGCTCCTCGTAGGCGTTATCCGAATGGTACGGCTCCCAAAAGCGCGGTGCGATTTCCACAGAAACATTCAGCGCGCCGAGCATAATCTCGTGATTTTTTTCGCTAATCTTTTTCCACGCGGCGGTGCGTTCCATAATTTCCACCTCCAACTCCACGCCGGCTTTTTTGGCCTCCTCCTTGAGCACCGTCATCACATCCTCCAGCCGCTTGTACGGCGTGGTGAACGTAAACGACAACCGTTTGCCACCGGCGTTCATCAGAATGCCATCCGCGCCGGTGCGGGTGTAGCCGGCCTTTGCGAAATGCTCTTTGGCTTTTTTCACGGAGAAAGGCCGCGCCTTAAGGGTGGGATGGCTGCGCGGCCCATAGCCATCGGCCACGGTATTCATCCGCACAGGGTCACCACGAAAGACCTTGGCAATCACCACATCAAAATTCATCGCGTAGTTGAGGCCCACTCGCACATCGCGATTGCTTAGCACGGGATGACTTGAATTAAGCCGAAGTGCCCAGGTGGGTCGCGGCACATCATTGTAAAACTGCACCTTGTGAACGTAGCCCGCGGTCACCAGCTTGTGGTCATTAGGCAGTTTCTCGTACCAATACTCCGGCAAGCCCAGTCCGTGCCAGTCCAGCTCGGACTTCAAGAACAGCTCAAACACCTTGGCCGGTTCACGAATCACGGTCACCTTCACCGCCTCGGGATTGAATCGATACCGGTAAAACTTCTTTTTATCCGCCCACCAATTCGGCACGCGAGTGAGCGTGACGGCTTTGCCTTTCTCAACATTTTCCGGGCGCACTTCGTAAGGCCCGGTGTTGGGCTCGAACTTGAACTGGAAATCCTCCACAAACTGCTCGTCCAATTCGCTGTAAAAATGTTCCGGAATAGGCCGCACCCCGGCGACGCGTTCAATCACATCGGGCTTGGCTTTGTAATAAGTAATCGAAAGCGTGTGCTCATCGTAAACGGTAATGTTTGGGAATTTTTCCTTGCTGAAAAAGTCGTTGTACCACGGCCCCTTAATGTGCTCGCTGCGGAAGAAATACAGCGAGAAAAAATAATCCGTCACCCGCACCGGCTCGCCGTCCGAATAGCGCGCGTCAGAATCCAATCGGAAATACACCGTCTTGCGGTCTGCACTGTACGCCCATTCCTTGGCCAGACCGGGGTGATAGCCGTCGCCATTGGGGTGGGCCATCACGAGGGACAATGAATTGTAATCAAGCATACGGCTGCGAAACGAGCCGCTGGCGTCCGGTCCCACCAACCGCAGCGTACGCGGAAAATCGGCCATATATTCGTGAAACGTGCCGCCGCGCTTCGCCTTAGGGCTGCCGAATTCTTTCAGTTCACTGCCGTTTTCCCACTGCAAATTTGTGGGCAAATCCGCCGGAGTCGCCACTACAAACGCCTTCGGATGAGCCTCGTAAAAGTCCATCACTTCCTCCGCGCTGTTCAGCTCCACCGCCGCGCCAGTGGGCGTGACCGGCTCGACCGGAGTGGTTCCGCCGCCGCCCGCGGGCAGCGTGATGTTTTGCTTGGCCAGTTCCCGCGCGAATTCGCGGGCAAATTCACGGGCCAATTCGCGCGCGAATGCCTTGTCCATCCCGCCAGCGGGTGCAGCGGGTTTTTTGCCGCCACCGGCATCGGTCGGGCGTTTGAGTTTTTGTTCGTTGCAACCGGTGAGGGCCAATAGCGTGACGGCCAAAAAGAGGCCGATCCTTTTGAATAGTATTTTGGATAGTGTTTTCATAATTATTCGTAGGTTGTAAATTTTTTGGGATCAAACGCCTCACGCACGCCTTCGCCGATGAAGGTGACCAGCGTGAGCACCAGAACCATCGCCCCGAACGCCGAGAGCACGATCCACGGCGCGTGCAAATTGGCCACGCCCTGCTGCAGTAGTTCACCCCAACTAGGCGTGGGCTTGGGCAAACCGAAGTTCAAATAATCCAGTGCCGTGATGGAAATAATCGCCGTGGCTACGGTGAAAGGCATGAAGGTGACCATCGTGGAAATGGTGTTGGGCAGCAAGTGATTAAACAAAATGCGCGGCGTGCTTGCGCCCAACAACTCGGCGGCCGCCACGTAATCGCGCGCCTTTTCGCGGTACACCGCCGTGCGCATATAATAGGTCATACTCGTCCAGCTAAACACCACCATGATGGCCAGCAACACGAGAATTTTGAACCACGCCGGTAATGTGAACGGCAAATCACTCACCGCCGCCACCACAATGATGACCATATAAAGGAAGGGGATGTTTTGCCAAACCTCCACGGCGCGTTGCCCTGCGAGATCCACCCAGCCGCCGAAGTACCCCATCAGACAACCGATCACCACGCCGATCAAATAAACCATCAGCATAAATACCAGCGCGAAAATCATCGTGATGCGAAACCCATAAAACAGCCGAGCCAACACATCGCGCCCGGTGCGGTCGGTGCCGAGGTAATGTTGCATCTCCACGTTGGGTTTCGACGGATGCACCAAGCCCTCTCGAAAATCATTTTCGTATTCATTGAAGGGCACGAGCGGCATTAGCACCCAGTTGCCTGATTTGTTTTTGGAAAAATCATCCGCCAATTCCCGGTAGTTTACCTCGAACGTATAATCCTGCCCGGCGCGATCCTTTTCGAGGCCAAACTCCTTGCCCGTGTACGCGCGCGAAAAAGGCGAGACCGGACAAAACAGTTTCCCTTCGTAGCTAACCAGCAACGCCCGGTTGTTCACGAACACCTCGCCTATCAACGAAATCGCAAAGGCTGCGATCAGCAATACGAAGGACACATACCCGCGCTTGATGGCATAAAATCGCCTGAGCTTGCGACGGGTCTGCGGATTGAACCGGGAACGTGCGCCCCAAACCAACCCCGCCAAACCGCCGAGTGCGCCCAAGATGATGAATCCATTTTTGACGCCGGAAATCACACCCGCGCCCGGCTCGGCGGATTTCAGAAGCCAGCCGCCCAAGGGCGCGCCCAGCAAGCCGCCCAGCAAGCCACCCACGGCAAAGCCGGAGGCCAGCCCCACCAACAATAGCACGGCAATTTCCCACCGCGCGCGGGGAGCGTGTTCTGAATCGGGTTGATCAGTCGCCGGTTGCATCATCAATTAAAACGCACGCGCGGATCCACCAACGCCACGAGGATATCCGAAATGATATTGCCGATGAGCATCAACGTGGCCGAAAGCAAAAAGATGCCCATCACCACCGGGATGTCGCGATCCAGCACCGACTTGAAACCGAGTAACCCAAACCCGTCGATGTCGAAAATCGTTTCGATCAAAAAACTGCCCGCCACGAAGATGGTGATTTGATGGCCGAGATTGGTGGCCAGCGGAATCAGCGAATTACGCAATGCGTGCCGCCGCACTGCCTGACTAAACGGAACCCCCTTGGCAATCGCCGTGCGCATATAATCCGCCGAGAGATTATCCATCAAATGATTTTTCATCAGCATCGTCACAAACGCAAAGCTACCCACCAAATAACAACACAACGGCAACACCGCGTGCCACGCGAGATCCTTCACTTGAACCCAAAATGGCGTGTGGCGTTTCATCCGAATTTCCGTGGCCGCCGCCACCGCCCGGAAAGGCGCCGCGCCTTCGCTCCAATCCGGCAACAACCGAAATGAATTTGCATTCACCACCTCTACGTAATAAGCCGTATCCACCGCCAACACCGGCGTAGCTTTGGGCAGCTGACCTTGCAACCAAACCTCCTCGCCATTGCTCAGCCCGTGCCCCGGCGCGTGCCATTCGGTGTAGCCGGCCGCCACATTGAGTTGTTCCACCGGAGTGTTATGAAAATTATCCCCGACAAATCCACCCGTGGGAAACACCTCCCAACGCGCCGCGAGAAACACCACCATCAGCGCCCCCAAAACATAACCCGGCACCGCATAGCCCATAAAAATGAACACCGACGAGCCGTTATCAAACCACGTGTTATGGCGCATCGCCTTGGCGATGCCCAGCGGCACGCACACGAGAAAGGTAATCAAGAATGTCAGCAATCCATAAAAAGTAGAAATCGGCAGGCGCTCGAGCATCACGGTGGACACCGCCTCGCCGTGGCGAAAGGATTTGCCGAGGTCGCCCTGTAACACCCCCGCGTAGCGCGTGCGATACAGTTCCGCCTTGGGCTTGGCATCCGGATCATCCGAGGGCGGCTCGCGCATGCGCACTTTCCAGTTCACCATCAGCGCATCGGGATTGGTGATGCGCACGCCGCCGCTGGAATCGCGCTTGAGATGCACGCGCTCGCGGGCGCGTTCGATTTGTGCCTCGGGCACGTCCGCCTCCAGCCCGTCAATCCGCCCATCGCGATTGGTGTCCAGCCGGTCAAACTTTACATACTGGTCCAGCCCCGAGGGCACCTCCGCACGCCGCACGTAGCCGTCGCTGTCCCAATCCAGTTCCGCCACGTGAAAGGGCGGGATTCGCATTCGGGCGTTGGCCTTCTTTTCACCGTCCTTGAATTCCACGTTGCGGCGATTCAATTCACGCGGCTTGAGCCCCAGCCAAATCACGTACGCCTCGAAGATGGGTTTGTCGTAGCCGTACAGCTCCTTCATTTGCTGGAGCTGCTCCTCGCTCATCGCCAGGCCGCCTTCGGTAGAGCCGCCGCCGCCCTCCAGCGAAACCTGCTGCATCTCCATCATCGCCTGCTCCAACGGCCCGCCCGGGGCGATGCGGGTGATGCAAAAAACAATCACCGTAATCACCAACAACGTGGGAAAAAGCAACAGCAGTCGTCTGAGGAAATACTCGCGCATAGGCCAGATAAAGCGGAGGTCGAGATTGCCAGAGCCCCGCCGGATTGCCAGCCAAATCGAATGGACAGAAACCCGCCCTTCGCGCACCCTCGCCGCGATGCAAACGCTCACACTCGGACATTCGCCTGACCCCGACGATGCCTTTATGTTCTATGCCCTCGCCAAGGGGCTCATCGATCCGCGCGGCTACGCGTTTGAGCATATCCTGCAGGATATCCAAACCCTCAATGAGCGCGCCACGCGCGGCGAGCTGGACATTACCGCTATCAGCATTCACGCCTATCCCTCCGTAAGCGCCGATTATGCCCTGCTGCCCAGCGGCGCGAGCATGGGCGATGGCTACGGGCCGATGCTCGTGGCACCGGAAAAAATTTCGCGCGCAGAGATGGCCGGCAAAAAAATCGCCATCCCCGGCGAAATGACCAGCGCCTTCCTCGCGTTACAACTTTGGCTTGGGAAACCGAAAGGCGAGATTGATTACCTCGTCGTGCCCTTTGATGAAATTTTCCAAACCGTCAAGGCCGGCACCGCCGACGTCGGCCTCATCATTCACGAGGGCCAGCTCACTTACGAAAACGAAGGGCTCGTTTGTTGTCAGGATTTCGGCGTGTGGTGGGGCGAGGAAAACGATGGCTTGCCAATGCCGCTCGGCGGCAATGTGATCCACAAACGCATCCCCGTCGACGAACGCAAAGTCATCAGCGATCTGCTCACCGAAAGCATCCAGTACAGCCTCGACCATCGACCCGAGGCGGTGGAGCACGCGCTGCAATACGCCCGCGATATGGGCATGGAATTGGCCGATCAATTCGTGGGCATGTACGTCAACCACTGGACGCTCGACTACGGCGACAAAGGCCGCGACACCATCAAACGCTTCCTCGGCCAAGCCCACGAGGCGGGGTTGATTGATCACCGTCCGGAATTGGAATTCGTGGAGTAAGATAGAGACGCACAGCGTGTCCCTACCAAAAGTAAAAATGAAATACCGCCGCTTTGGTAAAACGGAATTGGAGATGCCGGTGTTCTCCTGCGGGGGGATGCGGTATCAGCACAAGTGGAGCGACATCGAATGGAGCGAGGTGCCGGAGGCCGGCCAGAAAAATCTGGAAGCCACGATTCATCGCGCCATTGAGGTGGGTATCAACCACATCGAAACCGCCCGCGGCTATGGCTCTAGCGAAATGCAGCTCGGCCCCGTGCTCAAAAAACTGCCGCGCGAGAAACTCATCGTCCAAACCAAAGTAGCGCCCTCGGCCAATCCGCGCGAATTTCTCGAGACCTTCCAAAAATCACTGGACTACCTCCAGCTCGATTATGTGGATTTGCTTTCACTGCACGGCATCAACAATCAGGAAATCCTCGATTGGTCGCTTGGCCCCACCGGCTGCGCCGCCGCCGCGCGTTGGCTGCAAAAAGAAGGCCGCGTGCGCCACGTCGGATTTTCCACCCACGCCACCACCGATTTGATTTTGAAAGCCATCGAGAGCGATGCGTTCGATTACATCAACCTCCACTGGTATTTTGTGAACGACCTCAACTGGCCGGCCATCGAAGCGGCGGCCGCGCGCGACATGGGCGTCTTCATCATCAGCCCCAATGACAAAGGCGGCAAACTCTACGCCCCGCCACCCAAGCTCACCAAGCTCTGCGCGCCGCTGCATCCGATGCAATTCAATGCCCTCTATTGTTTGAACCGTCCGGAGGTTCACACGTTAAGTTGCGGCGCGGCCAAGCCGAGCGATTTCGACTGCCACCTCGACGCGCTGGAATTTTATGACGCAATTGAATCCGCAATCGATCCCATCGAAACCAAACTGCGCGCGGCGCTCGAAGAAGCTCACGGCGCGGACTGGTGCGCCCGTTGGCCCGAGGGTTTGCCGCATTACGTGGACGTGCCCGGCAAGCTTAACCTCACCGAAATCCTCCGCCTATGGACTTTCGCAAAAGGATTGGATTTAGTGGACTGGGGCAAAATGCGTTACAACCTACTGGGCCAAGCCGACCACTGGTTTCCGGGCGAACACGTGGAAAAACTGGTCAAAAACGGACTGGCCGAGGCCATTCGAAAGAGCCCCTTCGCCGACCGCATCCCAGAAATTCTCGCCGAAACCCACGCATTACTGCACGACGCGGATCAAAAACGCCAAAGCGACTCAGACTAATATAAACTGAAAATGGTTGAGTCCGGGTGTGTTTCGGGTAACTTCTCACCTATGAGAATTGCTGGGGATTGCACTATGCGCGGCCACACTGCTGCTAATCGGCTGTGGCGGAGACGGAGAAGATTCGGAAATCAGCACCACAAAATTTGGCCAGGACAATCCCCCCCCCGTCGTCACCCAAACGAATGCGACCCAAACGGCCACCAACGCCCCAACAGATCTCAGCACGCTAAAATTTGTGCGGCGCACCAATACCACCACCGTGGTGACTTCCGAAGCCACATTTGTGGCCACCAACATCGTTCTCGTTTTTTTTAAGGACAAGGCACACTACCAGAAAAAAGAAGGCTTCACCGGCCCCACGGTGGAGCACTCGACCAACGGCGCCCAATCCTTTCTCTCAATGAAAAACGGTTTACGGGATGGGCTTTGCCGGTTCACTTATCAATCCGGAAAAACTAAATTCCGGGTGAACTATTTGAAGGGCTTGAAAAACGGCTGGGCGCTAGGCTTGGTACGCCAACAGGCAAGCGACGCAGCCGTGCCTATTACACTAATAATTTCCGCGCCGGACCATGGTTCACATATCACCCGAATGGAATGACCAATACGGTGGTGGTGTACTCGCCCAAGAAGCTCGGCACCGTGCTGCGGCGGGCGGCCTTTGACCCGAACGGCAAACCTTTGGTTGGCAGAACACACCCGTGGCAGATAAACGGCGGTGAGCCAAACAACCATATCATGAATTATCGCGGCAAGCCGACTGGGGTTTTAATCACCGTGTTTGGCGATCCGGATCGAAAGACCGGCAACCTGTGGATTTACAACAAGCTGCGAATTCGGGACATGCAAGCGCGCATGATCCGGCACACGGTGCAATTCACCGTGGAGAACTCCGTGGTGACTGCGGTGGTTGTATTGCCCTAAAGAAAGACTCTCCGCTACTTTTTCTTGGGCGCGACAACCTTACCGGGGTCGTTGATATTCAACTGCGCCAGCACTTGGTTGGTGATGTCCAGATAGCGGCGGAAAATAAAAGCGCCTTGGAATCGATCACCACGGTGAAGCCGTTTTTCTTGGCTTGAGCTGAGATGACCGCCTGAATTTCCTCGCGGATTTTGGCATATGCCTTGCGTTGTTTCTCTGAGAGATCCTTGTTCTGCGAAGCTTTCCAGTTGTTCAACGTGGTGGCGTTTTGCTCAAATGCCTTTTTTTTGACTTCGAATTGCTGCCGATGGCGCGCCTGGGCTGCTTGGTTCAGGTTGGGGTTCTGCAAAACTTTTTGCATATTTTGCAGTTCGGTCAACCGTTCCGTTTGTTTTTTATCCTCGCCGGCCATTCGTTTTTGCACATCCTCCACGGCTTTTTTCAGGCGCTTCTCCTCCACGGCGGTGCGCCAGTAACCTTTGAGGACTTTCTCGAATTGACGGTTGCCATTTTCTGCTCCGCCGCAGCGGAGGCGCGGGCGGGCATGAGGATTGCGGTAGCAAGTAAAAGTGCGATGAGTGTTTTTTGCATGATGCTCAGTTGTTTTGAATTAGAATCGGGTTGTGTAGCCAAAATTCACATTGATGTTGCCGCCGCTGCCGTTGTAGCCATCGTTGGTGATGGGGAATGCGTAGTCGAGGCGCAGGGGGCCGAGGAATGGAATTTGCAAACGTAGGCCGATGCCCCAGTCATCGTTGTAATTGCCAAAGTCAAAATCGTAAGCGCGCTCTTGTTCACCGCAGCCGATGTCGTAAAATGTTGCAACTCGAAGGATGTCCCACGGAGTGGGCATGCTGTATTCGAGTGAGGCGTGGGCCATGGTTTGGCCCCGGAGATAATCGTTTTGGTCACCGCGCGGGCCCACTTCGTTGAAGTCAAAGCCGCGCAGATTGCGTGAGCCACCGAGATGATGGCGGTATAAGTAAGGCACTTTTTTGCCGCTTTCAAAGCTATCGACCACCGCGTTTTGCGCACGCAATTCGAGGACGTGCCCTTCGCGCAGGCCTTTGAAATACCAGGTGCTCTTGAGGTGGTACCCATAAAACGGCTTGTCGCTACCAATCACGCTGGGAGCAACCTGAAGGTCGAAGGAGGTGATCTGGCCGTGCGTGGGAAGATCGCCGCCACCGCGGGTGTCGTAGGCGAGGCGGCCGCCCAACAATCCGACGAAGTCGGTGCCCGGCCTCGTTCTTTCAGCTCGGTGGAGGCAGTGGTTTTCATGTCGGTGAGGCCGACTTCTTCCAGCGTGAAATAGATTTTGCCGCGCAAAAAGTCGTTGCCCAACAGGGTGCGTTCCAGGCCGACGGTGAAGCCGGTTTGGTCCACGTCAAACTTGGTGCTGTAATAGGACATTTCCTCAACGTAAAGCGAAGTGGTCAGCTTCAGCTTCCGGTCGAAGCAGCCACGGCTCCTCGAAGTCCAGCCGGTAATTATTGTACTTGCCGCCGGCCACGGCTCTTGAGGCGGATTTTTTGGCCGGCGCCTTGCAGGAGGTGGGGGCGACGCCAGCGTTTGATGTCAAAATTTTCCTGCCCCATTACCACATTGGCGAACGCGCCCGAATCGGTGCTGAACCCGCCGCCGACCATAAAGTTGCCCGTGTTTTTTTCGCGCACGGCCACCACGAGATCGTCCGTTGAGCGTTTCGCCGGGGTTGGCGCCCTGACGGGCATCGGGGCCGCGCCGGGGGAAGGCGCGCACGCTTTCGAAAGATACGCATGCCTTCGATGCGGCGACGGCTGCGTTCCACGCGACCCATATCAAAGCGTTCGCCCGAAGCAATGGCGAGCTCGCGGCGGATGACGAAGTCTTTGGTTTTCTCGTTGCCCTCAATTTGCACGAGGTCGAGGTTGAACGGATTGCCTTCAAAGATTTTGAAAACCAAATTGATTTTGTCGGTGCCGGTCACCGGTTTGCGAATGACCCGCAGCACGCGAGCGTTGATGTGCGATCTGCGGCCGTAGTGATTTTGGATGGCCCGCAAATCTGATTTTGGGCCGCTGCGGAGCAGTCGTTCCGGTGCGTAAATTTCACCTTCGCGCATGCGAATGAGAGACAAGAGCGTGAGCTTGGGAATCACCGGCTTGAAATCCGGCTTGGCCTTGCCGTCGGGCTCGGCATCGAGCCGCGTGGTTTCGCCATCGCGCGCATTTTGCCAGTAGTACTCGAAATCCACCGTGCCCACATGATAGAGGCGGCCCTCGGTGATCTTGAAGGTGAGGTCCACGTATGAGGCGTCATCGAGGTAATCTTCCAGCTCATCCTCGGCATCTTCCACCACATCTTCCTGATCATCCACTTGGTCTTCCAGCAAATCCAGCCGGTCTTCATCGGCGGCATCGCCTTTATCTTCTTCATCAGCCAAGGATGATTCCAAAACTTCCAAATCCGCGCGCGCTTTGTTGAGGGTATTTCACGCGTTGCTGATACGCGTCGCTGGTCGAGCACGGCGTCGGCGGTGTGTGTCACTTCCACCTTGGCATCGAGATAACCGCGATTGCGATAGTAGGTTTCGAGGCGCTCGATGTCCGCCTCCAATTCCAGCGGGCGTATGCGGCCGTCGTTGGTAAACCAACTGATGGGGTTGTACCAACGCCGCCGCTCGCGGGCTTTCACGAAGTCCATCAGGTCGTCGGTATCAAAACTTTCATTGCCCTCGAAGGCCATGTTCTCAATCTGAAACTGCTCGCCTTCGGTGATGAAGTATTTCACGTCGCCCGTCATCTTGCCATCCAACACGGTGGCCTCGCTGGTGACGCTCGACTTGGTAGTAGCCTTTGTCCTCATAATGTTCTCGCAATGCCTTTTCGCCGGCTTGCCGTTGGGTGTCGCTGTAACGAATGCCTCTGCGGAGTGTGAGTTTCTTCAGTAAATCTTTTTCTTTAATCTGCAGGGACGCGGCGGTGAGGGTGGTGCCATCGGGCCTGCGCAACAGCAAATCCACCGAGGATACCTTGGGATACACCACGGTGATAAATTCGAGCGTGAGCTTTCCCTCTTCCTGCGAAAGCTCCACGCGCACGTCGTGGAACCGGCCGGTTTTCATCAGCGCATGCACATCGGGATTGGTCATGCCGGCGCGAAACAGATCGCCCGGGCGAATGCGAATGTGATTGCGCACGTAAGCCTCGGTGATTTCCGGCTCGCCGCTGCCAAGGCTTTTGAGGGTGACCTTGATTTCGCCCACCTCGGGGGGGGCGGCAGCCGGCTGGGCGAAGAGCTCCGGCGCAAGCAGCAGCAAGGCCAAGGCGAGGGGTTTCAAAATGTTAGTTTTCATGCGGCACATCTTCGTCGTTGATTCGCGAGGCGGGCTCAAACCGCGTGTAGGCCTTGAGGAACGTAAGCGGGATATCGCCCGTAGGTCCGTTGCGTTGCTTGGCAATCAACAGATTGACCGGCAGCCCTTCGCTCTCACTATCGCCCGCGCCTTCGGCGTCCTCGTCCTGCGCGACTTTGTAAAGCAAGCCCACCAAGTCGGCGTCCTGCTCGATCGCGCCGGATTCGCGGAGGTCCGACAAGCGCGGCTTGCGGTTCTTCTCCCGCTCCATTTCGCGGTTTAACTGGCAAAGCACAATGACTGGTACTTTCAATTCCTTGGCCAAAGCCTTGATGCCGCTGGAGATTTCTGAAACCTCCTGCTGCCGATTGTCCATCGCCCGACGCGAAGTAGAGTGAAGCAGCTGGAGATAGTCAATGACAATGAGTTTTATGCCATATTGCGTGTGCATCCGGCGGGCCTTGGCGCGGAGTTGCAGGATGGAGAGACCGGGGGTGTCATCGATATAAAGGGGTGCCTTGTGGAGCTTACCGGCGGCGGCGTTGATGCGCGGGAAGTCGTGATCGCCCATGAAGCCGTCGCGCAACTTGCTGAAGTTGAGGCGGGCATTGGAGAAAATCATTCGGGTGACCAGCGCTTCGGCGGTCATTTCCAAACTGAACACGCCCACAGGAACATTGCTCCCCAGCGTTATATTTTCCACGATATTCATCGCCAAACTGGTTTTGCCCATCGAGGGCCGCGCGGCGATGACAATCATCTCGCCCGCGTGCATTCCATCGGTCATCCGATCGAGCACCGGGTAGCCAGTGGGGACGCCGGAAATTTGGCCCTTGCGTTTGTGGTACTCCTCGATGCGATCGATGGCGGCGTGCACGAGTTTTTTCATATCCGTGCTGATGTCGCCGGCGCGTTCGTCGTTAATGCCGTGGATGCGCGTTTCCACCTCATCGAGCAAACGATTCACTTCGCCCTCGTGCTCGTAGGCTTGGGTGACGATCTCGGTGCAGGTGCGCACGGTTTTGCGCAGTAGATATTTATCCCAAACAATGTTGAAATAATATTCGAGATTGGCCGCCGAAGGCACGCTATCCATCAGCGTGTTGAGATACGCCACGCCGCCCACGGCCTCGAGCTGTTTGCGATCGGCAAGGTGTTGCTTCACGGTGATGATATCCACGGCCTGACGCGACTCCACGATATCGATCATCGCCTCGAAGAGAAGCTGATGTTTCAGCTCATAAAAAAACGTGTCGCCCGGCGGACGGCGTTTGCCGCGCGGGCCTTTATCGGAGGGAGGATCACTGAGCTGGCGCGGTTCGCGAATGCGTTCAAGGCAGAAATCTAATCCGGAAGCGGCATCGAGCATGAGGCAACCGAGGATGCCCTGCTCCGCCTCGATGGAATGCGGCGGGGTGCGGCCCACGGGCGCGGCCTCGGCTTCGGGAGAACTGGGCGCGCGGCGCGGCGCGTTCACCAAGTCCTCCATCGGCGGTTCCGGAATGGGCCCCTCGGGCGTGTCAATCATGTGCGCCAAGGGAACACGAAGGCGCACCCCGATGGCAACGCGAAGTTGCTGGTTTCACACCCCCGCTTGTTCACAGAGGGCGGGGCATAAAAAAGCCGCCCTGTTTCAGGGCGGCTGTGAAATCATTGCCGGTTAACCGGCGGTCTCTGCGGCGGCTTTCTTAGCGGCTTCCTCGTCGGCCACAGATTGCGGGGTGGGCCGCGGGTTCTCGCTTTCCACGAACACCTTCAGTTCGCCTTCCAAATCGGTGTGCAGCTTGAGCTTCACCTCGTACTCGCCCAGCTCGCGCAGGGGTTTGACGAGCGCCACTTTTTTACGATCCAGCTCGAGATCAAACTGATTGTGCAGCTCATCGCAAATCGTACCGGCGGTGACAGAGCCGAACATTTTGCCGCCTTCGCCGGTCTTCACCTTAACGTGCAGGCGCAGGCTCTTGAGACTATCGCGCAGTTCCTCCATATGCTGGCGCTCGGTAGCTTCGCGCTCAGTTCGGCGCGATTGCAGCGATTCGATGTAGCGCTGGTTACCCGCCGAGGCCGGGATGGCCTTTCCGTGCGGCAACAGAAAATTGCGCGCGTAGCCGGACTTCACTTTCACCACATCGCCTTCAGCGGCATCCAAGCTCACTACGTTCTCGGTAAGGATGACTTCGGTTTCTTTTTTGGACATAAGTATGATTGGTTAAAAATTAAAACGGCACATCGTCATCCTCGGGGATGTTGGCCGCAGCGCACTCGCACTCGCACTCGCCGCGCACTGGAAGCACCGGCCGCCGGGGCATCGCTTTGATAGCCTTGGCCACCGCCTCCACCCCCGCCGCCTTCGCCACGGGAATCGAGAAATTGAAATCCTTCAAGGGTGACGCCGAGCTTGCTGCGTTTTTGGCCGGTTTGTTTGTCGTCCCACTGGTCGAGCTTCAGGCGGCCTTCGATCATCACCGGCCGGCCTTTTTTCAGATATTGGCCGATGACTTCGGCTTGGCGGCCAAAGGCGTCCACATCCACGAAGGTGGTTTCCTCCTGTTTCTGGCCTTCTTTATTCGTCCACGTGCGGTTGATGGCCATGCCGAGCTTGGCGATGGCGGTGCCGCCGGAAGTATATTTCACCTCGGGATCGCGGGTGAGGTTGCCCATCAAAATAACTTTGTTGTAGTTCGGCATAGCGAGAGGAGTTCGGGGTTGGGTTAACTGGCGGCCAGCTCGAGGGTGGCGCCGGTGGAGTGGGTGATTTGGGCGCGGAAAAATTCCGGCCGCTTGTCCAGTTCCTTGCGCAGTCCCTCGAGGGCGCTGCCTTCCATTTCGAACTGGAGGTTTATATAGAAGCCGCCTTTATGTCGTTTGTTGGCAATGCGGACAAAGCCGCGGCGGCCGAGTTTTTGTTCGTTGGTCACCTTGCCGCCGGCGTCAGTGATGAGACCGTTGAGCTTGGTGATGTGTTCGTCGACACTGTCGGACTGGCCGGCGGTGTCGATAATGAATAATCCGTCGTAGCGTTTCACGTTTCTGTTTCTTCTTTCTCGTCTGTTGCGGGAGGAAAAACCTTCCCGTTAAATTCGTTCATGGCCCGCTCGGGCCCGTGGGCCAGCCAGCAGCTCACCTGCGCGGCCATTTTTTCCAGCACCGGTTTCAGTGCTTCCGCTTCATTTTCGCCAAATTGGCCCAACACGTGGCTGGCCAGTTCCTGCCGGTCATCGGCGGGCCGTCCCACGCCAATGCGCAGACGCGGATATTCCTGCGTGGCCAAGTGCTGCTCCATCGAGCGCAGGCCGTTGTGGCCTCCGGCGCTGCCGCCGGGGCGCAGCCGGATTTCGCCAAATTCAATGTTGGCATCGTCCACAATCGCCAACACGCGAGCGGGCTCGTCGATTTTATAAAAATCGCAAATCGCCCCCACTGCCTCGCCGCTGAGGTTCATGAACGTCAGCGGTTCGCAGAACAGCACGGTGTGCCCGTCCACTTCCGCCCGGGCCAGCCGCGCGGAAAATTTTTTCTTTTCGTCGGCCCATCCGGCGCCCCATTGGGCGGCCAAATGTTCCACCGCTTGGAACCCGGCGTTGTGGCGCGTGCGTTCGTACTTCGCGCCCGGATTGCCGAGCCCCACAATGAGGTGTGCAGCCTCCATCGGCGCACCGCTCGCGGCGGATTACTTTTTGTCGCTCCCGCCTTCTTCGGGTTTGGCTTCGCCTTCGGCTCCTTCGCCTTCGCCCTCGGCTCCTTCTTCGCCTTCTTCGCCTTCGGCGGGGGTTTCCTCCACTTCAACGCGCGGACGCGATACGGAGAAGACTGGGTTGCCTGCGTTTTCCAAAAAATCAACTCCCTCAGGTGCGGCAATGTCGCTGATGTGGAGGGTGTGGCCGATGTCCAGCTCGGAGATATCCACCTCGATCATTTCCGGCAAGGCAGCCGGCGTGCCGCTCACGTGCACTTGGCGCATTACGTGTTCCAAGTTGCCGCCGCTGACTTTCACGCCCACCGCTTCGCCCACGGGAATCAGTGGCACGGTGACGTGTACTTGCTGATCCTTGCGCACTTCACGAAAATCCACATGCAACGGCTGGCGGCTCAGCGGATGGTGCTGCACTTCCTGAATCAATGCCAAGCGGCTCTTGCCGTCGAGGGTGAGATCCACCAAAACCGCCGTGGCGGAGGTGGAGGCCATCATGTGCTGGAAGCCTTTTTTGTCCACTTCCAGTTGCTCGGCGCCTTCGCCGCTGCCGTAGATCACGGCGGGCAGACGTCCGGCGTGCCGGAGGGCTTTGACTTGGTTGCGTTTCTTTGCGGTGCGCGCGTTGGCGGCTAGTTCAATTGCTTTCATTATCCTATCCTCACTCCATCAAATTCAAAAAGCGATGTGATCGATGAATTCGTGTGAATCCGCTTTATCGCCTCGCCGAGCAGCCCGGCCACCGACAAAGTGGTCAGCTTTAAGCCCTTGATTTCGGGGCGGGGAACAGTATCAGTCGAGATAAGTTCGTCAATGTTTGATTTTCGCATTCTTTTTGCGCCCAAATCATTCAAAACACAGTGGGAAACCGCCGCAATAATCTTTTTCGCCCCGCGTCGCCGCAGCAATCGCGCCGCCGAAACCAGTGTTCCAGCCGTTTCCGTGAGGTCATCCACCAGTAAAACCGTCTTCCCACGCACTTTGCCGATGACCGAAACGGTCTCGGTTTCCGTATCCGAAACCCGCCGCTTGGCCACGATTGCAAGGCTCGCGTGCAGCATCTGCGAGTACGCGTGGGCCATTTTGATGCCGCCGGTGTCCGGGCTTACCACCGCCAGTTCATCGCCCAAATCGAGAGTTTTGAGGTATTCAAAAATCACCGGTGCCGCATAAAGATGATCCACCGGGATGTCAAAAAATCCCTGAATTTGCTGAGCGTGCAAGTCCATCGTGAGCACGCGGTTCACGCCCGAAGCCACCAACAAATTGGCCACCAACTTCGCGCTAATGGGCACGCGCGGTTGATCCTTCCGATCCTGCCGCGCATAGCCATAAAACGGCAGCACGGCGGTAATGCGATTGGCACTCGCGCGACGGAGCGCATCAATCATAATGAACAGCTCCATCAAATTTTGGTTTGCCGGTGGGCAAGTGCTTTGGATGACATACGTGTCCTCGCCGCGCACGTTTTCCTCAATCTTCACAAAGGTTTCGCCATTGGGGAAATCGCGTATGACGGCCTTGCCGAGAGGCATATTGATGCTTTCCGCAATGGACTTGGCAAGGGGCCGGTTGGATCTGCCGGAAAAAATTTTCACTGTAATTATATAGGTTTTAAAAGAAACGGCGCTTGTGACAAAATACTGCGCCCGTATCTACCCACCCCCACTCGCGCGCGGCGAGCAAAAAAACAATATGACAGAAAAAAAACGCCCTGAACTTAAACCACCGGCAAATCCTGCTTCGCCTCGCCATCAGCAGTTTGTTGTGCGCGGAAGTTTTCGTACGCCTTTTTGTACTCCGGATATTTGTTGCCAAGGATGGCCGTGGCCAACAGCGCGGCGTTTTTCGCGCCCGGCTTTCCAACCGCCAAAGTGCCCACCGGCACGCCGCCGGGCATTTGCACCATCGAAAGCAACGAATCAAGCCCCTCCGTGCTCCAAGCCTTCATTGGCACGCCCAGCACCGGCACCGAAGTAATCGCCGCCGTCACCCCCGCCAAATGCGCCGCGCCACCGGCAGCCGCGATGATGACCTCCACCCCGCGCCCCGTGGCATCGCCCACCCATCGCTGCAATAATTCCGGCGTGCGATGAGCGGAAATTACCTTTGCTTCGTAAGGCACCCCAAGATCTTTGAGTTGCTTCGCACAATTCTCCATCACAGCCCAGTCAGAATGACTGCCCATGATGACTCCAACCAATGGTTTTGAATGATTTGAATTATCGGTCATAAAGCGCGGCAACCTACTCCCTCAACCCTCAACGCTCAACCCTCAACTTATCCACCGACCCCAATCGTCAAAGCCGGGGCCACGGTCTTGATCTGCCCCGCTTGTAAATTGAATAACTGCGTCAGCAGCATAAACGTGCTTTTGCTTTCGAGGTCGTTGTCCGCGAGGTAAAACCATTTGCCGCGATAGGCCACGCTCACGAACGCATTGGCCGGACGCGCGTTGGCGGATTTCACGCGGAAAAGGCCGCCCGTCACTTTGTTCCAGTCGAAGGGTGTGCCGTCCGCCGCTTTGGTGCGCGTCACCAATCCCGCTTCGCGATGCGCCGGCGGCACTTCGGCGTTGTGCGACAGATAAAACAAAATCCCCATCATCGACCGCGTGCGCACGGCCAACCCATTCTCCGGGCGATTGAAAAAATTATTTGTCAGCCGCAATTCATTCCCCGCATTGGGCACGCCCAGCAATTCCTTGAGCCGCACAATGCGCGGGGCCAGCGCGGCCACCGGACGCACTCGCAGCACCAAACCATTCCCCGCCTGCATCTTCCCGGCCGCATCCGGCACGCCCGGCGCAGCGCCCAAGTCCAGTGCATCCGCCAGCTGCAGCTCGCGAAGGATGCCGACCATTTCCTGAAATTTCTCAAAGCGCGGCTCGCGCGATGGCGTCGGCCCGGAGGCGTTGCTCGCGTTGTCCAATCCATTCACGCGCTCCACGCAAATGCTTACCACCCGTTCCACGCTCCAACCGCTCTGCGTAAGAATCAACACCGCCTCGAGCGGCACCGGCGAAAGGATTTGTTTTAGAAACTGATCGCCGCGCAAAGGCGCGTAAGAAATAGTTGGGGTTTCTTTATAAGTCACCCCCGCCGAAGGCGTAAGCGTGTCGCCGCCGCCAATGAGCTTCACGCTCGCGCTCATTTCGGTTTGCACCGTTTGCTGCGTGGTCACGCTGCTGACCTCCAGGAAAAACGGATTGTCGCGATACTTGAGCCGCACGAGGTTCAGCAAAAACTGCTCATCCAACGTGCGCGAGATGGCGTGGTTATATTGCGGATGCGTCGATTGCAGCGTGCGCGGCCCAATCGTTTGGCAGCCCACGGCAACACACAACACGGCTGCCGCAAAAACGGTTTTTAGATTTTTCATTGGTTAAAACAAGTTTGCCGTCCCTGACAAATTCAGGGCGAAGCGTTACCAGCTTTGTCCAATGCATCCAAGACCTTTTCGGGCCCGTTCATCACCGGCGGCAAAATAATCGCTTCCCCTTCCGGCGGATACACCAAAACCAAAGGCACGCCCGCGCGTTTGTGTTGGTGCAGCACTTTGGTGATGATTTCATCCTTGTTGGTCCAATCCGCAATGAAGGCCACGCCATCCAGCTCGGCCAATTTTTCGATTACTGAATCCACCTCAATCGCGCGGCCTTTTGTGTATTTGCAGGTCATACACCAATCCGCCGTGAAATCCACCAGCACCGGATGCCCCGCAGCGCGGGCTTCGGCCACGGCTTCAGGGCTCCATTTTCGCCATTGCACGCCGTCCGCTTTCACTTCGATGCCGCCGCCCACGGTCGTCCGGTTTTCCGGATGTCGCCAGTCCAGCCCCCATTCCAACGCCATCGCATAACCCGCCGCCAACAACAATGCGCAAGCCACTAACGGCTTGGAATTTTTGGCCACCGTGCGCTGCATAAATTCGCCAAACACCCAGGCCGTTAAGCCGACAAACACCAGCAACACGCCCAACCACATCACGCCGCTTTCGCCAAACATCGGCCCGGTGAAGGACAGCACCCACACCGCCGCCGCCAGCATTGGGAAGCCCATAATTTGTTTGAACTGCACCATCCAGCTTCCCGGTTTCGGCAAAAACTTTAGCCACGCCGGATTGAAGCTCAGCAAAATATATGGAAACGCCAACCCCGCCGCCACCGCGCCCATCGCCGCGATGATCACGCCGTTGGATTGCGAAAGTGCCGCACCCATTCCACTCGCCAAAAACGGTGCCGTGCAAGGCGTGGCCAATGCCGTGGCGAGGATGCCATTAAAGAATGCGCCGAGATACCCTTCGCGACTCGCCAAAGCGTTGGCCTTCGTCAATGCGCTGCCGCCGCCCAGCGATACTTCGAACACGCCGAACAAATTCAACGCCACCAACGTGACCACCAACATCAAAACTAAATTGAAATTCGGGCTTTGCATTTGCATCCCCCACGACGCCATTCCGGTGGCTTGTTTGGCCGCAATCATCACCCCCGCCAACACCATAAACGAAAAGAAAACTCCCATCCCATAAGTAAGCCCGAGGTTTCGTAAACGCCCCGGCGCCTCCTGACTTTGCTGAACGAAGCCCAGAATTTTCATGGAAATCACCGGCAACACGCACGGCATCACATTGAGAATCAATCCCCCCAAAAACGCAAAACTCAGGATGTACCAAATAGATTTAGCCGCATCATCCGCCAAACCGCCGCCGCCCATTCCACTGTTTTTGCCACTTTCCCTCGGCACCTTGGCGAGCCACGCTTTGAATTCCATCGGGGCCTTCGCCAGCTTGGCCTCGCTGCCGATTTTGAGCGTGAGTTGCAGTTGCTTTTCCTGCGGCACGCACGTTTTGTCATCGCATTCCTGCCACAAAACTTTCAGGCCAATTTCATAATCGCCGTGCTTAGCGTCCTTCGCCACAGCGAAAGGCACGAGCAACATCACTTGGTTTTCGTATACGTTGGCGATCTCGCCGAACAGTTCCAATTGCGTGTGCTGCGGCCATTTAATTTCGCCGGCGGTGATGCCCTCGGGCAACGTCCATTCAAACTTCGGCGGCTCGCCCGGCGCACCGGGTTCTTTCCAAAAAATATGCCAGTGCTTCGGAATGCTGAACGACACGCCCGCCAACACCTCACCGCCGGGCACGGCTTGAAGGTGATCCAGCCGCGCACTCACTTGGCACTGGGCATCGCTCAGCAAATCGCCGCCAAAGCCACTCGAACCAAATGGTTCCTCTTCAACCTTTGCGCCAATTTGAAATGCCGTTTCGTGGCTGGTGACTTTGCCGCTCTCCTCGAACCGAATTACACCGCGCACTTCGTCGGGCCATTGGCCGGTTTTGCTGGTGATGCTTTTGGTGAGGATGAATTCGCTTTCGCTTTTGGCCAGCGTGGTGGCGTGGGCGATTTCCCATTTCTTGCCCGTGGTGCTGAAGGGCAGAAAATGCACGGTGGTTTCTTTGCTGCCCACCGGCACGGTCAGTTTCAAAGTGCGCTCGCCATCGGCATTCGCTGCGCCGGCCCATCGGGCGGGAAGTTGGGGCAATTCATTTTTTGCCGGCCATTGGGCGCGGGCTTCTTGAAATAAATTCGCGTGCGGTCCGGGCTTAGCTTCTGTGCCCACGAGCAGCGTTGCGCTCACTTCGGCTTCGCCGGGGATGCAGGTTTCTTCGCACTCCAGCCAATCGACTTTTGCTTTTAGCAGATGCTCGCCCGGCGCGAGATCCGCCGCCAACGTGAGCGGCACGATCAACAGCACTTCGCCGTGGTAGGCGTAAGTGAACATTTCCAGCCACTCAACTTTCTCCGGCACCGGCCAACGGATTTCGCCGGCGGTGATGCCTTTGGGGAGCGTCCAATTTATAGTAGTGGGCTTGCCATTCTCGCCAGCATTGCGCCAGTACGTGTGCCAACCGGCGGGCATTTCCAGCCGCATCCCCACCTCAATGGTGCCGCCCGCCTTGGCCACGGCGGGGTTTACCAGCAGGGTGACCTTGGTTTTGGCGCCGAAATCAAAATCCTGCGCCGACGCAACGCCCGCGCTAAACATCAATAATATGGAAAACAACCGCCTCATGCTGGAAAATAGCCTCTCAAAAAAGACGCCCTATTGAAATGCTTTATTCGCGGGCCATCTTGTCATATACTCTCCGGCCATGCTCGCAGGCAAACGCAAAACTGAAACCACGACCGAAGTAAACTATCGCACCGGCGACGAACGCCTCGTGAAGCTCACCGACGACGCCGCCGCCAAAGTCTCCGGACTGCTCCAACGCCAAGGCCGGCCCGAGGGCGTCCTGCGCGTGGCCGTCACCGGCGGTGGCTGCAGCGGCTTACAATACAAAATGGATTTGCAGGACTCCCCCGCCCATCGCGACATCCTCGTCGAGAGCTGCGGCATCCGCGTCGTGGTCGATCCCAAAAGCGCCCTGTACGTCACCGGCAGCGAGCTCGACTACAAAACCGGCCTCGAAGATTCCGGATTCAAAGTCAACAACCCCAACGCCGCCACCACCTGTTCCTGCGGCGAAAGTTTCAGTGCGTGAGCATTTCATTGCTCATCCTCGGAGTGATTGCTCTTGGCGTCATTGCCGGAGCCATCGGCCTCGGCGTTTGGCTGTGGCAACGGGAAAACAATGAAGATGACTGACGCCTTTGCGCTGCTTGATGAACCGCGCCAACCGTGGCTGGAGGTGGAGGCATTGAAAACGAAATTCCTCACCCGCTCCGCCGCCACGCATCCGGATAAATTCACCGACCCCACCGAAAAAGAAACCGCCCAAACCCGCTTCGCCGAGCTCAACACCGCGCACGAAACCCTGCGCGACCCCAAGCGCCGCCTCCAGCACCTCCTCACCCTCGAACGCGGCCACAAGCCCGACGAAGTCCACGACATCCTCCCCGGCACCGCCGATCTCTTCCTGCAAGTTGGCCAACTCCTCCGCGCCATCGACCCCTTCCTCGCCCAGCGCGAAGCCGAAACCTCCCCCCTCCTCAAAGCCCAAACCTACCCCCAAGCCCTCGACTGGCTAGAACAGCTCACCCCCCTCCAACAAACTCTCACCCAAACCCTCCAACACCTCGACACCCAACTCCAGTCCCTCAACAAAAACTGGACCCCCGAAACCCTCGAACCCCTATTCCACCAATACAGCTACCTCCAAAAATGGCGGGAACAGTTGAATGACCGGGCGATGCGGTTGGGCTTTTGAGTTTACACCCCCGCCCCAGCGCGTACTCTTTTGCCCATGAAGCACACCTTTGTTTTTCTCATCACGTTGTTTGCGTTTTCCACTGTCACCACTTTGCAGGCGGAGCCGCCTAAAGGGTTTGTAGCGTTGTTTAATGGTAAAAATCTCGACGGTTGGCAGGCCAAGAAGAATGGATGGGCGGTGGAGGATGGCGTGCTCGTGCGCAAACCGGGCAGTGGTTACATTTGGTCGAAGGAGAGCTTTGGCGATTTTGTTTTGGATTTGGAGGTAAAGGTGTCGAGCCGGTGTAACAGCGGCATATTTTTCCGTACGAACCCTAAGAATGCGGTGCAGGGTGGGTTTGAAATTCAAGTGATGGACACCACAGGCAAAACAAAACTCGGCAAGCATGATCACGGCGCGTTCTACGATGCCCTCGCCCCCAGCGCCAATCCCGCCAAACCGGTCGGCGAATGGGATCGGTTCATCATCACTTGCAAAGGCCCGAAGATCACCGTGAGTATCAACGGCAAACAAGTCGTCAACGCCAACCTCGATGACTGGACCACCGGCAACAAAAACCCCGACGGCTCCCGCAACAAATTCAAGACCGCCCTCAAAGACCTCCCCCGCACTGGCCACATCGGTTTTCAGGATCACGGACAAAATGTATGGTTCCGGAATGTGTACTTGAAAAAACTCGATTGATGCACGGAAAAGAGAACTTCCATCAAATAAGTTGAATCTCCCGCCCTTTCGCCGTATCCAATACCCATGCGCACGACCCTCGCTCTCCTTGTGCTGGCCATCGGCTGGCAATCCTCCCACGCCCTCGATTGGCCGCAATGGCGTGGGCCTGACCGCAACGGCATCAGTGCCGAGAAAGGTCTACTTAAACAATGGCCGCAAGGCGGGCCCAAGCGGCTGTGGATTAACAGCCAAATGGGCAACGGCTATTCGAGCTTCGCAATCGTTAAAGGCAAACTTTACACCATGAGCTCGCGGCGCGGCACAGAGCAGTTGATCTGCCTCGACGCCAAAACCGGCCGCGAGCAATGGGCCACCAACCTCGGGCAGGAATTAAAAAATAACTGGGGGGGCGGCCCGCGTGGCACACCCACGGTAGATAGTAACCGTGTGTACGCAATGAGCGGCAAGGGCGATTTGGTGTGTACCGATCTCGCGGGTAAAATCCAGTGGCAAGCCAATATGACGCGCCTAGGCGGCGGCGTACCGAAATGGGGCTACACTGAAAGCATTACGGTGGACGGCAACCTCGCGCTGGCCACGCCAGGTGGAAGGCAAGGCGCAGTTGTAGCGTTCAATAAACTTTCCGGAAAAATTGTTTGGCAAAGCCGGCAATTCACCGATGGCGCAGAATACTCGTCCGTGGTTCCGGTGACGCATAACGGCGGGCGCCAGTACATCCAGCTAACCCAGAAAAATCTAGTGGGCCTCGATGGGAGCAACGGTAACGTGCTGTGGAAATCAGCGTGGCCGGGCAAAGTAGCGGTGATCCCCACGCCCATTTTCAGCGATGGCAAAGTGTATATCGCCAGCGGCTACAGCGTGGGCTGCAAACTGGTGAACGTGGGCGCGGACAATCGAGCCAGTGATGTTTGGGTGAACAAGGTTATGAAAAACCACCACGGCGGCGTGATATTGCTGGGCAAACATTTGTACGGCTACAGCGATGGCGGCGGTTGGGTGTGCCAAGATTTCACCAGCGGACGCGAGGTGTGGGGCGAAAAACGCGCGCTGGGCAAAGGCTGCCTTACAATCGCCGAGGGCATGATGTATTGTGTAGACGAAAGTCGTGGTGACGTGGCACTGGCATCAGCCAGCCCTAATGGCTGGAAAGAGCACGGACGCTTCAGGCTCGCACCACAATCGCGCATCCGCAGTAGCCGCGGTAAAATCTGGACTCATCCGGTAGTGGCCAACGGCAAACTGTATCTGCGCGATCAGGAACATATTTACTGCCACGACATCAGTGCCACTGGCAATAGTGGTGCATCCGTCACACCCACCGGGCCTATAGGCAAAACTCTCGCGTGGACGGCCAGCGTGGACACCAAATCCATTGATGTTATTTATGAAGGCAAAACACAGGCGGTGGTCACCACTGTGTTTGGTCAACCGACCAAAACACAAGGCACGTGGAGGTCATATTCCGGCTTAAACATCACGGACCGCGAAGGCAAGAAATACGGAACCGTTTGGTTCAACCTTGCCGGCGGCACCGTCAAACAAGTGCGTTTTGATAAATAATTCAGCAACCCAAAAAAACTTATGCGAATTCTCACATCATTCATCCTCCTGAGCCTCGCGCTCAACACCTTTGCCTCTGACTGGCCACAATGGCGCGGACCCGACCGCAGTGGGGTGAACCCCGAAAAAGGCCTCGCCAATCAATGGCCCGAGGGCGGCCCCAAGTTGCTGTACAAAGCCACCGGTGTGGGCGTTGGATTTTCCAGCGTGGTCATCGCCGACGGCACATTGTACACGCTCGGTGATTTGGACGATGCCTGCTATCTCTTCGCGCTGGATCTCAAGGGCGAACAAAAATGGAAAGCCCGCGTGGGCGATCCCAAAGGTCATCTGCGGTTATCCCGGCCCGCGTTCTACGCCCACGGTGGCGGGTGGCCATGTCTATTGCCTCGGCCAACACAGTGATCTCGTTTGTATCACCACCGCCGGCAAAGAAGTCTGGCGCGTGAATTTGCAAAATGATTTTGGCGGCAAAATGATGAGCGGCTGGCGGTGGAGCGAATCTCCGCTGGTCGATGACGGCAACGTGATCGTCACCCCCGGTGGCAGCAACGGCGCCGTGATTGCCCTCAACGCCAAGACCGGTAAAACCGCTTGGCGCTGCGAGGACTGGCAGGACTCCGCTGGTTATTCCTCACTCATCATCCGCGATATTGGCGGCATCAAACAATACCTTCAGCTCACTGGCAGCAGCGTTGCGGGCATCGACGCCAGCAACGGCAAACTCCTTTGGAGTGCCCCGCGCAAAGGACGCACGGCGGTGGTCAGTACGCCGGTGTTTCATAAAGGCACGCTTTTTGTAACAAGTGCTTACAGCGTGGGCTGCAATGGGTTCACTGTGGAATATATGGACAGCAAGTTTAGCGCGAAAGAAATTTACAAACATGCCGGCGGCGTGGGAATGGCCAACCATCACGGCGGCGTCATCCGTGTGGGAGATTATGTGTACGGCTCTAACGGCGGATCAATGTCCTGTCTCCGCCTCGCCGATGGTAAGGTGATGTGGAACGAACGTAGCGCAGGCAAAGGCGCGATCGTGGTGGCCGACAACAAAATCATCCTCCGCACCGAACGTGGCCCTGTGTCCCTTGTGAAGCTCAGCCCCAAAGCCTACGAGGAAGTCAGCCGTTTCGACCAACCCGAGCGCACCCGAGCCAAAGCCTGGGCGCATCCGGTGGTGCTGGATGGGAAATTGTACCTGCGCGATCAGGATAGCCTGTTTGTTTTTGATGTCAGCGAGTAGGTGAATTTCCAAAGGCCCAAGAACCAACCCCCCCAAGGAAATCCCAATGATCAATTCCCAAAGGGGAACGTCATCGAAATTGGACCTTTGGGTTTTGGGTATTCCTTGGAATTTGGTCATTGGGGCTTGGTCATTACCCAAGCCCCTCCCGCATTGCCGCGAACATACTTTTCCCATCTTCCACCGTCACCGGTTCCTTGTTCGAATCCATATCCTCGCAGAGTTCTTCGGGCAGTTCTTTCAGAAAACTACTCGGGTGGCACAGGAAATTTTGGCCGTACTTTTTGCGGTTAAGGCAATGCGTGATGGTCAGCGTGCGCATGGCGCGGGTTATGGCGACGTAGAAGAGGCGGCGCTCTTCGTCGAGCGTGCCTTCCACGGCGGAGCGCGAGTGCGGCAGCAATCCTTCCTCCACTCCCACGAGAAAGACGTGCGGAAATTCCAACCCCTTACAACTGTGCGTGGTGATGAGGGTGACGGCGTCGCCGGCGTCTTCTTTGTCCGCCTCGCGATCGGCGTCCAGCGTGATGTCGTCGAGAAATTTGCCGAGGCGATTGGCGGGCAAAAGCGATTCGCCGCGGTTATCCATTGTTGAAATAATATCGCGCAGATTGCGCATTCGGTTTTCAGCGTTCTCGGGATCCTTCTCGCCTTTGCGTAACTCGACGATGTAATTCACATCATCGAGAAATTTATCCGCCCAACTGGCCAGCGACAATTCAGTTTCATTGAGCGGCGCGCGGAAGTCTTCGACTAACCCCACAAAGGCTTCGATGGACTTGCGCGTGCGCGGCTGGAATTCGTGGATGACGAGGTCGTTCTTCATCGCTTTCCAAACGGAACAATCCCGCTCTTGGCTGGCGCCGAGTAGACGTTCCATCGTCACATCGCTCAACCCGCGCGCGGGGATGTTCGCGATGCGCAACAGGCTGGCGTCGTCGTTGGGGTTGATGAAGGTTTTCATAAACGCGAGAAAATCCCGAATCTCGCGCCGATCAAAAAAGCTTTGGCCGCCGATCAAATGATAGCGCACCTCGGCCTTGCGCAGGGCGGTTTCCAGCGGACGCGACTGCACATTGGTACGGAACAGAATGGCGTGATCCTTCCACGGAATGCGTTTGGCCATCCGATGAAACTCAATCTCGTCCACAATCGTGGTGGCCTCTTCCTCTTCATTGGCGAACGCCTTCAATCGCACTAACTCGCCCTCGCCCTTGGCACTCCACAATTCCTTGGGACGGCGGCGCGGATTATTTTTGATGACCGCATTGGCCGCATTGAGGATCACGCGGGTGGACCGATAATTTTGCTCGAGCTTGATGACCTTCACCTCGGGGAAATGTTTTTCCATATCGAGGATGTTCGAAATTTCCGCGCCGCGCCAGCCGTAGATGCTTTGGTCATCATCGCCCACCACGCACACGTTGCGATGCTCCTTGGACAGCAAATGCATCAGCTCAAATTGCGCCGCGTTGGTGTCTTGATACTCGTCCACCATCACGTACTGATACCGCGCGCGGCATTCCTCCAACGCCTCGGGGAATTCATTAAAAATCCGCAGCGCGAGCACCAACAAATCATCAAAATCCACCGCGTTCGCCGCGCGCAAGGCGCTGTCGTAACGCCGCCGAATATGCCCTGCCATCGCGAGGCTGTCTTCGTTGCCCGGCACATTCCCATTCGGCCCCGCGTTTTTCAGCCGACTCAGCAACCCCTGCAACTCGCGCGCATCGGCCTTCACATCTTTGCCGGCGATGGCGCTCAGCACTTTCTTCACCACACCGAGCTGCTCGCTGGCGCTATAAATTACAAAGTTCCGCTTGTACCCAAGCTTCTCAATATGCCGCCGCAATATACGCACGCACAACGAGTGGAACGTGCAAATCGTCGGCTTCAATGGCTTGCCGTCCTCTCGTGTGAAGGACTTGGGCAATCGCTTGAGTTGCTTGGTCACTCGCTGCTGCATCTCGCGCGCCGCTTTATTGGTAAACGTCACCGCCAAAATATGCTCCGGCGAAATCCCTTTGCTCACCATATGAGCCACGCGATGCGTGAGCGTCCGCGTCTTCCCTGTCCCCGCCCCCGCCAAGATCAACACCGGCCCGCGAAGGGTCGCGGCGGCTTTTCGCTGTTCAGGATTAAGGCCAGAAAGGTCAGACATCGGGGGAGGGAGTTAAGCGAAGAGTGCCGCCGTAGCCAATCGGAAGTTAGTCACAGGGAGAATACCAATGGAGAATGACCCATGCCCAAGGAAACCCCAATAAAACCAACTCAGCATTTTGGGGGCTTGGGCATTCCTTGGGATTTGGTCATTGGGCCTTGGTCAATTATTCAAGTCTTCCTCCAAAAACTTTGCAACGTCCTTAAACTTCGGCACGTTATCGGGATTAATTTCCATCAGCAATTTGTGCGCTTCGAGGCTGGCTTCGGTGAGGGCGCGTTTGTCGGCGTTGGTGGATTCGGCTTCTTCGAGCTTGGCGCCCCTCATCTCAAATGGGTTTTCGCCGGTGCCGACGGTGAGGAGTTCCATCACGCCGAGGCTATCGAGCAGATCGATGATGCGTTCGCTGGGGTTGAGCAGTTCGATGCGGTCGAGGCGATTGGTCATACTCATCAGGATGCCGAGGAAGGTGCTGTCCATATTCACGCAATCGGTGAGGTCGAGCAACAGCACGCGGCCGCCTTCTTCGCAGGATTGATTAACCACAGTTTTGAAATCCACGCCGGCGGCGAAGTTGGCGGGGCCGCCGACTTTGATGCAGGCGATGCCCTCGGTGACGGCGACTTGGAGGCGGGCGCTCATCAGGCGGCGGCGGCGGCTTCAGGGCGCGCGGCGATTTGGGTGAGGGTGGATTGCAAAATAAATGAGTCGTCCAGCGAACTGGAAACGAGTTTGAGGTTGGCTTGCATTAAAAGATCGAGCGCGCGGACGAGTTCGGCGCTGGTGTAATTGCGCGACTGTTTGGTGGCGTTAAATAATACATAAGGGTGAAGCCCAAGCGGGCTGATGCGGCGGTCATCGGGAAACTCGCCGGCGGGTAGCGTGTCGAGCTGTGACTTGAATTGCGGATACGCATTGGCGGGGCGAATCATATCCGCATCGAGCAATTCCCGCGCGAACAGCAACGAGCGCACTTTGCTAATGAGACCCGAACACAGGCCGATGGCTGATTTTTGCCGATCGGTTTTTGCCGCCCACAATTCCTCATCCAAGCGGGCGAGCAATCGCGGCAACTGCCGATCACCCAACGCGTCGCCCAGCGCAAATGCCTTTGCGTGTTTGCCTGGCGTGACGATGGCCCGCACGTCGTCGGTAGAAACTTCCGCGCGCTCGCCCACATAGAGCGCCACTTTTTCGCATTCGCTCATCAACGCGCGGCTGTTTGGGCCGACCATTTGCACTAGCTCCGTCGCCGCGCCGTAGTCGGCTTTCACGCCGAGCTTGCGGAGCTTGGCGGTGACGAGCTGCTCGGCCTTGGCCTGCCACTCGCGGTCGTCGGTGGAGAGCGCCTTAAATTCTTCATCGTGGCCCTGCTTGGCGATGGCTTTGTAAAACACCTTTCGCTTGTCGCATTTGCTGGCGCTGATGAGGAGGCGTACGCCTTGCCAATCGAATACCTTCAACCACGCCGTGAGATCGGCGATGCCGCTGGTGACGTCTTTGGTTTTGGACGTACGATCGTCGCCCAGAAAATTGCAATCCTTGAACCATACCACTTTTTCACCGCCAAAAAACGGCAGCGTATCCAGTGCCATTCGCAGTCGGCCAAGAATTTTGGAAGCCTCGCCTCCACTGGCCGCGTGGGCCTCAACGGTTTCGTGATCTTCGCCGCCGACCGCTTCGCACCAGCCTTGGAAAATTTGCCGCGCGCGCTGGCTCACCGCGAAGTCATCATCGCCGTGCACCAACACCAACGGCACCTCCGGAAGCGAGGGCGCCTTATTCGTCTTCTGATTCGTCGCTGGCACCTTCGTTGATTTGCTCAAGAAATTCGCTCATATCCTCCGCCTCTTCGAATAGACGGGCCGACACATACACCGGAATTTTCTGCGCCGTCGCAATCGCGAGGCAATCACTGGGACGCGCGTCCAGCTCCACGATCTTGGAGCCCAGTTCGTTTTCCATCTTCAAAATCGCCCGCGCGTAATACGTCGAATGCTTCAGCTCCGTGATCACCACCCGCTCCACCGCAATGCCAAACCCCTGAAATACATTACTCAGCAAATCGTGCGTCAGCGGCCGTTCCTTCGGCGCATCACGCAGGAAATTGCCAATCACCGCCGCCATATTGGTTTCCACTTGGATAATAAAAACCTTCTCATCATTCCCCAAAAAAATCGCCGCACCGCTGTTAGCGGGAAGTATCCCACGAATCTGTACCAAAATGACGTCCGCGTTCACGGGCCCAACCTACGCCCCGCGAGCCCGATTGACAAGCCCTTGCCGTCTGCGGCAGGATTCGGCCCTTGGATTTTTATGAAAAAATACTGACCGCCGACACGCTACTCGCCTGGCGCGATGCCCTTCGTGCCGAGGGCCGCACCCTCGCCGCCACCAACGGCTGCTTCGATATTTTGCACGCCGGCCACGTCAACTACCTCCAATCCGCCCGCAACGAAGCCGAAGCCCTCATCGTGGGCCTCAACAGCGACCGCTCCATCGCCGAGCTCAAAGGCCCCGACCGCCCCATCCACACCGAGGCCGACCGCGCCGCCGTCATCGCCGCACTCGAATCCGTTGATGCCGTTTACATCTTCGACGAACTCCGCGCCACAGACTTCCTGCAAACCACCCAACCCGATGTCTACGTCAAAGGCGGCGATTACACCATCGACCAACTCCCCGCCGAAGAACGCGCCATCATCCAAGCCCAAGGCGGCCGCATCACCGTCCTCGGCCACCTCCCCGGCAAATCCAGCACCGAAATCGCCCGACGCATTTTGGAAGGTTGATTTCCCGCTTGCCACGTACCGCCTCTCTCGGGCAAGGTCGCCTATGGCAGCCAAGACCAATTCAGACGGCACGGATTCGCAGTTTTATTTGACCGCGGATACCTTCTTCCCGCGCAACGCCAATACCGGCCTTACGTTTGACGACGTGACCCTCGCCACGCAGTTTTCACGAATCCTCCCGCGCGACACGGTGCTGGACACGCGGTTGGCGGAAAATCTGGAACTACATTTGCCGATTATTTCCGCCGATATGGATACCGTCACCGAGCACGCGATGGCCATTGCGATGGCACTCAAGGGCGGGCTGGGGCTTGTGCATTATAATATGACCGAGAAACAGCAGCTCAAGGAAGTGAGCCGCGTAAAGAATCACGTACACGGGTTGATTCAAGAACCGATCACCGTGACGGCCGATCTTTCGGTGGGCGATGTGCTCGAGCTCATCGAGGAGCAGCGCTACACGTTCAGCACGTTTCCGGTGGTGGATGAGGCGGGCAACCTCACCGGGCTGCTTTCCGGCAGTGTGGTGAAGCCACGCTATGCCGACCGCCGCGTGGGCGATGCCGCTATCCCGAGAGCAAGCGTGCACGCCATCACGGAAAAAGAACTTGAGCCCGATCCCATTCAGATTGCCGACCAGTTTTTCACCGATCATCCGGGCATCAATAAATTATTGGTGGTGGATGATGACGATCATTTGAAAGGGCTCTTCACCCTTAGCGATGTGGAACGGATTGCGATGGAAAAAAGTGCCCAATTCAAACCGGCGCGCGATGGGGAATTTCGGCTGCTTTGCGGCGCGGCCGTTTCCGCCACGCGCACGGAGGCCGGCGAGCTGGACCGCGAACGCATCACCGCCCACGTGGGCGCGTTGCTCGAACGCGGCGTGGACACCGTGGCCGTGTCTACCGCGCACGGCCACACACAAGGCGTCGGCGATTCGGTGAAGCTCATCCGCGATGCCTTTCCTGAATTGCCCATCATCGCCGGCAACGTCACCAGCGCGGCCGGCGTGGAATTTTTGGCCGACTGCGGCGCCAATTCAATCAAGGTCGGCCAGGGGCCCGGCTCCATTTGCACCACGCGCATCGTCGCCGGCGTGGGCATCCCGCAGCTCACGGCTCTTTACGTGGCGGCCAAAGGCGCGGCGTCCAAGGGCGTCACCCTCATCGCCGATGGGGGCGTGACCAAGAGCGGTGATATTGTCAAAGCACTCACGCTGTCGCACGCGGTAATTTGTGGCGGCTTGCTCGCCGGCTGCCAGGAATCGCCCGGCGACATTGTTGAAATCAGTGGCAAACGCTACAAACAATATCGCGGCATGGGCAGCCTCGCCGCGATGAAAGCTGGCAGCGCCGCCCGCTACGGCCACAACGCCAGGGACACCACCCGCAAAATCGCCGCCGAAGGCGTGGAGGCGTTGAAGGAAGTTTCCGGTTCGGTCGATTCCGTGCTCACCCAATTGACCGGTGGAATCCAAAGCGGCCTCGGCTACCTCGGCGCGGCCAACCTCGCCGAGCTGCACGACAAAGCGCGTTACCTAAGAATCAGCGCCGCCAGCCAACACGAGTCCAAGCCGCACGATGTGATTGAAGTGAAGGCGGGAAACTGAGGGGAAATGACCAATGACCAAACCCCCAAGAACCCAATTGGGAATTGAGACTTGGAGCTTCCTTGGAATTTGGTCATTAGACCTTGGTCATTAAAACCGGGTCATTAAAAAACCACTGGCCCATTCATCACGCCGCATTCGGGACATCGCGAGCGTTCGACATCATCGTCGTCGGTGTAAACATATTCGCATTCTTCGCAACTGAACACGTTGTCCCGATTCGGATCCGGCTCGAAATCCAATCCCCGCTGGCGGGCATAAAACGCCACCGCCGCCCAGCCGCCGAGCAGCACGAACAGGAACAGGAAAATAGAATCGGACACGCTCATTCGCGGCGCGGCTCCTCCACGAGATTGGTAACCGTCAATGGATTCGTGTGCCAATGAAAAATCAAATCGCCCGTGGTGAAACGGGAAAGATCCAGCGGCGCGGTGGGCGCGTTCGTCGTTTTCACAAACTGAATCGCGCGCCGCGCCAATGCCAGCGCCATCGCATCCGCCGGCGCGTGGCCCGAGCCGCCCAAGCGCACCACGCTAAACACCCGCCCGCCCGGATTCACCATCACCTGCACTCGCGTGGGCCGCAGCAGCGTGGTGTGACTCCAAGTCTGTAGATTGGGCGATGCGAGTAGTTTGCGGCCGGCCAAATTGCCCGCCACCTCCAGCCGGCTCGCCGTTTGCATTTCCAAGGGCGGCACATTTAAATTCATAATTTCCGGCATCGGTTTCACAAACGCATTAGCGCTGTCACCAAGATTAGTTTTCAGAATCGAATCGATGGGGCCGGTGAGCAAATTGGTGGGGTACGGAATTTCAATCTCCGGCGGCTGCCAGCGATACGGCTGATGGGGCATCGGCCCCGGCCGAAGCGACGGGCCGGAGAAGCCCTTGGGATTGGGCCGCACAAACGCGTTCGGATTCTCGAGCGCCAAGGCTTCGAACAACCCGGCGCTGTTGGTATTGGCCAGCAACAAGGACGGGGGATTGGCCGGCGGCTTGGGCGCGGTGGCTTTGCGCGTAAGCCACCACAAGCCGCCGCCTTGCAGCGCGAACACTACCGCCACCCACCAACCCCAATGAAACCGGCCCGTGGAGGGCGTGCTGCCGGTGGGCGTGGTCATTGCGATCTTGCCTTGGTGGCCCCGGTGGATTTTTCAAGCAGCCCCGGCTGGGTGGCCAGCCAAGTTTTGTGAATGCCCGATGCGCGCGCGATGGCGGCTACGCGTGTGATGGATTCGTGGCTGGCACGGCGGTCGGCCTGCAGCACGAGTAATAAATTGGTTCGACCCGCCGCCGCGCGCTTCAACTCGCCCGGCAAAACTTCCAACGACACCTCGACATTGCGAAAAAATAAATTGCCCTTGCGGTCCAGCGCCACCACCAGCGCGCCCGAGTAACCTTCCGGCAGTGCGCCCGCCACTTTCGGCAATTCCACCGGCACGCCGGGCGTAAGCAGCAGCGCTTTGTTTTGGATGAGATAAAACAAAAGCAAAAACATCATGGCCGCGATGGGCACGGCGCCGGGCAACTCGCAACGGAGTTGATGTTGACGACGGAATTTCACGGCTGCTCAAATAAATCGATGTCTTCAGTTGGAACGCTGGACGCATCATGAGGTTTCTTTTTGCGGCGGCCCGGCTTTTCCATTTCTTTCACCATGCGGAGGGCATCGAGCGAGGTTTTTTCCATGTCGAGCACGATGTCGCCCACCACGGTGACGAGATGATTGTAGCCCACATAACACGGCACGCCTACCGCCAACCCCAATGCCAGCGGCATTAGCGATTGGGCAAAGTGCGCGTGATGATCGGTGATGACCGCCTCGCCGGTTTTCATAAAACCAAGCACCGAGCCGAGCAACCCGAGCAGCGGCGCCACCTGCCCGAGGGTGGCCAGCACGCCGAGGCGCTGCTCCAGCCGCGCCGTCTCCATGCTGCCGGATTGTTGCAGCGCTTCCTTGACCTCCTCGCGCGGGCGGTCGTGTTGAGTGAGCACGGTTTCCACTAACCTCGCCGCAGGGCTGGGCGTGGCGTTACAGATGTCAATGGCTTCCACTAGATTTTTTTGGCGCAGCACATTTTTCAGGCCACCGAGGAGGGCGGTGGTGTTGATCTGCACACGATGATACGTGAGACGGCGCTCCACAAACACCACCGCGCCCACCGCGCTGGCGGCCAGCAACACCCAAACCATCGAACCTCCCTGAAGCAAAGTCGCAGCAAACATGGCTGTTTGTAAATCAACCGCCCGCCCAAGGTCACGCCAATAACTTCGCCTTGATGCCCCCGCCTTCACCACCCCATCCTCGCGCATGAGCCAACCCGATCAATTGCGCGAACTTTTTCGCATGCAAAAATCACTCAACGAACGCATCGGCGTCCACACCGATGACATGACCGATGAGCAGAAAACCGAGTGGACCCTCAACTATTGCCGCGCTATGGGGCAGGAACTCGCCGAGCTCACCGACAGCGTGCCGTGGAAATGGTGGGCCAAATACCAAAAGCTCGACGAACAAAACGCCCGCGTGGAGGTGGTGGATCTGTTTCACTTTGTTATCAGCCTCGCGCAGGTGTTGGGGATGAGCGCCGATGATGTTTACGAAGCGTACCTAAAAAAGAACGAGGTCAATTTCCAGCGCCAAGACAGCGGCTACACGGAAAAAGACCACGACGACTCCAAACACATTTAACCTCAAAAACATGGCCGCCACACCGCCACCGGAACATTTGCGCGATGAAGTGGAAAGCGTGCTGATCGGCGAAGCCGAAATCGCCGCCCGCGTGCGCGAACTCGCCGCCGACATCGAGCGCGACTTTGCCGGCAAAGATCTGCTCGTCGTCGCGCTGCTCACCGGCACCGTGCCCTTCCTCGCCGACCTCATCCGCCACATCGCGCTGCCGATGCGGCTGGATTTCATGGGCGTCTCCAGCTACGGCAACAGCACTGCACCGGGCGAATTGGTTTTCACCAAAGAACTCCGCCTCGAAGCACGCGACCGCGACGTGCTGCTCGTCGATGACATTCTCGACACCGGCAAAACCCTGCGCGCCGTCATCGACAAACTCAACGCCCTCCAGCCGCGCAGCCTAAAAACCTGCGTGTTGCTTGAAAAAAAATCCCGCCGCACCGAAACCATCCCCGCAGATTATGTCGGCTTCGAAGTGCCCGATGAATTCGTAATCGGCTACGGCCTTGACTACGCCGAGCGCTACCGCAATCTACCCTTCATAGGCGTGTTGAAACCGGAAGTGTACGCGTGAAAATAACTGTAAAATTCTGGTCCTACTTTCGCGACTTAACAGAGTGCGATGAAACTTTGATTAAAATTGAAGAAGGCGAAACTCTCGGCAACTTGCACGCGACCGTTATGACGAAATTCCCAAAACTCGCCAAAATGAAAAACAGCACGCTCAAGGCTGTGGGCGTGGATTATCAAACTGACGATTTTGTGCTGAGCGATGGCGATGAAGTTTCGCTATTCCCTCCGGTGCAAGGCGGATGAAAAATTTCAGCGCGAACCAAAAGGTAGGGCGTGCTCTCCGAGCGCGCCAAGGCAGTTTCGGAGAAACCGCCCTACCCAACCAAGGTGAAAAATGAAAACCCAACTCACCCTCACCCCAAACCCCATCCCCAAATCACCACCGGCAATGGCCGATGGCATGGGCGCGGTGGTGACCTTCCACGGCGTGGTGCGCGGCACGGAAGACGGGGAATCCATCACGGCAATTCATTACGAAGCCAATGAGACGATGGTGCGCCATCAGTTTGAATTAATTTTTGCGGCCATCGAAAATCAATGGCCGGTGGAATCCATCCGCCTCGTCCATCGCGTGGGTGAGGTAGCGGTAAATGAGACGTCGCTGTGGGTCGAAATCACCTCCCCCCACCGAGCCGAGGCCTTCGCGGCTTGCCAGTTTTTGATTGATGAAATGAAGGCGAAAGTGCCGATTTGGAAACGGGCAGTCCGGTAGGGACACGTTCAGCGTGTCCCTACCCAATCTCAATCCCTACGGGGCAATGATCCGACCCCATTACCTCGGGCAGAATGAACGCTTTTTTCAACCGCGGGCGCAGGCTTTTTGAAATCATAAAATAATCAATGCGCCAGCCGATGTTCCGGCCGCGGGCGTTGAGGCGGTTGCTCCACCACGTGTAATGGCCGGCGCCGGTTTCAAATTCGCGAAAGGTGTCAATGAAACCCGCCGCCACAAAGGCATCGAAGCCCGCGCGTTCTTCGGAGGTGAAACCGGCGTTTTTTTTATTAGCCTTGAAATTTGTTAAATCGATTTCTTTGTGAGACACATTCAAGTCGCCACAAAAAATAACCGGCTTGCGGCGTTCGAGTTTTTTCAAATACGCAAGAAAGTCGCGATCCCATTCCTGCCGATACGGCAACCGCGCCAAACTGCGCTGCGCGTTGGGCACATAAACATTCACCAAAAAGAAATCGTTGTGCTCGGTGGTCAGCGCTCGGCCTTCGAGGTCGTGCTCGGCGATGCCGAAGCCGCGCGTGACTGTGATGGGCGGCGTTTTGGCGAACGTCATCACGCCGGAGTAACCTTTTTTCTCGGCCGGATTCCAATGAGCCTCGTACGCTTTCGGCCAATCGGGCTCCACTTGTTCGGGCAGTGCGCGGCTTTCCTGCACGCAGAGGATGTCCGAGCTCGATTTTTTCAACCAACTGGCGAAGCCTTTTTTCTGCGCTGCGCGCAGGCCGTTGACGTTCCACGAGAGAATTTTCACTATACCTCTTTCACCACGCCCCAATGCACGTCGAGGCGTTTGGTGAGATAAATTTTCACGGCCTTGAGCAGCGTCTTGGCCTCGCATTGTTGACCGGCGGTGACGATTTGTTTGAGCGTCATACCGGATTTGATGTGAAAACTTTCCTGCGCGATAACCGGCCCTTCGTCGAGCTGCATGCTCACAAAGTGCGCGGTGACGCCGGCGATTTTCACGCCGTGCTCGTACGCCTGCCGGTACGCTTGCGGCCCGGGGAAGCTCGGCAACAACGAGGGATGAATGTTGATGATTTTGTTTTTGTAACGCCACACAAAGTCAGGCGAGAGAATTTTCATAAACCGTGCCAGCACCACGAAATCGACCTCGTGCGTTTCCAAAACTCGCAGCGCTTTTTTCTCGGCACGCTTACGGTCGTTCCACGGGATGTGCACAAAGGGCAGTTTGTGCTGATGCGCCAGCGCTTTGAGTTCGGCGCGATTGCTGATGACCACCACTGGCTCGGCCTGTTTGAGTTGGCCTTTGCGAAAGGCCGCCAGCATCGCCTCCGGACACGCCGACTCGCGCGTGACCATCAGTGCCATCCGCTGTTTCCGCCCCGGCTCGGTGAGGCGCAGGCGCATTTCCATTCCCAATTCCTTACCCAGCGCGTTGAGGCCACGCTTCAGCGTGGCGGGTTTCAGCTGCCCGTCGAGCCACGAGGCTTGGATGGCCATGCTGAATTGCCCGCGCGTAACCGCCTCCTCCAACGCCTCGATGTTCGCCTTTTGTTGAAAAAGAAAATTCGTGACCCGCGCAATCACACCGGTCTTGTCCCGGCCAATAACAGTAATGGTGGCGTAACGCTGCATGCGCGCGCAGCAAAGCAAACCGCCGCACACAACGCAATCCTTTCGCTTCCAAACCGTACGCTCACGTACAATTGAGCTTGTTTCCTACGCTTATAATTGGCATAAAAACCGCCCATGAGCGCTGACTCTGCTTCCGGTTCCAACCCAAAACTGAAACTCACCCGCACCCAATGGCTGATTTGCTTCATCGCCACGCTGGGGTTTCTGTTCGATATTTACGAACTCCTGATGCTGCCGCTCATCGGCAAGGATGCACTGATGGATTTGGTGCCGGGCCTCAAGCCGGGCACGCCGGAGTTTACGCATTGGTTTCGGATCATCTTTTTTGTGCCCGCCATTTGCGGTGGCATCTTTGGTTTGCTGGGCGGTTACTTGACAGATCTGTTTGGCCGACGGCGGGTGCTGACTTACAGCATTCTGCTTTATGCGGTGGCGGCGTTTTGCGCGGGCTTTTCCACCACGCCGTATCAACTGCTCTTTTTCCGGTGCCTCGTGTTCATCGGCGTGTGCGTGGAGTTTGTGGCGGCGGTGGCCTGGTTGTCGGAACTGTTCCCCGACCGCGTGCAGCGCGAAAAAGTTTTGGGCTACACCCAAGCCTTCTCCTCGGTAGGTGGCCTCACGGTGGCGATTGTTTACGGCTACCTTTCGCAAATCGCCAGCACCGGCGGCGGGCTGCCGGCGATGCCCGATTGGTTTGCCGGCGTGCTCGGGAATATTTCCGATGACAGCAACACCGCCGTGTGGCGATACACGTTGATGAGCGGATTGATCCCCGCCATCCCGCTGATTATCATCCGCCCCTTCCTGCCGGAATCGCCGGTGTGGCAAAAGAAAAAGGACGCCGGCCAACTCAAACGCCCGAGCTTGGCTGCGTTGTTCGCGCCGCAGTTTAAACGGACAACAATAATCATCACGCTCCTCTTCGCCTTGGCCTACGGCGGCGCATTCGGCGCGCTGCAACACATGCGGCTCATCCTGCCTAAAGCACCTGAGGTGGCGGCAGACTCTTCGGCAGCCAAAGACAAAGCCGTAGCCACCGCCCAAGCCAAGAAGTTGGACAAAAAGAAAACTGCCATCGCCGGCAAAAAAGCATTCAAAGCCGCCGAGGGCGTGCACGTGGCACACGTCACCAAAGTGCAGGAAGTCGGTGGGCTCTTTGGACGGGCGTTGATGGCGATGGTCATGGTGATCGTCGTGGCGCGCGGCACGGCCAATATTTTGCCCTTTGTGGGTTGGTCGGTGCTGGCTGTATTTTTAATCTATGAATCGCTGATGGGCTTTGGCTTGAAATTCGCCGACCCCAACGCCAGCGTGCTCACCGCCCATTTGATGTGCCTCGGCAAAGGCATTTTGTTTGGCGGCATCCTCGGCATCCCCGTTTGGTGGCTCACCACGCGACTCACGAATTATCTAAAAGACGCCCCGTGCCGATCCGTCCTGCGCGCCTTTCAATTGCCCGGAATATTTTTGATGCCCCTGATTTTCGGTTTCCTCATTGCCAACAGTTTGTCCAGCGCATACATCGGCGTGTTCATTGCCGGAATGCTCGTCATTGGGCAATTCACCTTTTGGGGCAACATGTTGCCGCGCTATTTCCCCGTGCACCTGCGCGGCACCGGCGAAAGTTTTGCTGCCAACATCGGCGGCCGCCTCATCGGCACCAGCTTCGCCTTTCTTGTGTTCACGGTCACCGACGAAAAATGGCAGGGCCTCTTCCCGCAAGCCCTCCACGGCACGGACGGCTTCGCCATGCGCGTGGCGTACACCACCGCCGCGATTGGGTTTTTCGTCTTCGCCCTCGGCTGGTTCATTGCCGGCAAACTGCCGGATCCACAATACGGCAACCACGAAGATGAAAACGAGGATGAGCCAAAAACCATTGCCGCGGAAGACGAAGAAGAAACCACCGCGCCGGAAGACACCCGTCTATAAATCAATCCATCCCGGCGAGTTGGGGGAGGTCCACCTTGGCGCCGGTGGTGGCGGATTGGATTCCGGCTTCTAAAATTTCCTGGGCGTCGCGGCAGTGGCCGGGACGGCAGAGGGGCTGGAAGGCGCTGTCGTTGTCGAGCGCATGCAGGAAATGGGCGATGGGGGTTTGCAAATGCGCGGGCGACTCGGGCACGTCCACTTCTTTGCCTTCGGGATTTTTCGGGGTGGCGAGCAGTAGGCGGCCATTGCCGGGCTCGGCGAGGAGGGTGCCTTCGGTTCCGTAGATTTGGGTGTGGTAGTTGGTGGCTTTGTCGATCTGCGTCCAACTGGCTTCGGCGATGCAAATAGCTTTGGGATATTGCATCAGCAACACGGCGTTGTCTTCCGCATCGAGGCCGGTCTTCACAAGATTGCCAGTGACGGCGGTGACGCTGTGCGGGCGGCCGAGCAACACGCGCGAGAGCACCGCGCCGTAGCAGCAATAATCCATCAACGCGCCGCCGCCGTTGCGGTTGGGGTCGTACAGCCAATCGCAAAAATATTCGCTCGCGCCCATTTCCTTGGGGCCCTGATGCGCAGCACGGTAGCGCACTTGCCATACCTCGCCGATTTCGCCGGACTGCGCGAGAGCGAGCGCGTGTTGCACGCCGGGCCACCACGCGATGGGCCAGTTGACCATTAGTCGCTTTCCGGTGGTGTCGGCGGTTTGCAGGAGTTGATCGGCCCCGGCGAGATCGGCGGCGAGGGGTTTTTCGATGAGCACATGCCAACCGCGTTCGAGTGCTTTCACGCCTTCCTCCGCGCCGGCGCGGTTATCGCCAAAGAGGCAAACCGCATCGAGCTGTTGGCTGGCGGCCATCTCTGTGGAATCGGTGAAAGTGGCCACGCCGAATTCCTTGCCGATGCGCTCGAGCAATGGCGGCTTCGTGCTGGTTGCGGCGACCAATTCCACGTGTTCGTTGGCCGCCATATCCGGCAGCAAATCCCACACGTGATCGTGCGACAACCCAATGAGCCCCATGCGAATCATACCGGCAAAGTGTGGGGCGAACGGGGAAGAGGCTCAACCTTTTCTTGTGAAATAGAAGCCAACCGCTAGCGGATTTTCATCCGGCCGTTGGGATCGGGGCGCTGGGTGGGGCGTGTGAAATTTTCGTTCACGCCCAAGTATGCGCCGCCGTGGCTGTTCGCGTGGGCCTTGATGGCTTGGGCGAGGCCGGCATCGGTGGTCTGCTGCACGCTGCCATCGGCGAGCGTGATTTGGCCTTGGCTCGCGCTCAATCCCGCCATCGCGTGGCGTTGGAGCAATTCAAGATCGGCGTGGTCGTTGCCGATGAATTGTTGTTGCGCGGAATTTTGTGTGGCCAATTGCAACGAGCCGCCAAGAAATTCCGCGATGTCCGGCAAACGCCTTGCCGGCGGGATAATCAAATTCATATCCCGGCTCGCCAATCAGATTGCGCGTGAAGGCGAGGATGCTCGCGGGCCGTTGCTCATCCGCGCCGAGATGCACGCCGTAGCTCATCGAGCGCCGATCCATGTGAATGTGAATACCATCGAAGCCCGCGCCGAAGCCTTCCCACTTGCCGTTGGTGGCTTCCTCTTCATTGTAAACCGTCACCGAAGGATCGCACGGCGAAGCCAGCACGCGCGCGGTCACCAGCTCGCGCCGCGCCGGTTCGCTCAAAAACATAAACCGAATATCCCACAAATGAATCCAGCCCGTATGCGCCTGCCCGTACATGCGCTTGAACATCGCGTCGCCTTGCTGTTGCGTGAGCAACCACGGATAACGCGAGTCGTGCGTCATGGAAAACCCGCGCAACGCCGTGTTCACTTGGCGAAGATTATTGGTGCATTTGATTCGATTCGCCTTGGCCTTGCCCTTCGCCAGCGTGGGCAGCATCAAACCAGCCAGCACACTGATGATGGCGATCACCACCAACAATTCCACCAAGGTGAACGCGCGCTTGTTTGCCGCCAATTGCATCCGCTCACTCTGCCCCAAACGTTGGGCAATTGCAATCCACTGCGATTTACCCAATCCTCCCGCCGATGAAAACTACCGCCGCGGTGCTGCACAAAACAGAACGGCCATTGCCCTACGCCGACTCGCAACCGATGGTCATCGAGGAATTGGAACTCGAAGGCCCCGGCGAAGGCGAGGTGTTGGTGGAGGTGAAAGGCGCGGGGCTATGTCACTCGGATTTATCGGTCATCGAGGGCGCGCGACCGCGACCCATGCCGATGGTGCTCGGCCACGAAGCCAGCGGCATCGTGCGCGAAGTGGGCAAAGGCGTGCGCGGATTTGCGCCGGATGACCACGTGGTTTTCACCTTCATCCCCAGCTGCGGCGCGTGCCGCTACTGCGCCGAAGGCCGCCCTTCCCTTTGCGAACCGGGGATGGACGCCAACAACGCCGGCACGTTGTTGAATGGCGCCCAACGATTCAGCCGCAACGGCAAATCGTATTTTCACCACTGCGGCGTGTCCGGTTATTCGCAATACACCATCGCCCTGCCCGGCTCGTTGGTGAAGATTGACAACGACTTGCCTTTCGAGCACGCCACGCTTTTTGGCTGTGCGGTGATGACCGGCACCGGCGCGGTGATGAATACCGCTGACATTCGCCCCGGCCAATCGGTCGCGGTGTTCGGCCTCGGCGGCGTGGGGCTTGCCGCGTTGATGGGCGCGAAGGCGTGCGACGCGGGCACAATCATCGCCGTCGATTTACTGGAATCAAAACTCGAGATGGCCCGCAACCTCGGCGCGACACACACCGTAAATGCCGCCGAGTGCGATCCCGTGGAAGCCATCCGCGACCTCACCCACGGTGGCGTGGAAATCGCCCTCGAAAGCGCCGGCCACGCGAAGGTGCTGGTGCAGGCGTACGAATCCACCGCGCGCGGCGGCACCACCATCGCCATCAGCCTGCCGCATCCGGAACATCAATTCAGCGTGTCCGCCGTGTCGCTCAGTGCGATGGAGAAAACGGTGAAAGGCTCCTATCAGGGAAGCTGCGTGCCGAGCCGTGATATCCCGAAGTTTATTGAGATGTTTCATGCCGGCCAATTACCGGTGGATAAGCTACTCACTGACACCATCAAGTTGGAAGAAATAAACGAGGGCTTTGACCGACTTCACAAAGGTGAAGTTGCCCGGCAGGTGATTTTATTTTAAGCTCGAACCAATGTCCGATAACCATGAGCGATCACGATTTTTTCACATCCAACGGCCTGACAGACCATGGCGAGAGCCTCTTCGATCATATCGAAGGCTTTCTCTATTTTGTCAAAGACACCCAGTTCCGCTTTGTGGCTGTCAACCAACGATTAGTGGAGAAATTTGGTTGCAAAGATGCTCAGGAGGTCATCGGCAAAACTGACTACGACTTTTTCTCTCTATCCATGGCCGACGGCTATGCCAAAAGTGACCGCACTATCCTGGAAACAGGAATGCCCATCTTAAACAAAGTTGAACTCGTTCCTAGTGGCGGTGGATTTGTCGATTGGTCGACTACCACGAAAATCCCGCTCCGCGCTCCCGATGGCACCATCAAAGCCATCGCCGGGGCCACTCGTCCCTTTGCCTTGGGAACTTTAGGAATCGATATTGATAGAGAACTCGGCCCAGCACTCGGGGTGATGAAAGAACAATTTGCATCCACCATCAAAATCTCCGAACTCGCCAAGGAAGTCGGGCTTTCACTCAGTGCTTTTGAACGGAAATTTAAAAAAGCATTCCATATGACGGCACGGAGCTACATCCGGCACCTCCGCGTGCATGAAGCATGTTATCTCCTCAGTCATAGCAGTCACCAGCTTGTTGAAGTTGCCCATCGCTGTGGTTTCTCGGATCAAAGCCACCTCTCCCGTGAGTTCTCACGTATCATGAAAACAACCCCTCTTACTTACCGTAAATCACATCGGGCCAGATAGCCCCTGACGCCGATTTCATCTAAAAAACAAACCGTTTCATTCTATAGCTTTAAGAGCTCACTGGGTAGGTTCATGTTCATGAACTTGCCGGCTGCTACGGATAACAGAAAACAAGAAGCCACAAGAGTACTGTTTGTGCCGTTACTCCACACCACCGATCAATTCAGACCCTGTGCATTGAGCACAATGACCAAGCGCTAGAGACAGAGGCCGCCACATGATATCACGTCAGCAATTTCTCTCATCACTCGGCGTATGCATCGCCCTCCCGGCTCTTGAGAGTTTTGGAGCCCCTAAAGATGCATCAAAAAAGGCCAAAGCTTTTGTCGCCATTGGAGCCAACCTTGGTTGGTATCAAAAGGGGTTCTATCCCAAAGAGGCTGGCGCCAACTATACGATGCCGGAAATACTGGAACCCATTGCCGGACATCGTCGGGACTTCACAATCTTCTCGGGCTTGGATCATCAGGCGCCCAATGGTCACAACTATTGGGCGAACTTACTCTGCGGCCAAAGGGTTGGCAGCTACTCCCTGGATCAGATGATCGCCGACCAAATCGGAACGAGCTGTCGTTTCAGCTCTGTTCAGCTAGTCGCCGGAGGCAGTGCCGCTCCGATGAGCTTTTCGAAGCAGGGAACACGATTGCCCGCCATCAGACGACCATCGGTGTTTTACAAGAAAATGTTCATTTCGCAAGCCGATCAGAAGCATCAGGAGCACATTCTGCGGAGCGGGAAGTCGGCCATGGACTATGTGCTGGAAGACGCCAATCGACTTCAGAAAACAGTCTCGCGCCGTGACCAAAGCGCGTTGGACGAATACTTCACCTCGCTACGCAGCGTGGAGAAGCGCTTGGAAACGCGAATTGCGCGGATCAACGATCCCGTACCGACCACCAGCTACAAACTTCCAGACAGTGATCCGGTAGCGCCGCGACAACAGATGGAGTGCTCAACGCTGATGTATGATCTCATCGCCCTGGCCATCCAAAACGGTTCCAGTCGCGTTTTAACGATGCAGTTGGGCGGCGGAGGCCCGGTTTTCGAACTCGAGGGCGAGTCCCTCAGTCAAGGTTATCATACGCTGTCTCATCACGGCAACGATCCCTCACGAATTCGCGACCTGATCCGGATCGAGCGCGAGCACGTAAAGCGCTTCAACGGCTTTCTGGACCAGTTAAAGGAAAAGAAAGACGCCCTGGGTCGGCCACTTCTCGACAGCACCTTGGTTTTTCTTGGAACAGGCATGGGAGACGCCAGTCGTCATTCGAATCGAAATCTCCCGAGCTTGGTGGCGGGCGGCGGCGGCAAGCACGGTCGCCACGTTGCGGTCGACCCAAGCACTCGTGCCCCCTACCTGTTGGGTGATCTCTTCATTTCTTTGCAGCAGCGGCTGGGAATCGAGTGCGAGCGTTTCTCCAACGCCTCGCGAAACCTAAACTCGTTGTGGGAAGCATAATGGCGGTTATACACACTCGCAACGCCGCGAGCCTCTGGCTTCACCTGCTTGTCGCGACGATTACAGTTCTATTTAGCCTTTTTGTATTTGGGTGCGGGAAGCCATCGGCAAGTCATCAGCTTGATACTCCTCGAGTACAGGTTAAGGTGATAAACGAAGCTTCGCAGGCGGAACCTGTTCCGTCGTTTGTCCACGACTACGTCAATCGTTATTGCATCGACTGTCATGACAGCGACTCCGAGAAAGGCGACGTCAATCTTGAACGCGACGTCGTCGATTGGGGCCAGGAGGTAGACCGCGTTTTTTGGGAAAAGGTGCTTGGCGCAAATCACGACAAGTTGATGCCGCCGAAGAAAAAGTCACAACCAAGAGAAGCGGAGCGCACGCAATTTAGCGATTGGATTGCAAAAGAATTGTCTGAGACGCCAATCTTTGGCGTCACCAAAGCACGCCGATTGAGTCGCGACGAATACCGCAACACCATGCGGGCGCTGTTCCAACAGGGAGGGGCCAAATTGCCGCTGGGTTTTCCAGAAGACAACGAGCTTCACGGTTTCGACAACCTCAGCGAAGGCCTGGTTACCTCTCCCGATCTGTTGGAAGCTTATTCCGAAACTGCCGAAACGTTTGCCGACCTCTTTTATCCCCGCAAGCGGTCTCGAGATCTGCAGTCAACAACCCACAAAGCCGGCCCGAAAGACATGGCCAAGAGCTATTCTGCCTCCTCCATTCACGGTGATGCGCTGCGCCTCGTCAGCCGCACAGACTTGAAAGCTTTCAGCGGCACCTGGCTGGATCAGTTCGAAGCCAAAGTGGCCGGCACCTACCGCATCGAAATTAAAACGTCGGCCTTCAATGCAAAACGAGGCAATTTCATGCGGGAACCGATGATACTCCACGTTCGCGCAACCGAAAGCACCACCAATCCCCGGGCTGGCTACGAGAAGTTTCGTCTTCTAAAAGAAATAAGGGTGGACTCCAGGACCCCCAAGATCGTTCACTTTGATGCGGATCTATATGCTGGGCAGACCCTGATCTTTCACTTCAAGAATGCTCCCATTGATTTTGAAGCCGAACCTTTAGAAGCGCACCTGCGTGAACGTTTCAAAATAGACAAGCGCTTTCACGCGGTATGGAACGCCACCTTTGGCCCTCTTGCCACATCTCACCAATCAGTCGTCCGCGGACTTGGCAAGGGGTGGCAGCACTTTCAGAACCAGATGAACGATCCAAAGCTGGACGTCAGCGCCGCAGCTCGCGACCCCAAAACCACGGCTAAAATCTTTCGGTTTTTTCGGAATCCGCCAGGCGCCAAGGACAAACTTCCGTTTTCTCGGCGATTCTACGAGTTCCTTGCCCCGGATTATTTCGAAAACGGTCCCGCTCTGCAGCTGCATGCAGCCAGTGTCACTGGACCGCTGAAGTTGATTCCCTCTCGATCCGAGGCAACGGCAGCGAAGCTCAAACTCAAGGTACTCGGCATCCCAGCCGGCAAAGGCTCTGGAGAGGCAATGATCGAGCCTTTTCTGCGTCAATTTTTGCCGCGCGCATTTCGGCGTCCCGTCAGCGAAGAAACCATCGCGACCTATATGAAAATCGCTAAACACTCGTTTTCCGAAGGGCATGATGCGGACGTGACCATGCATCTGCTGCTGCGGAAGATTCTCATATCGCCGCGATTCTTGTATCGTTCCTACAATGGCGATCAGCTCGACGATTTCGATCTGGCCGCCCGTTTATCCTACTTTCTCACGAAGCAACCACCAGATGCCCGCTTGTTGCAGCTCGCATCCCAGTCGCAGTTGCGGAATCCGCAGATTTTGCGTGCCGAAGCCAAACGCTTAATGCCCACGACGTACGATGCGCCGATGATTACCAGTTTTGTCAGTCAATGGCTCAACGTGGGAGATCTCGACGACATCATGCCGGACCCCAAATTCAAGTTTTCAGCACTCGATACGGAAACGGCCAAGCGGGAGACGTTTCACTTCTTCAGCGAGATTCTCTCAAAAGATCTGCCCGTCAGCACCTTCATCGATCCGGATTTTACCTATACGACGCCAAGTTTCTCCCACCGAATCTACGGGCTGGGTCCGGGTCCGAAACGCAAATCTATCGAAAACATAAATCGTCTGAAGCTGGAACGCATCGCTCTCCCCAAGGGGCATCGCCACGGCGGGATATTGGGGCAATCCGCTGTGATGATGGCAACGGCTAACGGCGTCGATACGCAAGCGGTATTGCGCGGCGCCTGGGTCTTGGAAAACGTCTTAGGTATGCCGACGCCGGAGCCGCCCCAGGACGTCCCCGCCCTTACGCCGGATACCCGGGGCGCTACCACGCCACGGGAACTCCTGGCCAAACACACCACCGACGCATCATGCGCATCGTGCCACCGACTCATCGACCCCGTCGGCTTTATGTTGGAAAATTACGATCCCGTCGGTAAGTGGCGGCAGGTCTGGCCCGCCACCCAAAAGCCCATCGACGCTTCAGGCGTGCTCTTCGACGGTACCAGAATTAAGGATGCTGCCGCCTTTAAGCGGTGGCTTGTTGCCAACGTCGATTACTTTGGCAACTGCTTGTCAGAAAAGTTGCTTACCTACGCGACTGGCCGCGTCTTGAACTATTCGGAAAAGCAAAAAGTAAAACAACTCGTCACGCAATCTCGACTGGATGGTGACGGCTTCAAGGGGCTGGTTCTGGATTTGATCTCCAGCCGAACTTTTATGAATAATCTCTACAGCGAACCCAAAGGTAGTGACGTTTTGAAAAGGAGCGCGGGTTTTCAACCTGTTTCGGGAAGTACGGACACGAATGTCCAATCGCCTGCCGACGCATCGATCAAGCAACTGTTCAAAGGACACGAGCCCTTCGACAAAGTCGATCCCAGCCGTTTTCTTAGGTTCAGCCCCGAATACACGACGATACGCAATGGCGCTATGTGGACCCGCGGCCATAGCGGCGGCAAATATCCGCCATTTGTCGGCATTCCCATCGATGAAATCGATTGCTCCATTTCCTTTCGCTATAGGCATTTGGGCGACGGCAGGATGCTCTGGCTGTTTATCGATGGAGACGATGGTTTTGGTGGGCAAGATCATATGCTGCGGGTGGCGTTGTTGAGAAACTCGGTGCGGATTCAAGTCGATGCGCATACGAAGAACCCGAAAGATCCGAAACTGCTCAAGAATCTCGCTCGGCGGAGAAAGCAAAGCCCACAGAAGGAGGACAGGCCACCTGATAAAGTCAGTGGCGCCTATCGGGTAGAAGAGAGACTCAAACCAGAGGCCGTCGACCTACAGGACAAGAACTGGCACAACCTGCAACTTGTCTTTAAGGGCGACCGCGTGGTGATCCGACTGGACAACAATCGCTGGACAAAATCCCTCCAGCGCCCTGGCTTTGCATTCCGAAAAAACATGCTGTTGTTCATGCTGAACGGTGGCGAAAGCGGCATTGAAATTGACGACCTCAAAATCATGGCGGACGCCACCGATGATCAATCTACTACCGCGAAACAATTGCCTGTTCGAGCGGAGGCAATACCTGAAAATCAGAAGGGAAAAGGCAACCGCCCTGACCGGTTCGCCGGCGTTGGTCTCAGCCAGGAACAGAAGGTGCAAGTCCAGGAGCTCCAAAAAACGATGCAGCCATTGATGAAGGAAGCGCAGGCATCAAAGGATCGCAAAAAAATACAGGCTGTCGGGAAGAAGTTCCATGCCAGTCTCGCCAAGATTCTGGACGAAGAACAATTGAAGAAGTACAAGGCGGCAATGGCCAAAAAACGCGAAGGAGCCAAGCGTAAAAAAGGCAAATAATCCGCCAAAAATGGGTCGACCGAACTTCGAGACAGGAAAGTACATGCCATGGCAGGAATATCCCGGCGGGGACGGACCTGTCGAAATACAAGGCGATCGTGATCCACTGCAAGAAGCTTTCGAAGCTCTGGGGCGTAAGCGCGCTCTAGGCAGCGAAGGCGCAAAACTTGGACTCTAACCAAAAATATTTAACGAGGAACGATACATGAAGAAAGCAGTTATTACTACGATTGTTACATTGAGTTTTTGCTTCAACGCTTTCGCGCAGGAAGCGAAAGGTAAAGACTGGACTGAACAACAGTGCGAAAAGTGGCCTGAGTGAGGCAGTTCTCATTTAACCCTGTCATACAGAGTTAGGAAAAATGGCACGCGGTAGTGGGCTCGAACCACTGACCCCCACCGTGTTGAGGTGATGGTCGAACATCATTAGACCATCGTGTTTTTCAAGGCTCCGATCCCTTCAATACTGGCCTCAACCTGATCACCCGATTTCAAGTGAACTCCCTTGGCGTGCCCTACCCCAGCGGCCGTCCCCGTGGAAATAATGTCACCGGGTTCCAAGGTCACAAAAGAGGAAATGAATTCAATCACAGCAGCCACCGGAAAAATCTGCATGGCCGTGCTCGCATCCTGATGCACTTCTCCATTTACTGTTAATTTAAGCGGCAGATTTTGAGGGTTTGGAAATCGCTATTGAGAGCGCGGGAAACGCCACCGTGCTCGCCCAAGCCTATGAATCGACCATGCGTGGAGGCACCACGGTCGCCATTGGTTTACCGCATCCAGACCATCAATTCAGTATTCCTGCCGTCACATTGAGTGCGATGGAGAAAACGGTGAAAGGCTCCTATCAGGGAAGCTGCGTGCCGAGCCGTGATATCCCGAAGTTTATTGAGATGTTCCATGCCGGCCAATTACCGGTGGACCAGCTACTCACTGACACCCTTCATTTGGAAGAAATCAACGAAGGCTTCGATCGCCTCCACAAAGGCGAAGTCGCGCGCCAAGTAATTTTGTTTTAAGCCCGAACCAGTGACCCCCTCCGTTTCGATGTGGTGTATATCCGAAGTTGTGAATAATCTGTCAACTACCCCCAGAAAACAACAGAACAGGTTCGAGTCCTGCCTCTAGAGCTTTACCTTTGTGTGTAAACCGTTAGAATGACAGCCGCGATGATGTATAAGATAACAATTTTGTTCGGGGCGCTTTTGCTCGCCACTGGATTGGCCGGATATTTTGGTACAGGTGCAGAGCAGCTAACGGCTTTGATTCCTGCTGCCTTGGGGTTGATTCTTCTGGTCTGTGGATTTCTAGCATCCAATGAAAATAGACGGATGATGGCTATGCACATCGCGGTAATGGTGGGCTTGATTGGGGCAATTGGTGTAATTCCCACCCTATTAAAAAAAGGTCAACCCACCGCTGCCCTTGCGGCTAAATCCGTGACGCTAGTATTATGCGTTGTTTTTGTTGGATTGTGCATCCGTTCATTTATTGAAGCCCGCAAGGCTCGTGAGGCTGCTGCTGCAGAATCCGGAGAAGATCCAGCGGAAGATTCTGACAGTGAATAGATTTCAGGAAAGCTCTCTATCCCAGCGCCACCGCCGTGTCGAGGCAGTGCTCTCCCAACTGAGCTAACCGCTCTTTCCTAGGAAAACATGAAGTTCGTTCAAACACTCGATTACTTCTTGAAAATTTCAGAGCTCAGCCAGCGGGCTTCGAGGCCGCGGATTTATTCTTCGAAGAAGGAGTGATCTTGGGCCAATTTTGAGGTGGAGGCGGATAATAGTCGCCTCAATATTTCGGGAAGATGGCTGGGGTAGGGAAGCGTTCTTCGGGGGTATTGCCGCCGAGGTATTCTTCGCGGGGGATATTGACGTGAGGCCAGTGACTTGGGCGCACGCGGATGTTGCGGCCGGGGCGTATGCCTTCGATGATAAGGTCGGTCTTGAATTTGATCTGGATACCGCTGCTGCCGAACGGGATGTCACCTTTGGTTTTCATGACATCAAGGATGGGGCCTTTACTGGCCATGTGAGCAGGGCTGTAGGCGCCGTGCGTGTGCTTGAGGTTACTCTCCACTGCGTTCATCAGGGCGGAGGAATCCTTCTTAAAATCTGCGTAGAGTGATTCATCCATGCCGCCGAATAGGGTAGCGGTCACCGTGGCGGTACCAAATTTGCCGTACTCAACCGCATCAATCCAACCGGGCATCCAGCGGGTTCGGATGAATGCTTTGTGCGTCTCAGTCTGATTACGCGCGGCGCGTTGCATGGCGACATCGTCCAACCAGATGTCTGAGATGTGGAAACGGGTAAAGATGTTACTCGGAGTGGGTTTCCAGGTGATGCCGAGCAAGACGGCTTGATCATTGAGGGTTTTCTTGCCGTTGGCAGGCCAGATGCCATCAGCGACAAGGTCGGCCACTTCGAGTTTCTCACGACCGCGCCAGATGCGGGTGGCGGCATCGAAAGTTAATGTTTTCTCTTCGGCCTTGTTGGCGTCGATTTTGGCTTCGCGGCGAGCTGTGATCTTGCCAGTGTTGTTCTGGAGTTCCACTTCCTTGAGCTTCCAGACTTTGCCTTCGCGTTGGCAGAAGCTGGGTTCGTCTTCCAATAGGATGAGGTGGTTCTCGGCAGGGGCGATGCCTTTGCCGCTGTAGCCGACGGTCTTGTTCCGGTTGTTGACCGGCAAGACCGGCACGGAAGAAAGCTTGGGATTCGGCGGGAGAAAGCCCCGAGCATGGAGTACGGTGCCGATGGGAATGTCGCGCAGTTCAGCAGGAGCTCCATGATAGCGGATGATGCCGTAGGGCAACATGGCGAAGGGGTGCGGCGCGTTGCGGAAGTAGGTGCCCGCGCCTTGGATGCGTAGGCTGCCTCGTCGGTTTGCGTGGTCAACAAATGTGAGTTCGCCTCGGAAGGAATGAGCCTTTTCCAGCGGAGGGAATTTACCCGCCTCAGGACGGAACGGTTCTTCCTGGGCATTGGCTTTGGAAACGAGGAGGCACACACTGAGGGGCAGCGTGGCGATCCATCGGACAAGTTTAAGTTGAGTCATGAGGCGATTTCCTAGGGTCAGTATTTCGGGAAGATGGCCGGAGTCGGGAACCGGTCCTCGGGCGTGTTATGTGAAAAGGTATTCTTCCCGGGGTATCTGCATCTTGGGCCAACGAGTCCGGTCGAACGCGGATGACCCGTGCCGGGGCGGATGCCCTCGATGACGAGGTCGGTTTCGAACTGGACTTGTATGCCGCTGCTGCCAAGGGGAATCTTACCACTCGTCTTCTTTACTCGAAGGATTTTACCACCCGAGGCCATGTGTCCGGGGCCATAGTGGCCTGCAGTGTGCTTCAGGGTGTTTTCCGCACCATTAATTTGCCCACCGCTTTCCCTTTCGGAAGTCGGAATAAAGGTGGATTCGCTCATTCCTCCGAACAAGGTAGCCGTTACGGTAGCTCGACCGAACTTGCCATAGTTTATTTCATCAACCCGGGCGGGCATCCAGCGGCTTTTGATAAAGGTCTTGTGCTTCTCAGTCTGAAAATAGGCCGCGTGTTCAATAGACTTGTCGTCCAACCAGATATCCGAGACGTGAAAGCGTGTGAAAGCCCCACTCAGTCCATCCCCAGGAGCGGGTTTCCAAGTGATGCTCAGCAAGAACGGCTTGATCGTTGGGTTCTTTCTTTCCACTTACCGGCCATACTTTCTCGTCGATCAGATCCGAGACTCGGATTGATTCGCGACCACGCCAAATACGTGTGGCGGCATCGAAAGTCATTTTTTCCGGTTCGTATTTTTTCTCATCCTTTTTTTGAGATTCACGCCTGGCAAGAATCGAACCCTCGTTGCCCTTGATCTCCACTTCCATGAGTTTCCAGATTAGTCCGTTTCGTCTGCAGTAACTGGGCTCGTCCTCAAGTAGAAGGACGTGGTTCTCTGCGGGGAAAATGCCAGTGCCGCGATAATGGCCGGCGTCCTTGCCCTTATTGTTGGTCGGCAATACCGGAACGGAGGAAATTTTGGGGTCAGGCGGTAGAAATCCATGGGCATGCAAAACGGTTCCCAAGGGAACGTCCCGCAGATCCGCAGGCGCATCGTGGTAGCGGACTATGCCATAAGGAAGTAGAGCGAATGGATGGGGGTCGTTTCGGTAAAATTTGCCCGTTCCTTCGACGCGGAGGCTGCCACGGCGGTTGGCGTGATCGACAAAGATGAGTTCGCCCCGGTAGGCATGTGCTTTGTCCAAGGGAGGAAACTTCCCCGCTTCAGGGCGGAACGGTTTTTCCTCAGCGTAAGAAGGCACAGTCAGCAGGGCCGCGCCGAGTGTCAGCACGGCGAAACGTATGCCGGGTTGTATCCGAGTCATAACGAAATCACTTTGTTGCTATCGCCGAATTGATCGGTTTCCAAACCCATCTTTTGGGACATGAGGAGGAGCAGGTTGCTCATGTGGGCATCCGTGTTCGCAGGGCGACTGCAGAGGCGGTAGTGGTCGCCGGGCTTATTGAGTGTGTAGCCGTCGAAATGACCCTGATTGAAATCGAGGTGGCTGCCGTGCTTCAGGCCGAGATCTGTGCCGCCAGCGAGTACCAGTGGCAGGTTGGCATTCCCATGGCTGTGTCCGTAGGACATGCCGCTGCCGAAGAGCGACATGGTTGAACCGAGCAACGATTTACCGTTCAGATCCTTGGTTTCCGAAAGCCGCGTGAGGAAGTAGCTGAATTGATCGATGGCGAAGGTATCGTAGTTGGTGAGCTTCTCCATGTAGCCTTCATCACCACCGTGGTGGCTGAGTTGGTGGCGCGATTCGGTGATACCAATCTCCGGAATGGCGAACGCATCGCCCTCGCCGCCTAGGCTGAAAGTGGCCACGCGCGTAGCGTCCGTTTGGAAAGCCAGCACCATGAGGTCATAGACCGTGCGGAAATAGTCGCCTGCCTGTGTCTTGGGCACATCGCGGTTGGTGCGTTGACGGTCGGCTGCAGAAATCTCCGGCAATGGCGTGTCGAGCCAGGCATCGGCGCGGCGTGTGCGAATCTCAGCCTCACGGACAGAGGTGAGGTATTGGTCGAGGCGGCCTTTATCGGCTGCACCGATTTTCTGAGACAGACGACGAACTTCGGTAAGGTTGTCATCCAGCACACTGGCTTTGCGTCGCAGTGCCTTTCGTTGGGCGGCAATACCGTCCTTGGGCTCCTCGAAGAGTGAGGCGAAAATTTGTTTACACCGCCGCATTGCGGGAAGCTGAACGCCGTCCGGGGTCCAGGCGAGGGACCCGCCGGTGAGCGCGATTTCCATGGAGGAATAGCGCGTATGCTGCCCGCTGACCTGCGCCATCTTTTGGTCCACTGAAATGGTGTTGCGATGCGCTGCACCGATCTTGGCGCCGGTCAGAAAGATGTCGATGCAGTTGTGGTGATGCCCCAGACTTCCGGGATGGTGCAGACCGCTGATTGGCGTTATGGTGTTACGGAATTTCTCCAGCGGCTTGAGCGAGCGAGAGAATTGGTAATCGTTGCCCGGCTTGGTGATCTGGTAATTTAGCGAATGCACGCCGTTGGCGAGGTAAATGAAGGCACTGCGTCGCGGCGAGCTGATTTTCTCCTTGGCCGTCAGCGGGATCATGCACTCAAGCATCGGCAGGGCGATGCAGGTTCCCATTGCGCGCAGGGCGTGGCGGCGGTCGATTAACCAGGATTGGGTCTGAATATTGCTCATGATTCGGCTTGGGTTTTAGCGTTTTTGTAATAGTTCGGAAGTGGCCACAGCCCGAACAATGTTTTGAACACGATACTGTCCTTGCTTGGCTTTTTCAACGATGGATTGAATGTCATCGCGGTCGTCGACTGTCAACACGCGCCGTAGCGCGTAGGTGCAAAGATGCTCAATGAACGCCCGCGCAATCTGGTCGCGATCCTCCAACAGCAATTGCTTGAACTGGGCCGAGTTCGCAAACTTCCGGCCATCGGGCATGACGCCGGACGCGTCCACCAACGGATTCTCACCCACACCGGTCGGCACGTGTTCATGGGTACGCCATTGGCCGATGGCGTCATATTGGTCGAAGGCTAGCCCCAACGGATCGATCGTGCGGTGGCACGCTGCGCAGTTCGCGTTCTTGGCGTGTGCCTCGATGCGCTGCCGGATGGTGATCTTATTGCCCGTGGGCGGCACCGGCTCGATAGGGTCGACATTGGCCGGCGGCGGTGGCGGTGTCTTGTTAAAGATCGTTTCGCTGACCCAAACCCCGCGATGCACTGGGCGATGGCGGGTTCCGTCGGAGGTCAAACCAAGCACTGCCCCCATCGTAAGCAGGCCGCCGCGATGATCTCCGTCCTTGAGCGTGACGCGCTGGAAGCCGCCGTTTTTTGGATCTGGCAATCCGTAGAAATCACAAAGTCGCGCGTTGGCCATGGTCCAGTCCGAGTCGATCAAACTCTCGATAGGCAGGTTCTTGGTCAGCAACTCACGGAAATATTCCACCGGCTCATTGCGCATGCTCGTCTCGAGCCAATCGTCGTAGCCGAGGTACAGTTTTTTGTCCGGCGGGAACATGCCCACGCGATGCAGTTGCAGCCATTGCCTTGAAAAATCTTCGATGAAACGGTTGATCCGGACATCGGTCAGCATTCGGTTTACTTCCTTTTGCAATCGGTCCTCTTTCAGGCTGCCGGCCTTGGCCGCGGTAAGGAGCGCGTCGTCAGGCATCGAGCTCCAGAGAAAATACGAAAGCCGCGAAGCGAGTTCCTGATCCGTGAGCCGTTCGCGGGCCACGGGATCACCCTCGACCAGGTAGATGAAATTCCGGGAAGTCAGCACTCTCAGTAGGGCATTGCAATAAGCGGAAACCGCTTTTTCGCCGGCCTCGCGATCAACGTGGTAGGAGTCGAGATAGTTCTTTAATTCCGCCGATTTCACCGGACGGCGCCAGGCGCGTTCGGCAAAGCGTTGCAAATACTCGGCGACCACTTCAACCGTGGCGTCCTCGGGTGGTATCACGTCACGGCGCCGGGATTTTTCCGCGTCAGTCACCAACGGGCCCTCCCATTCCAGCCAGTCGAGAATTACTGTCGAAAAAATGCCATTGCCTTTGTCATCGAACATCTGCGGTGCGTTGGGATTCAGGAGCAAAGTCTCACTGCTGTGCGTGAAGATATAAGCCCGGCTGGCGATCGCGTTGCGGAAGGCCGCGCCGCCACGCCGGTCGACTTCGTCGGTTGCCACCACCGCAAAGTGCAGTCCTGTAGGCATCTCAAGGAACACTTCAAATTCATATACCTGCGGTCTGTCTTCCGGTGCGGTGATATCGAGTTCAATGAGGCCGTCCACGGTCTCTTCACTGGTGCGCTTACCAATGCTCAGGTGGGCCGGTTGACCGCCGGGCGGGCGAATGCCGCTGGCTTGCAGTCGTAGTTTGTAAAGACCGCTGTGTTCCGGACCCGTTCGACCCAGCCAGTTCGGGGACAGTGCAGTTTGGACGCGGCCAGGAAAATGGAGGTAACGCAGCGGACGTTTGATGCCGAACCGAGCCAGAGCCTCCTTTTGTTGCTCACCGCCGCCATACCTCAATTCCGCCGCCGTCTTGCGCACCTTGCGTGTCTCGGCAACTTTTTTGGGAAAAGCACGGTCGAGTACGATCTCCGCCGCGCGGTAATAACGATTCACATGCGAAGGCGAGAGCGAAAGCTGCGAGCCGATCCGTTCGTAACCGAGCCAAAGCGTGTCTTCATTCAACTCGCCCGGCTTGGCCGGATCGTAGCGGACTCCCAAGAGATCATAAACGGTGTTTTGATATTCGTTGCGGCTGAGTCGGTAGTGAGCCACCGGCGGTCGTGCAGCCATGCGCTCGGCACGGCCTTCGCGAATGCGTGTATCCAGTTCTGAGATAACCTTGCCGATCTCTTCGGATGTCGGCTGTGGTTCATCCTCCGGCGGCATTTCGCCCGCATTAATTTTTTCGACAACCTCCGCCCAGATCTGTCCGTCCACTCCTGATTTAAAATCCCTCGAAATCTGATCCAACCGCAAATCGCCTTTGGCCTTTTTCGGCCCATGACACCGCACACAATGCTTTTGCAGAATCATTTCGAATGCCGGCTCAGCAGCGAAAGTTATCGCCGGAAAAACAAGCATGATGCCAGTGATTTTAAGAATGGTTATCATCTTCCTAGCTTAGTATGCCACACCATTCTATGACGACTAGCATGGTTTATGTATTTAGTCGAACTGCTACTATGTTTCGGTTTAAGATGTTCGAGTTGCACCAAAAGAATGACTTGTGTGACTGCTCAAATTAGTCGAAATAGCACAAATCAATATGTGTTTGAGCCTTGTTTTATAGGCTTTACAGTGATTAATCACCGAGTCAAGGCGATGGTCTAACTTCATTAAACCATCGTGTTTTTCAAGGCTCCGATCTCTTCAATACTCGCCTCAACCTGATCGCCGACTTTCAAATGTACTCCTTTGGCGTGCCCGACTCCAGCGGCAGTGCCCGTAGAAATAATGCCAATGGGCTCCAAGGTTACAGAGGATGAGATAAATTCAACGCCCAATGACTTCTTTGATGCGCGCGGCAACGTTGATGGCGTCATCGTGGCGCAGACCGTGCTGGCCCATATCTTCCGCTGCGCCGCCGAAGGTTTCGAAAACAAGACTGCTCCAAATCACGCCTTTGGTATGGCGCACGCTGGCCAGTCGCGTCATTTCAATTTCCGATTGATGCACGCGCAGCGTGAAGAATGTCCAAACCGTGGTATTGATTTTGCCGCCTTTCACCTCGATGACCGGTGGCCGGAACAGGCTTGTAAAATTCCAAGTGGAAAAGAATGCCCCGAACGGGCTTGCCTGCACCGAGATTTGCAATTGACCCGCTTGGGCCGCCAACAACGCCGCGTTGGCCGTGTTACAGTGCGGGCACTTTTTGGCTTGAGCGGCAATCGGCTCCCGACAGCCTTCGCACGACACCGTGTCCCGAATGGGCCGCGTGCAGTGCGGGCAAAAATAACGCGGATTGGAAATCGCATCCCCGCAATTGGGACAGACGATGGGTTGGGATTGGGCCTCGGTTGACGTTTCCATCGCAGAAACCCTACTCCAAAACCATTGTGTTTTTCAACACCCCAATCCCATCGATGCCGGCCTCGACGATGTCGCCCGGATTGCAGGTGCACGCCTTTCGCGTGGCCCACGCCGGCGGCGGTGCCGGTGGAAATGATGTCGCCCGGCTCCAGCGTGACGAAGGCGGACACAAATTCGATCACCGCCGCCACCGGGAAAATCTGCATCGCGGTGCTGGCGTCCTGATGCACCTCGCCGTTGACGGTGAGCTTGAGCGGCAGCGCCTGCGGATCTGGGATGGATTCCGGGCACGCGATGCACGGGCCGACGGGGCAACTGCCATCGTGCCATTTGCCGTGTTGCCAATCGAAAAACTTGTCGCGATCGCGCTCCTCGCGATTCGGGTTCGGGTCGGAAGCCACGATCGGAAATGTCATTCACCACCGTGTACCCTGCCACATAATCCAAGGCCTCGGCCTCTGTCACTCCTCTTGGCGCGTCCTTGCCGATCACCACGCCCAGTTCGCATTCCCAATCGATGTTGTCCGGCGACACAGCCGGAAGGGATATCTCGCCACCGTGACGGTTCAGCGTGGTCGACGGCGGTTTCATAAACACATACGGAAACGTCCGCGCGCGCTCAACCGCAATGCCGCCGCTTTCCTCGATGTGTTTGGCGTAATTCCCTGCCAACAACAGCAACTTATTTGGATGCGGAACCGGCGTTAGAATTTTTGCATCAGCAATGCTCAAGCCCGCTGCGATCTCAGCGTTGGCTTGCAACCATGCCGTCACTCGCAATGCCGCAGCGCGCTCTCTTCCATTAGGCAGGAACGCCAGCAAATCATCGGTGTCCACTAATGATTCGACCGCTGCGGTTGCAGCCGCGCTCATCGGGATTACCTTTTCGTTTTCATAAAAACCGGCTTGCGGCTTGGCCGTTTTGTTCGAATCGACAGAGCTTCATTTAATTGATTTCAGCCAACACTTCGCCCGTCGTCTTGAGACGCGCGAATTTGGGCTGCCAGATTTTGAAACACGCCTCGTGCAGCTCCGGCCACGGCGAGGCGCAGCCGTCGGTGATGGCCGTGACGCGGTAGTTGCGCTGGGTGGCGGCGATGAGGGTAGCGTTCACGCACACGTCGGTGGTGATGCCGGCCATAAAAAGATGCGAAATGTTTTGGCTGCGCAACGCGAGATCCAGCGGCGTGCCATAAAATTTATCGTACGTGTGGCCGCGGATGATGAGTTCCTCCGGGCGCGGTTGCAGCGCGGGAATGGTGTCCGCCGATTCCGCGCCGGTGCCGGCGTTGTGGCCGATGAGGCAGTTGCTCGATTGGCTGCCAAAGCCGGGCGCGCCTTCGCTGGGCAAATGCTCGGTGCCAAAAGGATCGCCGCGCAAGCACGGCACGTTTTGGGCATAAACGAACTCGGTGAAAATCACCGGCGCTTCTGCTGCGCGGAAGGAGTCAATGAGTCTCGCAAGATTGGGAATGATGTCGCGCGCGGCAGCGACTTCCAGCGAAGCGCCTTCGTCGATAAATCCGTGCTGCATATCAATGACGAGCAGCGCGGATTTGAGCGGGACAAAACGATGGGTATCATCGATGACCTTCAGTTTGGCTTCGAGAATGGCGTCGTGGGAACTCACGGGCGGACAGTAAAAAGTCAAAAGGAGAAAGTCAAAGGCCGATGAGGTTGCGCTGGCCCTGATTATTTTTTGGCGTATGCGGCCAGCCAATCGTCCGCAGCTTTCTCGGCGCTGGCTTTTTGTGCGGCGGTTACTTTCGGTTCCTTCAGCACCGTCTGCTGCATTCGGGGCAGGAAGGCTCTGGCGACTTTGCTGCCCAAGCGATCGGCTATGAGATACCATTTATACGCGGCAGAATAATCGCGAGCGGGGAGGCCTACTTGATTGTAATACAGCTCGGCCAAACCAAGTTGCGACTCCACGTGACCTTTCTCGGCAGCTTTGGTGTACCACTCCATCGACTTTTTATAATCGCGGGCGACGCCCTGTCCGTTGCGGCACATCCACGCCACGGTGGATTCCGAAATCACGTGGCCCTTTTCCGCCGCGGCGAGGTACGCCTTGTACGCCTCGGCGTAATTGCGGGCAGTACCTTTGCCGGCGTAATAGAGATCGCCCAGCTCGTGCAAGGTGGCGGCATCTCCTTGGGCGGCTGCAGCTTTGACGGATTCAAATTTCGCCTTGGCCAGCGCGATGGCGGGGTTCACCGGCGCGGGTTTTGCAGGTGGCGCGGGTTTATTTTGAGCCCCGGCATTTAGGGAAATCAACAAGGTAGAAATCAGAAGTGTTTTCATGACCATAAAATGATTAAGTGATTGTTGTGTGACCAAGCTTCTATCGTGGCGAACCATCCGCGTTCCACGTCTTGAGCGGTTTCTGGTCGCCCTTGGCGTTCCATTCGCGGCGCTTAAGTTCCGTCGCCAGCCTTAGAAAATACGCTCGCTGCGCTTGCTGCCATCCTCAAACCACGTGGTGTACGGGCCGTTTAATTGGTCGTTTTTAAATGTGGCCTCGGAACGTTTCTGCCCACCCTCATAAAACACCGCGTGTGTGCCATCACGATGCCCATGACTATAGCAAACATCAATTTGCAACTGACCGCTCTCATACCACACAAGATGTGGGCCATGGCGTTCGCCATGGAGATAGGTTACCAGCGAATTTTTATTGCCATTTTCAAAAAACCACACCTCCTCGCCATGCGCCAGCCCCTCGTGGAACTCGCCCTCCAGCGACACTTTGCCGTTGTCCGATAACTCCACCGCGCGGCCGGTGTACGTGTCTTCGTTGCCCTTTTGATACGCGCGGCTACCTTCTTGCCATTGGTCGAAGGATTCACCCTGTTTATTGCGCCATTCAAGTTGGGCGTACTTGATGGGTCGGAGAGACTGGGTTGTCATGCAGGGAGATTCGATTTTCAAGGCGCAAGGGTCAAGGAATTTTCATGGACGGATTGAACCTTGAAAATTGGCCTTTGAGACTTGAACCTTCCCCGATGCCCAAAATCGTCATCCTCGACGGACACACCCTCAACCCCGGCGATTTATCGTGGGATGCGCTTCATTCACTGGGTGAGCTGACCGTGCACAACCGCACCCCGCCTGAGCAGATAACTGAGCGGGCTGCCAATGCGGAGATTGTCATTACCAACAAAGCACCCCTGCCCGCTGAGTTAATCAACGCCCTGCCCGCACTTCAGTACATCGGCGTACTGGCAACCGGCTATAATGTGGTGGATATTATCGCCGCCCGCGCGCGGGATATTCCGGTCACCAACATCCCCGGCTACGGCACCGCAGCCGTGGCGCAAATGACGATGGCACTACTACTGGAACTCGCCTCACAACCGGCGCTGCACTCCGGCAGCGTACGCAAGGGCGACTGGGTCGCGTGCCCTGATTTCTGTTATTGGAAAAAGCCGCTGGTGGAATTGGATGGCCTCACGCTGGGGCTGGTGGGCTACGGTGCGATTGGGCAAGCGGTGGCTCGGCTTGGCCGAGCCCTTGGCATGAAGATTCTTGTACACACACGGACTGCTCGGGAAGAAGCGGACACAGAATTTGTTGATTGCGAAACGTTGTTTCGTGAGTCCGACGCTGTGAGCCTGCATTGCCCGCTCACCGATGAGAACCAAGGCTTTGTTAATGCGCAGCTTTTGTCTCAGATGAAACCCACAGCTTTCCTGATTAATACAGCACGCGGCCCACTGGTAGATGAGGCGGCGTTGGCAAAGGCGCTTAATGAAGAACAAATTGCTGGAGCGGCCACTGATGTGCTTTCAGTGGAACCGCCGCCTGCTGACAATCCACTTTTTGGCGCAAAGAACCTTATTATTACCCCGCACATTGGCTGGGCAACACGCGCGGCAAGAGAGAGATTGATGGATATTGCGGCGAACAACCTACGCGCATTCCTCAATGGCACGCCTCAGAATGTCGTGAATTAAAGGTTAAGCAAGCGGTTCTGCTAAAACTGGAGCGACCGTGAAATCACGCTGGCTAAACTAAAAGACTCCCGACCGCCTTCATCAGTGCCCCAATCCTCGTCTCCATTCGGAAATCTGAAGGAGACTCACAAGTGTAGCTTAGTTGAGTCTTATTCATCACCAGCCAAAAGGCTTCAGGCCATAATTCCCGAAGCCTCGGGTCCAGTTCAGGAACAATCAGTCCGCGATCATTTTTGCGCCCATCGATTTCTGCCGATTCGTCAATCGGACAAACGGTTTTCACTGCTTCCAGCACCCGCCGCGGCTCGGTAGGTTCATCACCCATCTTGAGTTCATAAAAATAGAATCCCTTCGCCTCCCAGTCTTCATGAAGCTGAATGGTGAAATCCATATCAGGTAACGTCTGAAGCCACTGCGTGTGCGCACGAATTTCGGGTGTCTTCAGATGCTTATAATCACGGTTGAGATCATCGCCCGCGGCGTTCTCGCGCGTATTAGCAGGGAAGCCGGTGGGGTTCAGGCAAGGGCTGATCCACAGCGCGGTGTCCTCAGGCCAAACATTTTCGGTGATGAGCCGGCACATGGCCAAAGGTGCCGCCGGTTCATCACCGTGAATGCCACTGGAAAGATAGATTTTGCGATGAGCACTTGCCGCGGCGCGATGCAGCGTCAGAAGGCGAATATTGTTTCCAGTTTCCAGCCAGTTGACCGTCCACCCGTGGGCTTGGGCTGCAGTAAGGCAATCATCAAGAACAGCCTCAATATCGATGGTCTCGCCGAAATAGCCGCCCTCGTTGAGGCCTAATGGTTTCACAGACTAGGCCGTAACCGTCTCGGTAGCCTCAGTTGCTCCAGAAGTATCGCAGGATTCCTTTTCGCCACAGCCACAACCATCCGCCTCTCCTTCATCGAACTCTTCCCAATCCGGGTCCAGACCTAAATCACGGAGCATCTGCAGGTCCTTCTCAACCGGTTGGTTGAGCGTAGTAAGATAATTGCCAACCATCAGGGCGCTGGCACCGGCTTGGAAGATCATGCACTGCAGATCACGCAGATTCACGGTGCGGCCGCCGGCGACCATGATTTCTTTGGTCGGCATAATGAAACGGAAACAGGCGATGGTCTTGAGAATTTCCAGCGGCGGGAGCGGCGGCTGGTTTTCCAGCGGTGTGCCGGGGATGGGGTTGAGGATGTTAACCGGCACCACGCTCGCGCCCACTTTGCGCAATGAGAGAGCGAGGTCGCAACGATCCTCGCGGCTTTCTCCCATGCCGATAATGCCACCGCTGCATATCTTAATGCCGGCGTTTTTCAAAAACTCAATCGTGCGCAAGCGATCCGCAAACGTGTGTGTGCTGCAGTGCTCAGGGAAAAAGCGTTCAGAACTTTCGAGGTTGTGGCCGTAGCACTCGAGGCCGGCTTCCTTGAGGCGATTGGCAACTTCTTGAGATTCTATCAACCCCAGTGAGGCATCCGGCCGTGTCTGGCCTTGCTCCTTCATTTCAGTAATACGATCACAAACCTCATCGAGCATCGGGCCTTCCTTCAACCCGCGCCATGCAGCCACTAATCCCACGGCGGTAACGCCATTGCGGTTTGCTTCCTCGCCCGCTTCGGACACGGGTTCGGGATCCACAAAACCATAACGAGGTGTGTCTGTCTGGTACAAAGCGGATTGCGAACAGAACGAACAATTCTCCGAACACGCGCCAGCCTTGGCGTTGACGATGGAGCAGAGATGAATTTTGTTTCCCTTAAAATGCTCGCGAATGCGATTGCCCCACGAAAGCAATGTGTGGATGTCGGCGGAGTTTTCCAGATCGAAAAGAAAAAGGGCGTCATCCTTTTCGATCGTGCCACCATCCAGTACGTGTCGGCCCAATGCCGCAATTCGCTCGTCAACCTGTTGCTCGCTCATGGTTGACGAGCGTAGTGGCGGCGGCAAGCGCGGGCAAGCTTCAGTTGTTGGTAGGGACGCGCTGTGCGCGTCCAAGGACACGCGAAGCGTGTCCCTACCGAGGGGCGTTAAGGGTCGGCGATGGCTGCTGATGCAACGGATTTGCCTTAAAATCATTCTCCTCCAGCCACGCTCGCCATTGGTCGATGAGGGCGAGGGCGGCCGTCACATCGAGGCCGTGATGGTCTGCGGGGTAGTTTTGCAAATAGCCTCGCGCCTTGCCGAGCAGGCGATAGGCGGGGCGGAGGCGATGGCCGGCGGCGGGCCATTTTGGGTTCTCGTGCATCGTGAGGTGCACAAAACCGCCGGCAAGTTGGATGAGCGCTTTATAAAAATCGGCATCGGGCGTGCCGCGCGTTTCGAGCCACAAATCCTCGAGCACATCGTGGGCTTCGTAAAATTTACCGGCGTTGAAGCACTCGAAGTAGCCGAGGTAACGCGCATCGTGGCCTTGTTTGTTTTCGGCCAAATGCGCCACGCGTTCGGCGATCCATCCACTCTTATGCGTCACGCGGCGAGGGTATTGTGAAAAACGCGCCTTTGACATCCCAATGTGACTGCCCCACAAACACGCATGGCAAAGACCGGATTAGGCCGAGGATTAAGCGCGTTGTTGGGAACCAAAAAGGAAACTCCCGCCAGCGCGCCTGCCACCACACCCGCCGCCACACCCGCGGCGGAAGGCGAGCGCGTGCTGCGTTTGCATTGGAAAAAACTGAAGCCGTGCCCGTTGCAGCCGCGCAAGGATTTTGACCGCGCGGCACTGGAGGGCTTGGCGGAATCCATCAAAGCCAATGGTATCATTCAACCGCTCGTCGTGCGGATGGTTGGCGATGTGTACGAACTTATCGCGGGCGAACGCCGTTGGCGCGCCACGCAGATTGCCGGGCTCGACACCGTGCCCGCCGTGGTGCGCGAGGCCACCGATGCGGAGGTGCTCGAGATGGCGTTGGTGGAAAATTTACAGCGCGAGGATTTGAATCCCATTGAGGAGGCGCAAGGCTACGGCTTGCTCATCGACGCGTTCCAACTCACGCAGGAAGAAGCCGCCACGCGCGTGGGCAAAAGCCGCGCCGCGGTGGCCAATGCGCTGCGGTTGCTCAAGCTCGATGAAGACGTGCAAACCCACGTGCGCCAAGGCCGACTGGCCACGGGACACGCGAAAGTGATTCTCGGGCTGGACGATGCCGCACAGCAAAAACTCGCCGCCGAGCGCGTCATTCGTGACCAACTCAGCGTGCGCGATACGGAGGCCTTAGTCAGCAGCCTGCAAAATGGGGCTTCGCCGAAGGGCAAAAAATCCGGCGGCACCAAGGCCGACGTGCACATCACCGATTTGGAAAACCGCCTCAAACAAGCGCTCGGAACCCAGGTGGGTTTGCGCCATCGCAATGGGAAGGGCGCGATCACCATTAAATATTTTTCGGATGACGACCTCGAGCGCATCCTCGGCTTATTGGGGGTGGAGGCGAAGTAATGGCTTTGCCGCTGACGTTTTACGGCAACCCCGTGCTGCGCAAAAAAGGCGCGGCGGTGGAAAGCATGACGCCGGAGCTGGAGGAATTCATCGGCAATATGTTCGAGACGATGGAGGAATATCGCGGCATCGGCCTCGCGGCGCAGCAAGTGGGGCGCGCGATCCAGCTCACAGTGATTGATATTCGCTCCGCCGAGAACCGGCCCAGCACGCTGGAAATCAATGGTGAAACGGCCGACCCAAATTCAATGATGCCACTGGTGCTGATCAATCCCGAGATCACGCCGCTCAACGACCCCGTCAGCGGGCCGGAAGGGTGCCTGAGTTTTCCGGAAATTTATGGCGACGTCACGCGGCCGGAAAAAGTTCGGGTGAATGCGATGGATGGCCGCGGCGAGTCGATTGAATTTGTCTGCGGCGGATTGCTCGCGCGCTGCGTGCAACACGAGACCGATCATCTTCACGGTATTTTGTTTATCGACCGAATGGATCGCGCGTCAAAGACCGACGAGCTGCGGGAAGATTTGGAGTTTCTGCAAAAAGAAACGAAGGCGGTGCTCGAATGACAAAGCACGAATCGAGTTTAATAAACTCGCCGCATGCTCGATGAGAGCAGGCCCAATTCGCCGCGATATTTCGCCACCGTGCGGCGGGCGATTTTGATGTCATTTTCACGGAGCAGTTTCACCAGTTGCTCATCGGAAAGCGGCTTGGCTTTGTCCTCGTCTCCCACGAGATCGGCGATCATTTGTTTCACGCTGGTGTTGCTGACGCCTTTCCCGCTGGTGGTGGCGATCGCGCCGGTGAAAAAGAACCGCATCTCGAAAAGCCCCTGCGGCGTTTTCATGTATTTGCCGCTCACTGCGCGGCTGACGGTGGTTTCGTGCACTTCCACTTTCTCCGCAATCTCAGACATCGTCATCGGTTTCAGCGCCGACACGCCTTCGTCCATGAATGGCCCCTGCCGCGCCACGATTTCGCGCGCGACGTTGAGGATGGTGTCTTGCCGTTGGTGGATGCTCTTGATGAGAAAATTGCCGTCGCGAATCTTGGCCCGGATGTATTCGCGCACGTCCTTGGAGTCACGCGCTTCCGCCAGCAAATCCTTGTATGAATTGCTAATGCGCAATTGCGGCACTTCCTCGCGATTGGAGGTGACCTCCCATTGGTCGTCCTTCCAATTCACAAATACCTCGGGCAAGACGTACTGCTCCGGCGTACTTTGAAACGCACTTCCCGGACGCGGGTCGAGATGGGAAATATTTTCGGCGATGTCCTGCACCTCATCAATTTCCACGCCCAGCGCCTTGGCGATCTCGGGGAAACGGCGGCGGCCCAGCGCATCCATGTGATGCTCCACCAGCTTGTATTCGTCCGAATCAATTTTGCCCTGGCGTTCCAGCTGCAGCAGCAGGCACTCGCGCAAATCACACGCCCCCACGCCGGCCGGCTCGAAGGAGCGGATGACCGTCAGTGTTTCCTCCACCACGTCGCGGCTGCAACCGGTGGACTCCACCAACTCCTCCACGCTCACCTGCAAAAATCCGTTGTCATCAATGTTGCCGATAATTTCCTCGGCCACACCCATTTCCTCCAAATCCAAATCACTCATTTTGGATTGCTCCACCAACAAATCCTGCAACGACGTGCCGACGGTAATCGACTCCATCATAAACTGCCGGCGTTCCTCATCGTCCTCACTCGGTCGCGTGACGGGGGTCACTTGGGAGGCATTGAAATGATCGCGCCACTCCTCGCTCATCTCGGCGAGGCGCTCGAGTTCCTTGCTGAAATCATCCACCGGCTCGCCGTTGGCCTCCGCAGTGGGATCCACTTGCGTGCCCTCGGGCGGTTGAATTTCCGGCGCTTCGCCATTCGCCTCCCTTTCGCCGGGGCCGCTTCATCGGGCGAGAGTTCTTCCAGTACCGGATTCTCCTGTAACTCCTTGTCGATCATCGAACGCAAATCCAGCATCGGCGCTTGCAGGAAGGCCAGCGATTGCTGCATCTGGGGGGACATGACCTGCATTTGCGCAAGTCTCTGTCCTAATTGCATTCTCGGTTCAAAAGCCATAGGTCGGGCGGCTGTCTGTTGTTACCGTTATTGGCGGGCAAAAGCAAGGCCAATGGCACGCAAACTGCTTGCACGAGCAATCCGCCAAAGAGGGTTCCGCAAATATAACCCCATTTGCCCAAAGCACAACGTGTGAATGAAATTAAATTGTGCCCCCGACGCGCGCGCCGTATATTTCCGCGCGTGGAGGAGGTTCGATTTACCATTTTCGGCAGCGGCTCCGGCGGCAACGCCGCATACTTGGAAACGCCCGGCGCGCGCGTGCTCGTCGATTGCGGCTTCAGCGCCAAACGCATTCGCAATGCCCTGCTCGCTCTGGACCGCACCCCGGAGCGACTCGATGGCATTCTCATCACCCACGAACACATCGACCACATCCAAGCCCTGCGCGTGCTCAATGCCAAGCTCGGCATTCCCGTTTATTGCAACCGCCACACCGCGGACGAAATCCGGCGCATTCACAAATGCGATTTTGAGTTTCGCATTTTTGAAACCGGCCAACCATTTGAAGTCGGCGATCTTTCTGTCGAAACCTTTCCCGTTCCGCACGATGCCATTGAGACGGTGGGGTTTGTGATCCACACCGCCGCCGCGCGAATTGGCTGGCTCACCGATCTCGGCCACGGCACCCGCCTCATTGCCGACCGCGTACGCGAATGTGAAATCCTCCTGCTCGAAACCAATCACGACCTCGACCTCCTGCGCAACGACCCCCTGCGCCCGCCTCACCTCAAGCAACGCATCACCAGCCGGCACGGCCATCTTTCCAACGAAGGCGCCGCCGATTTTCTCGAGCAAATTTTGCATCCCAACCTCCGGCATATTTATTGCGTTCACCTCAGCAGCGACTGCAATTCACCGGAAATTGTCCGCACCGAAATCACCGCCAAACTCGCCGCGCTCGGTGCCGAGCACGTTCAGGTGCATCTCACCGAGCAAACCGCCCCCTGCCCCACGCTTGTTTTGCCCATCAATTCCCAGGCCATTTTAGCGCAAAAATCCGTTGCCACCGTGGCGGCGGCCCTTTAGGGTTTCGTGAGTACCAAACATTTGCGCGGGCCCAACCCACGCGGAAACCCAACAACCCAACCAACCCTCCTCAATCTATGTCAGAAAAAATCGGATTTGTCGGCGTAGGGCGCATGGGCGCCAATATGGCCCGACGCCTCAAGGAACAAAACTTCAACGTCACTGCTGTCTTTGACGTCAACACCCCCGCCGCACAATCATTGGCGGAGGAAATCGGCGCGCGACATTGCGCGAAACTGCCCGAAGTCACCAAGTACTCCGACATCATCATCACCGTCGTCACTGACGACAAGGCGATGAAAAGCATCTTCAACGGCAGCGGCTCACTGCTCGCCCGCTCCAAGGGTCGCCTCTTTATTAACTGCGCCACCATCAGCCCCGCCACCCACATCAAGGTCGAGGAATGGGCCACCAAACACGAAGCCCAAACCCTCGAAGCCTGCATGGCCAGCTCCATCACCCAAGCCCGCAACGGCACACTTTATTTAATGTGCGCCGGTGCCGAGGAAGCCTTCAACCGCGCCGAGCCCGTGCTGAGCGCCCTGTCCATCACCAACAAATACATCGGCCCCGCCGGCAGCGCCGCCAAGCTCAAGGCGTTGCTGAATATGGTGATGAACATCAATACCGCCGGTCTCGCCGAAGGCCTTGGCCTCGCCGATTCCCTCGGATTGGATCTCAGCATTGTCCGTGAAATCTTCAGCCAAACCGGCGCCAACAGCCGCGTGCTGGAAACCGATGGTGAAGATATGGTCATCAAAGATCACGAATGCTACTTCAGCGCCGCCCACGCCGCCAAAGACAGCGGCATCGCCCTCAAACTCGCTGACGAAGAAAAACTAAAACTCCCCCTTGCCAAAGCCGCCTGCAAGCAATACGAAAAAATGACCGGCATGGGCTTGGGCCACCTCGACAAATCCGGCATCGCCGAACTCACCTTCAAAGGCCGAACGCTGCATTCAAACTAAGTCGCCGGCACCCAACGCTGCGCGGCCAAGGCTAGCACGAACAGGCCCAAAAACGCCGCCGCTAATTCCGTTGGCGCGTGGGCCACGGCGAGGAGATCCACTAAAACAATCCCCGCGAGCAACCCGCCCACCGTGCGGCCGATGTCGCGTTGCTTGGCCCAGAAGGTGGATCGCAAACAACGAACCACCCACAGCACCAAAATAGCCCCGACCAGCAGCGCGTCTTTTCGGGCGTCGCCCACGTTCACCATTAACGCCAAAACCACCGGCAATGCCAGCAAAGCGCACGGCCAATATCGCACCGGTCCATCCGCGCTTTCCACCTTGGCCAAACAACTCAGGCCGGCGACGTACGCAAACAAAACCAGCGCCGTCCACACCGCCGCGCCGCTGTGAACGTGCGTGAAAAAAGTTACCTTTTCGCCCGTGGTACCGAACGCAAAACACGCCGCCAATATTACGAGCAACAACCGACACCCCGCGATCAGCCCCGGCGACCACGCGGTTTTTTTGTGGATGAAATTATAAAGCAAAATACAGTTGAACAACGCCAACGCCAACAACGCCGTGGCTCCGCCGGGAATGGCGAGCAACCCCATTCCCGCCGCCAACAAACCGATGCCCAAATACCAAACCGATTTTTCAGAAATCGCCCCGCTGGGAATGGGCCGCTCGGGGCGATGCTCGCGGTCAAAGGCCACATCGCAAGCATCATTGAGCACCATCCCGCCCAAGTACATCGCGGTGGCTCCGCTGGCGAGCCACGCGAACATTGCCCAATCCATCTGAAACGAATCGCTGAGCCCCGCGCCGATGAGCCAGCCGCAAAGGCAGTTGCTCCAAATGGTAGGCAGATTGCTCACGCGGCCGAGCACCAATAATGCGCGCATTGTTTTCATGCGAGGTCGCGCGCGCGCAGTTGGGCCAGCGTCCAGTCGTATTCGTTGACGAGTTGCTCGACGACGGTGAGGTTTTTCATTTCGGCGGGCAACACTTCCCATGTGTAAGTTTCCATTTCCAAATGCGAGCAAAGGCTCGGATCGGTTTGCAACGCATCGAGCACGCCATCGATGTGATCGCGCGTGCTGGCAAACCATTCCCCATCAGGACAGTGCAGCGGAATGTGAAAATGAATACGCCATTCGTCGGCTTTCGAATCAGTTGCGAGTGCCACATTCAAATCGCGATGGCGCGTGAGGGTGCCGTCGGGTTGGCGCTCGATGACTTGATGCAAATACACATCCTCCTCAAAGGGCTTGAGCCGCGCGCGGGTGTCGGCATCGGGCGTGACCTTGAGCGCGGCGCTAAGGTGCAGTTTACTAATGCGAATTCCCGCCGCGCGAAAAGCGCCGAGTGCTTCGGCCGCCTCTTCGTATTCCACGGCGAGATGGCACGTGTCGTAGTTGACGCCGAGATGCGCAGCGAGCCGCGCATCATCAGGATGCTCCGCGCGCAGTTGCTCGAAAGAAAGCAATCGTCTCCGCGCTGGTTTCAAAATAGCCGAGCGGCTCGGGCTCCAAACCGAGGTGCAGCGTCTTGCCGGTGCGCTCGCTTAAGCTCGCGATGTGTTCCACGCATTTCCAAAGATTATCGCGGATGGCTTGTTCCTGTGCGGGCTCGGTGATGAATTCCTTGAACGACCCCGGCAACGTGCTCACGCTCCCCTCCACGCCATCGGGCACCAGCGCGGCAATTAAATCAAAAAGCCGGTTGGTGTATTCGAGGCGCTCGGGCGAAGTCCAGTCCGGCACATAAACCTGCTCCTTCACCCGCGTGCCGTGGAAATTGCCAAAGGGAAAACCGTTGATCGTGAACACATAACAATTTTCATCAGCAAGCCATTGCTGAAAATTTTCCAGTGTGGCCGGGTCGCTCAATTCACGCGACGCCACTTCACTGAGCCGCAGCCCGATTGCAAACGACTCGCCCGCCGCCACCGCATCGCGCACCGCCAACGTGTGAGTTTGCAAGGACTCAAACGTCTGCGCCCAATCTTCCCCGCGATGGATATTGGTGCAGTAAGCGAGATGGAGATCGTGGTTGAGCCTCATGGGCGGAAGGGTGAGGGGGAGAAGGCTCAATTTTCAATGTTCAATTATCAAGGAATTTTCAATAATCGCCAGCCGAGCAATCATTGAAACTTGATCCTCCCTTGAAAATTCCTAAATGACAAACCGCTCACTCTGGCTCAAAAACGCCTTCGGGTTTTCAAAAATCACTTTCTCAATCAACGCCTCCTCGTGGCCGCGGCGGCGCATTTCCACCGCGGTGCGCGGCACCGCCAGCGGCACGCTCGGGCCCCAGTCGCACGCGGCGTCCCACCACAATCGCTCGGAGCCGAAGCGCTCGATCATGTCGATGGCGCGCGCGGGGGAGCATTTGCTTTCGGGATACAACGTCATCCCGCCCCAATGACCGGCGTCGAGCACCATGCCGATGGTGTGTTCTTCCACGTGATCGATCATCACGCGTTCGGGTTTGATGCGGCTGTCGTTTTTCAGCACATCCAAAATCAGCCGCGTGCCTTTGTGTTTGTCCTCAAGATGCGGTGTGTGAACGAGAATGAGCTGATCGTGCGACGCGGCGAGGTCCACGTGCTTGCTCGAGCACCTTCACTTCGTTGCGGCTGTTTTTGTTCAGCCCAATCTCGCCGATGCCCAGCACGTTAGGGCAGTCCATAAATTCCGGAATCACCTCCAGCACATCCTTCGCCAACGCCATGTCCTCCGATTCCTTCGGGTTAATGCAAAGCCAAGTGAAATGCTTGATGCCATAGTTGGCCGCGCGCTTGGGCTCGTACTCCGTCAACTGCCGAAAATAATCCCGAAATCCATCCGCGCTGCTGCGATCAAACCCAGCCCAAAACGCCGGTTCGCATAAAGCCACGCAACCTGCAGTGGCCATGTCCGAATAATCGTCAGTCGTGCGACTGACCATATGCGCATGGGGTTCGATGAAACGCATCGCGGTTGCCTAAGCGTTTTCGCCGGGCCACGCGCCACATGCGCCTTTGCCGGGAGCGGTCGCAATCGGTTCTTCCGTTGGATCGCTGAAGGCCATTAGCACGTCTTTGGCGCGGTCGTTGCCGCTGTCATCAAGGTGCTTGATGGCGTCGCGGAAGGCGGCCATTCGAAAATCTTCTTTACCTTCCGCGCCTTCCACGCGGTCGAGGAAAGCGGCGATGTCGATCAGCTTATGCCGCGCGTCCATGAAATACTGGTCCATTACTTTTTGGCGGGTCATCATAGTCATAGCGCATAGATCGCCGTTGGGCGAATTAGGGTTCGCGGGAAACCTATGTGAATAACCTGTGAAAAGCAAGCCATCATCCGCTTGACTTGAGCACCGTTTTTCCGATAGATTTTCTGTAGGAGGAGGAGGTTCCCAGTTTATGCCAACTTACGAGTATTCGTGCGCCAAATGCGAAAAGACCATTGAGGTTTTTCATTCCATTAAAGCAGCACACTTAAAAATCTGCCCGAAGGATGCGTGCGCCAAAAAGAAATGGGGCAAAGGCAAAGTGAAGCGATTGCTTGGCACCGGCGCGGGAATCATTTTTAAAGGCGGCGGTTTTTACGAAACCGATTACCGAAGCGAAAACTACAAGAGCGGCGAGAAAAAAGCCGCCGATGCAGTGAAGAAAGCCACGGAGAAAAAGTCTGACTCCAAGGAATCCAAAGGCGGCAAAGAAAGCAAAAACCCCGTTGCCAAAAAGAAGCCGAAAAAAACCTGACGCAATGACGCGCACTCTTTTCATTTTATTCTGGTTCACGCTGTGGGGCACCGCGAACGCGCAGCAATTCCGTCGGCTGCAGCCGGTGACGAGCGTCACCAAACAATTCTCCGCGATTTGGAAACTGGATCGCGCGCCGCGTCCGATTGCTTCCGGCAAAAACGGTGTCCCCGCCGTGGTGCGAGTGAACGCGCACAGCCTCATTTTTTTCGCTGAAGAAACCAAGAAACGCCTGCTGCGCGAGTTGGGCGTGAGCGATCTATGGAGCGGCCACGTCATGCTGCGCATCATCGACCTGCCGCCGGAGACGAAACCGGTGCTTGAGCGCCAAGCCTTCGGTGAAAAATGGCGGTATCAACTCACCGTGCCGGAGGAATTACCCAGCCGCCAACTGCTGCACGCGATGGTGTCGCTGTTGCTCGAGGAATACGCTGGCCGTTACAGCCGCAAAGCCCCGCGCATTCCGCCGTGGCTCACCGAAGGGTTTACCGAGTTGCTCATCCAAAAAAATGGCGCCACGCTGTTCACGTCGCTCACGCTCAATCGCGCCAATATTTTGTTTCAACCGGACGTGATGCGCCGCAGCCGGGTGGTGGTGCAAAAAACCGCGCCGGTTTCCTACCTCAACCTCAGCCTGCCGCCCGCCGAGCTGCAACTCGGCGCGGGCCTCGTGCGTTATCGCGCGCACGCGCATCTGTTCACCTCCCATTTACTGGCCCGAAACGATGGCACGCGGCGGATGCAATTTTTCATTCGCGAAACCAACCGACGCGCCAACAGCCAACACGCGCTCCTCGCCGCGTTTGATTTCAAATCCATGCTGGCCGCCGAGCAATGGTGGTCACTCACTCAAACTCGTTTCCGCAATCGCGATGCTCACAACCGTTGGAAACCCGGCGTCGCGCTGGGACACCTCGCCAATCTGTTGAGCGTGGAAGCCGGACCGAGGATGGCCGCAAATCCGTGCCGTTGCGCGAATACCTACAAACCGGCACGCACGCCGAACACCTCAAGGTGTTGCTGCCGATGCTTCAAAAACTCACGTTGGTGGAAATCAACGCCCCGCCGCAGCTCACGCGCATCACCCGCGAATATCGATTGGTGCTCGAACAATACATCGGCAAACCCCGCCAACCCAACGGCCCCATCCCAACGCCCACGACCGAAGCGCACGCCGCCCGCCGCAAAACGGCCGTTCAGTCATTGCATTTGCTAAACACCATTCTCGCCGACCTCGAACGCTCGCCCAATCGGCCCAGCAACGCCTTGGGCAAAATCCTCCGGCGGCCCTAAACTTTTAACCGGCTGAATTGACACATTCAGCCCGCAGCGGTAACATTCACCGCACATGGCGTCCCCCATTCCCCAGCACGATTGGCTGAATGAACTCAAGCAATTCCAACCCACCCCGCGTGGCGCGTGGGAGGGCGTGGCCGATGCCGATTGGAACGACTGGCGCTGGCAGCTCAAAAACCGCGTCACTTCGCTGGATCAACTGCAGCAGCACATTCCGAATCTCACCGAAGCGGAAACCGAGGGCGCGCGCTTGGCCGACACCAAACTCGCGATGGCCATCACGCCGCACTTTTTTAATCTCATTGATGTTGATGACCCCGAGTGCGCCCTACGGCGGCAAGTGATTCCCGCCATCGACGAGACTTTTACCGCCTCGTGGGAAATGTCTGACCCGTGCGGCGAGGACAGCCACTCGCCCGTGCCCGGGCTTGTGCATCGCTATCCGGATCGCGTTTTGTTTTTGGTGACCGACCGCTGCGCCGCCTATTGCCGTTACTGCACGCGCTCGCGGATGGTCAGCAACGCCACCGGTTACGGCTTCCGGCCCAACTTCGAACAGCAACTCGATTACATCCGTGAACATCCCGAGGTGCGCGATGTACTCCTTTCCGGCGGTGACCCGTTGCTGCTCAGTGACGGCAAGCTCCGTCTGTTGCTCACCAAACTGCGCGAGATCCCGCACGTCGAATTCATCCGCATCGGCAGCCGCATCCCCATCTTTTTGCCGCAACGCATCACGCCCGAACTGTGCGCCATGCTCAAGGAATTCCATCCGCTCTTTGTCAGCGTACACGCCAATCATCCGCGTGAGCTGACCACCGAGGTCCGCGACGGCCTCGCGCGTTTGGCCGATGCCGGCATTCCGCTGGGCAACCAGTCCGTGCTGCTCAAGGGCGTGAACGACGACGAGACTGTGATGAAGGCGCTGCTGCAAAAGCTGCTGATGTGCCGCGTGCGGCCGCTTTATATTTACCAGTGCGACCTCATCAACGGCAGCGCCCATCTGCGCACCAGCGTGCGGCGCGGCCTGGAAATCATGGAAACCCTCCGCGGCCATACCACCGGCTACGCCGTGCCGCAATATGTCATCGACGCCCCCGGCGGCGGCGGCAAGGTTCCCGTCGCCCCCAACTACGTCCTCAGCCATAACGCTGACCGCGTCGTCATCCGCAATTTCGAGGGCAAGGTTTTCGAATACCCCGAAGCCCCCGACGGCAGCCCGCTCCACCCCCGCCCCGCCTCCATCGAGGAACCGGAATTGGTCTGACCCATGCCTCGCGAATCGCAGGCCGCCAAACGCGAACGCCTCGGCGAGATTATCACGGGGCTTCAGTCCACTTATCCCGATGCCCATTGCGAGTTGAATTATCGCAACCCGCTGCAGCTGATGGTGGCCACGATTCTTTCGGCGCAGTGCACCGACAAACAGGTGAACATCGTCACGCGCGATTTGTTCAAAAAATATCGCAAGGCCGCCGACTACCCCGCCGTGCCGTTGGAGGAATTGCAGAACGACATCCGCCGCATCGGCCTCTTTCGCAACAAGGCCAAGAACAT
>CALKBX010000012.1 GCA_937775205.1 uncultured Verrucomicrobiae bacterium | reverse complement strand
CCGGCATCAAAATGTGCCAAGCCTATCGCCGACAATACGGCTGTGATTTTATCGCCGCGATGCCGACGAATCTTTACGGGCCGAATGATAATTATGATCCCGAGAACTCGCACGTGTTGCCGGCGATGATCCGGCGTTTTCACGAGGCCAAGGCGAGCGGCGCGGAGGCGGTCAGTTGTTGGGGTAGCGGCTCGCCGTTGCGGGAGTTTTTGCACAGCGATGACCTCGCGCGCGCCTGTGTTTTCCTCATGGAAAATTACAGCGAAGAGGAATTTATCAATGTCGGCCTCGGCACTGAGCTGTCCATCCGCGAGCTTTCGGAATTGGTCGCCGAGGTGGTGGGGTACCACTGGAAAACTCAATTGGGACACTTCCAAACCCGACGGCACGGCACGCAAGTTGATGGATGGCTCCCGGCTCGAAGCGATGGGCTGGAAGCCGAAAGTGGAACTGCGCGAGGGCATCACGGCGGCGTACGTAGAGTTTCAGGAAAAGTACGCCTAGCGCTCTAGCCCAGCACCTTCAACTCGGCCTCGGTCATTTCTCGGATTAAATCCTCGAAGGTGGTTTTCGCTTCCCAGCCAAGCTGTTCCTTGGCGTGGGCGGGGTTGCCGAGCAATCGGGTTGGCTCGGCGGGACGCATGAAACGTTCGTCGCGTTTGATGTGATCGGCAGCATTCAAGTCCACGGTGGCGAAGGCGAGGTCGACGATGTCCTGCACGGTGTGGAGTTTGCCGGTGGCAAAAATGTAATCGTCGGCGGCGTCCTGCTGCAGTGCGAGCCACATTCCGCGCACGGTGTCGCGGGCATCGCCCCAATCGCGCTCGGCGCTGGTGTCGCCCAGCAGCAATTCCTTTTGCCGACCGGCCTTGATGGCAGCGGCGGCACGGCAGATTTTTCGGGTCACAAAATTCTCACCGCGCCGGGGCGATTCGTGATTGTACGCGATGCCGTTGCAGGCAAAGAGCCCGTGGGTTTCGCGGTACACGCGCGTCATGTGGGTGGCAAAAGATTTGGCCACGCCGTAAGGATTCACCGGCAAATGCGGGGTGGATTCATCCTGCGGCGAAACTTCGGGGCGTCCAAAAATTTCACTGGAGGAGGCGTGATAAAAACGCGGTGGCTTCGGCAAGATCACGCATCATTTCCAGCAACCGCAGCGTGCCGATGGCGGTCATATCGGCGGTGGCCTCGGGGATCTCAAAGCTCAAGCCCACGTGGCTTTGGCCGGCGAGATGGTAGAGCTCATCGGGCGCGGATTTTTCCAGCATCCGCCGCAAGCGTGGTCGGATCGTCCAGTTCGGCGTAGTGCAGGAAGAGCGATTGGTTGTAAATTTCCGGATTGTGATAAAGATGATCGAGGCGCGAACGCTCCAGCGTGCTGGTGCGGCGGACGAGGCCGTGGACTTCGTAGCCTTTTTCCAAAAGCAGATCGGCGAGGTAGGAGCCGTCCTGCCCGGTGATGCCGGTGATCAATGCGCGCGGGCGGCTCATTCGCGTTCCACAAGTTTGCCGGCGCGTTGATCGGCCAGCAGTTGCACGTCGGCGTCGACCATTAGCTTGGCGAGTTCGGCGAATTTCACTTGGGCTTCCCAGCCGAGTTTCTCCTTGGCCTTCGTGGGATCGCCCACGAGCAATTCCACCTCGGCGGGGCGATAGTAGCGCGGATCAATTTCCACGTAGTCTTCCCAATTCAAATCCACGCGCTCGAAGGCGACTTCGAGAAACTCCCGGATGGTGCGCGTCTCGCCGGTGGCCACCACGTAATCATCCGGCTCATCCTGTTGGAGCATCCGCCACATTGCGTCCACATATTCCTTGGCGTAGCCCCAGTCACGTTTGGCGTCGAGGTTGCCGAGGTAAAGTTTGTCCTGCAAACCGGCGGCGATGCGGGCGACGGCGCGGGTGATTTTGCGCGTCACAAACGTTTCGCCTCGGCGCGGCGATTCGTGGTTGAAGAGAATGCCGTTACTCGCGTGCATCCCGTAAGATTCGCGGTAGTTCACCGTCACCCAAAATGAATACACCTTGGCGCAACCATACGGGCTGCGCGGATAAAACGGCGTCGTTTCCGTCTGCGGCACCTCCTGCACTTTGCCAAACATTTCGCTGGAGGAGGCCTGATAAAAACGCGGCTTGATGCCCACCTCGCGAATGGCTTCGAGCAGGCGCACGGTGCCGGTGGCGGTGATGTCGGTGGTGTACTCGGGCGCATCGAAGCTCACGCGCACGTGGCTTTGTGCGGCGAGATTGTAAACCTCCGCCGGCTCGATTTTGCTGATCAGCCGCGCCATTCCGCTGGCGTCACTGAGGTCGCCGTAGTGCAGCTTCAGCCGATTATCCTCCACATGCGGATCCTGATAAATCGCATCCAGCCGCCCCGTGTTAAACGTGCTGGCGCGGCGAATGATGCCGTGCACTTCGTAGCCTTTTTCCAAAAGCAACTCGGCCAGATACGAGCCGTCCTGTCCGGTGATGCCGGTGATGAGCGCGGTTTTTGCCATGCGGCTGTGAACGTGCCGCGAGCCGGCGCGGGTTGGCAAGCCACGATTTCGCAAACCGCGCTCGCGGCTTGCACTGAATGCGCGTTGCTGCATACTGTGCCGATGCGCGCAACGACACTTTACAGCCGCTGCTGGTTGGCTGCCACCCTGTTGACTTTGGGCTGTGGCCAATCCGGGGAACGACCGCCACCCCAAAAGCACACGCTTCCACCTTTCGCTCACCTACCCCAAGCTCCAAGCCGACACGACAGTGGCACATTGGCCGCTCCCACGCCAGAAACTCGTGAAACCCAACTCAACACCCACACCAATCGTCTCGCCAAGGAAAAATCGCCGTACCTCCTTCAGCACGCGCACAATCCGGTGGACTGGTTTCCGTGGGGCGAGGAAGCTTTTGCCAAGGCCAAAAAAGAGGGCAAGCCGATCTTCCTGTCCATCGGCTACTCCACTTGCCATTGGTGCCACGTGATGGAGCGCGAAAGTTTTGAGGATGAGGAAGTTGGAGCGCTGCTCAACAAACATTTCATTTGCATCAAGCTCGACCGCGAGGAACGGCCGGATGTAGATAAAATTTATATGTCCTTCGTGCAGGCCACCACCGGCGGCGGTGGTTGGCCGATGAGTGTATTTCTTACGCCGGAAAAAAATCCGTTCTTTGGCGGCACATATTTTCCCAAGCGGGATTTCATGTCGCTCTGCAGCCGCGTGAACGAGCTTTGGAACGATGCAGAGAAACGGCCTCTCATCGAGAAAGACGCCCTGAACATGGCAAGGGGCTTGGCCGAAGCCAGCGCCCGAAAACCGGATCCCAACGCCAAGCTCAACTTCGGCCTGCTCACCAACGGCCTCGCGCAAATCAAGGCCACTTATGATCCGCGCTTTGGCGGGTTTGGTGACAAGCCGAAATTCCCGCGCCCCAGCGAGCCGGCGTTTGTGCTGTGGCAAGCGGCACGGGCGGAGGATGCCGATGGCATCCGGATGGTCACCCACACCTGCGAACGCATGGCTGCCGGCGGGATGTACGATCAACTCGGCGGCGGATTTTCCCGCTACTCGGTGGATGAAAAATGGCTGGTGCCGCATTTCGAGAAAATGCTCTACGACAATGCCCAGCTCATTCACCTTTATCTGGACGCTTATTTAGTTAGCGGCGACGAACAGCACGCCGCTGTGGTGCGCGATATCCTGCGCTATCTCGCGCGCGATATGACGCACGAAGGGGGCGGATGGTATTCCGCCGAGGACGCGGACAGCGAAGGACAGGAAGGGAAATTCTATTGCTGGACCAAAGCCGAACTGGAAAAAATTCTCAACGCCGAGGAAGCCGCGCTTATCACCCGCCACTACGGCATCACCGAGCACGGTAACTTTGAAGACCACAGCCATCCCGAGCCGCTGAAAAATCTCAACGTGCTGAGCATCGTGGATCCCAAACTCACCGATGCCGACAAGGCGTTGCTTTCTTCCGCCCGAAAAAAAATGGATGCCGTACGCGACAAGCGCATCCGCCCGCATTTGGACGACAAAATCCTTTCCAGTTGGAACGGCCTGATGCTCGGAGCCATGGCCCGCGCGTACGCGGTGCTCGGCGATGCGGCCTATTTGAAAATGGCCGAGGCCAACAACGCCTTCATCCTCAAAACTTTTTGGGATGCCAAAACCAAAACGATGTATCACCGCTGGCGCGATGGTGAGCGCGACTCGGTGCAGTTGCTCGATGCCTACGCCTTTCAACTCGACGGCACGCTGCATTTATACGAAGCCACGCTCAAGCCCGAGCACCTCACGCAGGCGATTGCTTTGGCCGACCGAATGATTGAGTTGTTTTTTGATAAAGAAAACGGCGGGTTCTTTCAAAACGCGGGCAGCCCCGACCTCATCGTGCGCGCCAAGGAAGATTACGACGGTGCCCTGCCCTCCTCCAATTCCGTGGCGGCACTGGCGTTTCTCAAGTTACACAAGATGACCGAGAACAAAGTATACCGCGACAAGGCGGAAGCGACGCTCAAGTTGTTCGCCGCCAATCTGGAGCGCGGCGCGCGCGGGGTGCCTTATCTGATGATGGCGCTGGATTTTTATTTGCACGAGCCCTACCGCGTGGTGGTGGCCGGCGCGCCCGGCGATGCCGCCACCCAAAAAATCCTGCGCGCAGTGCACGGCCAATATCAACCCAACCGAATCGTGCTGGGCAACACCGGCCCGGTGGAGGAATTTGCCAAGAAACTCAAGCCCGGCAAGGATGGCCCCGAAGCCTTCATTTGCTCAGGCCGCGAGTGCAAGCAACCCACGCACGTGTTGGCGGAGATTCAAAAGTATCTCCAACCGGCACCACCCACTTCGATTGATTTACTGCAAGAACAGGAGAAAGCGCCGGAAAACCCTGAATCCGACTAGGTTTTCTGGAAATCAAATTGTCCGCGCACCGTTTTTGTGGTAAGCTTCTGCGTGGGAGGAAAACAGTATGGATAAAAAAACAAAATTCGGAATCACGCTCGCGGTGACCGCAATGTTGGTGGTCGGCGGCGTGGTGCTCATCACCAAACAATCGAGCGATAAAGTTTGCGAATATTGCGGAAAAACGGTGGTCAATCTTGGGATGCACCAAATATCGTGCGAAGAAAATCCCAACGACGCCACGATGAACAGAAAAGGGACCGGCAAGGTGCGCAACAACGACTAACTCCCGCGCGCACTATATATAGTACATCTCGCGGTCGCGCCCGCTGGCCTCGAGAATTTGCGCGAACGTGACTTGATCGGCCGATTCGGTGAGTGCCGCGCTCGCACTCTTCCACGCCTCGCGCAGGCCCGCCGGGCAATCATCATCCGCAATCGCCGGCACATCCAAAATCGAACCTTCCGCCGCGCGCCACACCATACCGAGCGTGATTTCCTCCGGCGCTTTCGCCAGCCGATAACCGCCCTGCTTGCCGCGCACGCTATCCACCAAACCCGCGCCCTTCAGCTCAATCAGAATTTGCACCAGATAATTGGCGGAAGTCCCCACCGCCGTGGCCAAATCCTCCACCTTGCGCACCGGCCCCTCGCGCGGCCAAGCCGCCAGCTCCAGAACCGCGCGCGCGGCGTAGTCGGTTTTTACCGAAAGTTTCACGGGCCAAATCTAAGGCGCAACTTCGGCCGCGCCAATGGAAATCTTGGCCGATGACACGTCCGCCGCTATAACCCCCCCGTGAGCGGCACACTTCGCGTCCATGAAATTTACCTCAGCCTGCAGGGCGAAAGCACTTTCGCCGGGCGGCCGTGTGTCTTCGTGCGCCTCACCGGCTGCGATCTGCGCTGCTCGTACTGCGACACCGCCTACGCCTTCACCGGCGGCGAAACCATGACGCTCGCCGCCATCCAAAACGAAATCGCCACCCAAGCCGAAGGCTATCCCGAACCGCCCCTCGTGGAACTCACCGGCGGCGAGCCGCTCCTGCAAAAGGAAACCCCCGCATTGATGACCGCCCTCTGTGACGCAGGCTTCACCGTGCTTTTGGAAACCAGCGGCGCGCACGACATCACCGCCATCGACCCCCGCGTCCATCGCATCGTCGACCTCAAATGCCCCAGCAGCGGCGAGCACGAAAAAAATCTCGAAAGCAATTTCACTAACCTCCGCCCCACCGACGAAGTGAAATGCGTTATTGGCACGCGGGAAGATTATCAATGGGCAAGCGAACAACTGCGAAAACTCGAGGGCCGATGCGAAGCACTTTTCTCGTGGGTCAACCCACTCACCCCCGAGCAGCAAGACCAATCCCTTAAACCCGTCCCCACCGATCACACCCCAATCACCCGCCGCCAACTCGCCGAAGCCATCATCGCCGACCGGCTCCCCGTCCGTTTCCAGCTCCAACAACACAAACACATTTGGCCCCCGGAGCAAAAAGGCGTTTAATGAACCCCCACCTCCAACTCCTGCGCGACTACGAAAGTCGCAACGTCACTCACATTGCCGAGGACGGCTCGTGGCCGATCGTGTGGGAACGCGCCAAGGGCGTCCACGTGTGGGACACCGACGGCAAAAAATATCTCGACCTCACCGCCGCCTTCGCCGTCGCCGCCACCGGCCACGCCAACCCGCGCGTCACCCGCGCCGCCCAAGCCCAACTCGCCAAGCTCCCCCACGCGATGGGCGACGTGCACCCCCACCCCCTCAAAGGCCAACTCGCCCGCGAACTTTCCAAGCTCACCTTCGAACGCTGGAAACTCGGCCGCGGCAAAACCATTTTCTGCAACTCCGGTTTCGAAGCCGTCGAAGCCGCACTAAAAACCGCCCTGCTCGCCACCGGCAAAAAAGACATCATCGCCTTCGAAGGCGCCTACCACGGCCTCGGCTATGGCGCGCTTGCCGCCACCCACCGCAAACATTTCCGAAAACCATTTACAAAACAACTCGGCAAGTTCGGCCACTTCGCTTCCTTCCCCACAAACGTTGACGAATTGGCCGTCACCAAAAAACAGCTCAAGGCGCTATTCAAAAAACACCCCATCGGCGCTGTGCTCGTCGAGCCTATCCAAGGTCGTGCGGGCATTCGCGTTCCGCCACCGGAATTCCTCCGCGTGTTGCGCGCTTTGTGTGACCAACAAAATGCGTTGCTCATTTGTGATGAAATTTACACCGGCTTTGGCCGCACCGGCGAATGGTTTGCCTGCGAACACAGTTCGATTTTCCCGGACCTCATCTGCCTCGGCAAAGCGCTCACCAACGGTTTTCCGCTCAGCGCCTGTGTGGGGCGCGCCACGGTGATGGACCACGCGTGGCCGGAGAGCACCGGCGAAGCCATCCACACCAGCACCTTCCTCGGCCACCCCGTCGGCTGCGCCATGGCGCTGGCGCAGTTGCGCGAGTTGAAGGAGAAAAAACTCATCACACAAACAAGCCGCATTGGGAAGAAGTTAGAGCGATTGTGCGAAAAATTTCCCATCCCGGCGCGCGGTTTGTTGGCAAAGGGCTGTTGGCCGGATTGGCTTTCGATGAATCCGAAGGCCCGCGAGTATTCGCCGTGGTGAAAGAGATGCTGCGGCGCGGATATCATTTTGTTGCCCGCCGGCGAGCACGGCAATGTCATCGCCTTTTCCCCCGCGTTCACCATCACCGAAAAACAACTCGAACGAACCCTGCGCGCCTTGCAATCGTCATTCGCAAATCTGAATCGTAAATCGATGAACAAAACCGACATTCGCGAGACGCTTGACGAGGAATCCATTCGGCTGACCAAGTCGCTCGGGCAAAATTTGTTGCACGACCAAAACGTGCTGCGGCGTATCGCCAAAGCGGGCGACCTTTCGCCCACGGACAAAGTGCTGGAAATCGGCCCCGGCCTCGGCGCGCTCACGGAACATTTGCTGCCGGCTGTCGGCCATCTCACCGCCATCGAGATGGACCGACGCCTTGAAAAAAAACTCCGCGAACGCTTTGGTGATGAGTCCCATTTTGATTTACAGCATTGCGACGCGCTGAAGTTTTTCCAGCAACCGGACCCCGACTGGAGCGACTGGAAATTGGTTTCCAACATGCCCTACTCCGTTGCCTCGCCGCTGTTGGTGGATCTCGCCGCCATGGCGAATGGCCCTAAATTATTGGTCGTCACGCTGCAACTTGAGGTGGCCCAACGACTGTGCGCGGTTCCGGGCACCAAGGACTACAGCAAGCTCACGTTGCTCGTCGGTTGCCGTTATGAGGCGGGCGAGATGTTTCGTATTTCACCACATTGTTTTTTTCCTGAACCGCGCGTGGATTCCGCCTGTCTTACGTTCCATCGACGTGCCAAGCCGCTGTTTCCAGATGCGATGTATCAGCCATTCAAAACCGTCGTCAAACGCGCGTTCAGCCAACGCCGGAAAATGATGCGCAAGAACCTGAAAGGTGGCTGGCCGGATGACAAAATCGATGCAGCGATGAGCGCTACGGGATTAGATGTAAAAATCCGTGCGGAGAAAGTAACGCTGGTGCAGTTTGTGGAATTAACTCAAAGGCTGCACGATGAATGAAGACATTTTTGACGTTGTAAACGATGACGACGAAATCATCGGACGCGAACTACGCAGCGTCGTGCATGCGCGCGGGTTGCTGCATCGGGCGGTGCATGTGCTGGTCTACAACGCCGCCGGACAGCTCTTCCTGCAAAAGCGCTCGATGACCAAGGACAACGACCCCGGCCTGTGGGACAGCTCGTGCAGCGGCCACGTGGATTCCGGCGAGAGCTACGCAGTGGCTGCCGAGCGGGAGTTGATGGAGGAAATTGATTTGCTCGTGGACGAACCGATGGAGGAGCTTTTCAAAATCGAAGCCAGCGCCGGAACAGGCTTCGAGTTCGCAGTTATCTACCGCACCGAATCTGAAGGCCCATTTACCCTCTGCCCCGAAGAAATCGACGAAGGCCGCTGGTTCACGCCGGAGGAAATTGACAACGCTCTCGCCAACGAGCCTGAAAAATTCTCACCCACTTTCAAAATTGTGTGGGCCCGCCTGTAGCAACGTCGTTAGGCGTTTCGTTGAATCATTCCATTGGCAGCCACGGTGGCGGTAAATGGGTAGCGGTCGCTTTGGAGGCAGTGCTCCACATCCTCGGCAAGATCGGGGAGGCTTAAGAGGCGTTGAGCGTTTTTGGCTTGGGGGAGAGTTTCTTCAACAGGTGCCGATGCGAAAAGCAAACGCGCGGCTTGGGAGGCATCATCGCATTCATCAAATAAATCCCAAACCGATTCGGCAATGGCACCGGCGGCGAGCGTGTCCTCCAGTGCCGCCTCCTCGTAGGTACCGCCGCAGACAATCACCAGCCGGCTGGGCTTGGCCGTGCGCAAATAATCCGTGGTGGCGGTGAGGTTTAGGAAACTGGCCACCAACGTGTGTTCGGCATTCACGCAGGCGCGCAGGGCGCGGGTGCCGTTGGTGGTGGTGGTGATGAGGGTTTTGCCGGCGACCATCTCGGCGGTGTATTCGCGCGGGGAATTGCCGAGGTCAAACTCTGTGCCGCCGGTTTGTGCGGCGGTGATGCGCAGCCCATTGCGTTCTCCGCACAGGAGGGCTTCGGGATGTTCGGCCTTGGCCGCGAGCGCCTCCTCAATAGTGGCCACGGGCAGGATCTGCTCTGCGCCATTGGCCAGCGCGGTGATCATGCTGCTGGTGGCCCGCAGGATGTCCAGCACCACGCAGGTGGTCCCCGACAAGTCGGTTTGCGCCAGTGCCTCGAAATCTGCGGGGGTGGAGGTGGTTTGCAGGCTCACGGTCGCGGTTTATACGGGCGACAGGCTGCACGGGGCGACTCATATTCTTAATTATCGAGGGTTACCGCCTGCCAACCACTTGCCAACGCCTGCCAACCACTTGGCAACGCCTGCCAACCACTTGGTAACGCCTGCCAACCACTTGGCAACGCCCGCCAACCACTTGGCAACGCCCGCCAACTACTTGGCAACGCCCGCCAACTACTTGGCAACGCCCGCCAACTACTTGGCAACGCCTGCCAAACGCTTGGTAAAATGGCCTGAATTGAGAGTTTTGACTGAAAATGGCTATTTTTATCCATTTTTGTGTATGAACGGCTTGTCCATTCAATATCGGATGGAAATTCGGGTTGGTGTGGTGTGGCGGGAGGCGTAGGGTGGCGGCGCATGAAACAGATTCTCTTGATGATTGCGGTGGTGGCGTTGGTGGGGTGCGGGAAGAAAGAACCCGTTCAACCCTCCGCAACCAAGCCCGAAGCGACCAAGCCGGAGCCGACCAAAGGCATCAAGCCAACCGTCCAAGGGCAAAATGGCACAGCAACTGGGAATTTGAAACGGGAGGCAAGGTGTCCTCCTCCCCCGCCATCGGACCAGATGGCACGGTTTACGTCGGGTCAGTTGACAAAAAGCTCTATGCCATCAATGGCAAGAGTGGGGTCAAGCTATGGGAATTTAAAACGGGAGATTGGGTGATCTCCTCCCCCGCCATCGGATCTGATGGCACGGTTTACGTTGGGTCAGATGACAAAAAGCTCTATGCCATCAATGGCAAGAGTGGGGTCAAGCTATGGGAATTTGAAACGGGAGGTGATGTGCGCTCCTCCCCCGCCATCGGATCTGATGGCACGGTTTACGTTGGGTCAGATGACAACAAGCTCTATGCCATCAATGGCAAGAGTGGGGTCAAGCTATGGGAATTTGAAACGGGAGGTGCTGTGTGGCTCCTCCCCCGCCATCGGTTCTGATGGCACGGTTTACGTCGGGTCAGTTGACAAAAAGCTCTATGCCATCAATGGCAAGAGTGGGGTCAAGCTATGGGAATTTGAAACGGGAGGTCGTGTGGACTCCTCCCCCGCCATCGGTTCTGATGGCACGGTTTACGTCGGGTCAGATGACAAAAAGCTCTATGCCATCAATGGCAAGAGTGGGGTCAAGCTATGGGAATTTGAAACGGGAGAGTTTGTGTACTCCTCCCCCGCCATCGGATCTGATGGCACGGTTTACGTCGGGTCATGTGACAACAAGCTCTATGCCATCAATGGCAAGAGTGGGGTCAAGCTATGGGAATTTGAAACGGGAGTGGTGTGTCTCCTCCCCCGCCATCGGATCTGATGGCACGGTTTACGTCGGGTCATATGACAAAAAGCTCTATGCCATCAATGGCAAGAGTGGGGTCAAGCTATGGGAATTTGAAACGGGAGGTTATGTGAACTCCTCCCCTGCCATCGGCTCTGATGGCACGGTTTACGTCGGGTCAGATGACAAAAAGCTCTATGCCATCAAGACCGAGTCCAAAGGCCTAGCCAAAAGCCCGTGGCCCATGCGTGGGCAGAATGCGCGGCATACGGGGCGCACAAAGTAGGCCAACTCCCTACTCTTCACTGGTTTCTCCCAATAACCCGCCCTGCGTGCGCACGTGGTGAAACAAATACTGCTGGGCGTAGCCGTGGTGGGGGGCAAAGTGTTTCTGGATGAATGCACGCAACTGCTTGGGGGTGGGCGTAGGCGAAGAGGAGGGTCTGGAGAAGCTCACGCAGTTAATGAAGCTGGATCTCGAGGACAACCCCGCCCTCACCAAGGCACAGATTGCTGAACTCCAAAAGGCTTTGCACGAGGTGCGACATCCGCAGCAACCCCGAGAAATAATTATTCCTCGCCGTGAAAGTCCACTTAGATTAACGTGGCGGCCGCGATATGGATTTGCATCGTCGCCGAAACACTATAGGCAAGCGCTTCCTGCAACGATAAAGGATATCCAATGGCTTCTACACCAAGTAAAGATTACAGGCGCAGAGAGCGCGAACTAAAGAAAGCGGATAAGCGCAGGGCTCGCGAAGAGGCGAAGGCCGAAAAACTGGCTGCTGAGAAGGCGGCTGCCGTGCTGGCTGCTGAGGAAGCTGCCAAGCAGGCCGCAGCCGAGCTGGAAGCACAACGCGAGGCGGAGTTTGAGGCGGAGCTCCAAGCCGAAATCGATGCGGAGAAAAAAGGCGCATAACCCGAACTTCCGCCCATTAATACAATGGGGAAACTCGGGTTAATGATGGCGCGGGCAAGCTGTTGGGGGTGGCTGAAGACCCCGACCTCACAAAGAAATCAATCCTCCCCGTGAAAATCTTTGAGCGCCTTGGTGATCTTGATGCACGTCTCTGAAGGTGGTGGCTCGGGATTCCGGGCGGGCTCGTCCCTCCAAGGTGGATTGGGTTTGGATTTATAAGACAGCCTCAGATTACTCTTCGCTGGTTTCCCCCAACAACCCTCCTTGCGTGCGCACGTGGTGAAACAAATACTGCTGGGCATAGCCGTGGTGGGGGGCGAAGTGTTTCTGGATGAATGCATGCAACTGCTTGGGGGTGGGATTGCGGCGGGGGAAGTAGAGTTGGCGCAGGGCTTTTATGATCCAGGTATCAAGTGGGAAGGCTTGGGGATGGGCGTAGGCGAAGAGGAGGATGCAGTCAGCAACCTTGGGGCCGATGCCGGGAAGGCGCTGGAGCTCAGCCTTGGCGGATTCATAATTTAAGGCGGCGATGGCTGGGAGGTCGATTTCGTTGGCGGCGATCATCGTGGCGGTGGCGTGGAGGTATTTGGCGCGGTAACCCATGCGGCAATCGCGCAGGTCGGCCTCGGTCAATGAAGCAAGGCGGGCGGCAGTGGGAAAGGTTTGCCAACCTTCGTGGATGGGTTCGCCAAAGCGGTCGCAAAGGTCAGCGATGATTTGTTGGATTTGGACGATGCGTTTGTTGGAGGAGCAAATGAAGCCGGCAAGGGTTTCCCATGGATCCTGCTTGAGCAGGCGCAGGCCACGGCAGGTTTTCCTGGCAGCGGCAAGATGGGGATCGTCCTTGGGGAAAGCAGCGAGGATTTTTTTTAGGTTCACCTCAAGCTGAAGGTAGTCAGTGAGCCATTGCCAATCCTTCTGTGGTTTAGCGGTTTGGGCGTGAAGTTGCTTGTCTTTTACATGGAGGCGCACCCAGCGACCGGCGATGATGTTTTCCCATTCGATAACAGGGCCATTTGCCTCGCGCCAGCGGAAGGCTTGGCCGGAGGTAAGCGTGGCAGCGAGATCGTAATCGCGCAGCGGGAAGACTGCGGTGCGGGACATCGCTTAATAAGTGATGACGGAGTGGATGGGGTGGCCGTCGAGTTTTTCGCGGCCGTTAAGGAAGCTAAGCTCAATGAGGAAACCGATCTCGACAATTTCCGCGCCGACGTTGCGCACAAGCTTGGCAGCAGCAGCGGCAGTGCCGCCAGTGGCAAGAAGGTCATCAAGGAGCAGCACGCGCGCGCCAGGTTTCAGGGCGTCCTCGTGGATGGCCACGGTGTCTTCGCCGTATTCGAGTGAGAAATTTTCTTCAATGGTTTTGTACGGAAGCTTGCCCTTTTTGCGGATAGGCACAAAGCCGGTATTGAGCTGGAGCGCGGCGGCAGCGGCAAAGATAAAGCCGCGGGCATCGATGCCCACCACGGCGTCGATACGCGAATCAGCATGATGTGAGGCAAGCAGATCGATGGAGCCGGCAAAGAGCGCGGCATCGCCGAGGACGGGGGTGATGTCTTTGAATTGAATGCCCGGCTTGGGAAAATCGGGCACATTGCGGATGGCGGCCTCTAAATCGGCGGCATTAACTTTACTCATCAGTGATGGTTCTCGATATGTTCGAACTTGGTAATCAAGCGGCGCAATCGGCCGAGGGCGATGTTTTGGATTTGCCGGACGCGTTCGCGGGTGACGCCGAATTTTTTGCCGACATCTTCGAGCGTGCGCATTTCGCCGCCCTCGCCGAAGCCGAAGCGATAGCGCAAAATATCCGCTTCACGATTGTCGATGCTACCAAGCATTTTATGCAACATCGCAACCACTGTCTTATCCTCCAAATCCTCGTAAGGCGTGTGCATGTGATCATCTTCGACCACATCGGCGAGAGTATCCGGCTCGGCGGCATCGCCCAACGGCGCATCAAGCGAGGCGGGTCGGATGGCGGCAGTGCGCAGCAGGGAAACTTTTGCAGGTGGCAAATGCATCTCTTCAGCCAACTCATCATTGGTGGGTTCGCGTCCTAGATTTTCCTGCAGCTTGATGGACGCTAGACGCATCTTGGAAATTTTATCCACCAAATGCACGGGCAAGCGAATGGTTTTGGATTTGTTTGATAATGCGCGTTTGATGGATTGCTTAATCCACCACGAGCCGTAGGTGGAAAGCTTGCCGCCCTTGCTGGGGTCAAAGCGTTTCACGGCTTTCATCAACCCCAAGTTACCTTCCTCGATGAGGTCTAGTAAGGGTAGCCCGAGGCCGTCGTAGTCGCGGGCGATCTTCACCACGAGCCGGAGGTTGGCTTTGATAAGATCTTGCTCAGCCTCCTCATCGCCTTTCTTGATGCGCGCGGCGAGCACCACTTCCTCGGCGGGCTTGAGCAGCGGGGTCCGAGCAATCTCCTTGAGATAAATATTGATGGCCGAATTTTCGCCGTACGAACCCCGCGCGTGCCCGGGTTGTTTGATGTGCGAAATCACCGAGATGGGATTGGAAATGCGCGCGGATTTTTTCTTGGCCGTCTTTTTCTTCGCCGCCTTTTTCTTGGCGGGCGCACGCTTCTTGGCCACCGCCTTTTTCTTGGCAGTTTTCTTGGGCGTCTTTTTTCGGTCAGCAGCCATTCGCGGGAAAGCTAATCAATCCACCCCTCGGGGCAAGCAAATAGACGGCAACGAGCGGAAAACCCTCGAATGATAATATTTTTCAACATCCGAAACAGCGATCCCCCGCATCGCCAAGGCCGGGGACGATATAGCCGTTTTCGTTAAGATGACTGTCGAGGGCGGCGGTGTAAATGGGGGCTTCGGGAAAATTTCGGCGCAAAGAGCGAAGGCCCTCGGGGGCAGCGAGAGCGTGGATAAAGCGAAGGTTCTTTACGCCGCGCTTTTGCAAGAGCTTGCCGGCGGCGATAGCGCTGCCGGCGGTGGCGAGCATGGGGTCGACGACGAACACTTCAAAGCGGCCCAAGCGCGGCGGGAGTTTTTCCAAATACCATTCAGGTTGGAGGGTGGTTTCGTTGCGGGCAATGCCAAGGTAGCCAATACGGGCCTCCGGGAGGATTTGGTCGGCGAGCGTGATGAGCCCCTGCCCTGCGCGGAGGATAGGAACGAGCAAGATTTCGCGCGTAGGCACGATGGTGGGCGCAGCACCGAGCGGGGTGCGCACGCGTTTTTGTTTGGTGGGCAAACCGGCGGTGGCTTCGTGCAAGAGATGCAGACCGAGCTGGCCAAGGGCGCGACGGAACTCGGGGTGCGGCGTGGTTTTGTCGCGCAGGGTGGCGAGCCGTGCTTGCGCGAGGGGATGCTTAATGAGGTGGACGTTTTTCAACGAAATTTATTGGGCAAAAAGATGGGGGGCGATGTAGTAGGGCAAACCGGGCCGAAGCGAAATAGGGTTGAGGCCGAGGTCGACCTTCACGGTACTACCCGCGGGCGGGGTGCTACTTTTTGTGAAGAGGCTGAAGAGGCCCAAAATATCCACGGGCGGATCGTGCCGCACGAGGCGGGCGGTGTCCGTGGGAATGCCGGCGACATCTTCGGCGAGGCGGATGGCGGCGTCGAGGTTGCCGAGCTTGTCTACCATGCCGTGCTCGAGCGCCTGCGCGCCGGTGAGGATCCGGCCGTCGGCGTAGTCCTTCCAATCGGCGACTAATTCGGTGGCATGTTTGGTATCGCGGTGGCCTTTCTTTTCGCGGCCTGTCTCGACGATGCTGGCGAATTGTTCGTAAGTGGAGTCGATGAAATCCTGCAGGATTTTTTGTTGCTCATCGGAGGTGGCCTCCGGCGGGTTGAAGGGCGAAAGCATATCTTTGTTTGCGCCGCTCTTAAATGTGACAGCTTGCACGCCGACTTTATCCATCAAGCCGTGAAAGTTGATGGATTGCATAATGACGCCGATGGAGCCGGTGATGGTGAGTTTGTTGGCGACAATCAGCCGACAAGGCGCGGCGACATAATAACCGCCGGACGCCGCCATGCCGCCCATCGAGGCGATGACGGGTTTGCCGGTGTCGGATTGGAATTCCACGATGGCGTTGTGGATTTCATCGGAGGCGAGCACTTCGCCGCCGGGGGAATCGATGCGCAGCACCACGGCTTTGATGCGTTCATCGGCGGCGGCGAGGTCGAATTGTTTCTTGATGCGCGTCACCATATTTTGCTCCGGGCTGAGGTCGTAGCTGGTGATGACGCCGGTGACGGGCACGATGGCGATGCGTTGCATGGTGTCGCCACTGCGCACGATTGTTTCGCTGTAAAGATCGGTCGGCGCGGCCAGCGAATCCATCGCCTCGCTCACGGAGGATAGAAACCAGCCGCCCAGCAAAAACATCCCCGCCAACGTAAAAAACAGGAACACCACCACCCAACGCCCCGCGCCGCTGGGGCGGGATTGGTGCTGCGATTGCTGGGGCAAAACTGGCGGCGTGGTGTCATTATCGTGGTCGCGCATTCCGCGAGCATACCGGCCCGCGCGCCTGCCCGCAAGCGGTTCATTTGCCCTTGACGCTAACCCGCCCCGCGCCTAACCTCCGCGCGACAGGTAGGTATTGGCTCGTGGAGCCAGATGCGGCAAGTCGGTTTTATACCGGCTTTTTTGTTCCCCAAGTGGGGTCAAAGTGCTGGGCAACCCACCTGTGAAAGGCGCTAAATATATGGATAAAGGCATAAATAGCGCGGAGTTTTTGGCTCTGCTGGATTTTTACGAAAAAGAAAAAGGCATCAGCCGCGAGGCGCTGACCGAGGCGATCAATGAATCGATCCTCGCCGCGGCAAAAAAGGCTGTCGGTGCCAGTCGCGATTTGCGGGTGGAGACCGATCCCAAGACTGGCGACATCCGCGCCTTCGCGCGGTTGCTCGTGGTGGATCGCGTGCAAAATGAACAGGACGAAATTTCGCGCTTCGATGCGATGAAGTATAAGGAAGACGCCAAGGCCGGCGACGAAATTGAGAAGGAAGTCACCCCCACCGGTTTCGGCCGCATCGCCGCGCAATACGCCAATCAAAATCTAAAGCAATACATCCGGCGCGCCGAGAAGGCGCTCATCTTCGAGGAATTCAAGGACCGCACCGGCGACATCGTGCGAGGCACTGTGCGGCGCTTCGAACGCAGCGATGTGATCATCGACCTTGGCCGATACGAAGCATTACTGCCCAACCGCGAGCGGGTGCCCATCGAGGAATATCAACCGGGCGAGCAACTGCGTTGCTACGTGAAGGCCGTGGAAGAAACCGGACGCGGCCCGGAAATTATTCTCTCCCGCGCAGACCCGAATTTCGTCATCAAACTCTTCACGCAGGAAGTCACCGAGATCGCCGATGGCACGGTTGAAATTATCGCCATCGCCCGCGAGCCGGGCTGGCGCACCAAGCTCGCCGTGCATTCGGCCGATAACCGCGTGGATCCTGTGGGCGCGTGCGTGGGCTTGCGCGGTCAACGCGTGAAAAACATCGTGCGCGAGCTGAACAACGAAAAGGTGGACATCATCCACTGGAGCTCGGACATCAACATCTTTGTCGTTGAAGCCCTTAAGCCGGCGGAAATCAAGAGGCTCAAAATCAATGAGACCAACAAACGCATTCAGGTTTTTGTAAACGAAGACCAGCTTTCACTCGCCATCGGCAAGCGCGGCCAAAACGCGCGCCTCGCCCAAAAGCTTGTCGGCTGGCACATCGACATCGAGGCCGACCAGGTGGAAGTCGTTTCCTTCGATGACCAAGTCGCCAGCGCCGTGGCGGCGATGACCGCCCTGCCCGGCATCGACGATGCCCTCGCGCAAACTCTCGTCCAAAGCGGCTTCCATTCCGTGGCCGATTTGCAACAAGCCGAAGCTGCCGACCTCGCGGAAATCCCCGACCTCGCCCCGCACGCGGAAACCATTTTGGCCGCCCTCCAAGCCGGCGTGCCTGAAGCTGAACCGGAATCGGAAACCCCGGTTGAGGAAGAAGCTGCCACTGAACCGAAGGCCGCCGAACCTGAAACTGCGGTTGAAGAAACCGAACCTGAAGCGGAGTCCAACGGAGAAGCCGTACCCGCTGCTGACACTACTGAAACCACCGACCCACCAGCCGAAACCGAGACTGATTAAAGCCACTCATGCCCGTACGAATTTACGACATCGCCAAGAAGCTGGGTATCCAGAGCAAAGAAGTACTGGCCAAGGCCAAGACCCTCGGCATCGCCAATGCCAAGGTAGCTTCCAGCTCGCTCGATAAAATTACCGGGGAATATCTGGAGCAAGAAATCGCCAAAGAACTTGCCCCCGCCCAAGACAAAGCGGAAGCCGCCGCCGAAGCCAAAAAGGCAGAAGCCGCCGCGCCGGTCGATAGCGGCCCGGTCTTGATTGTGGCACCGGAACCGGAACCGGAGCCTGAACCCGAAGAAGAAGCTGAAACCGAAGCCGCGGAAGAATCCGAAGCTGCGGAGTCCGTCGAAGCCCCAGAAGCCGAAGCTCCGACAGAACCGGAAACGCCCTCCACTCCCCCCACTCCCGCAGGGCCAAAGGTTGGCGAAAAAATTGGGTTTATCGATCTCGGTAATATGCCCGCACGCCGCGATGCTCGTGGCCGGCGTGACAAAAAGGACGACAAAAAGAAAGTCGCCGCCAAACCCGGCGACAAGAGCCCCGCACAACCGGCCAAGCCCCGTTACGTTGCCAAAGCCGATGCGCCGATCATCACACTCAAGCCGCCGATTATGGTGCGCGAGCTTGCCGAGGCCATCAACCGCAAGCCTTTCCAACTCATTGCCGATCTGATGCAGCTCGGCGTGTTCGCCAATGTCAACCAAGCTGTTGACGAGCCGACCGCCAAACAACTTTGCGCTAAAAACGGATTTAAGTTCGAAGCCAAGAAACGCCAGCGCGACGCCAGCACTCCCGCGCCTATTCAGGAAAAGAAACTCGAGCTGGATCTCGACGACGCCGAGGCCGATCTCAAACCCCGCCCGCCCGTCGTCGCCGTGATGGGCCACGTGGATCACGGCAAGACCACCCTGCTCGATTCCATTCGCAACGCCAACGTCGTCTCCGGCGAAGCCGGTGGCATTACCCAGCACATCGGCGCGTACTCCATCGATGTCCCCCACCCCGAGGATAAAAAACGCCTCGAGCCCATTACCTTTCTCGACACGCCCGGCCACGCCGCCTTTAGCGCCATGCGCGCGCGCGGAGCGAATGTCACCGACCTCATCGTGCTCGTCATCGCCGCCGACGACGGCGTTATGCCGCAGACCATCGAGTCCATCAACCACGCCAAAGCCTCCGGTGCTACTATTATAGTCGCGGTAAACAAATGTGACGTGCACGGCGCAAACCCAATGCGCGCGCGCGAACAAATGAGCGAGCACGGCCTCTCCGCCGAGGATTGGGGCGGCGACACGCTCTTCGTCGACGTCTCCGCGCTCAAGGGCGATGGCATCGACAAACTGCTCGACGCCATTTTGCTGCAGTCCGAACTGCTCGAGCTCAAGGCCAACCCCAACCGCCGCGCCGCCGGTAATGTTGTGGAAAGCGGCATGGAACCCGGCGGCCCCACCGCCACGGTGATCGTCCGCAAAGGCACGCTCAAGGTCGGCGACCTCGTGATTTGCGGCCAGTATCATGGCAAAGCCCGGGCGCTCATTAATGAAGAGGGCGATCGTATGAAAACCGCGGGGCCGTCTTACGCCGTCAAGCTCCTCGGCCTTAATGGAGTACCCGAAGCGGGCGATGATTTTCACGCAGTCGAGCACGAAAAAGCCGCGCGCGACCTCGCCGAGCAACGCGGCGAGGCCGCTCACAAGGAACGCCTCGACGGCCGCGCAGCGAGGGTCACTCTTGAGAATATATTTGATACCATCGAGGCCGCGTCGGCCAAGATTCTCAAGGTCATCGTCAAAGCCGACACTCAGGGCTCCGCCGAAGCGATCGTCGAGTCTCTTAGCAAAATTGAATCCGACAAGGTTGAGCTTGAGGTTATCCACAGTGCCGTGGGCACCGTCAGCGAAAGCGACGTCAACCTCGCCGCCTCATCCGGCGCGGTCATCCTCGGCTTCCACACCCGCATAGACAAAGGCGCGCCGGACATCGCCAAGCATCACGGCGTGCAAATCAAGCCATACAAAATTATTTACGAGTTGATCGACGAAGTGAAGGACGCAATGGCCGGCCTGCTCGATCCCTTGGAAAAACAAATTGTCATCGGTACCGCCGAAGTGCGCCAGCTTTTCCCGCTCAGCAAAGGCGGCGTGGTTGCCGGTTGCATGGTCACCGACGGCCGCATCAATCGCGGCCAAGTGCGCGTGATGCGCAAAGACAAAACGCTGCACACCGGCAAGGTGACCACGCTGAAACGCTTTAAGGACAACGCCGACGTCGTGCGTTCTGGAATGGAATGCGGCATCCGCGTCGAGGGCTTTGATGATTATCAGGAAGGCGATCTCATCCAGAGCATCACCACCGAACAAATCGCCGCCACCCTTTAACACGCCTAACCGCCATGCCCTCGCTCCGCCAACAACGCGTCCGCGAACTCCTCAAACGCACGGTTGGCGAAATCCTCCGGCGCGAGCTCGACTCCGAATCCTGCGGCATTATCACCGTCAACGATGTGGGGATGGCGAACGACCTCCACTCCGCGATGATTTTCGTCAGCGTGCTCGGCAGCGACGAACAAAAACGCACCGCCGCCAAGCGCCTCAAATCCGAGCGCTCACGCATCCAATATATGCTTGGCTGCGAGGTGGTGCTCAAGTACACCCCGCGCATTAAGTTCGAACTGGACGACGCCATCGAGGCCGGCAACCGCGTGATGTCCATCCTCGAAGAGATGGAGCAAGTCAACCCCACCGATCCCTCTGACTCCATCGATGGCGATGAGGATGAGGAAGAAGACGACTGATGCGCCCGCTCAAAATCATCGACCGCATCATTGCCACCGTTAACAAGGGCAACACCTTTGCCATCGGCGGCCATATGCGGCCCGATGGCGATTGCATCGGCAGCGAGCTGGCCATCGCCTACGCGCTACGCGATCTCGGCAAAAAAGTCACCGTGTTTAATCAGGACGCAATGCCCGACAAGCTTGCCTTCCTCGATCCCAAGAAACTCCTGCGCGCTGCACAAAAACCCCGCGCCTTCGACTGCGTCCTTGTCACCGATTGCGCCAACCACGAGCGCCTCGGCACCATCCGCGAAACCGTCAGCAATCGTGGCACGCTCATCAACATCGACCACCACAACTCCAACACCCGCTACGGCGATATCAACTGGGTCGACGGCAAAAGCGCCAGCACCGGCGAGATGATTTTTCGCCTCATGAAACAGGCCAAGTGGCCCGTCACACCGCTCATTGCCGATTGCCTGTTCACCGCCATCAGCACCGACACCGGCAGCTTCCAATACGCCACCACGCGCCCCTCCACTTACCAAGCAGCCGCAGAGTTGGTGAACCGCGGTGCAAACCTCGCCCGCATCTGCGATGAGGTTTACCAAAGCTACCCCCTCTCGCGCGTGAAACTACAGAAGCATATGTACAACAGCTTCAAGCTCATCGAGCAAAACCAGGTCGCGTATTTTTGGATTCGTCAGGCCGACTACAAGAAGGCCGGCGCCGTGCCCGACGAAAGCGAGGGGCTCATCGATCACATCCGCGACATCCAAGGCGTGAAGGTCGCGTGCCTCTTTGAGGAAATCGAGCCGAACATCACGCGCATCAGTTTGCGGTCCAAGCTGCCCAAGCTGGATGTCTCCACCATCGCGGTGGACTTCGGCGGGGGCGGTCATATGTCCGCCGCCGGCGCGCGCATCCTCGGCACGCAACTCGCCACCCAACGCAACGTGTTGGACGCCGTCAAATCTGCTCTCTCGAAAGCCAACGGAAAAGTCTGATGCCCCATCCTCAACCGGAATCCGAACTCAACGGCGCGCTACTCATCGACAAACCCGCCGGGCCCACTTCGCACGACATCGTGGACATCGTCCGCAATCTGTTTCGCATCAAAAAAGTCGGCCACTGCGGCACGCTCGATCCTGCCGCCACCGGCCTGCTCATCCTTCTACTCGGTCGTGCCACCAAGCTTTCACAAAAACTCACTGCCGACGACAAGGTCTACGAAGGCACAATGCATTTCGGCCAAGCCACCGACAGCTACGACGCCCAGGGCAAAGTGACCGACACCGCGCCCGTGCCGCCGCTCGACCGCGACGCCCTCAACCTCGCCGCGCGCGAATTCACCGGCGACATCCAGCAAAAACCTCCGATGGTTTCCGCCGTTAAAATAGACGGCGTGCCGCTTTATAAACTTGCCCGCAAGGGCAAGACCGTCGAGCGCGAGGCCAAGCCGATTCACATTTATTCCTACGAGTTCAGCGAGTACACCGAACCCATCGCGCGCTTCCGCGTGCATTGCACCAAGGGCACCTACGTCCGCAGCCTCGCGCACGAGTTGGGGCAACGCCTCGAATGCGGCGCGCACTTGAGCGCCCTCCACCGCACCCAGTCCGGCAATTTCAACGTCGCCGATGCCACCCGCCTTGAAGACCTGGTCAAACTGCCCGCCGAAGCGTTGCCCGCGCGAATGGTCTCACTGCTCGACATCGCCCGCATGTTTCTGCCCGCCGAATGAGAACCCTCCACGACGCCCGCGAAGTGCAGCCCCCCAACGGCCGCGTCTGCTGCGCCATCGGCCTCTTCGATGGCGTCCATCTGGGCCATCAACAAGTTCTCCGGCAAGCCGTTTCCGATGCGCATCAGCTCGAGGCCACGCCGCTATGCGTCACCTTTTCTCAGCATCCCGCCGCCGTGCTCGCGCCCGAACACGCCCCCGGACTCATCCAGCATCTCCCTCAACGCCTCGCCGCCATTGAATCTCTCGGCATCGAGGCCACCCTCGTGCTTCCCTTCGATGAAGCCATGAGCCAAATCCCCGCCGAGATGTTCATCCAAGGATTGTACGTGGACCTCGGCCGCATCCAATCCATTTGCGTGGGCGCACACTTCGCCTTCGGCCATCAACGTCAGGGCAACGTGGAACTGCTCCAACGCCTCGGTCAGGAAATGAATTTCATCGTCCACGGTCTTGCCAGTATTTCGCTTGATGACGAAACCGTCAGCAGCACCCGCATCCGCCAAGCTATCGAGACCGGCCAACTTGATGCTGCAGGCCAAATGCTCGGCCGCGAATACGCCCTCACCGGCGAAGTCATCCAAGGCGACCAACGTGGACGCGAGCTTGGCTATCCCACTGCCAACCTTGAAGTAGACGGACTTTGTCTGCCACCCAACGGCGTGTACGCCGCGCATGCGCAAGTGGGCGAAACGACCCATCGCGCCGCCGTGAACATCGGCCTGCGCCCTACGATAGCGGATGCCGAGCCATCCCTGCACGTCGAAGCTCACCTCCTTGATTTCGAAGGCGATCTCTATGGCCAACCCCTTGCCCTCACCTTTGTCGGCAAACTCCGCGACGAAACAAAGTTCGATTCCCTCGACACCCTGAAAACCCAAATCGAAAAAGACCTCGTCTCCGCAAGGTATTTGTTCACGCAGCTCTAGCCGTTGCCTCATCAAAAGTGAGTCGTTACCCTTAGCACATGACCGTCAAGATTTATGAATACAAGGGCTGCGGCACTTGCCGCAAGGCGTTGAAGTGGCTGGAGGCAAAGGGGATCGAGTTTGAAAGAGTCGCCATTCGCGAGAGGCCGCCCTCGAAGGCAGAGCTGAAACGGATGCTCAAGGCGTATGATGGCAATTTACGCGCGCTTTTTAATACGTCCGGTGGCGATTACAGGGCCATGAATATGAAGGAGAAAATTACCAAGCTCAGCAAGACGGAGGCGATTGATCTACTGACCGGCAACGGGAATTTGGTTAAGCGGCCGTTTATGATGACAAAGGATGACGGTGTGGTTGGATTCAATGAGGCGGAGTGGACGGCATTTTTCAATCTTTAGCCGTTGACCCTTTTGCCCCCCAAACGTCTGGCGAGCCTCCTGAAGCGTCCCATTACCAACGCATTGTTTGACGTTCTCGCAGCAGCCAATTCCGGTGACGCCGATGAGGTGCCAGAGGGATGGAAAACGGTGCGCGAGATTGCTGCTGAAACAGGCTTCAGTGAACATCACACGTGGAAGCAATTAAGGCAGTTGCACGAGCGTGGAAAAATTGAGCGACGGCGTTTTAAGATTTGCACGGGAACAACCGTTCGTCCCGTTCCGCATTATTTGCATCATTGAGTTTGCCCTCTCGCCGCCACCGCCCGCGAACCCGAATGACGATACAGAATTGCCCCCTGCGAATATTACAATCTTGAACGCGCCGAGTGAGTTACTCGGATTCCTTTTCCTCAGGCGGGGGGATTACCGGCGGTGGCACGGGATCATCGCCTTGCGCTTTCTCGGCCACAAATCTCACAATGCTAATAATTAGGAACACCAATCCTCCTAAAAGGCAAAGGCCAACACAAAGATAAAAAAGGATCATAAATATAATACCTGCGATTTGATCGGGGGAGGGAGCCATCGCAATCATTAATAGAATCTGCTTCATGCCGTCAAGGTAGCTCCGAAAGGCGTTCGAGTGTTAATTGATAATACGAGTTGAACTATTGATTGAAGCGATGACGGTCGGTGGGTGATCAGCCATGCCCCGACGTTACCGCCCACGAACCCGAGAGACGATACAGAATTGTGCCCTGCGAATATTACAATCTTGAACGCGCCGAGTGAGTGATTAAAATGTGGGTCGTTCTTTGAGCACGTGAAGCCAGAAGTGGCCACCATTATTTAAAGCAAAGCATTGGTGGGACTATTGGTGGGAGTACTCAGAAAACACAGTTTTTCAGTTGGTTTTTTAACACTGATCCCACACTGGAGGTGTGGAGGGTGCTAGATTATGGTTAATTAACCGGCCCATATTCCACCCTGAAACCATAAATCCTAAATCCTTCCCCCTTCTAAGGTTTTCCACTATCTTCCGCGCCTATGAATCACGCGGAGATTGAGGCCGATAATTCGGCGGTGTTGGAGGCGGGGGCGTTTGTTCAACCGTTGATGGCGGAGATGGGCAAGGTCATCGTGGGGCAAAAGTATTTGCTGGAGCGACTGGTGATCAGTCTACTGGCCAATGGCCACGTGCTGCTGGAAGGCGTGCCGGGGATTGCCAAGACGCTCGCGATCAAGACGTTGTCGGACACGTTGAATGTGGATTTTTCGCGCATTCAGTTTACGCCGGATATGTTGCCGGCGGATGTAACAGGCACGCAGATTTACAATCCGCAGTCGGGCGAGTTCACCACGCGACAGGGGCCTGTGTTCGCGAATCTGCTGTTGGCCGATGAGATCAACCGCGCGCCGGCCAAGGTGCAGAGCGCGTTGCTGGAGGCGATGCAGGAGAAGCAGGTGACGATCGGCGACAAGACGTATCCGCTGCCGCAACCGTTCTTGGTGATGGCCACGGAGAATCCGATCGAGCAGGAGGGCACGTATCAATTGCCCGAGGCGCAGGTGGATCGGTTTATGCTCAAGGTGGTGATGGATTATCCGACGCAAAAGGAGGAGCGGCAAATCCTCGAGGACTGGGCCAAGACCGAGGGCACGCCAACCGCGCAACAGGTGGCAACGGTGGAGCAAGTGCTCACGGCGCGCAAAGTGGTGGATACGATTTATGTGGATGATAAGGTGAAGGAGTACATCGTGAACCTCGTGTGCGCGACGCGTAATCCGGGGATTTTCAATGTGCCGGCGGAGGGGCTCATCCAGCTGGGCGCCTCGCCGCGTGCGACGATTTACCTCACGCTCGCCTCCAAGGCGCACGCCTTCCTGCAAGGGCGCAGCTACGTGACGCCGCAGGACGTGAAGGCCATCGCGCCCGACGTGATGCGGCATCGCATCCAAGTAAGCTACGAAGCCGAAGCGGAAGATAAAACCAGCGACCACGTGTTGGCGCTGTTCCTGGATCACATGCCAGTGCCGTAGAAGGAGGTAGCATTGGTTTCCCATCAACCCTCAACCATCAACCCCCAAACCAGCCATCAACCCGAACAAAGTTCGCCAGATCGAAATCCGCACCAAGCGGCTGGTGAGCGATGTAATGGCCGGGCAATACCGCAGTATATTTCGCGGGCAGGGAATGGATTTTGATGAGGTTCGCGAGTATCAGCCGGGCGATGAGGTGCGCAATATCGATTGGAACGTCACCGCCCGCTTGAACCAACCGTTTGTGAAACAGTTCGTGGAGGAACGCGAGCTGACAGTGATGCTGCTGGTGGACATCAGCGCGTCGGGGCGGTTCGGCAGTGGCGACCAAACCAAACAGGAACTCGCCGCCGAAGTGGCCGCCGCGCTGGCGTTCGCCGCCCAAGGCAACAACGATAAAGTCGGCCTCACGCTCTTCACCGATCGCGTGGAGAAATACGTGCGCCCCGGCAAAGGCAAACGCCACGTGCTGCGGTTGGTGCGCGATATTTTGCATCACACCCCCGCCCATCGCACCGGCGACCTGCGCCAAGCACTGCAGCATTTGCAAAAAACTTTTCGGCGGCGCGCGGTGATGATTGTGATTTCGGATTTCCTCGATCCCCTCCCCCACTCCGCCCTGCACCGCGCCCAACGCCGGCACGACGTGGTGGCCATCCAAATCAACGACCCGCACGAAGACGCCCTGCCCCCGCTCGGCCGTTTGGTGCTCGAAGACGCCGAGACCGGCGAAGTCGGCGAACTGCACCTACGCACCGAAGCCGACCGCACCGCCTTCGCCGCCCACCGCGCCGAAACCCAAGCCGCGTTAGTCAAAGAATTCGGCGGCCTAAACATTGACCACCTCCGCCTCGTGACCGGCCAACCGTATGCGCCCGCACTATCGCACTTCTTCCGCACGCGACTGGAACGCCGACGTTAGGTTGAGGATTGAGAAAAACCAATTCCACCCACTAACTCCCACCTTCTCCCTTCTAAATCTCCCTTTCTTGAGTTATCTTTCCTTGCAGGAGCAGAATGAACGACACAAACCTCACTGACATTCTGGAAATCAAGCCGCCGCTGGAGTTGGAAACTGGCGAGGGGTCAGGGTGGGCGCTTTGGGTTTTGTTAGTGGTGTTTGCGGCGGGGGCGGTGTTGTTGTTTTGGGCGTTGCGCGAGCCAAAGCGCGCGCCGGTATTGCCCGCGCCGGATGCCGAGGCGCTACGGAAACTGCGCGAGGTTTGGGGGTTACTGCCTTCGCCGGTGCTCTTTGCCCGGGCGGTGGCAGATATTTTGCGGCTGTATCTCGGCGAACGTTTTGAATTCCACGCGCCGGAACGCACCACGGAAGAGTTTCTGGATGAACTCCATCGCGCCCCGCAAATGACGCCACCCCAAAAGGATTTACTCGGGCAATTCCTTGAGTTTTGTGATCTCTCAAAATTCGCGCGGCACGAGCCCACCGAAGAGGACTGTCGCCGACTGCACGCGATCGCGGTGCAAATGATCAAAGAAACCGCGCCGCCGTTGCCGGGCGCACTGCCCCCGCGCGTAACGCCGCCGCAATTGACGACATGAACAATTTCACTTTCGAAGACCCAGCTTGGCTGGGGTTGCTGCTGCTCCTCCCGCTGGCGGGATGGTTGCAGGGGGCATCGGGTGCGCCTCCGGCGGTGGTTTATTCGTCGCTCAAACTGGTGCAACGTTTCTCGCGCATCGCGCCCCATCGCGCCGGGCGGTTGCTGGCGGCGCTGCGCTGGCTGGCGCTCATCGCGTGCATCCTCGGGCTCGGCCGTCCGCAATGGGGCGAAGGCCGCGAGCGCATCAAAGCCAGCGGAATTGATATCATGCTCACGCTGGATTTATCCGACAGCATGGAGGCAAAAGATTTTCGTAACGAAGGCCGCAATGTCACGCGATTGGATATTTCAAAACAAGTGCTCAAGGAATTCGTCGAAGGACGGCCCAGCGATCGGATTGGGCTGATTGTGTTTTCCGGGCTGTCATTTATCGCGAGCCCGCCGACGTTGAACCACGATTATTTGATCGAAAACATCGACCGGTTTGATAATGAAACCGCTTCACCACAAAACGACGACGAAGGCACCGCGATTGGCTCGGGCATAACGGCGGCGGTCAATCGGCTGCGCGGCATCAAGGACTCCAAAAGCAAAATTATTATTTTGATGACCGATGGCGAAAACAACACGGGCAAAGTTGAGCCTGAAGAAGCCGCCGAGGCCGCGGCGGTGATGGGCGTCAAAATTTACACCATCGGCATCGGCAAGGAAGGCACGGAGCTGGTGTTGCGCGATCAGTTTGGCCTGCCGCGGCATCATCAGTTGGTGGGCATCAACAAAGATCGCCTGCGCGACATCGCCACGCGCACGGGTGGCAAGTTTTTTTACGCCGAAAGCACCGAAGCACTGCGCGCGGTGTATCACGAGATTGATCAGCTGGAAAAAACCGATCGCGAAGAGCAACGCTTTCTGCGCTACCACGATTTGTTCGGGTGGTTCGTGGGCGCGGGGCTGGGGCTCTTGATGCTCGAACTCATCCTCAGTCAAACGTGGTTGCGAAAATTACCCTGATTATTTTAATGATGAATATGACTTGGACAGACCCCGATCGATTGTGGCTACTCATTCTGCTGCCGCCATTGCTCGGTGGTTTTGCCTTTGCGTGGGCGCGGCGGCGGCGGTTGCTGGGGCTCTTCGTTAGCCCACATCGCGTAGAGGAACTGGCTGGAAGTTTGTCGGCGAAAGGCCAATGGCTGCGCGCGGCGGGGTTGCTCGCGGCGATGGGTTGCCTCATCGCCGCGCTAGCCGGGCCGCGTTGGGGGTTTCGCGAATTCGAAAGCCGCGCCACCAGTCTCGACGTGGTAATCGCCATCGACACTTCGCGCAGTATGTTGGCTAGCGATCTCGTGCCCTCGCGGATGGTGCGCGCCAAGCTCGCCGCCATCGATTTGCTAAAGCTCGGCGAGGGCGATCGCTTTGCGCTCATTCCCTTTGCCGGCGTTGCGTTTTTGCAATGCCCGTTGACGGTCGACCACGAAGCACTGCGGCAGCACGTGGATCTCGTGCAAGTGGACGTCATCCCCCACGGCGGCACGAGCATTGCCGCGGCCATCAACACCGCGCTGGAAATGTTTGGCGAAGAGGAAATGGATCGCCACAAAGTGTTGGTGATTTTTACCGATGGCGAGGAGCACGAACCCGACGCGGTGGCGGCGGCCGAGTTGGCGGGCGCGCAGGGGATGAAAATTTTCACCGTAGGAATGGGCACGCCCGAAGGGGAGTTGGTGCCAGTGCTCACTTGCCCGAGCTGTGATGAGCCGAATGTGCCGGGTCGCAATCGCTGCCGCGAGTGCGATGCGTATTTGAGCGATTGGACGACAACGCGCGAGTATCTCAAGGACGATGGGCGGCTCGTCCGCAGCAAGCTCAATGAGCCGATGTTGCAGGAATTGGCCACGGAAACCGGCGGGTTTTACCTGCGCCACACCGGCACCGGCTCGATGGATTGGCTTTACAAAAACGGGCTCGCGCCGTTGCCCAAATCCGAGCATAATCCCACCACGGTGCGACGCCAAAAAGAACAGTTCCAATGGTTCCTCGGCGCGGGTGTGCTGCTGTTGTTGTTGGAATTGCTGTGGCCGAAAGGCCGCCGCCCAACTTCCCCCAGCGCGGCCACGGCGGTGATGCTGGCGCTTTGCCTGTTGCCGATCAATGCGATGGCGGCGGACAAGCCGAGCCTGATAAAAGCGCACAGTGAATACGCCGACGGCAATTTTGTGGAGGCGCAGACGGAGTATGAAAACTTGCTAACCCTCCGTCCGGGCGATCCACCGCTGCTATTCAACGCAGGCGCGGCGGCGTTTCAGGCGGAGAAATATGGCGACGCCGAGCGGCATTTTCAGTCCGCCCTACGCACACCGGATCTCTCGCTGCAACAACGCGTTTTTTACAATCTGGGAAATACGCATTTTCGCTTGGGCGATATTCAACAAAAACCGAAGGACAAAATTCAAGTGTGGGAAGAATCCGCCCGCCACTATGAAGCAGCCGTGGGTTTAAATGCCGGAGACAAATCCGCGCGCCGCAACCTCGCCTTCGTACGCCGGAAAATTGCTGAAGAAAAACGCCGAATGGAACAGCTCACCGACGAGCTGCCGCTCGATGGGATCAATCGCTTCAAGCAAAAGGACGAAATTGCGCTGCGCATTTTTCCGCCCACCAAGGAGGCGATTCCGGAAGATCCCTACTGGCGGATGTTTGCGCTGGACGACTATAAAGACGGCGTGGCGACGGTGTCCGATTCGTTGCGAAACCTTTCCACCCGCCGCGCCGGTCAATGGACCAGCGCGCACGGCGGACGCGCGCCGGCGGGGCCGATAATGCCCGGCGAATGGCGCTTTAAGTTTGAGCCTTTGTTTAGCGAATTCCTGCCGATCCCCGGCCCGTTTGCCACGGGCGAAGCAAAGGTAAAAGAATGGCGCTATAACAAAGAGGCATTGCACGGACGCCTGCCAGAGGTGCCCAGCGCGGCGGTGGACTATCGCGTGACCGATCCGGCCGAGTGCAACGTGCTCGCGCCCGGCCCGGCGGATGCGGCGCTCAATAATTCCGCCGTGAATTTCCCCAACGAATACCCGCACACCACACAGCAACTGCACCTCAAAGATTCTGAACGGCACCAACTTCACCAAGCCGTTGAACGACTGGCCAACAACGAGCCCATCGACTTTGGTGCCTTTAATGAACGCGTGATTGAATTTCTCCACAAAAACCACAAGTACACCCGCGAAACGCGCATCCCGGAAGATGCCGATGAGGATCCGGTGGTGCGCTGGCTCTTCAGCCGCGAGGATGGGCATTGCGAATATTTTGCATACAGCCACGTGTTGCTGGCGCGCGCGGCGGGATATCCGGCCCGCATCGCGTGCGGTTTCCACGGTGGCAAGTGGGATGATAAAGAAAAGTGTTGGGTCAGCAAACAAAGCGAAGCCCACGCGTGGGCGGAGATTTTTGATGGCACGCAATGGATTCGCGTGGATCCCACCCCGCCCGAGGAAGGCCAAGACCAAGGCGAGGGCGGCGAAGGCGAACCGCAGGAAAACCCCGAAGGCGGCGGCGAAGGCGAGCCCAATGAAAATCCCGGTGAAGGCGAACCGCAGGAACAACCCGGCGAAGGCGGCAAACCCGAAGAACAAAAAGAAAGCGAAGTGCCCTTTGAAATTCAGGAGACCCTTCGCCAAATCAAGGAAATGCTCGAGGCGATGAAGGGTGATGAAAAACCCTTGGGCGCAGGCGAATTGGGCCGAATGCCGCGACCGCCCCGGCGCATTCGCAAGAACTGGTAATGCGCAGCTATATTTTCATTTTACTTTTCCTCGGCACAGCCGCGCCCGGGGCCGGGCTCGCGGCCACTCAGGAACGCACCAGCTTTATCAAGGTGCAAATTGATCAACACAAAATTTTTCTTGGGCAGGCTTTCCCGGTAACGATGGAGTTGTATGTACAACGGTTGTTGCCCAGCGATTTGCCCGTGCCGCAGCTCACCACGCCGGGGTTTCGGTTTACCCGAAAGCGCCCGCAATTTTTTCAAACAATTCGCATGGAAAACAGCACGCGCTACATTGTGTTTGTATTCAAGACCGGCGCGGTGGCCACCAAGGTGGGCAAACACAACATCGTGTTTGAAACCGACGTAACCGTGCGGGACTCGGATGATTTTTTTGGCAAACGCAAACAAATCCACGTGGCCAGCGATCCGATTGCGATGGAGGTGCTGCCGCTGCCCGCCGAGGGACGGCCCACCAACTTTTCGGGCGCAGTGGGCGCTAACCTCCAATTCAAAGTAAAGACCAGCCTTGCCGCGGTGAAAACCGGCGACCCGCTGAATCTCTCCATCGAAATCTCCGGACGCGCCTCGTTGGATCAAGCCTCCGTGCCCGGCCCCGATGAATGGGAAGGCTTCAAGCTCTACCCCGCCACCAGCAACACCAAATATTTAGACACCAGCCATCTGCACGCCTTCAAGAGCTTCGAGCGCATCATCGTCCCACTGCGGCCGGATGTCACCGAAGTGCCTAAAATCGAATTCGTATACTTTGACATTGGAACAAAAAAATATGTCACCCGCACCGCCGGGCCATTTCCGCTGAGCGTCACCGGCTCCGCCATTCAAACCGGTATCGGCGACCCGCCCACACTGCCCAACACACAACTGGAACCCGACCAAAAAGCCGGCAAAATGGAACCGCTGCGCCGCGCGCCCGGCGTTTTGGCACCGGCACCCGCGCCCTTGCTCACGCGCCCGTGGTTTCTGGCCGCGCAGGCTTCGCCGCTTTTGGCTTGGCTGTTGATGATGGGCTGGCGGCGGCGACAGATTTATTTGGAAAACCATCCCGACGTAGCGCGCCGCATTCGCGTGCAAAAACTCACGCGCAAAACAATGCGCGCCCTGCGCCAAACGGAAACGCAAGCCGATCCGGAAGCCTTCCACGCCGGTGTTCAAATTATTGTGCGCGAGCATCTCGGGATGGCGATGGATCGCCCGGCGGAAGGGATTGGCCGGGAAATTCTTGAGGACGATGCGCTGCCGCTTTCCGGTGAAAACCGCGCGGCCTTGGAGCGGCTGCATGAGCGCGATCAAGTTGTCCGTTTCGCCAACGCGGAGGAGCCGGTAAACGCGGCGCTGACCTTGAAAGATTTGGATCGTGTGATGGTCGCCCTCCGATGAAACGCCTGCTGCTCATCCCGATGCTCGCCGGCGCGCTCCACGCCGGTGATGATTTTTCAAAAGGAAACGATGCGTTCGAAGCGGGAGATTTTTCCGGAGCCATTACGAATTATCAGGCGCAACTGGAAACCGGCCTCACCTCGGCCGCGCTGCATTTCAATCTGGCCCACACGTCCTATGAAGCCGGGCAATTGGGCCGTTCGATTTTTCATTATCGCCGCGCACTGGCGCTGGCCCCGCGCGATGGCGACGCAAAACACAACCTCGGCCGCGTGCGCGATGAAGTGCACAACGGCACGCCGCCGAAGGCCAGTTTTTGGCGCCGGCTCACTGGTTATTTTACGATCAACGAATGGACCCTCACGGCGTCGACGCTGCTCAGTATTTGGTGGCTTTGGCTGGCCGCGAATCAATTGGCGAACCGCAATGGCGCAAACGCGGCGCGGTGGTGCGGCCCATTCTCGGCACAGTGGCGGTCGATGCTGGCGGCAGTGGCGATAGTGAGTTGGCGGCTGGAGGCAGGGTCAACCGTGGGCGGTGGTGGCGGAGAATGAAGTGTCCGTGCGCTACGGACCGGTGGGGGCTTCGCCTGAACAATTCAAGTGGTTCGACGGCGCGGAGCTGCGCGTGCACGACACCCACACCGCCAACGGCGCGGAATGGATTCTGGCCCAGGATCCCACCGGGCGCCAAGGGTGGCTGCCGGTCAGCGCGGTGCTCCGGCCGGGTGGGTGAATTATGACACATTTTCGTTGACCCTCCCGTGGCGGGGTTTAGCATTTGGGCGCGCCATGAAACACCCCACGCGATTCCTTTGTTTGGCCTCGGCAATGTTGACGGGTTCGCTCTTTGCCGAAGGCATCACCCTTTCCCAAGCCAAAGGCCGCATTGATGTAAAAATCGATGGGGCGCTTTTCACGAGTTACCATTATCAAGGCGTGCCGAAACCGGTGCTGTATCCAGTGCGTTGGATCGATGGCGCGACGGGGCTGACGCGGCGGTATCCAATGGAGCCCGCGGCGGCGGGCGAGTCAAGCGATCACAAGCATCATCGCAGTTTATTTTGGGGCCATCGCCACGTGCGCGGCGGCAAGGAGAATGGCACGCATGATTTTTGGGGGGAAACTCCGCATAGCGGAAAACAAGTAGCGGTGAAAGTACGGTTTGATAAAAGCGGCGTCATTCGCGCCCAACACAAATGGGTGAGTAAAGCCGGAGAAATCATCGCGACCGACAGCCGCGAGATCCGTTTTGGGGCGGGCAAGAATTTTCGCATCGTTGATTACTCGATCACCATCCACGCCTCGCACGGGGAAATTATTTTGATGGATGACAAAGACGCCGGCATGGGTATCCGCGTGCCCGACAGTATGTGCGTGACGCCGCACGGCACAGCGAAAGTGAAATCCGAGGGCTACATGCTCAACAGCGAAGGCGTTACCGGCGCAGCGCTGTGGGGCAAGCGCGCGAAGTGGGTGGATTACTCCGGGCGCGTGGAGGGCAAGCTGCTCGGCGTTTCCATCTTTGATCACCCCGAAAACCCGAAGCATCCCAGCCATTGGCACGCGCGATCGTATGGGCTGTGTACCGCAAACATTTTTGGCAAACGGCACTTCGAACGCCTGAAAGATAAGAACGCCGGCAATGTGTCATTGAATAAAGGCGAATCGCTCACCTTCAAATACCAGTTCCACTGGCACGCGGGCAAAGGCGAGGCCAAAAAAATCGAAGCGCGCTACCGCGAATGGGTTGCGTCCAAGGGCAAATAAGTTTAACTTCAACTCACACAAATTATGAGCAAACAAACACGTCGATCATTCCTCAAGACCTCCCTCTACACCGGCGCCACGGTGGCTTGGACCGCCAAGAGCTGGGCCCAAGTTCAGGGAGCCAACGAAACCCTCCAATGCGGCACCGTGGGTTTCCGCGGGCGGGGAGGCAGCCACATCAGCTACATTGGCAAAAACAAGAATGCCAAACTCACCGCGCTCTGCGATGTGGACAGCAAAGTGCTTAACGCCGGCACCGCCAAACACGGCGTCACCGGCTACACCGACATCCGGCAGATGTTGGAAAACAAAGACCTCGATGTGGTCACCATCGCCACGCCCAACCATTGGCACAGCCTCGCCGCCATCTGGGCTATCCAAGCGGGCAAGGATGTTTACGTGGAAAAACCCGTGAGCCACAACGTGTGGGAGGGCCGCCAACTGGTAAATGCCGCGCGCAAGTACAAAAAAATTGTGCAAACCGGCACGCAAGCCCGCAGCAGCAAGTGCATTCAAGACGCCGTGAAATGGGTGCAAGCGGGCAACCTCGGCAAAATCAAAGTGTCACGCGGGTTGTGCTATAAAAGCCGGCCGAGCATTGGCGACATCGCCGACACCAAGCCCGTGGCAGAGGAGATTGATTACAACCTGTGGCTCGGCCCAGCGCCCAAGAAACCGCTCACCCGCGGCCGGCTGCATTACGACTGGCATTGGATGTGGGATTACGGCAATGGCGATCTCGGCAACCAGGGCATTCACCAAATGGACATCGCCCGGTGGTTCCTCGGCGAGATGGAACTTTCGCCGCGCATCTGGAGCGTGGGCGGTCGGCTCGGTTATAAGGATGACGGCGAGACGGCAAACACGCAGGTGATTTATCACGATTACGAAACCGCGCCGCTGATTTTTGAAGTGCGCGGGTTGGGCGACAAAAAAGGCTCCGGCAAGCGCCCGACCTACCGCGGCGGCAGCGTGGCCGTGTTTGTGGAATGCGAAAAAGGCTGGGTGGCCATTCGCAACTACGGCTCCGTGCAGGTGTACGACAACGACGACAAAAAGATCAAGGAATTCAAGGGCGGTGGCGACCACTTTGGCAACTTCATCGACGCCGTGCGCAGCCGCAACCCGAAGGACCTCAACGCTGAGATTTTAGAAGGTCATCTCTCCAGCGCGTTGTGCCACACCGGCAACATCAGTCATCGGTTGGGTGACGATGCCAACCTGGAAGACATCCGCAACTTTGTGAAAAAAGATTTCGGAGGCACCGAAGCCGTGGATCGAATGATCGATCACTTGGCGGTGAAAAACGAAGTGGACTTGAAAGCCACCCCACTCACCCTCGGCCCGGCGCTGAAGATGAACAGCAAAGCCGAAACCTTCCCGGGCAACGCGGCGGCCAGCAAAATGCTCACACGCGAATATCGCAAACCCTTCGTGGTACCGGAAATCAAAATCTGATACCGCGGTTTTTTAGACACGGATTACACGGATTTTCACGGATGATTAATCTGTGTAATCCGTGGAATCCGTGTCTCTCTTTTTCAGAGCCGCCCTTCGTCCGCATCGATGAAGTCCACGAAGCACTGGATGTCATTGCGATCGCCCATGCCGGTATCTTCCTTGCGTTGAGCGAGGCGGGCGCGCAAGTCGGTATCGGATTCATCTGATCCGTAATTACCCACGGTGTCGTTGAATCCTGATTGGGCGGCCGGATCCAGTCGGTCATTAACATTATGACACACCCAATCGGCCACCTGCCCATCCGTGTCGCTGGCGGCTACGAGGGCGGTGAACTCGTCCGGATCCACCCCGGCGGTTTCGAACCATTTGACGTCAAACCCGCGATGGAGGAAGTTGGGCAGATAATCTTCGTGTAGTTTACCCGCTAAATTTAGGCGAATTTTGTCAATCAACCGGGGCAGATAAATCCAGCCGGCCATAGTTTCGCGGGGGCTTCGGGGAAAGATGGTGTCACTCATGCCCGATTGATCTGCCCCTGAGCTGGCGAAATGTCAACCCTCGGTTCAAGCGACTAACTAAAATAGTGATTGACTTGATTCTTCGATACAAAGAATCGAGAATCCGACGCCTGTCACAATCCAACCTGATAAACCCACGGTCAGTAGGAAACCGTTCAGAACACGATGAGCAGAAAAACCTTATTGACAAGTTTTGCACAAAAGCATTGGATTGCCCGCTACCACTGTTAGTAACAACCCAACCCAACAAGCAACTCTATGTCTGAAAACGAAATCAACGACCGAGTCCACGTCACTCATGATTCCCGGATCTCATTGAAGATCAGCTGGTGGAGATCTCGGAATTCGAGCACAAAATCCGCCTCCTCCGCTGGGGCATGGTGGTCTGGCACCCTGCTGATCATCGCAATTGGCGTCATTAATATTATCGGCAAGGTGCAAAAAGCTGCCGAACCGGTTCTGCAAATTCGTGAAGGACGTCCAGGAAATCATGCCTGAAGCCCAGAAAACAGCGTCTTTCTGTTCAGGAACTTGTCACCGGCGGCGATCGCTTCGACTTGATTGCCAATAATTTCAGATCACAGTTGAGCGGCTCTGGAAGACATCCCCGAGCGGGTAGCCTTAAGCGCCAAAATCAATTGGTGACAGTACTCAACGACCGTGACGACAAGCTCCGCGAACTCTTCCCCAACCTTACCGAGGAGAAGCAGAACCAAGCTGCTGGCAGCCTTCGCACGCATCGGCGAGGAACGCGGCGAAGACGTGCTGATCTCGCTCTTTGCGGATCACATCACCGAGGTGGACTCGATCAACCAGCACCTGCAAACCATCCACACTAAGGAAGCCCCGAACATTACCATGGATAGCAATATGCAGGCTGGCTTGATGTTGGTCTCCTCCGTCCTCGAGATTACTTCGTAGGCCACTGTGGATGATCTCAAGAAAACAATAGACGCCACGATCGACAATTAACCCCAAAACAACTTAAATATTTTAATATCATGAGCAATGATTCCAAATCTCAGGAGAGCCAAATTGCAGAAGAATTTGTGGAGACAACCCGCAACCGTCTGGAGCGCTCCTACAAAAATAATGTCATCGTCACCATCGTGGTGCTTTCACTCGTAACCCTCTATTTTGTGCTTCTCAATAGATTGTTTGTAGATGACGCCATTGAAGTCGCCGAAACATATACCGAGCTCTACAAGGCGATAGCAGAAAAATACACCTCCCTTACAAAGGAAGGCTCTAAAAATAGTTAATGCGCTGACAGATCCGGAAAAAGCACCCGGACTTGTCGTTCGAATCCTCGCTGAGCAAACCGATGACACCATCGAAGGCGAAGGCATCACCTGGGAAAAGCTGGGTGGCCGATTTGAAGGCGAATCTCAAAAAAATCCCCGAATGGGCTGAAGATGAGGACACCACAAGATTGGCGATACCATGGAAGAAACGTGTGGAAAACTGGACGCTTCAAGTTCTGCAAGATTCCACCACTGAACTGGGCGAAACCATCGACGCTTATCTCGAAAACAACAAAGAGAAGCCGTCGCCAAATTCGCCGAGGATGCCGAGGACGAAGACGCTCTCAATATTCTTGCCGACGGACTGCAAGGCCGAACTGGTACGGTTTATGGATGAAACCGAGATCACCAACAAAGGCACACTGGCAGACCAATCCCGGAATGTGCTGATCAAGCTGCAGCTCGCCAATAGAATCCTCAAGGAATTGGCAGAGAAAGATGCCAAGGATTTGAACCGCGAGCAACGCCAACTGCGTCTCGCCATCGCCCTGATGATGGAAGGCACCAAAAATCTCAAACTCCCCGGCGACGGCACCTGAGCTAAGTCCACACCCTTTTCACAGCCCCTCCCCTAAACCGGGTGGGGCTTTTTTTTTGTGCCATCCGCTTCCGCCTGTTAAACTCCCGCCAATGGCTGACACTCCGCATACGCTCGGCATCATCGCCGGCAACCGCACCCTGCCCCGCATGCTCGCCCGCGAAGCCCGCGCCGCCGGCGTCCAGCACCTCGTGGCCGCCGCCTTCACGGATGAGACCGAGCCGGAACTGGCCGAGCTCGTGGATGTCATCGAATGGCTCCGCGTTGGGCAACTCAACAAGCTGGTGGAGGTCTTTCAGAAAAACAACGTCACTCAATGCGTGATGGTCGGCCAAATTGCGCCCAAGAATCTTTTTGACCTCCGCCCCGACCTGCGCGCCGTCAAGCTGCTCGCTAGTTTGCCTGAGAAAAACGCCCACTCACTTTTCGGCGGCATCGCTGATGAACTCGCCAAGGACGGCATCACCCTCATCGAGGCCACCCCGTGGCTCAAGCCCGCAATGCCCGAGCCGGTTTCCAGTTCGGCCCCGAACCAACCGATGAAGTGCGTGCTGACATCGAGTACGGCCTCCGCATCGCACGCGAAACCAGCCGACTCGAAATTGGCCAAACCGTGGTCGTCAAAAACGGAACCGTCCTTGCTGTCGAAGGTCTTGAGGGCACCGATGCCTGTCTCACACGCGGTGGCGAACTGGCCGAAGGCGCGGTTGCCGTCAAAATCCCAAAGCCCGGCCACGATCTGCGCTTTGATATTCCTTGCCTCGGCGCGCAAACTCTGGAAACCTGCGCCTCCGCCAACATCCGCGCGCTCGCCTTTGAGGGCGGCCGCACGCTGTTGCTGGATGAATCGGAAGTAGACGCTCTGGCCCAACGCCACGACATCACCCTCACCGCTATTTAAACCATGCTGACTTCATACGAATTACTGGGTTTCATTTCACCGGAACTGGCCCACCGCATTCTCGCCGACACCGCCGAGGACAACCGCGATCTCTACGAAGCCACCCTCAGCGCCGTCGCCCGCCTGCGCGGGATGCGGCCGCAGTTCCTCAAAAAACAACCCAAGCCCACCCGCCATAAAACGATGGTCCAGGCCATGTGCAAACCCGCCTTCGACGAAGCCGCCGGTTCACTCCTGCGCGGTTGGCTGCTCAAACATCAAATTGGGCTGCGTCACTCAGTTTCTCGACGCGCTCGATATCAAACACGAAGAAGGCATCGTGGAAGTGCTGCCCAAAACCATCGCCGACGATGTGCTCAGCGCCGCGCTCGACAATCTTCTGGCCAATCACGACCGCGATGTGATCGTGCTTTACCTCCACGCCTTCCACACAATGAACGATGCCGGCTGGCCAAACCTCGAGGCCGGCTCTGGAGAAGGACGAGCGGCTCCAGCTTCTTTGACCCCTTTTGCGCATTTTTTCTCAAAAAATGGCTTTTATCCATCGCCGGATTTTGTAATCGTTCGCGCCTCGCACGCACCGTGTGACGTCATTCTAATGGAACCCCAAGGCGATATCGCTCTCATCGGACTGGCTGTAATGGGCCGGAATCTCATTCTCAATATGAACGACCACGGCTACACTGTCGTGGCTCACAATCGCACCGCCGCCCGCGTGGACGAATTTCTCGCCGGCGAAGCGCAAGGCACAAACATCATCGGCGCGCGCACCATCCCCGAAATGGTCGCCCACCTCAAACTCCCTCGCCGCGTGATGCTCCTCGTGAAGGCCGGCCAACCGGTGGATGATTTCATCGAAAAACTGCTGCCCCATCTCGCCCCCGGCGACATCATCATCGACGGTGGCAACTCGCTTTACGAAGACACCATCCGCCGCACCAAATACCTCGAATCGCGCGGATTGCTCTTCGTGGGCACCGGCGTTTCCGGCGGCGAAGAAGGTGCGCGCATCGGCCCCTCCATTATGCCCGGCGGCTCCCCGTCCGCGTGGCCGCACGTGAAGGAAATTTTCCAAGCCATCTCCGCCAAGGTGGATGACAACACCCCCTGCTGCGACTGGGTCGGTGCCGATGGCGCGGGCCATTACGTGAAGATGGTCCACAACGGCATCGAGTACGGCGACATGCAACTCATCTGCGAAGCGTACAATCTGATGAAAACCGGCCTCGGCATGAGCGCCGACGAAATGCACGCCGTCTTCGCCGAATGGAACACCGGCCCGCTCGATTCGTATCTCATCGAAATCACCCGCGACATCCTCGGCTACAAGGACACCGACGGCCAGCCGCTCGTGGAAAAAATCCTCGATACCGCCGGCCAAAAAGGCACCGGCAAATGGACCGTCATCAACTCCGCCGAACTGGGCATGCCCATCACCCTCATCGCCGAGGCCGTGTACGCCCGCTGCATCTCCGCGCAAAAAGACGAGCGCGTGAAGGCCAGCAAAAAAATCCGCGGCCCGAAGCCCGCCATCACCCGCGAGCGGGCGAAATTCATCGAAGACATCCGCTGCGCACTTTATGCCTCCAAAATTGTCAGCTACACACAAGGCTTTATGCTCCTGCGTGCCGCCGCCAAGGAATACAACTGGCAACTCAACTACGGCAGCATCGCCATGATGTGGCGCGGCGGCTGCATCATCCGCAGTGCCTTCCTCGGCAAAATCAAAGATGCCTACGGCAAACATCCGCGCCTCCAATCTCTGCTGCTTGATACCTATTTCAAACGCGAAATCCGTCATAGCCAAAAAGGCTGGCGCAACGTCATCGCCGTCGCTGCTAAGCGCGGCATTCCCGTTCCCGCCTTCAGCACCGCCCTGTCCTTCTTCGACAGCTACCGCACCGAACGACTCCCTGCCAATTTGCTCCAAGCCCAACGCGACTACTTCGGCGCCCACACCTACGAACGCATCGACAAACCGCGAGGCGAATTCTTCCACACCAACTGGACCGGCCGAGGCGGCGATGTCTCCTCGTCCACTTACAACGCCTGAGCGCATTACGCAAACGTTCTCCGGAGATTTTCAGCCGACCCATGATTTCTTCATCGGCATTGATTCCGATGGCTGCGTGTTTGATTCAATGGAGATCAAACACAAAGAATGCTTCGCGCCGATGTTCATCAAACATTTCTCGAACTGCAAGCCGTCAGCAAATACGCCCGCGAAGGTTTGGGAGTTTGTAAACCTCTATTCCAAAACCCGTGGCTGCAATCGCTTCCACGCAGTCATTCGTTCACTCGATTTACTGCGCGAGCGCAATGAAGTCGCGGCACGCGGTGTTGCGGTGCCGACCTTCCCTGCCCTGCGCGAATGGGTGGACCGCGAATCCAAGCTTGGCAACGCCACGCTCGATCGCCGAAGTGGCTCAACGGCAACAAGGGTCTTGTTCCAATTAAAACTTGGAGCGATGCTGTGAATGACCTCGGTGAAAGACATTGCGCACGGCGTACCGCCCTTTCCACTCGTGCGCGAAACATTGGTTGTCGAAGCGGCCGCTAAGGCGGATTGCATGGTGATTTCGCAAACACCCACCGACGCGCTGGAACGCGAATGGGCGGAGAATGATTTGGACGGATTCGTCTCCGCCATCGCCGGACAGGAATTGGGCACCAAAACGCAGCACCTCAATTTGGCCGCCAAAGACAAATACGCGCCGGAAAAAATCCTGATGATTGGCGACGCCCCCGGCGATCACAACGCGGCGAATGCCAACGGCGCATTATTTTTCCCCATCAACCCCGGCGACGAGGAAGCCAGTTGGAAACGCCTCCATCGACGAAGGCTTGGCAGAAATTTTCCGGCGGTACATTCGCAGGCGATTACCAGCAGCAATTGCTGGCGCAGTTTTGAAAAATGCTCTGCCGGAAAATCCCCCGTGGGGATTGTAATTAAGTCTTCCGGCGCTTCTTCCGTTGGCTCGCGTTCGCTGAGCTTGGTGAGCCGCGCGCGCTCGACTTGCCGCCGGTACGTTTGCTCCACGCGCAATTCGTAGCGCCCCAGCTCGAGCACGTCGCCCACGTTGGCGAAGGTGCCCATGCGTTTGGTGAGTAGACCGCTCACGGTCGTCACGCCCTTGTCATCGCACGGCTCGGCGGTTAACTCCTCCAACTCGTGCAAGTGGCATGGAGCCTTCCAGCGCCCACGTGACTTCATCAATTTGTTCAAAGAAAGGCTTTTCATGCTCATCGAATTCATCGCGAATTTGCCCCACTAATTCCTCTAGAATATTTTCAAGCGTCACCATGCCCACCGTATCGCCGTACTCATTGACCACCAAAGCAAAATGCAATTTCCGATCCAGAAAAATTTGCAGCAACCCTTCCAGTCGCGCAGTTTCAGGAGTGTAAACAAGATCGCGTGCAAACTCGCGTAGCTCATCGGCTGTCTTGGCTGTCCGACGCTGAGCATACAAATCCTTAATATGCACCACTCCGACCGTCTCATCCAAGCTTCCGCCTTCGCAAAGCGGGAATCGCGAGTGTCTCGATTCCTCAGCCAATGCGAGGCATTCTTCGAGGTTTGATTCTGTGTTGAACCCTATTGTTTCTCGCCTCGGGCGCATCACATCACGCGCCACACGTTTTTTTAGATCAAAAGCATTCAAAATTAAATCACGGCTAAATTGCTCGCGATTAGATATTACACCGGACGATCCAATTAACATACGCAGTTCCTCTTCCGAATGGCTATGCTCACTTTCGTCAACAACATCCAACCCAAATTTCCTCAACAACCAAAGTGCACAATTGTTTAGCAGCCAAATGAACGGAAACATAATCCAGTAAAACCAGCGCAATGGGTAGGCCACCCACAAACTAGTCGGCAACGGCCGCTGAATAGCCAACCATTTGGGTGCCATTTCACCCACGACAATGTGCAACAAGGTAATGACTGTAAAACCGACAGCGATAGAAATAGTTTGTTGCCAATGGGAATCTGACAGGAGAGGCGATCCGTTTATCTGAAGTTCATAAATAGGAGCAAGTAGTTTGTTGAAAATTGGATGCCCGACATATCCCAAACCCAAACTGGCCAGCGTTATGCCAAGCTGACAAGCGCTTAGATATCCATCGAGATTTTTGAGTAAATGCCGTGCCATTCGTGCGCGGCGTTGGCCTGCAATTACCAGAGGTTCAAGCTGTGTGTCTCGAAGTTTGACCAACGCAAACTCAGCAGCAACAAAGAAGCCGTTGAGAAAAACCATCGCGCCAACAGCAAGAATGAGTAGCAGAACAACAGTGACTTCGCCCCAGTCCATTAGACTTTCACCTCCCCGAAGACGACCTTCAAAATATCCGGCAAACTCACGATCCCGAGTTCGCGTTTGCGTTTATCGAGAATGATCACAACGCGCTGGCCGGAGCGTTGCATGAGTTGCAGTAGTTTCTGCAAACGGATGTCTTCATCTTGATACAGGGCTGATTCCAAAAAATGTCCAGCTGGCCGATGCCATTCATTTTCCGGCAAAAAGATGAGACGACGCAAATTTACGACGCCCACAATTCGTCGGCGTCCGTCGCTCTCATGCCAAACCGGCATGCGTGTATAGGGCACCACGGCGATGTTCCGCACCACGTCGCGATGGGAGTTTCGGTGGTGATCGTCGGCATATCCTCAAAGGGCACGGCCAAATCACGCACGGGAATTTTTTGCAGATCCAGCACGCGATCAATCATCTGACGTTCATCCTCGGAAAGTCCCTGGCCGCTTTCGGTCATCATTTGCCGCAACTCTTCGCGACTGCCAAAAAGGTGCCCCTGCAATTCGCGCCCACCCGTGGTGAACAGGAGTATCCGTGAAAAAATGCGAAGCAACTCCACCAGCGGCCCGAGCAGAGTGTCCACGATTCCAAAAATCGAAGTCAGGAATAAACACAAACGATTGGGGTATTTCCTGAAAACCATTTTGGGAAGCAATTCGCACAGCGTGAAAAACACCAGCACGCACAAGCCAAACAGCAGCCAATAAATTCGTGCCGTCGGCATTCCACTGTACCAAGCTTGCCGGGATCTGTCACGTCCAGCAGGTGCTGTAGAGAAATAAAGCGTGGCCAGTAGCACGAGCAAATTGGCCAGCGTGTTGCCCACCAAAATTGTCCACAAAGTGTCCTCCGGTTGGTCGAGAAAACGCTGCAATCGGATGGCTTTTTTATTTCCCTCTCGCGCAAGACGGCGCAGGCGCAAACGGCTCACCTCCGTCAATCCCGCCTCCATTCCGGATAAAAAGGCCGACACCCCAAGACAGCCCACAAATCCAACGCCGAGTAATGATCCATTGCACAACCGTCATCGTGACCTCCCGATTCGTTGCGCCTGCACCTCCAACACACGGCGGCCGTCCGCCTGGGTGACTTTGAGTTTCAATCCGCTGTAGATCACCTCCGTGCCGACCGGCGGGATCACGTCCATTTGCGACGCCACCAGACCGCCGATGGTATCCACGCCTTCCGCTCGCAACAGTTGCGGGTATTCACGCCGGAAATCCTCCAGCCACACATTGCCGCTGAGCCGCCATTGGCCGGGGCCGGTTTCTTCCATCACAAATTCATCCGCGCCGCCCTCGCGCCGCAGCCCGCCGACCACGTCATTGAGAATATCCTCCAGTGTCACCAAGCCCACCGTGCTGCCAAATTCATCGAGCACAATCGCCATGCTGTGCTGGTAGCGCTGAAAGCTTTTCAACAACTCAAGCAAATTCATTTCCTCGGGAACAAATGATGGGAAGTCGATCACCTCCACCATATCCACCGCGGGATCCGCCAAGAGTCGCGGAGCGTTGAGGATGCCCACGATCGTGTCGGGCGATTCATCGTACATCGGCAGCCGGCGATGCTGCTGCTCGCGAGCGGCAGCCATCAACTCGGGCAGCTCGAGGTTGTGCGGGATGCAGGCCATTTGCGAACGCGGCCGCATTAGATCCGCCACCGGTCGGCGATCGAGGCGCATAATGTTGAGGATGATTTCTTTTTCTGAAATTCCCAGCGTGCCCGATTGCCAACCCAGCTCGATGAGCTCGCTGTATTCTTCATCCGAAAGTTCCGGCATCGGCTTCACGGACTTTGGCACCAGTCGCAGCAATTGATTGTTCACCCACTGCGCCACAAACCGCACCGGCCGCGTAAACCAAACGAGCCACAACAACGGACGCGCCACGCGCGGTGCCCACGATTGCGGTCGGCGCATCGCCAATGTCTTGGGCACTACTTCGCAAAAAAGCAGCAACCCCGCAGCCAACAACAATGCCACGAAAATAAAATGTTGTTGATCGAGCTTCCAACTAATCGCCAATGCCGTGGCGATAATAGCCGCGTGCGCCACCGTGTTGAGGAAGGTCATTGTGGCCAGCAAATCATGCGGCTCAGCGAGCAGTTTACGAATGAAAACTCCGCGTTCGGGCTGATGGGCGGTGATTTGGCGCAAGCGCCATTTGCCCAAGGTCAGGAGGGCCGTTTCCGCCAAGGCAAGGAAAAAGCCAATTCCCGTGAAAATCAGTAATAAGGCCAGTTCAGTATACCACTGCATGGCTGGGAGAATGTTGGCCTAAAGCCGCCGGCAAGGCGAGGGATTTCAGGCCCATCAGTTTAGAACGATATTGCGGCGCTGATAGGTGGGAATATCGAGATCCTCGCCATTGTGAAGCGTGGGCTCGCCTTTATCAAAACGGCCCTTGGAAATGTTGACCAAAGGCAGTTGTTGTTGATGCGCCGTCCAAAGCGTGGGGACGGCTGGAGCGGTTTCAGTCACGAGTTGCTCCGAAAATTCCTCCAAACGGTTGACCGGATCTGGATCAGCTTTAGCCACGGTTGTTTCCGCCGGACGCGGCATCATCACCAACGCGGCCAAGCCATCGCCCTGCCCAGCTTCGGTGTGTACTCCGAGCAACAATCTGGCGTCGGGCGCGGCATCGCGCAGATGGCTCATCACCTCCTCTACTTCATCCATCGGCACATCTTCACCGCTCGAAAGGCACAGAACGATGCCGTCGGTTTCGCCCAACAATGTTCCGGCTTCGAGCTGGGGATGGCGGAGAATCGCGTCCATCAACGCCCGCGGACGCGAATCGCCCATCACCTCAAGCGAGGCCATCACGCAGCCGGTGTGGCGACCGGACATCAACGAATGGAAATGAGCAAAATCAATATTCATCTGGCCATCGGTTCGCAGCAACCGGCCCATTCCCAAGAGTGCCTCGAGAATTAAATTATTGGCGGCCTCGAAACATTCCGGAACCGAAGCTCCGTTAGGTTGGCGATCCATCACGGCCTGATTGGGCATACACACCACGGTGTCGGCTGTGCCCCGCAGCCGTTGGAGGGCCTCTCGCGATTGGGCATCAAGCCCTTCCAAATCAAACGGCTCGATGGCCAGCGCCACCACCAACGCGCCGGCATCGGCGGCGATCTCCGCCACGACGGGTGCGCCGCCGCCGCCCAATCCGCCGGCCAAACCGGTGACGAGCAAAACCAAATCAGTATCCGCCAGTTTTTCCGATAATGTATCTTTCGCCGCGCGCAGGCACGCCGCTCCCGCGCTGGCATCGCCACTGCAACCCCAGCCGCGCCGGGCGCTTTCGCCGAGCTGTAGTTTCGCGGCAAGTTGGCAATGCTGGAGTTTTTCGCTGTCCGTATCCACCGCGAGAAAACGCGCGGCGGGAAAGCCCAACGCGGCAAGGCTATCCACCACCCGCCCGCCCGCGCCACCGAGGCCCACGACTTTCACATTCACTCCGCGCGTCTGAGGTTGTTTTGACATGTTATGCTCCCGTCAGTCTGTCGGCCAGCCAATCGAACACGCCCGTGTGCGACTGACGCTGGGCGGCGCGTTGTTGCGCGCCCAGCTTAACGAGCCCCAGCGCAGTGCTGCACTCGGGTTCATCTAAAATACTGCTCGGCCCGCTGCCCACCTTAGCGCGGGCGGTTTGCACGGACATTTGAAACACCTGCGTGGCCAGCCGTTCCAACTCCGGCACGCGCGCGCCGCCACCGGTGAGCACCACCCCAGCGCGCAGATGCGCCAGGAGCCCGGCGCGCGCAAGGTCATCGCGAATGAGCAACAGCAATTCCTTCAGCCGCGCGTGCATCACCTGATGCAGATGACTGATGCTTACAGTCCGATTATCGAGCCCCACGTCGCTGGTAAAATTGACCGTGCGACCGTGGGCGGCGGGGTCGGGCAAGGCCGCGCCGTGCTCGAGCTTGAGCTTTTCCGCGCGAGCATTGGAAAGTTTAAGGCCCACGGAAATGTCATTGGAAACGTGCTCGCCGCCCACGGCAATCACGCGGCTGTGGCGCAACGAGCGGTTATGATAAACCACATAATCCGTTGTGCCCGCGCCAAGATCGATGAGCAACGCGCCCAGCTCGCATTGCTCGGGCGATAGCGCGGCGCAAGCGGCGGCGCGTCCGGCGAAGGCGAGCGCTTCCACCTCCAGACCCAGCCCCTTGACCGCGCATACGGAATTTTGCAGTCGCGTAATTTGGCCGCTCACCACGTGGGCATCCACCTCCAGCCGCGAGGCAAACCGGCCCAGCGGATTCTCCACGCCGCCCTGTCCGTCCACGCGATAACCCTGCCGCAACGCGTGCAGCACCTCGCGTCCATCGGTCAATTTTGGGTGTGCCTTGCGTTCCACCGCCTTAAGATCTTCCTCATCAATTTCCCGATCCACCGAGGCGATCGGATGCACTCCGTGATAATTATTGCCCTCGATGTGGCTGCCGGTGGCCGATAAATAAACGCTGCGCAATTCCACATCCGCGCTTTCCTCGGCAGCAGCCAGCGCGGCGCGAATGGCTTCCTCGGCGAGATCGGCATTCACAATCTCGCCTTTGCGCACCGCGCCCCGGGTGGGCTCGGTACCCACACCGATGATTTGCAGCGCACCATCGGCATCGGTTTCCCCCACCACCACGCATGCCTTGGCAGTGCCAATTTCCAAACCCACAATTATTTCTGATTTATCAAACATGGCTTCAGCCGCCCGCGGGACGGGCATGCGTTTGCATCCAACGCACGGGGAGATTGTTTTTGATGGATAAATCGACGGTGGCCACGGCGCGATGATGTTGCCGCCCGAGGTCATGAATCTGCCGCCAGCGCTGCAGCTGGCCGTCCAAGCCATTGAGGCCTAGCGCGACGCGCGCGCCCTGCCACGTTACGATGCCCAATGTTTCACGGCCGGTCACATCAATCTGCCGCAAGTGCGCTAGCCCAGCCATCGGTGAAAGGTCAAAGCGGCTGACCAGTTGCAACGCCGAACGCAGCGCGGGCGAATCCACGGTGCGACCGGGCAACAGTTTGGCGGGCGGGATGCCCACGATCAGCGGCAGCCATTTGGGTTGTTTCTTTTGCGTGGTGAAGCCGGGGGCGATGGGCGGAATCACCACGCCGCGCGCGTCGAGCCAGTAAACTTGCCGCGCGAGCGTTCCATCAGCCTGTTGCCGATAGCCCACCACCTGCGCAATCGGCCGGCGCTCGACGATGCGCAGGCGCAGCGTGTCGGGCAGCACGCGCTCTACGGCGGCGGTTTCGATGAGCGGTGTCAACTCAAGATCACGCTTCACTCGCATGAGGTCCACGCGAAATAAATTTTCGCCGGTCTGCACGCCGGCCATCTTTTGCAACTGAGCGGGCTGGAGGATACCGCGCACGCGGACGTCGATTGTTTTGACGGTAAAAATTTCATTTTCATAAAAACCCACGCGCATCACCCACGCGCCGCCATGCCACACACCAAGAAACAACGCCGCCACCCCAAGCAAGCCGCCGACCCAGCGAACGATCATTTTCACGCGCTGGCGGCGGGCCTTGCCCACGGGCAGTTCCACTTCCAGCAGCCGATACCGGCCCTGGCGGCGATTGCGTTTTTTACCCCACATGATTTTTCACTGCCAAACCCACCATCCGCCCGCACAACGCGGGAAAATCCAATACCCGCGAGCGGCGGCGGCCTTGGGCAGGAGGCTGGTCTCGGTGAGGCCGGGCAGGGTGTTGACCTCGAGCACGAAGGGATTGAGCGCCTCATCGAGCATGAGATCCACCCGGCCAAATTCCGATGCGCCAACAGCCGTGAACGATTTCAGGCTGATTTCTGTAATGCGGTCGGCGGTGTCCGCCGGCAAATCCGCCGGGCAAAAATAGTCCGTGGCGCCGACGGTGTATTTGTTGTGGTAATCGTACGGGCCCTCCTTCGGGCGCACCTCAACAATAGGCAGCGCGGCGTCATCGAGAATGCCCACGGTGATTTCCCGGCCGCGAATGAGTTCTTCGCATAACACCGGCCCGCCGTAATCGCCCGCGACGGCCAAGGCCTCGCTCCACTGTTCCGGCGCTTCCACAATTCGCAGGCCCACGCTGGAGCCTTGGCGCGGCGGCTTAAGCACCCAGCCTTCGCCGAGATGGGCGGGCGCGGGCGCGGCGGTGTTCGCCAGCATCGTCCAGCGCGGGGTTGGGATTTCGTTTTGGTCAAACACTTGTTTTGTCAACTCCTTGTCAAAGGCCACGCGACTGCCTTCCGGCCCGCTGCCCGTGTAGGGCACGCCCAAATTCTCCAGCCGGGTTTGCACCTGACCGTCCTCTCCGTATTCGCCGTGCAATGCCAAGAATACCACCTCCGTGTCGGGGGAAAGTTTCCAGCCCTTGTCCAACGGGTCGACTTCCATCACGCAATGGCCCGCCGCACGCAATGCCCTTTGCACGGCCACTCCCGAGCGCAATGAAATCTCCCGTTCCGCGCCCGGCCCTCCGGCCATGACGGTGATGTGGAACTGATTTGCCAAACCTCCTTGCTCCGAGTATACAAAAAACAGGTTTATTAACAATCCAAAAGACGCCGCCGCGTGGATTATTCGCCGACGATTTGCACTTCAATCTGCATCTCGATCCCTGTTTTTTTAAGTACTAGCGCGCGCACTTGCTCTATGAGCGCAATAACGTCGCTAGCAGTTGCGCCACCGTCGTTGATGATGAAATTGCCGTGCACATGCGAAACACTCGCGCCGCCCACGCGATGCCCTTTCAGCCCGCACTCGTCCACGAGTTGGCCGGCCGGTTTTTCGGCGGGATTTTTGAACATGCACCCCGCGCTGCGATAGTGCGGCTGAGTAGACGTGCGGCGCATACGAAAATCCTCCATCCGCGACCGCACCTCTTCCGGCTCGGCAGGCTCACCGCGCAGCACCGCGCCGAGGGCAATGGTGTCACGCAATACGGGACAACTCCGATACACCGCCGCCATTTCCGCCGCCGGGCGTTCCTCCACTCTCCCATCGCTGCCCATGAAACGCACGCGCTCCACCGCCTCGATAGTCATCGTTCCCATCGCGCCGGCATTCATTCGCAGCGCACCGCCGACGCATCCGGGAATTCCCTCGAGAAATTCCAACCCCGCCAAGCCCGCATCGCGCGCGGCATTGGCCACGTGCTTGAGGCGCGCACCCGCGCCGCAGTGGAGTTCCCTGCCGCGCACTTCAATGCGCGAAAAAAATTCACTTTGCAAACTCACCACCACGCCGCGAATACCGCCATCACGAATCAGCAAATTCGAACCGCGCCCCAGCACAAACACCGGCAGATCATTTGCCGCGCAATGGCGCAGCGCGATCGCGAGATCCGCCTCGCTGGAGGGTTCAATAAAAATTTCGGCCGGGCCGCCCACGCCGAGAGTAGTGCGCTTGGCCAGCGGCTCATTCTCCGCCACGCGCGAGGCTTCACTCAGTTGGGATCGCAACGCTTCGAAATAAGTTTGGCCGCTCATCGTTTCAAATCTCCCGCCAATTCGTACGCCACGCGCGTGATGTCGCCCGCGCCGATGAAAACCACCACATCGCCCGGCAGCAACGCCGCACGCATCTTTTCGCGCAGCACCTCCAGCGAGGCCACGTAGCCAGCCGGTTGCCCTTGATTGCTGATGGCCGCCGCCAGTCGCTGGCCGTTCACATCCGCAATGGGCGTTTCGCTGGCGGCGTACACTTCCGTGACCCACAACAAATCCGCATCGCCAAAGCTCTCCGCGAATTCGCTGAGCAAATGTTGCGTGCGCGAATAACGATGCGGCTGAAACGCCACCACCAATCGGCCGCCGCATTGTTCCTTGATGGCTCGCAGCGTGGCGGTGATTTCCCGTGGATGATGCCCGTAATCATCAAAAATGCGAAAGCGCTCATCGTGAAAAATTTCCTGTTGCCGCCGTTCCACGCCGTGAAAGCCAGCGACCGCGTTGGCAATCTCCGCCGCCGAAAATCCGTTGTGATGTAAAAATGCAATCGTCGCCACCGCGTTGGAAACGTTTTTCTCGCCAAACAAACGGATTGTAAATTCGCCCAACCGCGCCTCGCCCCGCCACACGATGAAGCTGTGATCAGGCTGAATCTCGGCGCGATAATCGGCCGTGGTATCAAAGCCAAAGGTCACGACCTGCGGCTGCCCACTGTACAAATCTGCCAGCCTTGAGTCGTCCGCGCAATAAAACAACGTGCCACTCGTCTGCGCCGCGAAGATGCTGAACTCATTGCACACCGCCTCGAAGTTGGAATAAAAATCAAGATGCTCCTCGTCGATGTTCAACACAATGGATTGGCGCGGATGAAACTCGCGCAGCGTGCCGTCGCTCTCGTCGGCTTCCACCACAAAAAACGAATCGTCCGCGCCATTCGCACTGAATCGCGCGTGGCGGCCCAGTTGCGGCGCCAACGCGCCCACCGCGTAGCCCGGCTGCGCGCCGAGCGCCTCCAGCGCGTGCGCAAGCAAAGCGGTGGTGGTGGATTTGCCGTGCATCCCCGCGATGCAAACGCCGCGCCGCCGATGCGCCAGCGCCGCGAGCAATACCGCGCGGCGCGCCACGGGAAGGCTCTGCTGCTTCGGCGGCGGCCAGTTCCGGGTTGTCCGTGCGGATGGCCGAGCTGTAAACCACGAGGCCGGGCCGGACGTTGATGAGTTGTTCCGGCGCGTGGCCGATGAAAATTTCCGCGCCGCGTTCGCGCAACTGCCGCACCTCCGCATTCTCCCGCAAATCCGACCCGTGCACCGCAAAGCCCGCGTCCAGCAACAAATGCGCCAGCCCGCTCATCCCGCAGCCACCGATACCCACGAGATACACCGGCGCGCCTGGCGTCGCCTCCGTCAGCCATTGGGCCATCTCCTCGCGGTTCAGTCGTTTCATACGGCGGATGGTTTAGAGGCTGCGGCGCGGTTTGTCCACGGCACGTTATCCCAAGCGCGCAAGAATGCGCCCGGCAATGCACCGCGCCGCCTCGGGCGCATCGAGCGCGCCCATCGCTTCAGACATTTTTTTGAGGCGCGACTCGTCATTCATCAACTCACGAACGACTTTGGCCAAACCTTCGGGAGTGGTTTCGCTCTGCTCCAAAACAATCGCCCCTCCGCCCTGCCCCGCCACGCGGGCATTGGCGCGCTGATGGTCGTCGGCGGCATTGGGCAGCGGAATCAAAATCGCCGGCACCCGCGCCGCCGCCAGCTCCGCCAAGAATGACGCCCCCGCGCGACTAATCACCACCGAGGCCCGGGCCAGTGCTGAGGGCATTTCCTCAACAAACGCATGCACTTCGGCTTGAGGCGAGTGTTTGGCGCAGGCGGCTTTGACCGCGTCAAAATCATCCGCGCCGCAAATATGGACGATGGGCACTTCGGTGAATTTGACTTCCATCGCCAATCGATTGATGGCGTGCGCGCCTTGGCTGCCACCGGTGATGAGCAGCAACGGCTTATCGCTTGAGGATTGTTTGCGAAACGCCTCGCGCACCGGCGTGCCGGTGACGGTTGCGCGGCCCCGAAAATGTTGGGTCGCCGCCTCGAAGCCGACGAAAATTTCATCCGCACTCCGCGCCAGTAAACGATTGGCGCGGCCGGGAATGGCGTTGGACTCATGCAAGAAACGTTGCCGCGCCCAGGCGACGCCCGCTCCAAATGGGCGCGGCGGCAGTAAACCCGCCCATCGCGAGCACCGCTTGGGGGGGATCACTTTCAAAATGCCGCCGCACAGTTTTCATCGCCGCGCGCAAGCCGAGCAGAAAACGAATGGGATGACGCGCGCTAAATCCCACGGCCGGCACGCGCCAATGTGGAATATCCGGCACGGTGGCAACGGCTTGCTGATCCACGGGTTTTTCGGAAACCACCAGCGTCACACGCGCGCCGGATTGTTGCAGCTCGCGCGCCACCGCCACGCCGGGGAAAAAATGGCCGCCGGTGCCGCCACACGCAATGGCCACGTGAGGTGCCATCAGGGAGCTGTCCGGCAGAAGTTCCTGGGGTTCGTGAACCGGCTCGCGCTTCTTGGTTTTTTCCGGCGGCGATTCGCCCGCGCGGCTGGCAATACTGAGCAGCACCCCCACGCTGCCAAGCATCATCACCAAGCTCGACCCGCCATAGCTGATAAACGGCAACGGCAAACCCTTGTTCGGCAGCGCACTGGTCACCACGCCGATGTTAATGAACGCCTGCAAGCCAATCAGAAACGTGATGCCCGTGCCGAGAATCATCCCAAACCGATCGCGCGAATTCCACGCGATGTATAATCCGCAAATGACAATCGCCGCAAACGCCAGCACCACCAGCAAGCTGGCCACCACGCCCAGCTCTTCGCCAATGACGGAGAAAATGAAATCCGTGTGATGCTCCGGCACAAAGCCAAGTTTCTGCCGGCCATTGCCCAGCCCCAAACCTGTGGAGCCGCCCGAGCCCAGCGCGAGCATGGCCTGATACGCCTGAAATCCCGTGTCCTCCCGATGCTGTTCGGGATGCAAAAAAGCCGTGATGCGCTTCATGCGCAGGGGATCATTCATGATGGCCACGGTGATGGCCGCCGCGCCCGCGCCCATTGGCGGGATGAGATATTTCCAGTGAGTGCCCGCAACAAACAAGCAGAATGCAGCACACCGTGGCCAGCAGCATGGTGGTGCCAAAATCCGGCCCCAGAAAAATCAACCCCAACGTAAGGGCAATGAACGCGCCGGGCAAAAGCAGCCCGTGACGAAACTCGCGCATTTTCTTAACATGCACATCCGCCCACGCCGCGATGGCAATGAGCATCGTGATTTTGGCCAGCTCCGAGGGTTGAAAATTCATCGGCCCCAGGTCAAACCACCGGCGCGCGCCATTGAGCTTGATGCCGATGCCGGGAATCAAAACCAGCACCAGCAACACCAGCGTCCCGATAAAGAGCGGCAGCGCAAAGCGTTGCAGAATCCGATAATCAATGGAAGTGGCGGCAAAGCAAACGCCGAGCCCGAGCCCGCCCCAAACCAGCTGCATGGTTAGATAGCGCGCGCCGTCGGTGGCCATGCCGGCACTATAGAGCATCACCATGCCCAGCGCCAAAAGGCCGGCTACGCAAAATGCCAGAATGGTGGTGGCGTACCGCATGGCGGCTCGATGGCCACCCTTACTCCGCGGGCGGAGGCGACACCACGCTGCTGCTCGATGGCCCCACCGCGATGGGCGGTGCCGGCACGCTAATCGGCAGTCCGGTGGTCGGCGATAATGCCGGGGCCGCCGTGGGAACGGGCGCGGGCGGTGCGGAGGTTCTCATTGGCACGGTGAGTTTCTGGCCAATCTTGAGAAAGTCCGAAGTCAACCCGTTGACCGATTTGAGGTTGGCAACCTTGGTCCGATACTTGAGCGCGATGTGGCCAAGCGTGTCGCCGCGTTTCACGGTGTGAACGTTGGGCGCATCGGCGTACGGGCATCGCAACCACCGGCCTGGCGTCGCGGCGGGAATGATGATCTTCTGACCGATCCGCAATCGCGTGGGAATGATGTTCGGATTAGCCTTGGCCACCGCGTTCATGCCCACGCCGTACTTGCGGCCGATGGAATAAAACGAGTCGCCCTTGGCCACCGCGTGCTCCGTGGTGCCCGTGACCGGTGGCGGCGGGATGGTTGGGGGAATTGCGGTATTCGTTTCAGATCGGCAGCGGCACGACCTGTCGATTCGAAACCGCCGCCAGTTGCGAGTGGCGGGTTGCTGCCAATGATCGGCGGTGGATTGAACGCTGCCACTGCCAATCGGCGGCGTGGGTACCGGATCGGGCAGCGATTCGGATTTTATCGTTGGGGCCGGGCCGGCGATTTCGGCCATTTGCTCGGCGGTGGATTTGAGGCCTTCGGCGGCTTCGTCCTTTTGTTTGCACGCGTTGAACAGAATGCCGGTGAACAGCGCCACGTGCAGCAGCACTACGACGATGACGGCCATTCGCATATTGGATCGGCCGCGGCTTGCACCTTCAAAGTTTAATCCCGGCGGAATGATTGGATTGGTTTCCTTCATAATAACTCTCTCCTTTTTTATTAGTGGAAACCCGGACTTCGGGTCTGACACCTCCTTTGTCTCCCACGCCCGCAGGCGAGGCATTAGTTAACAGCAAGGAGGATGGCCCGCCAAACCCATTGTGAAAAACTTGTCGACAGCGTGTGAACAGTCACACGCCATTCAGGTTTCTTCCCGGAGCGGTTGCGGCGTTCAAACGCCGGTTCGGGTGTCCGCGCCAAGCTCCGCCAACAATTGGCAAAACGCGCGGCCCCGATGTTCATAGCTGTCAAACATATCAAAACTGGCACAAGCCGGTGACAGCAAAACCACATCTCCGGGAACAGCTTTCCTCCTTGCTTCTGCCAATCCTTCTACCAAATTTGCCACCAATTCGCAAGGGGAAAATAGGCGCCCAAGCAGCACTAATCTGCTTCCGCGCCTCGCCAATTAGAAACGCACCCTTCACACGCTTGGCAATCTCCGGCCCGGCGGCGTGAAAATCCAGCCCCTTGTCCTGCCCGCCGGCAATGAGCCAGATATTTTTGGGCGAATCGCCCGCCGGCATTGCACGCAGACGCGCTGCACAAGGCGTGCACGTTGGTGGCTTTGGAGTCGTTCACAAAACGCACGCCCTCAATTTCGGTGACGAACTCGCAACGGTGCGGTCCGGCGCGGCTGGCGCTGAGCGCGGCTTTCATTTCGGCCACGGAAATTTTCAGGCAACGCCCCACCGCGAGCGTGGCCAAAAGATTCTCGGCATTGTGCAGGCCATCGAGCGAGCATTCGTCAAGGTCTAGCAACGGGCCGGCCCAGTCGGGCAACCGGCTCACGAGCAAGCTGCGATCCAAGTATAAATCGGCTTCGGCATCGGTGGCACTGAAAGTGATCAGTTTGGAAGACGGAACGAGATTGAGTTTTTCCAATTCACGCAAAGCCTCGAGCTGCACGATGGCGTGGTCGAAGGGCTTTTGATTTTCAAACAAGCGCGCCTTGGCGCGGATATAATTTTCCATCGAACCGTGCCGGTCGAGATGGTCCGGCGCGAGGTTGAGCAACACGCCGATGGCGGGACGAAAGTCAGCGATGGTTTCAAGTTGGAACGAACTGACCTCAAGTGTCACCGCATCAAGCGCGCGCGACTGGGCAGTCACGGCGCAAAGCGGCGTTCCGATGTTTCCGGCGGCCACGGTGCGGCGCTGCGCTTGGCCGAGCAGTGAAGCGACCAATTCGGTGGTGGTGGTTTTGCCATTGGTGCCGGTGATGGCGATGGCGGGGCATTTGGTGAATTGCCAACCCAGTTCCAACTCACCCCAAACCGGCACACCCCGCGCGCGGAGACTTGGCGACCAATGGAAGATCCAACCGCACGCCGGGGCTGATGACGGCGAGGTCGAAGGCATCGGAATCTCACTCGCGCCAAGCTGGCAAGTTGCGCCTTTGACGGTGAGGGCGGCGGCGATTTGTCGTAACGCAGGCGAGTCGGCGGTGTCCACCGCGGTGACCGCCGCGCCATGTTGCAGCAACAATTCCGCTGCCGCCACACCGCTGCGGCCAAGGCCGATGACGCAAACTTTTTGCTTTGCCCAGTCCATGGGTCAGCGCAGTTTCAGCGTAGCCAATGCGAGCACGGCGAAGAGGATGCCGATGATGTAAAACCGCACGACCACCTGGTTTTCGTGCCAGCCTTTTTCCTGAAAATGATGATGCAACGGGGCCTTCAAAAATATGCGGCGACCTTCGCCGGTGCGAATGCGGGTCCATTTGAACCAGCCGCGCTGGAGGATGACCGACACCGCCTCAAGCACAAAAATGCCGCCGGCGATGACCAGCACCCAAGGTTGATGAATCAGCACGGCAATGATGCCGAGCGAGCCGCCCAGCGCCAGCGAGCCGGTGTCGCCCATAAACACGCGCGCGGGGAAGCAGTTGAACCATAGAAACCCGAGGCACGCGCCCATCATTCCCGCGCACACCACCGAAAGTTCGCCCGCGCCGGACACCGCCGGTACGTACAACTCGCGCGCCAATTCCACGTGGCCGGCGATGTATGTGAACACATAAAAAACCATCGACACAATCAGCACACTACCGATCGCAAGCCCATCGAGGCCGTCGGTGAAGTTCACCGCGTTGGAGCTGCCCATGATCGCGCACACGGTAATGACCACCCCCACCACCGCCGCCCACGAAAAAACCATTGTGGCCGATGGCCCGGAAAGAATGGGATCTTTCAGAAACGGCACCATCACATCGGTAATGAGTTGGCGCGTTTCCGCCAATCGCCACAGATACACGGCGATAGTTGCGCTGAGAATAAACTGCACAATGAGCTTCACTTTTTCCGTGAGGCCCTCGCTATTTTGGCGCGTGATTTTTGAGTAGTCATCGTAAAAACCCAGCAGACACAGCACCAACATCGAAAGCAAAGTAAGCGTCACCAGCGGATTCCACTGCGCCCACAACAGCGCCGAGAGATCGATCACGCCCACGATGAGCAGCCCGCCCATAGTGGGCACGCCGCGTTTGGAAACGCCGTCGGTCATCTTGCCGTCCTCGCGCGCGCGGTCTTCGTATTCCTGCCGCACGCCGATGCGCTTGCAGCCAGCGGATGACCATCGGCCCCAGCAGCCAGCACAGCACCAGCGCCGTCACCGCTGCGCCCGCGCCGCGAAAGGTGATGTACTGGAACACGCGCAGCGGCGAGAGCCAGTCGCCCCATTGAGCGTGCCCGTTTGCCACCAGCCATTCCGGTAATTGGCTTAAATAATAAAACATCCTCCCTTAAATCAAATCTTCCAATTGCTCCAATCGCGCCGCGCGCGACGCCTTCAGCAACACCGCATCACCCGACTGCAGCCATTCGCGCAACAACGCATGCCGCTCGCTTCGGCATCCGGCCACCGCTTCGGCCTTGGCCAAACCCGCCTCAATCGCGGCGGCACCGCCGTGATGGCGGCCAGTTCGCGCCCACGGCGATCAAGCCATCCACCGTCGACCGCCGCTCGCTCGCCGGCCTCGCGATGCGCCGGTTCAGGCGTGTTCGCCCAACTCAGCCATGTCGCCCAGCACGGCGTAGCGTTTTCCCTTCACCTCCAAACTGGCCAGCGTTTCCAGCGCGGCCGCAACGGAATCGGCGTTGGCGTTGTAGGCGTCGTTCAGCCAGCGCACGCCGTTTTTTTCTCTCAACTGCAAACGCATTGCCGGCGTGGGACATTCGGCCAAACCGCGCGCGATGGTCTCGCGATTGACACCCAACTCCCGCCGCCGCCGCGATGCCAAGCGTGGCGTTGGCCGCTTGGTGGCGACCGAGCAGCGGCGTGGTGTATTCGCCGTTCCATTCCTCGGTTGGCGCGCGCACATCAAAATGCGTGCCATTTTCGGTCACTTGCACATTGTCCGCGCGCCAGTCGTTGGCTTCGCCGAAACCCACAGTGATCACCGGCGCGTTGCTACGTTCAGCTATTGATTGACTCCAATCGTCGTCGCCATACAGAAAAAGTTTTCCACCGGCGGGCAACAATTCGCCAAGCACGCCCTCCTCACGCGCGACGCCTTCAAGGGTTTCCGAAAAATTCCAAGTGTTCGCGCCCAATCCCGGTGAGCAGTCCAAATTGCGGCGCGGCCATTTTGACGAGCGGCGCCAGTTCGCCCGGATGGTTGGTGCCCAACTCCAGCACCGCCGCGCGATGGTGCGGCTCGATGGACAACAGCGTAGTAGGCACGCCGATGTCATTATTGAAACTGGCCTCACTGTGGAGCGTTTCCATTTGTGCCCGCAGGATTGCGGCGAGCATTTCTTTGGTGGACGTTTTGCCGTTGGAACCGGCGATGCCAAAAATCGTGGCGTCCATTTCCGCGCGATGGGCGGCCGCCAGTTGGCCGAGCGCGAGGCGGGTGTCGGGCACAACCAATGAAGGCGCATCGCAGGGCGAATCCACAACCGCCGCCACCGCTCCAGCCGCGATGGCGGCGGCGGCGAATTGGTTGCCATCAAAATTTTCACCACGCAATGCCACAAACAAATCGCCACGTTGGAGCTTGCGGGTATCGGTGCACACACGCTGAAATTTTACGGCGGGATCGATGCCGCGCGGTTGGCCGCCGCAGGCCTCGATTACGAATTGGAGCGGTCGAGGTTCCATCAGTGGCCTTCGTGCAATGCGGCGAGCACGGCGCGTGCTTGTTGACGGTCGTCGAACGGCATCACGATGTCTTCGATTTCCTGATAAGTTTCGTGGCCTTTGCCGGCGATGAGAACGGTGTCGCCCGCTTTGGCTTCACGGAGAATTTCGTCAATCGCTCGCGCGCGGTCCAGCTCGATACGGCCCTTTCCCGGGCAGCCTTCGGCGACTTGTTCGGCGATGAGATGCGGATTTTCGCGGCGCGGGTTGTCGGTGGTGATGAGAATGTCATCCGCCAAGGCGGCGGCGGCTTCGCCCATTTTGCGGCGCTTGCCAGTGTCGCGGTTTCCGCCACAGCCAAAGAGCACGCGCAAACTGCCCGGCGTAATTTCGCGCAGCGTGGTGAGCACTTGGCGCAGAGCATCATCGGTGTGGGCGTAATCCACATAAACCGCGAAGGGCTGGCCTTCGTTCAAAGACTCAAGCCGCCCGGGCACCGGCGGCAGATTTGCGAGCAGCGGAGACGCTTTCGGCCAACTCCATTCCCGTGGCGCGAACGATGCCCAAGGCGGCAGCGGCATTGGAAACATTGTGGCGACCGATAAGCGGCATCGTAAAGTCAACGCCGTCAAAAGTGAATTCGCTTTGTTGCTGGCCCAATTTGAGTTGGGTGATTTGTAAATCGGAATCGACTTCGCCAAAAGTGGTGGCGGAAAATTCGCCGGCGAGGCGTTGGCCGAAGGGACTGTCAGCATTGACGAGACGCTGACCATCGTCGGGTTGTTGAGCAAAGAGCGTTCGCTTGGCGGCAAAGTATTGCTCCATATCGCCGTGGTAATCGAGATGATCCTGAGTGAGATTGGTGAAGGCGGTGGTTTGAAACTCAAGACCCGCCACGCGGTGCTGCGCGAGGGCGTGCGAGCTGACTTCCATCACGCAGAGTTCGCACCCGGCGCGGACCATTCCCGCGAAGTACGCGTGCAGCTCGAGTGACTCCGGCGTGGTGCGGGCGGCGGGGATGACGCGGTCGCCGAGGTCGTACTCCACCGTGCCGATGAGGCCGCAGCGACGGCCCGCGCCGCGCAGCAGTTCGCGCACGAGGAAGGCGACGGTGGTTTTGCCGTTGGTGCCGGTGATGCCGATGAGGTGAAGTTTGGCGGCTGGTTCACCGTGAAAACGCGCGGCCAGTTGGGCCATTGCCGCTCGCGGATTTTCGACACGGACGATTGCGGTTTCGCCGGGCAATTCGACAGGGCTGGCCGGTGATGATAAGTGATGCGCCCAGTCCAATGGCAGTGGCGGCGAAGTCGTGGCCGTCCACGCGTGTGCCGGGCAACGCGATGAAGGCGGTGCCGGGAGTGACTCGGCGGGAATCGTACGCGAGGCCGGTGATGGTCGAAGTCGAGCTGGCCGCGCACGAGTTCGTGCGGCAAATCAGTGGAGCAACTCAGTGCCGGTCATGACTCAACGCGGTTGGGGTCTGTTGCCGGAAACTATCGAACCCTGTTGCACGAGGTCCGGCTTCAATCCGAGATATGCGGCGGTGCGCTCGGCGATGGCCTTGAAGACCGGCGCGGCGGTGAGTCCGCCGTAGTAGTCGCCCTTCGGTTCGTCCATCGAAACGAGGATGCACAACGCCGGCGCGTCGGCGGGGAAAAACCCCACGAAGGAGGCGTAGTATTTGCCGGGCAGATAACCACCGCGTCCGGCTTTTTGCGCCGTGCCGGTTTTGCCGGCGACGGTGTAGTATTGGAGCGCGGCGCGCTTGGCGGTGCCGCCGGGTTGGGGCACGGTCTTGAGTGCCTCGGTGATGGCGCGCGCGGCTTCGGGCGAAACCACCTGCCGCACGGGCTCGGGATGATACTGCACTACCACCCGCCCGCGGTCATTCTCGAGATGATCCATCACCATCGGCCGCATCAACTTTCCGCCATTGGCGATGGCGCTCATCATCATCGCCATTTGCAAAGGCGTAGCCGCTACCTCGTGGCCCATCGGCACGCGGGTGATGGAAAGTTTGTTCCATTTTTTTAATGGATGCACCGTGCCGCGCACCTCACCGGGCAAACTAATTCGCGAGCGGGCACCGAAACCAAACCGCTGCATATAAGCGTGCAAACGCGGCGCGCCGAGGCGAAGGCCCACCTTGGCCGCGCCGATGTTGGAGGACTTGGTGATGATGGCTTTGACCGTAAGGCTTCCGTACGCGTGGTGGTCGCGCAACACGCGCCCGGCGTATCGGAACGATCCGTTTTCGCAGATGAAACGTGGAGGCAGAGGCTAACGATCCGTTCGTTGAGCGCGGCGGCGACGGGGACGATTTTAAAGGTGGAGCCGGGCTCGGCGGTGTCGGTAACCGCGCGGTTGCGGCGGGTTTCCGGCTTGGCGATGCCGGGGGCGTTGGGGTCAAAATCGGGCAGGTTGGCCATGGCCACGATGGCGCCGGTCCTTGGGCCGCACGACGATGGCGGTGATGCCGAGCGGCTGATGCTTGGCCATCGCCTTGGCGAGCTCGGCCTCGACGATGTGTTGCACGCCGGAATCGATGGTGAGCACGACGTGCAGCCCGTTGCGCGGGGCAACATCCTGCTGGCGGAGCGCGACTACTTCCCGCTTGCGGGAATCGGTTTCGGTGACACGCCAGCCGCGGGAGCCCACGAGTTTGCTATCGAGCACGCGCTCGATGCCTTCCTTGCCGCGATGGTCAACGCCGCCAACAAAACCGAGCACGTGCGCTGCGTGATGTTTGCCGGGGTACACGCGCAACTGATCTTCCTTGCGATCGGCAAAAACCGATTGCCGCCGCAAGACTCCGGAACGCAAGACGCTGTTTGCGGTTGAACTTGGATTCGTCCAATCCCAATCCCATATCGCGCAATGCACCGGCTGCCTGCTCCCACAGTTCGCGCGGCACTTTGCGCTTGAGGACGACGTAACGATTAGTGCGAAGGATGCCCTGTTCATTGAGCATCATTTGTGGTTTGAGTCGCTGGCTCAGGCTTGTTCATCCAAATCCAAAATGGGCGCCAAGGCGTGCGCCACATGAGGATGCCACTGGCCAATGAGCGCTGGATCTGCGCAGATGGTTTTCACAAATAAACTGGTGGCGAGCAGGTTACCGCGGATGTCGCGGATGTCGCCCCGCCGCGGTTCGCGGATGAGGGTGCGAATAGTATTGTCGCGCGCGAGATGATTGCAGCTCATCGTGCCGCAGCACTTGGAGATCAATGAGGCGATAGCCGAGCGCGCCGAAAGAAAGCAGCATCACGGCGGCAAAAAAGAAAAGCCAGCGCCGGGCTCCTTTGCGATTCTGTATGGTGCTTTTTTCCTCCATTCACACTCCTCGGCTGGAGGAAGGGCCTAGCGACTGGCCGTACGTAACGGCCGTCGTTAGGTCCGCTTTGGTCTTCGCGTCAACCAGCACCACGATTTGTTCCGGTCGCGGCACCTCGAGATCCAGCCCGAGTTGGCGCAAGCGCGCGTCCAACTCCTGCGGACTCATCAAATACGCCAGCGTGTCGCCGCGGCGTTTGTTTTCGCGCCGCAAATCCTCCAGCTTGTTTTCGTTCTCCTTAATCTGCGCGCCGAGGTCGTTGATTTGTTTCTTTTGCCAAACATACCCCAAGCCGAGGCTGCAGGTGACGAGACAAATTAACACCGCCTTGAGCGCAGGCCCGAAGCGTACGGATATTGTTTTACGTTTTCGATTCATTCTTATTCCCATTCCACACTAATCACGCGGCACAACACGAATGAAACGCTGCCCATTAGATTGAATTGGCACGTTCATTATACTCCCCGTGCCCACTTGCGTCCTGCCGACCGCTCTCCAGTTGTTCTTGTCGTTTGACATTTCGACTACATATCGGCTTCCTGGTCTACTGTTAAACCTCAAATTTACCCGCCCATTTTGCAGGGTCACTGAAGATGGAAGGGGGATTTTTCGATTTTGCTGTGCTTGATCCGTGCCTTCATTTGCCTTTGTGCGTATTTCTTGAATCCGCCTTTCTGCGGCTGTAGATCCTCCCCTGAATATTTGGCCTAAATTTCTTCCAGAAATATTGCGACCCAGCGAAGTTCCAGAATAACCATTTGGCCTCGCTTGTGTGATTGGACTTCTAGCAACGTTCGGAGCGAAAACACCCTGATTGTTACTTCCATTAGACAATCTATTTTGTACATTATTCGCAGCCCGACTTGCCGTCGATGAAATCATTGGACGACTTCGGATATTTGGCGCCTGACGCATTGTTCCCAATCTTCGAGCTCCGGTATAGGTGCGGGCCGACGATAACAGCGTATTTCGCGCTGCCTGAGTTGTGGCTATTGAAACTGGCGCGCGCCCACCGGTCGAACTCTGAATTCCGATTTTCACGCTTCCAGCCGCCTGTTGTGTAAATCCCGGAGACACTGGCGATCGTGACACTACATTGCCTTGTGATCCGATTCGAATTGAAACCGGACGTCGCATGGTACTTACCCGCCCCGCTCCCCCTAAACCTGCACTGCCGCCTGTGTGCATACCAAAACTTGGACTTACCTCTCTGAATGTATTTTGGATCCCATTCCCTTGGTTTTCTGATGGTCGCGAAACTTGAGCATTCACCGGACGCGCCACAGCAATCGCGACTTGCGGAGCATTTATCTCCGCTGCACTTCTCGTTTGTTGTGAACTAGAATTTTGGCTTGCCGCATTTCGCACCGCGTTCGCGGCAGCCTTGGCTGAAGCTGTTGAAGTGCGCACTGCTTCTGTTATTTCACTCTCATGCTTTATAACTATATTGCCCAATGCCTGTTCGTTCTTCACCCTCATGGATGTTCTACCTGGACCTTTTTTTTCTTTTTGGGCAACTAATACAATTTTTTTTGGACCTTGCCCTCCTCCGACCACATCAGAACCGGCAGCCAAATTCGTCGACGGATTCGCAGTTGTGAACCGCCTTGCCTTTAATATAATACTAACCGGGCTCACCACATCCGCCCAGACAACCATCAGGTTTCCTTTTCCATTTCCTGCAGCCGCTGCCATGTACTGCCGGTTTAGCACTTGTGTATTGATGCGCATTTCTGCGCCCCCCGATAGCAAACGACCATGAATCTCTTCGCCTTGATTTATGTTAGAACCACAGGCCCAAACGACTAACACCCCATCTTCAGTCACTGCCAGTGATGGATTTACCTGATCCCCGCCCACAAATTTATTGTGTTGCTGGCGCTCACTTGTGGGTTGCCCATTCACACTAAAACGTCGTGAATATACATCCTGCCCCATCCCAAGCCCACTTTCGTTTAGCTCTTCCCACGCGACCGCGAATCCACCACCCGCAGTTCCCGCAACATCAGGATTCGAGCAGAGCGCCTGTCCCCCATCAACACGGAATTCGTTTCCCAAAAGTCTTCCGGTCCCATCAATAATTCGCCCCATAACACGACTACGCATAAACGAAACGCTCACTTGTTTCATGCTTTCCCCCGCACCGGCTTGGCCATAGGTACCGGTGCCAGCCATGGCGAGCTGCTTGCCGTGCTCCACTTCGTTCACCCACGCAATCACGAAATTTCCATTTTTCAAAGTAGTGATATCAGGATTAAACTGATTCCATTTAATGGTCTGACTCACTTGAATTTCCGAACCAACCATAATACCTTGTGCATTAAATCGGCGTGCATAAACCCCATTTGCAGCGCCATCTTGATATTGACTTTCCCACGCAACCCAAACATCACCCTTTTGATTCACCGCAACACTCGGATTATCTTGATTGCCGCGCTTAAACGAATTTACAATTTTAGCTCCCCCCAGCGGCCTTCCCGACATATCTAAAAATCTAACGTATACATTCCGTGCCTTACGCGGACCCGCCTCCCAAACCACCACTGCACCGCCATTCGGCATCACACACACCTTAGGTTTTTTTTCATTATCGCGCACAGTAGATTCACTCACGCGAACCGGCGAACCATTGTGCTCCATCAACACATTCATTGGCTGTACAAGAATCCGCGCACCGTTGCTAATTTTTGAAACATGCTCCCAAACCACAAAACCCCCGTCATAGTTAAATGACAAATGTGGATTGCTCTGATGTCCGGGCAATTCGCCGCCCAAAGTAAAAACTTCGCCACTAGGACCTATCGCTGCCTGTGCAGCCATTGTAAGAACTCCGATCCCGCACACCAATTTTTGAATGAATGGATTTTCCTTCATTGTTCGCCTTTCATTCCCCTATCATTTCAAGCACCCGCAACTGCGCGCTGCGCGCACGTGGGTTAGCCTCCAATTCACATTCACTCGCGCGAATGGCTTTACGATTAACCCAACGCATGCGTGCCGGCCTTGGCACCCGCATGTCCGGCACATCTTCTTCCCCCGGCACGTCGTAGTCACGCGCCTCTTCTCTCCCAAATTTTTTTACTATCCGATCCTCCCCAGAATGAAATGTGATTACCGCCAAACGACCTCCCGGTTTGATCAAACTGCAAACCTTCGGCAAGCCTTCCCGTAATTCATTCAGTTCATCATTCACCGCAATTCGCAATGCCTGAAACACACGTGTCGCCGGATGCACCTTGCGCCCAAATCGTGGGCAAGCCTTTTCCACCAACGCAGCTAATTGTGTTGTTGTTTTTATTTCCGAATCTTTCCTTGAATAAATAATTGCCTTCGCGATTTTTCGTGACTGACGCTCACCGCCGTCGCGCCAAAACAAATCTGCCAACTCAGATTCCGGCCGGGTGTTAACCCAGTCGGCAGCAGTTTCCATTTGCGTTTTATCCATCCTCATGTCCAACGGGCCTTCCTGTTGCAAACTAAACCCTCGTTCTTTTTCATCCAATTGAGGCGAACTCACCCCTAAATCCAACAAAATCCCGTCCAACGTTCCCGCCTCAATCCATTTCAATAAGTCACTGAATTTGCCTCGCCTAATCTCCACTCGATCTGCGTAGGGCGCGAGCCGGGACGACGCAGCCTCCACAGCCGCGCCATCCCGATCGCTTCCCCCAAGCCAGTTCCCAGCACTGGCTTTCAAAATTAATTCGGCATGACCACCCCCACCCAGCGTCCCATCCGCAAAACGACCCGCTTCATGCGCTCTCAAACCCTCAAGAACAGCATCTCCCAAAACAGGCACATGATAAAAATCTTTCACGCATCAGTTTTGGATAAACAGGTAACTTCCCGGCGGCCCAATCGCCGTCCCAAATGGAGTTCTGATTACCACCCGCCGGCGAGGGCTCAAGTTAGTTCCCGCCTGAGTATCAAATAATGCATTCCCGTTAATTCCGAAAGTTGTTGGACGAATCGTCAATTCAAAACCGTCCAATCCGCCGGCTGGCCATGCTTGCAGTGAAACCCCGGCCGCCAACGCACTCGTTTCCACTGTGTTTCTTAGACTTAAGGCCCGGGGGGGAAGACCGTTATTATCGGTTGACTGAATTAGGTTTCCATCTCCATCCACAAAATAAATGGATAAGAGCCAAATCTAACCCAGTACCTCGAATTGTAAGGATATCTGCATCATTTCCCCGCACCCAAGTCCGGTTGGCATCATCAGTAGAAATTAAAGTTGGAATAGTTGCGGTAGTGAACACCTCTTTAATAACTGGCCATGTCTGGCCGACAACTGCCCGATCTCCACCAATTCCAATGTGTGTGAATTTATGAACATTGGGCCGAGCGGGACTACGTGCCCCATCCGACCGCGTCACACGTATGTTACGACCAAACGTATGCACGGCTACATCTGTATTGTTTCCATCACTGCGAATTGCTGTGTTAATCAATCCTGTTCTGTTCCCGTAAAACGTCACATTGTTATCCCAAAAATAATCTGCTGGGATAAATATTGTTGTGTCCGTCACCGTCCATTTTTTGCCACTCGCATTATCATCCGGGGAGGTAATAATATTGTAATTTGGCAGCACTAATTCATAATTTGTTACATTGTTGTCATCGTAAAATTCAATCTGATTCGCGAAAGCCCCAGCCGCAGTGGTAAAGCCACTACCGCGAATCAGCAGGCTTTTCCGCGTATTTAAAGGCAATCCGTCATACTGGGTGCTTTGAACCAAAGGAACACCCGCCGAGATAACCGCAAAATCGTATATCGCACTTTCCCCTTGTGGATTCACTAACCGGATTAACCTCGCCACCGCATTCTCAGAGGTGCTGGACAAAATTCCCGGTGGCAGCTTAATCAGCTGGTCGCTCATAATATATGAACGTGGATTAATCTTTTGCACGATGGTTGTTCCGCCGCCATCTATTATTTGAATTTCCGTGACCGTGTCCGTGCGCGACCCGTAAATATATATTGTATCGAGCGATCGATTCACTGTTCCGTCAGCTCTAATTTCACCGGTTGCTCCGTTCAAAATATCAATATGGGCAATCGTTGGCGGTGTGCCTGATGGAGCCGTGACGGCTTCCATTTGCGTAATGTCGGATTCCGGGAACGTCACAAAATCTTCCGGCCCAGTATTGGTTACCCATCCCCATTGAAATTGGGTTACAAAGTTACCCTCAATCCCAGGCTCTCCTGTCCAAACAACTTGATGGAAAGGTGCGCGCGTAGTGAAAATATATTGAATCGACGTCGCCGCCGCTGGACGTAGAATCGTCCCAGGTCCCTGCATTAATGCCACGGCTCCCTGTTGTGTATTGGGCGCGGTTAGCGTTGTCCAACCTGTAGTGTCCGGTAAATTGATGACCGGAATCGTGTTCGCAATAACACCCAAATCATTTGCTATAAAAATAATATCTGGAATGGTTGTGGTACGAGAGACCACTTGCGAAAAATATGGCGGGCTTCCGTGAACCATTGCTGCATTTTCAACGGCGTTAGTAATGAATACATCCGTCCACACTGTTGTATGGGGCAAGTAATCCTGCCCCAATTAGCGAATCAAATGCGCGATAAGTGAATTTGATCTTGTTAACTCCGCCTCGCAGGGCATTGGCCGAAACCGCTCCTGCTGCTGCACCACCCACCAGCCCGGTTGGGTTTGGGCGAACCGCTACCGCCCGTCGCGGCCGCTGGCGTAATCCCTCCCGCAATTAACCCCGAAATGGTACGCCGTTGTGGGGTAAGGAAGGGTGAATTTGGGGGCACAGCGCCCGCTGCCGACGCCGACACAGGATTCATATTTGCGGCGTGTCACCAATGTCACCGAAGCATCCAGCGTCTCGAACACTACGTTATTTGTACGGTATAAGATATTTCAATCCACCCGCATCATCAAAGGTCAAGTGTGTGCCGTGGCTTATCCCGAATCCTGCCTCCCACATTGGGCGGGGCCGGCGAGTATTCCCCGCGTAATCCGGCCGAAAAAACACGCCCGGTGTGCGAAAAACTGTGGGCGCCACCGAGGGCCAGGACAGCCCACCAAAATTAATCACATCCCGAATCGCCGCGATTGCACTGTACTGATTATCGCTGCCCACCGTGTATTCCACCGCATCCCAGATAGTGATATTTGCAGTGTTGGCCGGGCTATTGTTATACAACCAATAACTGTGCGTCACGCCGTTTATCACTGACGTGGGCTGATAGGTGTACGGGTCATAATTCCGCATGGTCACCTGGAAGGTGCCCGTGTTACCTGCCGCCGCGTAACCCGATTACATCGTGGATCACAAAACAGTATCGGTGCGGATTGCCTAAGCCCTAACTGGTTCACCAGCAGCCCCAGCGTGATGGACTCCATATCTGTCACGCTGTTGACATTAGCTGTGGGATTAAATTCCCACGTGGAAAAGTGCTGATCGTATTCCGTGATTAGGTTCATCGAACTAACACCATTGGTGTATGCCTTGTCCGCCGGCTCAAAGAAATCGTTCAGCACTGTAAACGCGTTACTGACCGCCGCCATGCCATTGTGCCCGAAAGTAGCGGATGAAGGTGCTGTCAAACGCGTAGGTCAACTCGGGATAATTCCACCGGTTAAACTCCTTCACCGGAGTGGGGCGACCCAAGGGATCACCCAAATTGGCGTTAGGAACCGCCGCAGTGCCCGCGGCAGCACCGTTAGCCAGTCTTCCCTGTGAGGCAATTGAGGGGTTCGTTGGGCCGATCAGCACAAACGCCCGGGCGACGATGGGCGACAGGCACAGCACCGCCAGCACGAAGGCCAGCTTGCAGCGGCTTTTCCAATTTTTCCTCATTTTATTAATGGGGCCGCGATGACCGGGGCGCTTGCCCCGGTCACCACGTTACCCACCTCCTTGGCGCCTGCCGAATGGCAGAACACTTCTCACCCGCCGTTACTCCATCAATGTGAAGGCCGCGCCGGCCATCACTTGGTCTTCGCCGCGCACGGCGCTGTAACGGGTCGGGTTCCAAATTTCAAATCGATCCAACAAACCTACCAGCACTGCGTCCTTTTTAATACTGGCGACTTTCGCCATTTCCTCGGGCAAACAAATTCGGCCCGCTTTGTCCAAGGGCACTTGCGCGCTCTCGCTGCCGATGAAGCGTTTGAGCACTACCTTGTTTGGGTCGTCATTGCTCATCGCATTAATGTCCGCCATCAAGTTGCTCATTTGCTCCGGTGGCAAAACCCGCAAGCAAGGGCCGTGCGCCGACTTCGGCCACACGATCAAAGTAAACTCCACGTCCGGCCGCGACGGCCGCCACTTGGCCGGCACCTGCACACGCCGCTTGCCATCCACTCCATGTCGATAGAGCGAATTGTAATAAACAGGCATGTTGACCGTATCGTCTGACATCGTTTGCGTGATACACCTTTAACCCACTTTGCCACACAGCGCAACACCTTAGTGACACTTATTCACATTCGTCAACATTTTTGTTGGTTTTTTGTGTTATTTTTCTTTCGCTTCATTTGCCCAATGCTCGCGTTTTCTCCAAAAAAATGGCTCAATTCCGCCCGTGAGCACTGAAAATCAGGCGGAACCCCTGAAAACGGCTGATTTCAACTTCATTCTGCCGCCTGATTTGATTGCTCAAAAACCTGCTCCCGACCGTGATGGGTCGCGTCTGCTATATATAGAGAGGGCTGAGGGCACGCTCGCCCACCGTCAATTCACCGACCTCCCGCAATTCCTGCGCGCCGGTGATGTGCTGGTGATGAACAATTCCCGCGTCATCCCCGCCCGTCTGCGTGGACGCAAAGGGGTTGGCGGTGGCGCGGTGGAAATGCTGCTCACCGAGCCCGCGCGCGATGCCACGTGGTGGGCGATGGTTCGCCCCGGCAAACGACTGCCACCGAATACAAAAATAGAGCTATTCGATAACCAAGGCCGCCCTACCCCGTTCACGGCGGAGGTGCTGGAAAAAAACACGGAAGGCCATGCGCGATTGCGCTTTGATGGCACAGAAGATTTGTTGGCTGAGCTAGATGCGCTAGGCGAGATGCCCTTGCCACCGTACATCCGCCGCGATGCGCACGGGCACGGGCAAACGAGCGAAGACGCCGAGCGCTACCAAACGGTGTACGCCAACCCCGCCGGTTCCGTCGCCGCGCCCACTGCGGGGCTGCACTTTACGGAGCCGCTCCTTGAGCAACTCCGCGCGCGAGGAGTGGAAACCCACACCGTGACCCTCCACGTCGGCCTCGGCACTTTTGCGCCGGTGAAGGTGGACGCACTGACGGAGCATCGAATGCATTCGGAGCGATTCACTTTGCCCGCCGAAACCGCCGCTGCCATCAATGCCGCAAAAGCCGATGGGCGGCGCGTCATTGCTGTGGGAACGACCACGGTGCGCGTGCTCGAAAGCGTGGCGGCAGACATTCAACTGCTCGACGCCACTTCGGGCAGCACGGATATTTTCATTTATCCGCCGCGTGATTTCAAAGTGGTGGATGGACTCCTCACTAATTTTCATCTGCCGCAATCCACGCTACTGATGCTGGTAAGCGCCTTTGCCGCGCCGGGCGAATTGAGCGGACGCCAACGGATGCTCGAGGCGTACGCTGAGGCCATTCGCGAAAAGTATCGCTTCTTCAGCTACGGCGATGCGATGTTGATTCTGTGATGCGTCCGCACGTTTCCATCAATATGGCGATGACCGCCGATGGCAAAATCGCCAGCGCGAATCGCGCGGTGTCCACTTTTGGCAGTCGCGCGGATCACGCGCACTTGCTCGCCCTGCGCGATAGAGCCGACGCCATCCTCACCGGCGCGGGCACGCTCAACGCCCAACCCAACGTCACCCTCGGCCCCGGCCCAAAGCCCAAAATGAAACCACCCTTACGCATCATTGCCAGCGGCAGCGGCCAAGTGAATGCGAAGCATAAAATTTTCTGCACACTTGGCGCGCCGACGTTGGTGCTCACCACCGAACGCATTAGCCAGTCGCGATTGAAAGAGCTTCGATTTCTTGCTAGTGCCGTTGAGATTTGCGGAAAAGAGGAAATCGATTTCAAGCGCACTCTCAAATGGCTTTATAAAAAATGGAGCATAAAACGGCTGCTTTGCGAAGGGGGCGGGCAATTAAATGATTCGCTCTTCCGCGCGGGAGTGGTCGATGAGGTGAACCTTACTGTGTGCCCGCGTATATTTGGAGGGCGGGATGCATCCACGATCGCCGATGGCCTCGGTTTCGCGCAGCTCAAAAATGCCGCGCACTTCACCTTGAAATCTCGCAAACAGGTGGGTGATGAGCTGTTTCTGGTGTTGCGGAAAGCTTGACGCAACGTGCTGGTTTTTTTAAGTTCTCCGACCTCAACCCCCTGCTTTTGGGAGCAAATAGCTATGACAATGAGCGAATCAGGAATGACAGCGGAACCGATCGATAAAGGAATGGCCGGCGTAGTGGCCGCCGAGACGGAACTGAGCGACGTGCGCGGCGATCTCGGCGAGTTGGTTTATTGCGGCTATAACATCAACGACCTTGCGGAAAATGCCTGTTTTGAAGAAGTCATTCACTTACTTCATCACAAGCGACTGCCTATCCCGGATGAATTGACCGCGCTGAAACAAGACCTCGCAAGCCGCCGCGAAATCCCGCAAGGCGTCCTCAACCTCATCCGCACCATGCCCACCGAGGCCGCGCCGATGCACGTGCTGCGCACGGCCGTCAGCGCACTAGGCTGTTATGATGCCACGCCGGAAACCGGCGAAGACATCGCCCTCGCGCGTGATAAATCCCTCAGCCTCATCGCGCAAATCCCCGTGCTCATCGCCACCTTCCACCGGTATCGGCAAGGCAAGGAATTGCTCGCATCCGATTCCACCCTCGGCGAGGCCGCCAATTTTCTTTGGCTCATCAATGGCGAAAAACCGAGTGCGGACATGGAGCGCACGATTGATATTTGCTACATTCTCCACGCCGACCACGGCTTCAACGCCAGCACCTTCAGCAGCCGCGTCACCATCGCCACGCTTAGCGATGTTTACAGCGCCATCACCAGCGCCATCGGCACGCTGAAAGGCCCGCTTCACGGTGGCGCCAACGAAGGCGTTATCAAGATGCTGCACGCGATTGGCGATTTGGAAAAGGTGGATGCTTATGTCGAGGATTGCCTCACGCACAAACGAAAAATTATGGGCATCGGCCATCGCGTTTACACCACGCTCGACCCACGCGCGCCGCACCTAAAGCGAATGGCGCAGAAACTCACCAATGAATTGGGCGAGCCAAAGTGGATCCAAATGAGCGAGCGCATCGCCGAATTGATGCTCGAGAAAAAGAACCTCAACGCCAACGTCGATTTTTATTCGGCTACAGTTTACTACAGCCTCGGCATTCCCACCGATTTATTCACCCCCATATTCGCCATCGCGCGCACCGCGGGCTGGACCGCCCACGTCCTCGAACACCTCGACGGCAACCGCCTCATCCGCCCCAAAGCTCAATACGCCGGCAAAGACGGCAAGCCGTGGGTGTCCCTCGGCGAACGATAACCGCGCGCACAAATTTCTTGCCCCCGCTCCGCCCTTGTCGCATAGCAGGGGCGCTGTTTTTCTACTTATGAATCTTCACGAATATCAAGCCAAAGAGTTGATGGAACGCCACGGCGTGCGAATCCCGCCGGGCGAACCCGCCACCAACCTCGACGAAGCCAAGGCGGCAATCGCAAAACTTTTTGACGCAGGCAATGCGCGCGTGGTGGTGAAAAGCCAAATCCACGCCGGCGGCCGCGGCAAAGGAACTTTCAAAGATGGCTTCAAAGGCGGCGTGCATTTGGCCGACAGCGTGGAGGACGCCACCGCCAAAGCCGAAGCGATGCTCGGCAATGTGCTGGTGACAAAACAAACCGGTGAAGCGGGCAAACAAGTCAATCGTCTGCTCATCACTTCCGCACAGGACATTAAGAGCGAGTTTTACGTCGCCGTGCTGCTCGACCGCGCACTGGGCAAACCCATCGTGATGGCCAGCGCCGAAGGCGGCATGGACATCGAAGAGGTCGCGGAAAAGACACCCGAAAAAATCATCAAAGAAGTCATCGACCCCGCGCTGGGATTGCAACCCCACCAAGGCCGCAAAATCGCCATCGCGCTGGGCCTGCGCGGCCGGCTCATCGGACAAACCGCCAGCCTGTTGGGAGCGCTCTATAAAACCTGGCACGAATGCGACGGCTCGATGTTGGAAATCAATCCACTGGCCCTCATCACAAATGAAGACGGCACCGAGGCGGTGGTTGCGCTCGATGCCAAAATGTCCATCGACGATAACGCCCTCTTTCGCCATCCGGACATCGTCGCGATGCGTGATCTTTCGGAGGAAGACCCGCTCGAGGTGGAAGCCGCCGGTCACGGCCTCAACTACATCAAGCTCGACGGCAACATCGCCTGCCTCGTCAACGGCGCCGGCCTCGCGATGGCCACCATGGACGCCATCAAACATTACGGCGGCGACCCCGCCAACTTTCTTGACGTGGGCGGCGGCGCCACCCAAGCGCAAGTGAAAGCCGCCTTCGAAATCATCGTGGGCGATCCCAACGTGCAAGCCATCCTCGTGAACATTTTTGGCGGCATCATGAACTGCAACACCATCGCCGAAGGCATCGTGGCCGCCGTGCAGGAAACCCAACTGACCCTCCCTCTCGTGGTCCGCCTCGAAGGCAACAACGTCGAAGCCGGCCGCGCCACCCTCGCCGCATCGGGGCTGACGCTCATTACTGCCGACAGTTTATCCGAAGGCGCTAAAAAATCCGTGGCCGCAGTGAAATAAATCCCATGTCAATCCTAGTAAAACCCAACACCAAGTTTCTCGTCCAAGGCATCACCGGCGGCTTTGGCGGACGACACGCGCAGCTGAGCCTCGACTACGGCTCGCAGCTCGTGGCCGGGGTCACGCCCGGCAAGGGCGGGCAGATGTTCGCCGACACCGTTCCTGTTTTTGACAGTGTGGCCGAGGCCATGGCCGAAACCGGTGCTACGGCCAGCGCGATTTTTGTGCCGCCGCCTTTTGCTGCCGATGCCATTCTCGAGGGCGCGGCGGCCGGGCTGGATTTGGTAGTCTGCATCACCGAGGGCATTCCGGTGCGCGATATGATTGAGGTGAAAGACGCGCTGAAAGACAGCTCCACCATTTTGCTCGGCCCCAACTGCCCCGGCGTGGTGACGCCCGGCGACGGCGAAGATTCCAGCGGCGGCTGCCGCATCGGCATCGCGCCCGGTTACATTCACAAAAAGGGAAATATCGGCGTGGTGTCCCGCAGCGGCACGCTCACTTACGAGGCGGTGTGGCAACTCACCAGCCGCGGTGTGGGGCAATCCACCTGCGTGGGCATCGGCGGCGATCCCGTGCCGGGGATGACGCATCTCGATGTGTTGAAACTTTTCAATGACGACCCCGAAACCACGGGCATTATCATGATCGGCGAAATCGGCGGCACCGCCGAGGAAGAAGCCGCCGCATGGGCCAAGGCGCACTGCACCAAACCCATCGCCGGATTCATCGCCGGCGCCACCGCCCCTCCCGGCCGCCGCATGGGGCACGCGGGGGCCATTGTCAGCGGCGGCAAAGGCACGGCCGAAGCCAAACAGGAAGCCTTCCGCGAAGCGGGCATTGGCGTGGCGGTAACCCCTTCGGAAATGGCCGACACGCTGCTGAAAATGATGTAGCCTGCGCGCCGGATGGATTGGCTGCATAGCATTTTGAATCTCGCCGGGCTGCTGCTGTGGGTCAGTTGGCGGACAGGCACGATGCCGCGCAGCCAACCCCCGCGCAATCTCGCCGGCCCCACGCCCCGCCAAGGGCCGGTGTATCGGCTCTCTTGGATTTACCTACTCATGCTGCTGGCGTTGCTCGGCGGGCGGGCGGTTTTTTACAATCAATTCGGCCCGGGGCTGGATTGGATCCCCTCCATGAATCTGGTTTTAGATTCGCCACATTTCCGAAGCGACTTTTTCCCGCGCGCGCTGGCGTATTCCATACTCAGTTTCGGGCGCTGGATGGTGGCGCTATATTTTTGCCTCGCGTTGCTGGTTCTTGTTAAACCCACTACCGATTCTGCCGTGAGCTGGCGTGGATTTCTCAAAGCCCAGTTCGGGTGGCTTGGCAACCTGCCGCCCCTCGCCCAATGCGCTGCGGCTCTGGCAATGGCGGTGGGATTGCATGCGGTGGAACTGGAATGGATGCTCGGTATTGGCATCCGCTCCCACATGGCCGATGCCGTGGGCGGCAATTACACCCACCAAATCCCGGCACTGGTGCTGCTGGATTTGCGTGCGATGATTTATTTGATCATGACTCTGCTCGCGTTGTATTTACTGAACAGCTACGTGTATTTTGGCGGGCAAGCGTTCTGGAAAACGGTGGATGAATCCGGCAAACGACTTCTCAACCCCCTGCGCATTCTGCCGTGGGAAACGCGCAAGGTGGATTTCGCCCCCATCGTGGCTCTGACAATTGCTTACGGATTGAGCCTCGCTCTCACGCCCTCGCACTTGGCAGCGTGGCTGCGCTAATTGAGCTTCGGGAAAAACCCATGCGCCGTGGCGCAGGTGGCTTCGCTCAATTCGGCCAATGACACCTCCTTCACTTCCGCCACGCGTTCGGCGGTGTGGCGCGTGTACGCCGGCTCGCAGCGCTTGCCGCGGAAAGGCATCGGCGCGAGAAAAGGGCTATCGGTTTCCACCATCAATTTGTCGAGCGGCGTGGCCGCCACGGTGTCGCGCACTTCCTGCGCGTTCTTGAACGTCACAATGCCGGTAAAGCTCACCAGCGATCCGAGGTCAAGAATCCGCCGCATACTTGCCGCGTCATCCACGAAACAATGGAACTGCCCCCGCACGCGGTCGGCGTATTCCTCAAAAATTTCCAGCGTGGGCTCCAGCGCGGCGCGTTGATGAATCACGGCGTTGAGGTTCATCTCAGCAGCCAACTCCAGTTGTTGGCGGAAGATGTTCACTTGCCGTTCTTTCCACGCCGCGTCGTCCGCCTCGCTGCCGCCGTTGCTGCTGGGCAGCCGAAAGTGGTCGATGCCGGTTTCGCCAATGGCCACCACTTTGGGGTGCGCGCAGAGTTCGCGCAATTCGGGGCGCACGTCATCGGGTGCTTCGGCGAGGTCATTGGGATGCCAGCCCACCACGGCATACACCGGCGCGTGCGCCTCGGCGAGGGCCACGGCGCGGTGGCTGCTCTCGAGGTCGGTGCCGATGGTGATGATACGCGTGACGCCCGCCGCCGCCGCGCGCCCGAGCAGCCCGGGAATGTCCTTCACGAAATCGGGGAAAGTCAAATGCGCGTGGGTGTCGTAAAACGTTTCCATTGTTTCTGTAGGTGCGTATTGTGCCGATGAAGACCGCTCGCGGCAACCCCGCGGTTTGCGCACAACCCGACCTTTACAAACTCCCCAAACAGGTGCATATCTACTCGTGAGGGGTGCAATGTAACAGATGATTTTTTCAAAGCATTTTCAGTTCTATCGAGTCGCCTTGCTGGCCTTTTCACTCTGCCAAATGTCCAACGCCGCGGCGCTGAAACTAACCCGCGACATGTTTCAAGGGCTCGATTTCAAGCCCTCTCAAGGTCATGCGCAGTTCGCGGTTCACGGCTTCAAACTGCAACCGGAAATGGTGAACACGGTGAATTTTGGCATCAACAATCTTATCAAGGCACATGAAACTGTTTTTTCACCGCGCAAAGTTGACCGCAATTTTCGCGTGCGTTATCGGATTTTTGGAAGGTTTGAAGATTACCAAAGCTACTCACGGATGCGCCACAAAAAGGAGGTCACCAAGAGCATCCTCGGCTACTACAGCCCCAGCGTGCGGGAAATTGTGACGTGGAAACAGCAGCCTCACCTCGCATGGCGGCTGCTGCCCACGCTGTTGCACGAGGGATGCCACGCGATCATGGACGAGATGTATGGCCAATTGCCTTTTTGGATGATTGAAGGCAGCGCTGACTGGTTTGGTGAAGCGCCCGCATGGCTCCAGAAAAATGATCAAGTCTTGCTTCCCGTTGGCAATGACCAGCACCGGCGCTGGATCCGCCTCGACGAGTTGCGCCGCAATGGTCAACTTCCGCGATTGCAGGCTTATCTACTCACCAAGGAATATTCGGACTGGGAAAAAATGTTTAAGGGCAACATTGGACAGGGCTACGATGTGGGCTGGTCGATTTTCGATTTCTTCATCAAGGCCGATCCCAAAGGCCAGGCGATGAAGTTTTTGGGCGGAGTGATCAATGACCGAACCGTGCAGCAAGCGCGCGGACGCAACGGCCAAATGGAAGCGGCCTTCGTCATCGCCATCGACCGGCACTGGCAGGGAGGTGTTCGATTACTGGAAAAAGGCTGGCATACATGGATTTCCATGCGGGCGACTGAATCTCGTAAAGCCCTTCAGAAACAGCGCGTCAAACAGCAAAAGCGCTGATTTTCGGCGTCAAATTCAGGTTGCCTTCTAGGGAATTCCTCGGTACTTTTCCGCCACCTACTAACCCTATTCAAGGATTCTTATGGCGAAACCCATCTATCATTCCAGTATCGAAGGCGCGCAGCACGGCGGCAAAGGGCTCGACGGCTTTCTCGCATTTGCAAAAGAAGCCGGCGCGGCCGGTGCCCAACCGAGCAATTATATGCTCGAAGGCAAGACCGGCAAATTCACCCGGCCACATCTCATCCGGCAAGCGTTTGAAAAACACGAGCTGAAGCTCGACGGCATCTCCGGCCATTGCCCGTTCTGGGTGCACACCAGCGCGTGGACGGGTACGAAGGGTTTGCGCCCATTTGTGCCGCCGGAAGTGGCGAAGCTGGCCAAAGGCAAAATCGAAGACTGGGCCGAAGATTATCTGCTGCGACTGCTCGACCTCGCGGCGGCGTTGGACATCAAAATCCTGCCGATGTTTTGGGGCGCCTCGCACGGTTGGGAATTGGCCACCGGTTATCCGTGGGGCTTCTGGGCCGGCGGCGATTTTGATTTGGTTAAAGAAGGCGAAGAACGCTTCGTTAAAAAAACCGCCAAGATTCGCGCGCACGCCAACAGCCTTGGGATTTTTCTCGCGCACGAAATCCACCCCGGCACGGCCGCCATGTGCGCGGAAGAATTCGGCCGACTCGTCGAAATTTGCGATGGCGATCCCTGCCTCACCGTCAACGCCGACCCCTCGCACTGCTGGGAAGGCGAAGATTGGGAAACGCGCTTCACCCACCCCGCCGTGCGCGATCGCGTGTATGCGTGCCACGTGAAAAATTTTGTCGTTCGCCCCGGCGTGCCCCTGCGCAAAATGGAGGGCAACTGGCGCAACCGTGCGATGCAGTTCACCGACCTTGGCAGCGGCGACCTCAACATGGTGCGCTACGCCGAGATGCTCATCAACATCGGCTACCCCACCCGCTACAACAAAATCATGGGCACCGACACCGCCCCGCTAATCGCCGAGACCGAAAGCAACTACCGCGACCCCGACGCCACCGCCATCGAAGGCATCCAATACGTGCGGGATCACCTTTGCTTCCCCGTAGCAGAAAGCTCGTTTGAAGACGAAATGGGAGCGTAAAAACGGCTGTTGACGCCTTTGAAAAAACGGTCACCATTGGCGGCTGTTTTTTAATGACCAAAACCCAATGACCAAGGAAAATCAAATTACCCAAACCCAAATGGGTCATTTGGATTTGGGCATTACCCGCAACCCATCCCAAGCCAACCCCACCCCTTCCGGCAGTTTCGCATCATCCACATCGTGGTCATAAAAATGCGTGAGATGCGTTAAGTAAGTTTGCCGCGCGCCAATCGCAGCCGCTGCGGCCAAGGCTTCTTCGGTGGTCATGTGCGTCCAGTGCGGTTGCGGGCGGAGGGCGTCGAGTACGGCCACTTCCGCGCCGCGCACGGTTTCCACCACGGCGTCGGGAATCGATTTGGCGTCGGTCAAATACGCCAGCTTCTTTTCGCCGGCTTGTTCAAACAAAAATCCGGTGGATCCCATATCGCCGTGCGGCAAATCCACCGGCGTGATTCGCAGGTCGCCAATTTCAAAAGTGCCATCAATGACATTTTGTTCCGGCTTAAAATACCCCTTCTTCATTTCGCCGTCGTGAAACGAATGCGCGTGCACGCGGCGCAAGTGCCCCATCGTCTTCGCACTCGCGTAAATCGGCAGCGGCCCGCCGTTGATCTCGCAGAAGCGCCGGCAATCATCCATGCCCATGATGTGGTCCGTGTGCGCATGCGTCACCAGCACAGCATCGAGCGCGCAAATGTTTTCCCGCAAACATTGCGTGCGAAAATCCGGCGTCGTGTCCACGACCACCCGAACTTCATCTGTCACCACATAAATCGAACTCCGCAGCCGATGATTCTTCGGGTTGGCCAAAAACTCCGGCGGATATTCCTGCCCAATCACCGGCACCCCCTGCGAAGTGCCCGTCCCCAAAAATGTAAACTCAAACGCCATACGCCCGCAGGGATGCCCGAATGGGCCGGTGAACACAATTTTATTTTCCCGAGCGCGCTTTTCGGCACAATGCCCGCGCATGTTGGACACGCTGCGCATTCGGAATCTGGCGTTGGTGACGGACCTCACTTTGGAGTTGGGGGCTGGCTACAATGCTATCAGTGGCGAGACGGGCGCGGGCAAGTCGATTCTCATTGGCGCGCTGAATCTTGTGCTGGGCGAACGTGCCGACCGCACGCTCATCCGCGCTGAGGCTGACCAGTGCACCGTCGAAGCCGCGTTCGATGTGGCGACGCTTGATGCGCCGTTAGCGGAATTTTTGGAGGAACACGGGCTGGAGCCGTGCGAGGAAAACCAGCTGTTACTCAAGCGCACTTTCACGATGGCGGGCAGCAACCGACAGTTTGTCAACGGCTCGGCCACCACGCTCGTTGTGCTCAAGCAAATCGGCGAATGGCTCGTGGACGTCCACGGCGCGCATGACCACCAATCGCTGCTGCATCCCGCACGGCAACTCGACATTCTCGATGCCTTCGGCGGATTGCAAACCCCGCGCGATGCCTTCGCCGAATTGATGCGCCGCCGCGCGGAGATTGAAAAGGCCAAGGCCGACCTCGTGGTCGACGAAGCCACTTACGCGCAGCAGCTTGATTTGCTGCGGTTTCAAGTGAAGGAAATCAGCGACGCCGCGTTGGACCCCGCCGAGGAGGAAAACCTCGACGCCAATTACCAACGCGCCAGCAACGGCGCGCGACTGCTCGAGCTTTGCCAAAGCGCGCGGCAGCTCGTCAGCGAAACGGATGGCTCGCTGCTCGACCGTTCCGGCGACCTCGGTCGCGTGTTGGCCGATTTGCAACAGGTCGATGAATCTGCCGCCGCGCTCGTCGAACTGCACGAACACGCCCGCGCCAATCTGCAGGAACTGCAAACCGAACTCACCGCCTACGCCGACCGCGTGGACATCGACCCCGCCCAACTCCACGCGCTCGAGGAACGCATCAACCTCACCCAATCCCTCAAGCGCAAATACGGCGGCAGCATCGAGGCCGTGCTGGAATTCGGCGCGGAAGCCGCCAAAAAACTTACCGTGCTCGAAAGCCGCGACGAAGAATTGATTCGCTTGAATGCCGAGCTGAAAAAGCTGGAAACTGAAATTTTATCCAACGGCAAAAAACTCACCGCCCAACGCAAAAAACTCATTCCCAAACTCACCCAAGCCGTCACCGTCCACTTGAACGACCTCGGCTTTGCCCAAAGCCAACTCGACGTCGCCCTCACCACCACGGCCGTCGCCGCCGAGGCCAAAGCCACCGGGCTCGACACGGTCGAATTCCAATTCGCCCCCAACCCCGGCGAGCCCGCGCGGCCGTTGCGCGCCATCGCCTCCTCCGGCGAACTCGCCCGCGTGATGCTCGCGCTCAAGACCGTGCTTGCCGCCGAAGATTCCATTCCTGTTTTGATTTTTGATGAAGTCGACGCCAACATCGGCGGCGAAACCGCCCACGCCGTCGGCGAGCGAATGCGCCAAATCGCCGACCAACGCCAAGTGCTCTGCATCACCCATCTCGCCCCCGTAGCCGCCTTGGCCCAAACACATTACGTCGTCAGCAAAGCCGTCATCGACGGCCGCACCGAATCGAACATCACTCCCCTCGACGCCCACGCCCGCGTCGAAGAACTCGCCCGAATGCTCGGCGGCCAATCCACCGCCGCCCGAAAGCACGCGGAGGAGTTGCTGAAATAATTTTTTTATCACAGAGACACAGAGAGCACAGAGATTTTTAGGTCGCGGACTCGCAAGCTCATCCGTCCATTGAGGCGCTCTGAAAGGGCGAGCTTGCGAGTCCGTTTTTTCTCCTCTGTGCTCTCTGTGTCTCTGTGGTTAATTTGAACAATCGTCGAAACCACAACGTCTCCCTTGAAAAGCTTGATTGAGTCTGAAAATTGAATATTCTTTTGGCATGAACAGTTTTCGACTGGCGATGGTTTTGTGCGTGGGGGCGAGCAGCGCGTGGGCCGCGCCGGTGAAGTTTAACCGCGATGTGCGGGCAATTTTGTCGAAGAACTGTTTTGCGTGTCACGGGCAGGATGCGAAGAAGCGAAAGGGGAAGCTGCGGCTGGACACTGCGAGCGGCGCGGACGGCGCGTTTGCATCCAAAAAAGGGGGAGCGGCGATTGTGCCCGGGAATTTTTCGGAGAGTGAATTGTGGGCGCGGATTAATTCGAAGGATCCGGATGAAATAATGCCGCCGCCGAAAACGAAAAAATCCCTCACCCTCGAAGAGAAACAAACGCTCAAACGCTGGATTGAGCAGGGGGCGAAGTACGAAAAGCATTGGGCGTTCATCGCGCCGAAGAAATCTAAAGTGCCCGCGGGCGCGCCCAATCCAATTGATGCGTTTTTGCAGCAGCGCTTAAAGCGGGCAGGCTTGAAGCCAGCGCCGTTGGCGAAGCCGGAGACGTTGGTGCGGCGGGTGTATCTTGATTTGACGGGGCTGCCGCCAACGCCGAAAGAGGTGGATGCGTTTCTGGTGGATAAATCGCCGAAGGCACTGGAGAAGCTCATCGAAAGTTTGATGCAGCGCCAATCGTACGGCGAGCACATGGCGCGCTATTGGCTAGACCTCGCGCGCTATGCAGACACGCACGGGCTGCACTTGGATAACGAGCGCTCGATGTGGCCGTATCGCGACTGGGTGGTGCGGGCGTTTAATCAAAACCTGTCTTTCGCCGAATTCACCCGTTGGCAATTGGCGGGCGATTTATTGCCCAAACCGACCCTCGACCAGCGAATCGCCTCCGGGTTTAATCGTTGCAACGTGACCACCGGCGAGGGCGGCAGCATCACGGCGGAATGGATTTATCGCAACGCGGTCGATCGCACCTCAACGGCGGTTGAGGTTTGGATGGGCATGACGGCCGGTTGTGCGGTGTGTCACGACCACAAGTTCGACCCGCTATCGACGAAGGAATTTTACTCGATGTATTCGTTCTTCCATAGCGCGGCGGATCCGGCGCTGGACGGCAACAAGCTCGACACACCGCCCATCCTCCGCGTGCCGCGGCCGGGCGATGAGGAAAAGCTGGCGGCACTGGATGCAAAAATTAAAACCGTTGAACAACGCCTCGCCAGTGCGGTGGCGGAAATTAAATACACCGATCCCGCCTCGCAAAAGCCGCTGCCGAAAGCGGTGACGAAGGAGACGATTTGGATTGAGGATGCCGTGCCGCCAAAAGGGGCTGCGCAGGGCAACACGCCGTGGAAATTCGTGAGCAAACCGGAGCCGGTGTTCAGCGGCAAGAAGGCGAGCGTGCGCGAGGCGAAAGGGTTGAGCCAACATTTCTTCACCGCCGCGAATCCGCCGCTTGCCATTGAGTCAGGCTCGAAACTTTTTGCCCACGTTTATCTCGATAAGCTGAATCCGCCCAAGGAAATCATGCTGCAGTTCAATGACGGTACGTGGGAGCATCGCGCTTACTGGGGCGGCAACAATATAGATTGGGGCAAGGACAAAACCGTCAGCCGCAAACACATGGGCGATTTACCGGAAACCGGCAAGTGGGTGCGGCTGGAAGTGGACGCCACGCAAGTGGGGCTGAAGCCGGGCGCGAAACTCAACGGCTGGGCGTTCACGCAATTCGACGGGAAAGTTTATTGGGACAAAGCCGGCGTGTCGTCCACCACCAATCCCGCCAAGGATCCCGCGCTTTCGTGGGCGACATGGAAAGCGCAGGCCGAGGGCAAGCGAAACAAGGATTTGACCGAGGCACTGCGCAAACGATTCAAAGGCAAAGCACCGGACAAATGGACCGCGGCGGAAGAAACGGAATTGCGTCATCATTGGTTGGCGCGGGTGTACGCGGGAGCACAAAAAGAACTGGGACCGATTAAAAGCGAACAGGCCGATTTGGAAAAACAACAGGCGGATATCCGCAAAAACACCGCGGTCACTTTTGTGATGGCCGACCTACCCAAGCCGCGCCAGAGCTTCGTGATGATCCGCGGCGAGTACGATAAGCCCGGCGAAAAAGTAAGCCGCAATGTGCCGGCGTTTTTGCCGCCGCTGCCGGCCAAGCCGAAGGAGCGCGATTACAACCGGCTCGATTTCGCCAACTGGCTCGTGGACGGCAAGCACCCGCTCACCGCGCGCGTGGCGGTCAATCGCATTTGGCAGCAGTTCTTCGGCGTGGGCCTCGTGAAAACCAGCGCGGACTTCGGCACTCAGGGTGAGCTGCCGATGCATCCCGAGTTACTCGACTGGCTGGCGGTGCAATTCGTCGAGGATGGCTGGGATGTGCAGCGGCTCGTGAAGCGCATTCTCACCAGCCACGCCTATCGGCAAAGCTCGCGCGCCACTCCGGCGTCGCTCAAGCGTGATCCGGAAAACCGACTGCTCGCACGCGCGCCGCGTTTCCGGCTGGATGCCGAGGTGTTGCGCGATCAAGCGCTCAATCTCAGCGGGCTGCTGGTGCCCACCGTGGGCGGGCGCGGCGTGCGACCGTATCAACCACCCAACATTTGGGAGCCGGTCGGCTTTGCCTCCAGCAACACGCGCAATTACAAACAGGGCAAGGGCGACGATCTGTACCGCCGCAGCATTTACACATTTTTGAAACGCACCGCGCCCGCGCCCTTCATGACCAGTTTTGATGCGCCCAGCCGCGAGCAAAGCTGCACCGTCCGCGGCCGCAGCAACACCCCCATGCAAGCGCTGCAGCTGATGAACGACGTGCAACACGTCGAGGCCGCGCGCAACTTGGCGCAGCGGGTTCTTAATTCCGGTGTCGCGGATGACAACGCGCGCATTCGATGGGCATGGCGGATGGTGACCGCGCGCCAACCGGATGCGGCGGAGACGAAAATTATCGCGAACGTGCTCGCCGGCCATCGCGCCCGTTTTGCGAAGGATGCCGAGGCCGCCAAGAAACTCATCGCTTTCGGCGAAAGCAAAGCTGATTCGAAACTACAAGCCGGCCGAGCTCGCGGCATGGACGCTCGTGGCCAATCTGCTGCTAAACCTCGATGAAGTGCTAAACAAAAACTGACCTATGAATCCCGCGCACGAATATCATCAACTCCAAAACCGACGGCAATTTTTCCAAGGCGCCGGCCTGAAGATGGGCGGCATTGCCGCTCGCGCAACTCCTCGGCCAACGCGCCATGGCGCCAGCACCGCCGAGTGATATGCATCCCGCACTGCCCGGCCTGCCGCATTTTGCGCCCAAGGCGAAGAAGCTCATTTATCTGCACATGAACGGCGCGCCTTCGCAGATTGATCTCTTCGATCATAAACCGCGGCTCACGGATTTTTTCGACAAAGAATTACCGGACTCCATCCGCAACGGCCAACGCATCACCACGATGACCAGTGGGCAGAAACGATTTCCCGTGGCGCCGAGCAAATTTGCCTTCGAGCGCTGCGGCACCTCGGGCATCGAGATGAGCGAGCTAGTGCCGCACATGAAAGGCATCGCCGACGACATCACGATGATTCGCTCCGTACACACCGAGGCGATCAACCACGATCCGGCGTGCACGTTCGTGATGACCGGCAGCGAAGTGCCCGGCAAACCCAGCCTCGGCTCATGGCTCAGCTACGGTCTCGGCAGCGAAAGCCAAAACCTTCCGGCCGTTGCGTGTGTTCACACCCACGGTTAAGAAACCGAGCCAGGCTCTGTTCACGCGCATGTGGACCAGCGGTTTTTTGCCGTCCAAATTCGACGGCGTGAAACTGCGCGGCAGCGGGGATCCGGTCTTGTATGTGAAAAATCCTCCCGGCGTGGTGCCCGGCGACCGGCGCGCGATGCTCGACGCACTCGGCAAGTTGAACCAAAAAACCTTTGAGCGCTTCGGCGATCCGGAAACGCAAACGCGCATTGCCCAATACGAGATGGCCTTCCGCATGCAAACGAGCGTGCCCGAACTCACCGACCTCGGGAAGGAAAGCAAAGCCACCCTCGAGATGTACGGCCCCAACGCCCAAAAGCCCGGCACCTTCGCGCACTCGGCACTCCTCACGCGGCGGCTCATCGAGCGCGGCGTGCGAACGTGGTGCAAATTCTCCATCGCGGCTGGGATCAACACGGCTCGTTGCCCGCGGACATCAAAAACCAATGCATGGATGTCGACCAACCGACCGCCGCGCTCGTCAAAGACCTCAAGCAACGCGGTATGCTCGACGACACGCTCGTCGTGTTCGGCGGCGAGTTTGGCCGCACGGTTTATTGTCAGGGCAAACTCACTCGCGAAAATTATGGGCGCGACCATCACCCGCGCAACTTCTGTATGTGGATGGCCGGCGGCGGCATCCAGCCCGGCATCACCCACGGCGCCACCGATGATTTCAGCTACAACATCACCCGCGATCCCGTACACCTCAACGAACTCAACGCCACCATTCTGCACTGCATGGGCATCGACAATCCCGCTTCACCTTTCCCTTCCAAGGCCTGGATCAACGCCTGACCGGGGTAGAGGAGGCGCATCCAGTGAACGCCAGTTTTGGCTTAAAGCTCATCCTCGCTGTCGCCGAAGAACAGCTGATACGCGCGGTCGTAATCCGCTTCGGGCACCCACACTTCCACCGGGCGGCTGAACTCATCTTCGCCTTCGGGCATCGGCTCGATGACTTTTTCTTTGGCGGCGATGTCGTGTTTTTCGAGCATCACGGCGAGCAGCTCGGCGTCGTTGACGGGGCTCGTGTAAAATAATCGGTGACCTTCCATTGTGAAATTGCTGGACAAAGCTTTGCCCAACCGGCGTGATTGCGCCAATGAAATTCGGCATCTGCAATGAGATTTTTGAAGGGTGGACAATGGAGGACACGATGGCGTATGCGGCCAAGACGGGCTACGACTGCCTTGAGATCGCGCCGTTTACGATTTCCAATTATGTGACCGATATTTCCGCCGCCGAGCGACAGCGCGTGAAGGACCTCGCAGCCAAGACGGGCATTGAGATTTCCGGCATCCACTGGGTGCTCGTGAAGGCGGAGGGGATGCACATGACGCATACCGACGCGTCCATCCGCGAAAAGACAGCGCGGTATTTTGTGGAACTTGTGGATTGCTGCGCGGATTTTGGAGGCAAATCCATCATCGTCGGCTCGCCCTATCAGCGCAACTTGATGGAAGGCGTGAGCTACGAGCAAGCGTGGGAATGGGCCACGGAAGTTTTCAAGGACAGCGTGGCGCACGCCGCCGAACGCGACGTGGTCGATCAACTTCGAGCCACTGGCGCCCAGCGAGACAAATTTTGTGAACACCCACACCGAGGCCATCAAGTTCACCAAGCAGTTCAACAACCCGAATTTCAAAATCATCCTCGAGTACCAAAGCGATGTGCTCGATGGGCAAACCGATTCCGGAAATCATCCGCGAGAGCAAGGCGAATTCGCCTACTTCCACGCCAACGACGAAAACCTAAAAGGCCCCGGCTTTGGCGATGTGGATTTCCAACCTATCGCCACCGCGCTGAAGGAAGTGAACTACACCGGCGTGGTGTCGGTGGAAGTCTTCAACTTCGAGGAAGGCCCGGAGGCTCATTGCGACTCAGAGCTTGGCGAATTTGAGAGACGGCTTTGGCGTAAGCTGGCAGGTGCGGATCTTTCTACACCCAACGTGATTGAGCAGCACCAAGCTAATCACGATGGGGCAAATGTATTTGATGAAAAAGCCCACACTTGAGAGGAGCGATGCCGCCCACTAGTGGCTTTGAAAACCACGGGCAACCTTCTTCAATTTCTTTGATGGCCGACTCGGGTTTCCAAACCCATCCGACGTAAATGCTCAGCATCAACGAAATGACAATGAGCGCCAAGGTTCCAAACACTTGATCCATGATGTCGAGGAAACCGGTTTTCCCAAAGAACTGCATATTGGAAAAATTCACTGCCGCCATTGGACATCGCGGAGGGGATGCCAATGAGAAAGGCCACGATGCCCACGATGATGGCGGCTTTTTTGCGCGGCGGACGTTTTTCGTCCACGAAATAGGACACCGGCACTTCCAGCATGGAAATGGATGAGGTGAGCGCGGCCACGGAAGCAGACAGAAAAAATAGTGCCATAAAATCCAGCCGGCGGGCATTTGGGCGAAGACCACCGGCAGCGTCTCAAAGGTCAGCCCGGGCCGAGCGACCGGGATACCCAAGGCGAACACTGCGGGGAAGACCATCAAGCCGCCATCAGCGCCACCCGGTGTATCGGCCGGCCACCCAAAAGCCGTTGGCGATGATGTTCTGCGACTTGGGCATATAGGAGCCGTAAGTAATCATCAGACCCCAGCCGACGCTCAGCGAAAAGAACGCCTGCCCCAGCGCCGTCAGCACGACCTTGCCGTCGATCTTACTGAAGTCCGGATTGAGATAATATTCGATGCCTTCCTCGCGCCCTCCAAGGTCACGCTGCGAATGATGACCACCATCATCACGAACAACAGTGGCATGAGAATCTTGGACCATTTTTCAATGCCCTTCTCGACGCCCGCCTGGACAATCAAATGGTGACCCGATGAACACCGCGAAGACGGGCAGCACGGACGTGGATTGGCGGTGTATTCATCGAACACAAGTGCGCTGCGCCAGCTTCGCCGCATCGCATAACTGATGGTCCAACCGGCGATAACGCCGTAATAAGTGAGCACAAAAAAACACGCCGCCAAGCACAACCCACGCCGGTGAGTATGAACGGCAAACCTCCCCCGGTGTTCCCGAAAGGCACCGACGGGATTGCGTACCACTGGACCGGCCGAAGGCCAGCTCCACCACAGCAACGGCACGCCGATGAACACCACGCAGGCGAGATACACGACGACGAATGCCGCGCCGCCGTTTTCGCCGGTCATATACGGAAAACGCCAGATGTTGCCGAGGCCCACTGCTGAGCCGGCGGCGGCCATGATGAAGCCGAGCTTGGATCCCCATTGCCCGCGATTTTCTTCTGAAGAATTTGGGTTGTTCATGCGAATCTCTCCTGCGGGATGGTGCTGATTATTGCGGGTTTTGGAAGGGGAAGTTATTCCGATTACACGTTTAGCTTCGTCCAGCGGGCGTTGTTTTTGGAGGATTTCACGACGGCTTCGATGAAGGCCATTCCGCGGATGCCGTCTTTGATTTTTGGGTAGTCGAGGGCGGGGTCATCCTTGGCGAGCTTGCGGCGGGCGAGCTTGGCGCGAATGTGGTTGGCGAAGTTGACGTAGATATTTGCGAACGCTTCGAGGTAGCCTTCGGGGTGGGAGGGCGGGGTGCGAGAGGCGCCTGCGGCGGCGGGGCTGAGGTAGCCGTTGGCGGTGCGGTAAACTTGCATCGGCTGGTCGGGCCATTTTAGGAGCATGCTGTTGGGGTCGTTTTGATGCCACTCGAGGCCGCCGCGTTCGCCGTAGACGCGGATGCTGAGGTTGTTTTCTTCGCCGACGGCAATTTGCGAGCTGTGCAGCACGCCCTTGGCGCCGCCGGTAAAACGCAGCAGCACGTTGCCGTCGTCATCGAGTTTGCGGCCGCTGACGAAGGCGGTGAGGTCGGCGGCGAGTTCCTTGATTTTCAGGCCGGTGATGTACTCGGCGAGATTCTCCGCGTGCGTGCCGATGTCGCCGATGCAACCGGCGGCGCCGCTGCGCTTGGGGTCGGTGCGCCAGCCGGCTTGTTTTTGACCGGTCAATTCCAAGCGCGTGGCGAGCCAACCTTGCGGATACTCGACGACGACTTTGCGAATCTTGCCGAGCTTGCCGGTGGCGACCATGGCGCGCGCTTCTTTCACAAGCGGGTAGCCGGTGTAATTATGGGTGAGGCCGTAGAGGCAGCGGGATTTTTTGATGAGCTTCTCGAGGGCCTTGGCTTCTTTGAGGTTGAAAGTGGCGGGCTTATCGCTCAGCACGTGGAAGCCATTTTCCAGCGCCATTTTCGCGGGCGGGAAGTGCATGTGATTGGGCGTGACGATGGACACAAAATCCATCCGCTCATCAGCCGGCAGCGCGGCCTCTTTGGCTATCATCTCCTCAAACGTGCCATAGCAGCGCTTGGCGGGCAGGAAAAAATCTTTGCCGCTGGCTTTGGATTTGCGCGGGCTGGACGAGAACGCGCCGCAGACGAGTTCGATTTGGCCGTCCATGTTCGCGGCAATGCGGTGAACGGCGCCGATAAACGCGCCGCGACCGCCGCCGACCATTCCGTAACGAATTTTTCTGCTCATAATTTTTTGGGTGATTACACGAAAAGAGATTGAAACCGGTTGCACGGCCTTTATATTGACCGCCCTTCGCCAAGTCAACGGTGATTGACCTTGCGAGACCGTGCAAATCCAACTGCTCAAATCGAAAATCCACCGCGCAGCGGTGACCGATGCCAACGTGAATTACGAGGGCAGCATCACCATCGACCGCGAGTTGATGGACAAAGTGAGCCTCCGCGAATACGAGCGCGTGCTGTGCGGCAACCTCGCCAATGGCGAACGCTTCGAGACCTATGCCATCGCGGGCGAGGCGGGCAGCGGCGCAATCATTCTCAACGGCGCCACGGCGCATCTCGGTAAAGTGGGCGATCGCCTCACGATTATGTCGTTCGCTTCCGTCGATGACGCTGAAGCGGCGGACTGGAAACCGAATGTGATTGTACTCGGCGAAAATAACGGTATCATCACCACCCGTTAGGCGTTTTAGCGCCACAACCTTTAACCAAAAGAAAGGCTTTCGCCATGCTCTTCACAGCGGGAGATATCGCTGCAAAACTGGGCGGCAAAGTGCTGGGCGACCGCACGATGCCACTCACCGGATTTCAAGCCGCCGACCGCGCACGCGCCGGCGACCTCACCTTCGCCGAGAACCGCACCTTCTTTGAGCGCGCCGAGCAAAGCGCCGCCAGTGCGATCATCATCGACAAAACTTTCACCTCCGAGCGCAAAGTGCTCATCAAGGTGCACAGCGCACGCCTTGCCTTTGCCAAAGTGGTGCCACTCTTTTATCCCGAACCCGGCCCCCCCACGGGCATCCATCCTTCCGCCATTATTTCCGAAAAAGCCAAGGTGCACCCCGAGGCTTGCGTGGGCGCGCACGTCATCATTGGCGACGGCGTTAAAATTGGCGCGCGCACAGTTTTGCACGGCAATAATTATGTGGATGAAAACTGCGTGATCGGCGAGGACTGCGCGATTTTTCATAACGTCTCGCTGTACCCGCGCACCGAACTGGGCGATCGCGTGCGGATTCACGCCGGCACCATCGTAGGCAGCGATGGCTTTGGCTATGTGCAGGAAGGCGGCAAGCATTTGAAAGTGCCGCAGATTGGAAACGTAGTGATCGATGATGACGTGGAAATCGGCGCGAACGTCACTATCGACCGCGGCGCGCTCGGCCCCACTCACATTGGCAAGGGCACCAAGATTGATAACCTCGTGCAAATCGCCCACAACGTGAGCACCGGCGAAAATTGCCTCATCGTCGCCCAAGCCGGCATTGCGGGCAGCACCAAGCTGGGCGATTACTGCACTCTTGCCGGCCAAGTGGGGCTCGCGGGGCATTTGCGAATTGGCAATCACGTAACCATCGCCGCGCAAAGCGGCGTGATTCACGATATCAATGACGGCGAGAAATGGTGGGGCATGCCCGCCCAGCCGCATGGAAAAATGAAACGCCAGTTATTAGCCCTGCAAAAACTTCCGGATTTGCTGCGCCGCTATAATCGTTTTGAGAAATTTGCCATACCCCGCATTATGACACCCGAGGAATTGGCCGAATCCAAAGCCAAAGCGGAGGCAGCTAAAGCGGCCAAAGCCGAAAAAACAGCCGAAGCAGCTCGATTAGCCGCTGAAAAAAATGCTTAAAATGCCAGAAACCTGTTGACCCGCCGGTGTTTTCTGGTATTTTCCTCGCCCCTTCGATCACAGAAATGAAGACTTTTTTGCCAAAAATAGATATGCAATCGCGCGCGTGGCACGTGGTGGATGCCGATGGGCAGGTGCTTGGGCACCTCGCCGAAAAGGTAGCCAACGTCCTGCGCGGCCGAAATAAACCCACTTACACGCCCCATCTCGATGCCGGTGATTTTGTGGTCGTCATCAACGCCGAGAAAATCAAGGTGACCGGCAACAAAGAGAACGCCAAGGAATACCAGCGCTACAGCGGCTGGCGCGGCGGTCTCAAACGCATTCCCTTCGCCGAGATGCGCGCCAAGCACCCCGAACGCATCATCATGGCCGCCGTGAAAGGCATGCTGCCCCGCAACCGGCTCGGCTCCAAGATGCTTACCAAGCTTAAAGTGTTCGCCGGCAGCGACCATCCACACGCCGCGCAAAACCCCGAAACCATGACTTTGAATTAAGATGCCTGACGTAATTACTGGAGAATTCCTCGGCACCGGCCGTCGCAAAGCCGCGACCGCCCGCGTGCGAATCAAACCCGGCACCGGACAAATCATTGTCAACCGCCGCGCGTTCGAAAATTATTTCCCCGTCGAGTCGCACCGGCTCATCGTGGGCGAGCCATTCATTGCCACGGAGAATGTTGAAAAATTTGACGTGCGCGTAAACGTCAAAGGCGGCGGCCAAGCCGGCCAAGCCGATGCCGTGCGGCTGGGCATCTCCCGCGCGCTGCTGGAGTACGACGCCGAGCTGCGCCCCACCCTCAAAGCCGAGGGCTTGCTGCATCGCGACGCCCGCGTGCGCGAGCGCAAGAAACCCGGCCAGCCCGGTGCGCGCAAGCACTTCCAGTTCAGCAAACGCTAAACTCAAAAACGCTTTCGCAAACCCCGCTGGTTCGCCGGCGGGGTTTTTTGTTTTCAATTTTTGATTTCAATTGCCAGCAAAACAACGCACAACACAATCGATATGAGCGCAGCTCAAAAATTAAAAGCCGCAATCGTGGGCGCCTCCGGATATTCCGGCGAAGAACTCGTGCGACTGCTGCTCGGCCATCCGCACGCGGAACTCACCGCCGTCACCTCGCGCCAATACGCGGGGCAAACATTAGCCGCAATCTTTCCACGCTTCGCCGGCAATGCCGTGGCCGACTCGCTGCAATTTACCGAGCCAAATGTGGAAGCGCTGGCGGAGGCTGCCGAAGTGGTGTTCCTCGCCCTGCCCCACGGCGTGGCGGCGGAGTTTGCCAAACCGCTGCTCGCGGCGGGCGCGAAGGTCATCGACCTCTCCGCTGATTTCCGCTTGAGTGATGCCGCCGTGTACGAGGAATTTTACGGCAACCCTCATCCCGCTCCGAAGCTTTTGGAGCAATCGGTTTACGGCCTGCCCGAGCTGCATCGCGACGCCATTCGTGGTGCAAATCTCATTGCCTCGCCCGGCTGTTATCCCACCAGTATTTTACTGCCCACGGTGCCATTACTGCGCGCGGGCCTCATCAAATCCACCGGTATCATCGCCGACAGCCTCAGCGGCGTCAGCGGTGCCGGCCGAAATGTGAGCGCCGATTTTATGTACACCGAGTGCAACGAAAGCGCGCGGCCCTACGGCATCCCAAAGCATCGGCATCTTTCGGAAATCGAACAGGAACTTTCGCTCGCCGCCGACGCGCAAGTCACCATTCAGTTTTCCCCGCACCTCATCCCCATCAATCGCGGCATCCTCACCACGCTGTACTTGGCACCCACACAACATTTTGAAACCGAAGCGGAAGAAACCGCGCTTGCCAGACAAATCACCGATTGCCTCGCCACCACTTATGGCGAGGAACCCTTCGTGCGCCTGCTGCCGCCCGACATTTTGCCCGACACCAAAAATGTCGCCCACACCAATCACCTCGACCTCGCCTTCCGCCTCGACCGCCGAACCGGCCGCCTCATTATGACAAGCGCCCTCGACAATCTAGTGAAGGGCGCCAGCGGCCAAGCCGTCCAAAGCCTCAATTTGCTCTGCGGATTTGATGAAACTGCAGGGTTGAATTGATAAAGATGCGAAACATAAAACTCATTTTCCCGCTCGCGGTGCTTATTGCCGTGGGTTGCACCACGCCCTCGGAAACCACGAATCAACCCACGCCGCTGGAGCCGCCGGTCGCGGAACAGGCCGAATACACCTTCGACCCTTCGGGCCCGCCCGCGGGGCATTCCAGCCACGGCGCGGAGCTCAACAAAGGGCCGCGCCAAGCCGCGTATTTGATGGGCACCACCAGCAACGTTTCATTTCCCATCACTACGGATTCGCCCGAGGCGCAGAAATTTTTCAACCAAGGCGTGGGGCAAATTCACGGCTTTTGGTATCTCGAAGCCGAGCGTTCCTTTCGCCAAGTGCTCAAGCTCGATCCCGGTCATCCGATGGCTTACTGGGGCATCACAATGGCCAACTCTAAAAATCGGGGCCGCTCCAAGCCGCTCATCGCCAAAGCCGTGGCCGGCAAATCCCGAGTGAGCGAGCGCGAGCAAATGTGGATCGACGCGATGGCCGCGTATCAAAACGAATCCGATTCCAAAAAACGCAAAGCCGCTTTACTGAAATCCGCTCAAACACTCGCCGCCAAATTCCCGAACGATCTCGAAGCACAGGCATTTCTCGCGTTGCGAATGTACAACGATTCGCGTTCCAAAAAAAACACCGAGGCCGTGGAAAAACAAATCGCCAAAGTCCTCGCCAAAAACCCCAAGCATCCCTGCCATCATTATCGAATTCACCTGTGGGACTACAAAGACGCCAAGCGCGCAATCCCTTCCATCGGCAAGTGCGGACAAGCCGCGCCCGGCATCGCCCATATGTGGCACATGCCCGGCCACATCCTCTCGCGCCTCAAACGCTACAACGACGCCGCTTGGCAACAGGAAGCCAGCGCCCGCGTGGACCACGCCCACATGATGCGCGATCGCGTAATGCCCGATCGCATCCACAACTTCGCCCACAACAACGAATGGCTCACCCGCAACCTCGGCCACGCCGGCCGCGTGCGGCACGGGATCACGATGGCCAAAAATATGATCGAGTTGCCCCGCCTGCCTTCCGTTAAAACCAATGGCACTTGGACCGTTTCCACCCGGGGCAGCCACACCTATGGCAAACGCCACCTCAACGGGCTACTCATCAACTACGAACTTTGGAATGAAATCCTTGCGCTCAAAGACACCCATTACCTGCGCCCCGGCAAAGCCGCCGCCGACCAAGCCAAATACTGGCGACTCCTCGCCTCCGCCAATATTATCACCGGCAAACCTGCCGAAGCCAATGCGCTATTGGTCCAAATGGAAAAACTACTCACCACACAGCAGGCCGGCAAAACCAAAGCCGGCACCGCTGCCGAAGCCAAAGCCAAGGCCGCCAAGAAAAAAGCTAGTGAAATTCGCAAAGCCAAAAGTAATGCCGAGCGCCCATACAACACCGCTATCAGCACGCTCACTCGGGGCATCGCCGAGGCCAAAATGTACCGCGCACTAGCCAAAGGCGACAAGGCCGCCGCCAAAAGTTTTCTGGCAAAAGCATCGGACATCCGCGGTGACCGAAAAGCGCTGCTGCAATTTCGCGTGGGCGACACCGAGGCTGCTTTGAAATCAGCCGCCGCCGCTGTCAAATCCGGCGCAGAACAAGCCCGCCCGCTGGCCGTGCAAGTTTACCTCCTCCACACCGCCAACAAACCCGCCGAGGCAAAGGCCGCCTTCGAGCATCTACGCCGCATCGCGCCGGAGCTGGATTTGGACGTGGAATGCTTCGCCCGACTCGCGCCCTTAGCCAAATCCCTAGGCCATCCCGCCGATTGGCGCAAGGCCCAGCCTGCCGCAAAAGACGTCGGCTTGCGGCCCAGCCTTGACGACCTCGGCCCTTTTCGCTGGCAACCTTCCACCGCGCCAGCGTGGTCGCTCAGTGATCGTAATCACCAAAAATTTTCTCTCGGCGCATTGCGAGGCAAACCCGTGGTGCTGATTTTTTATCTCGGCAAAGGTTGCGTACATTGCATGGACCAACTCAACGCCTTCGACCCCGTGGCGGCGGAGTTTGAAAAACAGGGCATCACCCTGCTCGCCGTCAGCACCGACACCTCAGCCGGACTACTGGACACTTTCATCGGCTACGACGCCAAGGACCGGCATTTCAATTTCCCGCTACTCAGCGACCCCACCCTCAAAACATTCAAAGCCTATCGCGCCTATGATGATTTTGAGGAGACGCCCCTGCATGGCACCTTTCTCATCGATCCCGAAGGCAAAGTCCGCTGGCAGGAAATTAGCTATGAACCCTTCATGGCCCCGAAATTTCTGCTGGACGAAGCCAAACGGTTGCTGGCGCAGCCGGCCACTAATTAAACGCATTTTTCACTTTGCTTCCGCACCCTCTCGCCTACACTGGTCGCACGCATGAAACTCATTTCCCAATTCCTCATTGTGGCCGCTTTGGCGGTTTGTGCTTTTGGAATGCACGCCAAATCCATTTCCATCCTGATTGTCGATGGCCAGAACAATCACAACTGGAAAGCCATGACGCCAGTCATGAAAGCGCAGTTGGAAAAGACGGGCATGTTTTCCGTGGCGGTTTCCACCTCGCCACAACGCGTGAATCCGCCGCGCAATCTCACCAAGGAACAACGCGCCGCCGCGCAAAAAGCAGCCAATGAACTGAACGCCAAGGCATGGGCGACATGGAATCCGGCGTTTACGAAGTACGACGTGGTGATCAGCAACTACAACGGGCAGGAATGGCCCAAGCCGGTGAAGGCGGCGTTTGAGAAATATATGCGTGATGGTGGCCGGTTCATCTGCGTGCACGCGGCAAACAATTCATTTCCCAATTGGCTGGAGTATAACAAAATGATTGGCCTCGGCGGTTGGGGCGGACGCACGGAAAAACACGGCCCGTACGTCTACTACGACGAAAAAGAAAAACTCGTGCGCGACACTCAAAAAGGCCGCGGCGGCAGCCACGGTGCGCAGCACGAATTCACCATCAAAATCCGCGACGCCAAACACCCCGTAACTAAAGGTATGCCCGCGCAATGGAAGCACGCGCAGGATGAACTCTACGATTCACTGCGCGGCCCCGCCGAAAATATGCAGGTGCTGGCCACGGCGTGGAGCACCAAAAGCAAACGCCACGAACCGATGATGATGGTGCTGGATTACGGCCAAGGCAAAATTTTTCACACCCCAATGGGCCATCAAAATGGCAAGTCGCTTCAGTGCGTAGGCTTCATCACCACCATGAACCGCGCCTGCGAATGGCTCGCCACGGGGAAGGTGACGACGAAGATTCCCAGGAGTTTTCCGACTGCAGAGAAGGTAAGCCTGGTGAAGTGACTAGTTCGCTTTGATAAAAATATTGGCAAACTGAGCCCTGGGTAATAGCTCGATCGACTCGGACTTGAGCGCCTTGCCCTCTTCAATGTCCAACACGACTGCTGCTTTGCCGTTGACCTCAATGCGCAGCAACCCGTTTTGGCGAGTGACCTGCACGCGGTTCCATTTGCCGGCAGCAATGGGTAATTCACCGAGTTCGCCTACGTTGGGAAGTTTGAACGGAGCCTCCTTGCCGCCGCCGCGCCAATCGGCGAAGAAGGTGTAGCTTGAAAATTTTTCGGCGGAAGCCAAGTTGCCCTTGGCCCCTTCATTGGTGAGCCGCCAGTCACTGGACTTCCAGCCTTTGCCTTTCCAACCGCTTAGATCCACGCCGGTGTAAATGCTTCTGAAACCGGTGAAGGCGTTGGCGATTTCTTCAGGCTTGGGTTTTGTGCTCGGGAGTTCTTTGATTTTTAGATCGCGGAATTGCACCGGCGAGCCTTCGGATTCGAGGCAAATGTAGCCCTTGCGTGGACGGGCGGCTTTGCCTTGGGTGACGACTTTGCCGTTCACAGCGAGGCTGATTTCGCCATTTTTGCATACGATGCGGTAGTGGTTCCATTGCGGCGAAGGTTTGCTGCGGTTCTCGGTTGGGAAAGCGCGTTGGCCGCCGTGGCCGTTAATCGGCGTCATGCGCGCGCCGTGGATGGGGAAGATGTCGCCGTGGGTAGTGTAGCCACGGGTGTTGCCGTATTCGTTTTCAAGCACTTGCACTTCCACTCCGCGATGAAAAGGTTGGCCCTTGGCTGGGTAAGCATCAGCCCACACAAAGATGCCGGCGTTACCGCGCGGCTTGAGGTGGCGCCATTCGAGTTCGAGGATGAAATTTTCGTACATGCGAGTGGTGCGCAGTTCGCCGATGGGTTTGCCGGTGCAATGGATCATGCCCTCTTTGACCGTCCACGTCTTGGGCCCGCAATTGACATTGTGCCAGCCGTCAAAATTTTTACCGTTGAAGAGCGGCTTGAATTTTTCAGCCGCAGTGATGGCACCGGCACACGCCAATGCCCCAATTAGAAATAAGAAACGGGATTTCATAAAATTTTTCGGAGATTCACTATTTGTCCGCTTTGGACAACTCCGGCGAGTACAGCGGCAAATAGCGGTAATACACTTCCAGCGAAAGCGCCGCCAAGGCAGTGGTGACCACGCGACCGGCGGCCTTGGAGTTTTTGCCTTCGGGCTCCCAGGCGCCGCGGTTGTTGCCACGCTGGATTTGCTTGCCCAGCAGGATCGGCTTCAGTTTGTTATTCCAACTATGCCAATCCCGGCCTTGCGCCTGGCGCATCGCGAGGCTGCCGTAATACCAATAGTAGTAGTCGACGCGGTTTTGGGCAGGCAGTTGAGTTTGGATCAGGCTGAGGCATTGCTCCATCTTCGAATTCTTCACGCCGGCGCTGAGCATTTGCTCGCAAAATAATCCCTCCGCAATCATCGCTGAAGAGGGCTTCCAACCTGGGCGGTATTGAAATCCTTTTCCATCAACGCCGACACCATCAAGGAATTTCCGCGCTTTCGTGAAGGCTTCTTCAGGCACTTTCATCCCGCCCAATCGGGCGCTTTTCAGAATCATCATTTGCCAGCCGCTGACAGAGAGATCGCCTTTTTCACTCGGATCTTCGCGATGAGGTTTGTAGCGCCAACCGCCGGACGTTGGATTTTGCGCCTTGAGGGTGAAAGCAAGAATGCGCTCAGCCGGTGCGCGTAGGCGTTCGTCTTTGGTGAGGTTGTACGCTTCCAACAGGGCGATCGAAGCGATCCCGTGGTCGTACATATTTCCGCGATAGCGAAGGTCGCCATTTTTCTCGACGCTCAACATCCAGTCAATAGCGCGCGAAAGAGTTTGTTGATAAGGGCCGGGCTCATTGTGTTTTGCACCCCATCCCAGGAAAGCCAACATTGCCGCGCCGGTGGCGGCGGTGGTGTGGCCGGAGCGATGATTCCAGCGGCCGTCTTTGCTTTGATTGCGTTTGAGCCATTCCAGAGCCAGCGCAACGGCGGCTTCGGTTTCGGGGCCGCCGCCTTGGCGTTTCACAAAGTCGGCGCGCAGTTTCGGGCTAATGCGTAATTCGTAGGGATTGGTCAGCGGTGCGAGTTCGGTTATATTATAGCTGGGGCTGACCGCTACTTGAGTGGGCGGTGATTTGAGGATTTCTTCAACGGTGGGAATGGTTTGATGCGTTCGGGTCACTGTGGGTAAAAATGAACCACTGCTTCCCGGGCGACCAGCCATGGCCACTCGCACGGGCGCTGCTGAAGAGGTTGCTGTATCGGGTCGGCTAATGAAAGCCGAAGCAGGTCGCCGGCGTGCGCCCGCGAAACGAATTGGCCGTGCGGTTGAATTCGCGCCGGCTTGTTGCATGACTTGATCGGTGTCGATTTCTTTGCCGCCTAATTTAATGCCACCCGAAGGAGCCGAAGCTGAGCTTGGAGATTGCGTGTGGCCGACACTCGGACTCCCAGAGCCGGAGTTCATTGCGACGCGCGAACTTCTGGCTGAACCGCCAAGACTGGGGGCAAATGAACGGCTGCTGCCCGTGCCAGAAATGCCCGCCATTTGACGAACGCCACGCGCTGAACCTGCCGAACCCGACCCCCCAACACTGCCGGATGGGCCGCGGCGGGCTGTTCCGCGTGCGCCGACCGCCGATTGGGACATGGATTGGCCGGATGCACCAGACATGCTCCGGCCCGATTCCGCCCGCGCGGCGTTGTTCATGGTGCCGGCCGTTGACCCGCGTGTGCCCGTGCTCGTTGGTGAAAATGAACCGCTCGAACCGGTGCCGGCAATTGCTGATGCGGAGTTGCCCGCCTGCGCGGATCCGGCAGCTTGGCCGGAGGTTTGGCTGGGGCTCTTCCGAGCCGTGCCCCGCGTGCCAGTCGCCGCTTGGGCCAAGGATTGGCCGGATGCACCGGACATGCTTCGGCCCGATTCCGCGCGCGCGGCATTACTCATCACGCCGGAAGTGGAAGCGCGCGTGCTCGTGCTCGATGGCGAAAATGAACCACTCGCGCCCGTGCCGGATATTGCTGATGCGGAGTTGCCCGCCTGCGCGGAGCCAGTGCCTTGGCCGGAGGTTTGGCTGGGGCTGTTTCGAGCTGTGCCTCGCGAGCCGGTTGCCGCTTGGGCCAAGGATTGGCTGGATGCACCGGACATGCTCCGGCCCGATTCCGCGCGCGCGGCATTGCTTCGCACGGTGGTGGAGCTTGCGCGCGTAGCGGATGCTTGAGGGGAAAATGAACTGCTAGAATTGGCGGCGCTCGCGGAGCTGGGCGCAGTCGCGCTGCGCGCGGAAGTGGTTGATGGAGAAAAGGATGCCGAGGATGCATTCGGCGTTCTGCGGGCCGCGCTCTGGCCGGTAGCAGCCTGGGCAATAGATTGCGAGGAGGCCATACTCATACTTTGGCTGGGCTGGGCCTGAGCGGTTCTTTGGCTCATCACGTTAGAGCTGTCCGCGCTCGAGGTGGAGGGCGTCAAGGCGGTGTTCGAGCCGGAAGCTTGGGCGGCGTTTGCTGCGGCCATGCTGCTCGCGGAAGCGGATTGCGAGCTGGCATCCGATGGTGCACTGCGGGCCGCATTTAATCCGGATGCCGTTTGGGCCATGGATTGCGCGGACGCGGCACTCATACTTCGGCTCGGTTCAGCGCGGGCTTGGGCAGTTTTCAAAGTGGAACTGGTCGCTTGAGAGGCGGAGGGCGTCAGCGCGCTATTGGCAGCGGAGGCACTGGCGGCACTAGGAGCAGCCGCGCTGTTAGCGGCGGCGGATTGGGCTCCGCCACTCTGAGGGGTACTCCGCGCGGCGTTCATTCCAGCGGCGGGCTGGGCCATGGATTGCGAGGTGGCCGAAGCCATGGTCTGGCTGTTTTCCGCGCGGGCTTGTCCGCTCATCACCGATGCATTGGGGGCGGATGCTGACGGGGAAAAAGAACCGTTCGATCCGGCCGCGCTGGCGGATGACTGGGCTCCGCTGGCGGAGGCGGATTGCGACGAGGCATTTTGGGGATTGCTCCGCACAGCGTTCATGCCGAAGGCGGATTGGGCCGAAGCTTGGGCCGAAGAGGCGGCGGCCATTGGGGTCTCGAGAATGGAGTCGCGAATTTCCTCGCTCATTTCCTGCACGGCGGAATCTTCGCCATTGAGGGAAATGGTCAACTGCTGTTCGCTGCGGCCGGCTTTTTGTTTACCTTCGATGAACCAGTTTTTTTCGTAAATGTACCAGCCGGTGAACAGCACTGAAATGAGCAGGACGAGCAGACCAAACAAGATGTGCCGCCGCTTGATGCCGAGCCGATCGGCCAAAGATTCAAATCCCCACTCGATGAGTTCTAAAATTCCTCTGAATCGGATTTTCATAATGATGATTTTTAGTTAACCCAGCTACTCAATGACGCTGGTATCCCAGGCAATATTCGCGGAAGGAAACCCCGCCTGACTGGCGGCGGCCAGAGCAGCAGTGGTTTGGCCATGAAACGCCTTGGCGTCTCCGCGAATGACGACCCGTTGTTCTGGCTTTTCTTTGAAGCGTTCGATGAGCTTCACCCGCAGGTGATCCAAATCAACGGTCTCACCCTGCACCCGATAGGAGCCGTCCTGGAGGACGTTGATGTAAAAGGGGCGTTCCTTGCTGGCTAAAGATGATCCGCCGTGGCGCGGTAGCTGGACTTTTTCTTCCTTCTCCTCTTTTTCAAAAGTGGAGGTGACCAAAAAGAAAATAATCAGCGTGAACAAAATATCGATCAACGGAGCGACGTCGATTCGCGATTCTGATTCTTCCTGTGGCGTGATTAATTTCATGTCACAAACGGTTCCGTTTCCGCGGACGCCTCATCGAGGCCAGCGTTTTCCTGCGAGCCCTTTTGAGCTTCCTGTTCAGTGCCTCCCCCCCAGAGGTGTGGAATTTTTCCAAGAAAGCCGCCGCTTGTCGATTCAAATTTTCGCCTATTTCGTCCACCCGATGGTTGAGCCACTGGTAAATAAACAGGAAAGGAATGGCAATCGTCAGCCCAGCCGCGGTGGTGACGAGTGCCTCGTAAATGCCCTTGGACAAAATCTCCACTTTGTCACCCGTCGCGCCGAGGCTTTGGAACGAAGCGATCATCCCGTACACCGTGCCCATTAGCCCCAATAAAGGTGCCACGGTCACCACGCTTTGCAGGGGTTTCAAGCCTCGCTTGAGGCGGCTCAGCTGCATTGCGCCTTCGCGCGTCAAGGCCTCTTCCATCGCCTCTTTGCCTTCATATAGCCGCGCTAGCGCCGCCTCACACATTTTAGGAAAAGCCCCCTGCGGACGCTGGCTGATGTCGGATTTCAGTTCGCTTTTTAAATCATCGAAGGGCATCACGTGCGGATTCAAATGCGCCATCAGCGCCTCATCCCGCTTTTCGTTATTCGATAAAATAATGACGTACACCTGCACCCCCGCCTTGAAGAAACCGTAGAGGGCCAGAAGCGCCAGCGGCCACATCATCAGCCCGCCGTTTTTAATGAGTTCCCACAGGGTTTTCTTTTCCATTGTCACCTGCTCCGGTTGATTCTCGACGAGGGTGCTGTTGATGGTTTCCCCACCCGCCGAATTATTGGAGGATTGGGCCAGACCCTCGGGCAGCACCCAAAGCAGGGCCGCAGTGCACACGCCGATGAGAAGAAATGATTTTATGATTTCCATTGTATTTTTTATTGGGAACTAAATATCTAATTGAGCCGTTTCAGCGCGGATTGAGCCGCGGTGGCGGCGGGGGTGTCGGGGTAGCTTTTCACCAAACGCTGAAAATGCCTGCGCGCGCCCGCCCGGTCGTCCTGGCGCAACAGTGCCTGCGCCATTTCATAGGCCGCCATGGACTGCCATTTCGGAAACAAATAGAGTGTTTCCACCTTGGAGAATTCGATGATCGCCTTGTTGTAATTCTCCTGCTCGAGATAGCACTCACCGAGCAAAAACTGCGCACGCGCGCCAACATCATCGCGAAATACGCCGACCACCGCTCGCTCAAGCGACTTAATGGCGGCCGGATATTTTTCCTGATTCTGCAATGCCCAACCCAACCCCTGATGGGCGGTGCGAATGAGCCTATGCTTGGGATGGGCTTCAATGAATTGTTCATACGTCTTTTGCGATGCCACCCATTGCTCCAAGGAAGCTTTCGTTTTCCCGATTCGAATCACTGCCTGCTCTTTCAAAAGCATCAGCCGAACCTCATCTGAGCCCTTTGGGATTTTGGCATTTGATGCGATTTCATAATTTTTGAGCGCGGCGCGATGTTCATTGTCTTTGTCATCTCTCTTTTTAGCCTCACCCGCAATCCTAGTGCGCGCCTCGCCCGCCTGCCACGCGGCGTCAATCACCAGATGCGGCGGGACGTTTTTCAGCAAATCCTCAAATACCTTGGCCGAGGCCGCCATGTTTTTTTGATCAAAAAACACAATGCCCAGTTTGTACAGTGACTGTTGTCGCAATGCTAAATCCGGCGCTGGCTTTTTCTCCAGTAACGCCAGCAGCCGCTTTACGGAATCCGCCCCGCCCTTTTCACCGCCGGTTTCAAACTCTAATTCCGCCAAGGCAAATGTCACGTTATTGACCAAGGGACTCTTCGGATGCTGCTCCAGCAACGCCTCAAAAAACGGAATGGCCTCAACGGGCTTACCGGCTGAGAGGTTGCTTTGTGCGGATTGATATAATGCGCGCTCGTGCAGATACGAATCATCCGGCACACGTTCAAAGCTCTTGATGGCGCTGCCCCACTTGAGCAAATTCATTTGCGCCTGGCCGAGATTGAAAGCGGCTTCATCCAACATTTTGTGCTTTGAATAATCAGCCACAAATTTGGAAAGGATTTTTTCCGCATCACCAAATCTCCCGCGCTCAAGCTCCGCCGTGCCTTCATACAAATCCGACATCGGAATTAACCGGTGCCCGGGGGACGATTTTTTCAGGCGCGCGCTCAATTGGCCAAACCGCTTGGCGGCTCCGGCGGGATTTGCATTATCCAAATCCGTCCAGGCCAAAAAATAATCTGCGTCGGCCCGGAGCGGATGGCGCGCGGGAATTTTTTTAAACGGCCCCTGAGCTTCCTCAAACCGTCCGGCTTCAAAATGGATGATGCCCAGCTTTAATTGCGCACTGGGCAGGTGCCGGCTTCCGGGGCACTTACGCTCCAGCAATTCGTACGCGGCAATGGCTTTGTCGAAGTCGGGCTTGTTTAGGTTCGAAAACGCCACACCCGCATTATGCAACGCCACATCGGCGTTCAACGCCTGTTCGTTTCCCTTGGCAAACTCCATGTAAAACTTCGCGGACTTTTCCCAGTTTTCCAGATGATGATGACTGTTCGCTACGAAAAAAACCAGCTGGCCCAGCGCCGGATCCGAATTGCCCATAATAGGCTCCAGCGCCTTGACTGCGGCAGCCCAATTCTCTTCGCTGTGCTGCAGCACGCCCACGGAAAACAGCGCGGTCACGGTCAGGTCATGTCTGGGGTTGTCCTTCGCAAACGCGTCAAAGCGATCAATCGCGTCCTTTAAGTGAGCCTTTTTTCCGGCCTCATAACTGCGGTGATAACAGAGCGCTTCATTGAACGCGGCGTTGGGTTGCTTCTTATCGTTTTTATATTTTTCCGTGAAGCGATGAAAATCAGCGGCGGCGCCCTCGAAATTCCGAAGGTGATCCAGGCGAACCATCCCCAGCCGAAACAACGCCTCCGCGCCATCTTTACCTTCGAGTTTGGCAGCCGTTTCATACTCTGCGGCGGCGGCCTGAAACGCCCCGGTTTTTTCCTGCGCCTCGCCCGTCAGCACCCGCACTCGCTGTTCCACGTCCGCTCCCTTAATCAATTCTTCAAACGCTTCCGTTTTATTGATGACCGATTTCCATTCGCCTTGCATGTAGGCCGCCTCCAAAAGGCCCTTGAAAACATCCGCTGCAATTTCCCGCCGCTTCGCATCCTTGTTTTTGCCCAGCCATTTCTTTACCTTATCACTCTCCCAAGTGCGGATTAAAACCCCCGACTTTGAAATACCCAATGAATTGATGCTGGCCTCAAACGCCTCCTCCGCATCACCCGGATTGGGGGGCCTTTTCATCAACAACGACAACCCCAGCAATGAATTAACCTCCACCGGATCGGGCTGGTTTGGGCCACGACTATTCGCAGCCGCTTTCAATTCGCGAGCGGCTGCGGCGTAGTCCAGCAAATTAAAATGGCACAAACCGAGCCCGAGATGAGCTTGACCCGCGAAGGCGTGCCTGGGGTGGTTCTTGAAATATTCGCGATAGCTTTCTGCCGATTGTTCCCACAAATCCAGCTTGAGCAATCCGACCGCTGATTCATAAGCGGCCTCAGCTTCTTTGTTTTGGGCGGCGAGTGGCGAAGGGTTTAGCAACAAGGTCAGAGCCAAACTCAACCAACCCAAATAGGGAACCATTGAGCGATTATTTGTTGAGGGAGTTTTCATTCTAATTTTCGTTTCAGTTGAGGGGTTATACAAATTATGGAGTTAGTTTTACTTTCGCTTTCCGCGCGGCGGCGGAATCAGGAAATTCGGTGAGGAGTTGTTTTAATTGTTCGACGGATTTCCCCGTCTCGCCTTTACCTTCCAACGCCAAAGCCTGTCCAAAAAATCCATCGGCTTGCCATTCCTCGAATAGTTTGAACGCTTCCAACTTCGCGTACTCGGCAATGGCTTCGTCGAATTTTTTCTGGGCCAGATAAATTTCGCCCCGAAGGAATTGCGCTTCCGCGCCCACTTCGTCGCGTCCCCCTCCCCGTACCGCGCTCGATAGTGACCGAAGCGCGTCGTCGTCTTCGCCCTGCTCAATCTGCACCCGCCCCAAACCCAACCGGACTTTGCGGGTCAATTCGTGCCGCGGGTTTTTGGTAAGGAAAGTTTGAAATGCTTCGCCGGCCTTTTCCCAATCCTTCAACCGGCGGTGACAATGGGCGAGGCGAAATTGAGCCAGCGCCAAACGCCGACGATCGGGATCCGTCTCAATCAACTTTTCCAAGCGGCCGATGGCGTCTTTATATTTCGCGGCTTCATATTCCAGCTCGGCCAATTCCAGCTTGGCGTTGGCGGCTTCGAGGCTCTCGGAATGATTGGCAATTAGCGTCTCATAATTTTTCTGGGCATCCGCCGCACGGCCCGCCTTGCGCTCGCACCACGCGGATTGGTACAGGGCTTTGGTTCGCCACTCGGAATTTTCTCCCACGGCGTGAAAACGCTTGGTGGCAGCCTCCCACTTTTCTTGAGCGGCGAGCACGTTGCCGAGTTGAAAATAAGCGTCATCCACTTTTATGTGTGTTGGAAAATCGCCGAGAAATTTCTCATAAGATTTTTGCGCGACATCAAATTTCTCCACGTTGAATTGAAGGTCGCCGGTTTTCAACCGGGCCTCGGCGGCATTTGGATCCTTGGGGAACTCATTAGCAAGTTGTTCCAGCCAAACGATCGCTTCATCTGTTTTCCCGGATTCCGCCGAGGCAAAGCCCATAAAATATATGGCCAGCGGTTGATTGGGATCGGCCTTCTTTTGCGCGATCGGCTTCAGCGTGATTTGCACCTTGGCGTATTGCTTTGCTTCAAATTGAATACTCCCGGCTTTCAGCGCGGCTTGGGAATGATAAACGCTCTTCGGAAAATTTTCCGCAAGTTGTTCGTAGACGGACAACGCGTTGTCGGATTGATTTTGTTCTTCCAGCGCGCGGCCGGTTTTCATCAGCGCGGTGTCCGCGTTTTGGGCCTTGGGGAAACGCGATGTGAAAAGTTGAAATGAAATTACAGCCTTATCCCACGCCTCCAACTGATAATGGCAGCTGCCCACATTGAAATCGTACTGCTGAAACACGGCTCCGGCGCGTTTTTCATTCGCCAATTTTTCAAATGCGGCGAGCGCGTCTTTCCATTGTTGCTTGAATAAATGGCATTCGCCAATATGCATTTGCGCCGCGAGGGCATGGGCGTGATTGGGATGCGCCTTGAGCAATTGCTCGAAGGTGCCCGCGGCGTCGCCATATTTCCCGAGAAAAAACTGACTCTCGCCCTTGAGAAAAACCACCGCCGCCGCCTCGGGATGTTTCGGGTAAGCCTCCAGATAATCCGCGCACAACGTCAGCCCGCCGGCAAAACGACCGCTCCGGAATCGGGCTTGGGCGCAGAGGCGCAAAATCATTTCCCGTTGACTGTGTTTCGGGTGCTCGGCCATCAACCGTTCAAACACCGTGGCGGATTCGGCATACTGCTCACCGCCGAACAAGTTTTCGGCCAATTCGAAAAGCAACTTGTCCATCAAGGCGTTGCCGCGAAATTGTTTCACCGCCGGTGCCAAAATCGCCGCCGCGGCCGCGTATTTTTTTTGCCGCTTGAACACCCGGCTGTGCCACAGAGCGACTGCCGCATTCGCGCCCCGTTCCTTGGCCAGAACGGTGAATACTAAGCCCGCCTTTTCATAATTCCGGTTTTCCAAATGCGCCTGCCCGAGGCTCAACCCCGCCGCGCTGCGGAGCCGATGCTGTTTGTATTGGTTCCGAAATTGGGCGAACAACCCCGCGGCCTCCCGGTATTGCTTGATTTGGAAATTCAAAAATCCCTCGCGGTACAGCGCGTCGGCCGCGTACTCGCCCGGCAGTTTGTGCGCCGTCGCGTATTCGGGAATGGCCTCTTTTATTTGACCCAACTCGCGCAGCGATTCCGCGAGAAAAAAATGGGTTTGATGCGCGAAGGGAGCCGCGCCCACCCGCCGCTTTAGCGCGCCCAGTTCCTTCGCGGCCAACTTGAAATCGCGCAGCATAAAACTTGCGTACCCACCTTGAAACATGACCCGCTCATCCGCCTGCTGATCCGCCGGCAACGCGGCCACCGAGGTCTTCACCGCCTTCCATTTTTTTTGCTGAAACCGGGCTTCCAACAAGCCCATCCGAAATCCAGCCAGTCGCGCTTTTGGTTTCAGTTTGAGGCCCTCGAGGAATGCCGCCTCCGCATTGGCCGGCTTCCGCAACATCAATAAACTCTGGCCCCAATAATAATATGCGCCGGGCAAATCCGGTGCGGTTTTGCCTGCCGCCAATTCGCCCATCAACCCCGCCGCCGGGGCCCATTGTTTCAGCTGGATGAAGGCGAGCCCCAATCCCCATTTGGAATCGGGAACGCGCGGATGTTTTGGCGCGACCTTGAGGAATTTCTGGTGCTCTCGCACCGCCAGCGGGAAGTTTCCCTTGTCATGAAAATCCCTGGCCTTCAGGAAAATTCCCAGATTCGGGTCGCCCACATTTTGTGCAGAGGCTGACCCCGGCGCGGCCAGGGCGAAAAAAAGTAGAGAAAAAGGCAGCGCAAGCGCGTGCCAGCTCAACCCGCAAGTAGAGGGTCGGAGGGTAGCCATGGTCTGCATATTACAATGTCGTTCCAGTTTGTTTTTTCGGCAACCGATTTTTGTCAAAAATTTCCCGTTCCCGCATGTATGTACCATACGCGGGGTAATCCGGGAAATTCGACGCAACGGACGATGAATCCCATCAATCCCTTTCACAGGAACCAACGTGAAGTCGGCGCATTAAACTGGTTTCTGGCCCGGAACGCATCCGAAAAATGTTGGGAGGTTATTCACACCCCAGAATGTTCGACGGCGGGCGCTGGCAATTCACGAACCGTTGCCGCCGCGCCATAGCCGAAACCGCTGCCCCCCAGCGTGGCCAAATCCACCTCGCCCCCACGCCGTTGGTACAACCCCGGGTGCACCGCCGCCTCGGCCGCCGAGGCCGCAGGGTAGAACTGCATGGCGTTGGTTTCCACGCCCATAATCGTGCCCAAGTAAGCCGCAAGTCGCACATGCGGTATCTGCGCGAGCATCGGGTTCGTCAAATCCTGCACCATCAGCCCCATCCCGTGCGCTTTGGCCCAACAGGCGCTAAGCAACGCGCCGGTTTGAGTTTTACAGGTTTTGAGCGCCACGCCCGTCCAACCCAGCTCGCGCCCGAGTCGCACGTGCTGCCAATCGTGCGCGCTCTCGTCAAGAAACAGCGGCTTACGCTCGCTGCAACTGTGCGTGTCGATGGCATGCTGTTTGAGGTCATACGGAAAGGGCTGCTCCACATACAAGAGCATCTCAAAAAAATTCGGATACTCATCCTGCAAGTCATCCAAAATCGTGTTCACATAATCCGGATCGGTGACGGTGCAGTTGAAATCAGCCGTCAACCATTCCACGCCGCCGGCTACCGCGATGCCGCCCACTTTCACGAGGCGCGCGTAATCCCACGCCGCGTCTGTGCCGCGCAGTTTTATTTTCAAGCACTTGAGGCCATCGGTCTTTATCCAATCGGCAAGCAGCACCGGATGCTCATCCTTCGGCTCGTTGCCGGTCAGTTCGCTTTCGTCCAGCGGATCTACTCCGCCGACGAGATGCCACGCGGGCATTTGTGCTGGCGGCTCGGCGACAAAAAAATCTGCCGGATATTTTCCCGCAAAGGAAACTCCCGCCGCCGCCGGTTCCAGAAAATCTTCCAACGACCGGTTCATCCATTCGCCGTTGTACGTTTCGTAAACATCCCGTTCGTGCAAATTTCCAAATGCATCGTGCAGCGCAATATCAAAAAGTGAATTGCACACCAACGCCGCCAGCCACGGCATTGGTTCAACTGCCCCTTCGTTGTGCAGCTCGAGCAGCCCCGGCAAAACGTCATCAATAAAATCCTGACCGACTTCCATCGGATGCCCGCTCACGTCAAACCACGCCCACGCTTCGGCGAGTTTCTCGCAAAAGCCTTTCATCGCCGCGTGCCGTTCTTCGTAGCCCAAAGTGCTAGGCCAAACCCACGTGACGCTAAGCGGTGTCTCGCCCCACCCTTCGGCGGTGGCTCCGGCAGCATCGTGAACCGTCATCCGCACGCGGGCGCACGTGACATAGGTGACCGTCTCCCCGCCAAACTTCAGCGGCATGCGGGTGTGGACGGGTAGAAAATAAAGCGTCGCACCAATGGCGCGAATGTCAGTGGGCAAACTCATGTGAACTCGAAGGATGAAAACCGGTTGGCCGGTTATGTCGAGCTTTTCTCTGCCAATTCCGGTTCGGCCAATTCTGGCTTAACGGCAATCTTGGGCCGACGGCGTTGCAGAAAAACTCCGAGCCCGATGAGCCCTGCCAATCCGGCGACACCCAAAAACATCATTCGCCGCCGCGCCGATATGGCCTCCGGCGACTGCGCCGCCGCCAAGGCCGCGGCGTCTTTGATAAGAGTATCCAGCACGCCGAGATGCACGCGCGCCATGTCGCCCGCGCGGAGTTGACCGCCGGGACTGTCGCCGATGAAGCCCTCGTTGCGATAGGCGACGCCCAGCGCTTTTCCCACAAACTCACGTGCCTCCGCTAGTTTGCCTTCGGCCTGCCGATGAACGCCAATGTAATAATTTGCAAAAAATTCGCGCTTGGCGCGTTCCGCGTCATCGGGCGCGCCCTGCTCCACCGCCAGCCACACATCGGCCTCGGTGAGTTTGCCCGCATAAAAATTATAAAGCGCCTCCATCGGCACGCGCTTGTCCTCGCTCAGTTTCACTTCAATCATTGCCGCGCGCGCTTTGTCCAATCCATCCAAACGCGCTGTGCACATGAAATGCCACAACGCCACTTCGACGTCCTTGGTGTTCGCCGTCCAGTGCCACTCGAATTGATTGCGCCCCTCATTGAACTGGCCCTGCAGCGCGTAGGCCACGCAGATTTGCCAGTGCAGCGCCTCCTTTTCGGGTTTGAGGCTGAGAAACGTATTCCAATCGGCCACCGCGTCGTCAAGCCGGCCGGCCTTGAAATGGCTGCAGCCGCGCAGTTGATACACGTCGGCAAAAGTGGGGTCGTACGAAATGGCGATGGAATAGTCCTTCACCGCGCGCTCATCGAGGCTGAAGATGTCGAGCAACTGCGCGCGTTTGACGTAGGCAAACCGGTTGGTCACATCCACGCCGACCGCGCGGTCCACCAGCTCGAGCACGGCGTTCGTGTTGCCCGCTTGCAGGGCCTCGATGGCTTGCAGGAAAAATTCCTCCTGTTCCACTTTTGGAAACGCCACCGGCTTCTGATCGCGCTGGCCATTTTGCCGCGCCTGAAATTGCTGCGCCGTCACGCCCGCCGCCAAGCACAGCACGCCCACACAAATTATTTTGGGATAACCTCCTCTCACCGCTGCGAATCTAGGCAGTTAATCCCACCCCGCCAAGGCCAAGCTATTCACATCGGTGAATACAAATGATCACTGCGGTGAATACGTCCGACTACTTTTTCGGTTTCGCCGGAATCTTTATTTTATTTAACTCCGCGTGCACCCGCGCCACGTCGCCCATGTAGCCGTGGTTATCCGCCACCGCCGCGGAGAGGCCAATGTATTGGTCGCGCAGTTTCTTTTCCCCCGTGGCCTCGTACCACAGTCCGAGATAAAGATGCGCGTAAAACAACTGCCGCTCCAGTCGCGCACCCTTCACTCCGCCCGCGCGCGCCTTGGCCAAAACTTTCGCCGGCGTGCTCTTGCCGCCAAAGAGCGCCAGTACTTCCATCATTGGCACGCGTCCATCGCCCACAATGGGAATCAACTTTGCCTTCGCCTCCTTAATTCCCTTAGCCCGCGCAAGGCAAAGGAAATGCCACACCGCATTTTCCACGTCATTCCGGTTCACCGTTTGGTGCCGCTCGAATTGCTCGTAGCCTTTCTTGAATTCGTTCGCGTAATAATACGAAATGCCGCGCTGCCAATGATGGGGATCTTGTCGCGGATACGCCTTGATGAACACATCAAAGTCCGCAATCGATTCCTTGATTTTTCCCAGCTTGAAATACGCCTCGCCGCGTTCCTGATGCGTGTCAGCGACGCGCTCTTTATCCGGCTTCAACGCCAGCACCTTCGTGTACGCCGCTGCGGCCTTAGCGTGTTGGCGGAGCTTGCTGTGCAATTGCCCTTTGAAATAATGGAGGCTCGAATTCTTTGGCTCCGCCTCCACCGCCTTCGCCGCAAGCTTCAGCGCCTCGTCCGTTTTCCCTTCCCTAAACGCCTTCCGCCGCTGCTTCCACAAACTTCAGCGCCGGCCCGTCTTTATCCGCCGCTTGCGCCCAGTTGAAATTCATAGCTCATCATCAGCGCCAAAAAAATCCAAGTCCTCATGCGCCGAATCCTAACCACTCGCCCGCCTTCCGCAACTACAAACCCTTCCACCAATCCTGAACATCTGTGTTCATTCCCATAAACCCCGTGACAAACCGCCCCCAACAGCGTACCCCTTCGCGCCATGTTAGCGGCTTTGTTGTGCACTGTGTTTTTTTCCGCCTCGGCCGTTTCGGCGCGGAAAACCACCGAGCACATTGGCGGCACCGAGGCCAACTTCACACGGCTCATCTTCGCGCCCGTGCTGATGCTCCTCGTCGCGCTGAGCTTCGGCCCCGCGCTCGCGGGTTATTGGCACCCCACACTTTTTGGTTTGCTCTTCCTCAGCGGCGCCATCGGCTTCGGCGTGGGCGACATCGCGCTGTTCCAGGCATTTCCGCTGATTGGCTCGCGCCTCACCACGCTCATCGTCCATTGCGTGTCCGTGCCCGTGGCGGTCACCATCGAGTATCTTTGGCTCGGCACCACGCTGACCGCCGGCCAAATCGCGTGCGCCGTCGTCATCCTCGCCGGCGTCGCCGTGGCATTGGCCCCACGCGAAAATTTGCACATCAAACGCCGCGACCTATTCAAAGGCATCAGCTGGGGACTCATCGCCGCCGTCGGTCAGGGCTTTGGCGCGGGCGTGCTCAGTCGTTATATTTATAAACTGGCAAAAGATATGGACACCCTCCCGCTCGATGGCTTTCACGCGGGCATCACCGTGGCCGTGCAGCGGATGCTTGGCGGGATGGTCTTCTCCGGCCTGTGCTTGATCGCCTTCCGCGCGTGGCTGCGGCGTCGCCCCCATTCAAAGAACATCGGCAACCTCACCCGCCGCGACAACCAATGGCGCCCCGCACTGCCGTGGCTACTCGCCACCGGCCTCGCCGGCCCCGCGCTCGGCGTCACCTGCTACCAATGGGCGCTACTCGACAACCCCACCGGCGTGGTGCTCCCCATTATCGCCGCCACGCCGCTCGTCGTCATCCCCTTCGCCATTTTAATGAAAGAGGAAAAACCCAGCTGGCGCGCGTTGATTGGCGGAGTGATTGCGGTGGGCGGTGTGGTGGGGATGGTTTTAATGACCAAGGCCCAATGACCAAATCCCAAGGAAATCCCAAAACCTAATAACCAAGGATTACCAATTGGAATCTGGTGCTTGGACATTCCTTGGGGCTTGGTCATTCCTTCCATTGGTAATTGACACGCCCCCTCTTTCCCGTCTACATTTCTGCCCGAATGAACCTGCAGACTCAATCCAAGTCTTCGCGTCGACGTAGCCGTTAAGGTTGCGTTGGGTTCTCCTATTCTTTTCCCAATGCTACCCCTCCCAAAGAGATGAAATCTTTTCATTCCATTGATGGTTCAATCGTTGCCCCGCGAGGGTTTCTCGCGGCGGGATTATTCTGTGATGTCAAACGCCTCGGCACCGGCAAGGGCAGCGACAAAGGACAAAAACGCGACCTCGCCGTGATCGTCTCCGAGGTGCCGGCCAAGGCGGCGGGGATGTTTACCACCAATCAAATTTGCGCCGCGCCAGTAAAGCTTTGTGTGGAGCACATCGCCGACGGGAATGCGCAGGCGGTGGTCATCAACTCCGGCAACGCCAACGCCTGCACCGGCCCGCGCGGGCTCAAGGACGCGCACGAAATGGCGGCTCTGCTCGCCGATGAACTTTTGCTGCAACCGACCGACGTGCTCGTGGGCTCCACCGGACGGATTGGCTTGCCGATGCCGATGCCGAATATCCGCACGGGCATTCGCGAGATTGTCAAAGAACTGGACGACGACCCCTCCGCCGCGCATCACGCCGCCGAGGCGATTATGACCAGCGACACGCGCGCTAAAGAAATCGCAGTGGAATTCAAACTCGGCGGCCAAACCGTCCGCATCGGCGGCATCGGCAAAGGCGCGGGCATGATCCAGCCGGGCATGAGCCCCACCGGCGCGCGCCCCGCCAGCGCGCCCCTCCACGCCACGATGCTCGCCTATCTCACCACCGACGCGAAGGTGGACGCCCGCACGCTGCGCACTTGCCTGCGCGAAGCAGTCGCGAGCAGTTTCAACTGCATCACCATCGACGGCGATATGAGCACCAACGATACCGTGCTCATTCTCGCCAACGGCCTTGCCGGAAACAAAAAACTCAGCGCGAGCGACTTGAAAATTTTCCAAGCCGCCCTCAATCACGTCTGCCTCGAGCTCGCCAAAATGATGGTGCGCGATGGCGAAGGCATCACACGAATGGTCACCGTCCGCGTCAAAGGCGCGAAGACCCAAAAGGATGCCGACGACGCCGCGCGCGCCGTGGGCAACAGCGCCCTCGTGAAAACCAGCTGGCACGGCGGCGACCCCAACTGGGGCCGCATCATCGACGCCCTCGGCTACTCGCCCGCAAAAGTGGTAGAAGAAAAAGTAGACATCGCCTACAGCGCCGCCGGCGCGAAGGCGCTCATCCATTCCCTAAAAAAAGGCCGCCCCACCAAAGCCACTTTCAATACCCTCTGCAAAGCCGTCGCGCCCGCCGAGTTTGACCTGCACATAAACCTCAACCTCGGCAAAGGCCAAGCCACCCTCTACGCCGCCGACCTCACCGAAGAGTACGTCGATTTCAATAAAGGCGACATCACCAACCCAGCATCACTCGGAGGCTAAATGCAGGAACTCATCACCAAAGCCAACACGTTGCTCGAGGCGCTGCCGTATATTCAGCGGTTTGCGGGTGCGACGTTTGTGGTGAAGTATGGCGGCAGTTTCATGGACAGCCCGGACGAGGCGGTGCGGACGGGCGTGGCGCGGGATGTGGTTTTTCTGGAGGCGGTGGAAATCAATCCGGTGGTCGTACACGGCGGCGGCAAGCGCATCAACAAGGCGCTCGCGGCGGCCGGCGTGGAGTCGCGCTTTGTCAACGGACTGCGCTACACGGATGCGGCCACAGTGGAAATTGTTGACCGCGTGCTGTCGACTGAAATCAATCCGGAAATTGTCGCCCTCATCAATTCGGTCGGCGGCGTGGCCAAAGGCATTGCCGGCACAGAAATTTTCACCTGCAAAAAACACGCGACCCGATGGTGAAGATTACGGCTTCGTCGGCGAGGTCACCGGCGTGAACATCGCGCCGCTGGAGGAGTGCATCGCGCAAGGCATCACGCCGGTCATCTCCCCCACCGCGCGCGATGCGGACGGCCAGATTTACAACTGCAACGCCGACGCCGCCGCCGCACAAGCCGCCATCGCACTCACCGCAAAGCGACTGGTGTTTATGAGCGATGTGCCCGGGCTATTGCGCGACCCTAAGGACGACGCCACCCTCATTTCGCATCTCGACATCGCCCAGGTCGACGAGCTGAAAAAAACCGGCGTCATCGCCAGCGGAATGATTCCAAAAGTCGACAGCGCCGTCACCGCCATCAACGCCGGCGTGGACAAAGTCGCCCTCGTGAACGGCCAGATTCATCACGCAGTGTTGCTGGAAATTTTCACCGACAAAGGAGTGGGAACGGAGATTGTTAAATGAGTTCAGAAAAAATCAAATCCCGCATCGACGCCCACGTCATCCCGACGTACTCCCGCTTCCCCATCGCCCTCACCCACGGCGAGGGATGCCACGTCTTCGATGCCGACGGCAAACGCTACCTCGACCTCGGCGCGGGCATTGCCACGGCGTGCCTCGGCCACGGGCATCCGGAGCTCGCCGCCGCGCTCGCGGAGCAAGCGAGCAAACTCACGCACGTTTCCAATTTATATTACACCGAGCCGCAAGGGTTATTGGCCGAAAAACTCGTCGCCCTCGCGGGCGGCAGCGGCAAAGTATTCTTCTGCAACAGCGGCGCGGAAGCCAATGAGGCGCTTTACAAACTCGCGCGACTGCGCGGCGCGGACGACGGCCAGTTTGAAATCCTCACCACGCTCGGCTCGTTCCACGGCCGCACGCTCGCGGGCATCGCCGCCACGGGGCAATCCAAAGTGAAGGAAGGCTTCGCCCCCGCAGTGGAGGGCTTTCGCCACGTGCCTTACGGCGATCTCGACGCCATGCGCGAGGCCATCTCGCCCGCCACCGGCGCCGTGCTCGTCGAGCCCATCCAAGGCGAAAGCGGTGTCCATTGCGCCATCGCCCGAATACCTCCTCGGTCTGCGCGAACTGTGCGACGAACGCAATTTGCTGCTGCTGCTCGATGAAGTACAGTGCGGCCATTTCCGCACGGGAAATTTTTTCGGCTGGCAAACCATCATGGCCGCGCATCGCGGATTTCGCGCCCGACGCCTGTTCGATGGGCAAGAGCCTCGCCGCCGGTTTGCCGATGGGCGCCATCTGGGCCAGCGCGCCTTTGCAGGATTTGCTCGGCCCCGGCACGCACGGCACCACCTTTGGCGGCACGCCGCTCGTCAGCGCGCACGCGTTGAAGGCCATCGAGATTATCGAGCGCGATAGCCTCGCCCAAAACGCCACCGAGATTGGAAATTATTTGGCCGAACAAATCGGCAAACTCATCGCCGCCCATCCCAACGTCCTGCGCGAAGTGCGCGGGCTCGGCTTGATGATTGGTGTGGAACTAGCCGAAGGCATCGCCGCCTTTGCCGAAAGCAAACGGCCCGCGTCCGTGCAAATCGTCGAGCGACTGCACGCCGCCGGATTGCTCACCATCCCCGCCGGCGCACGCGTGTTCCGACTGCTGCCGCCGCTGAACATTTCCAAAGCCGACGCCGACGAAGGCCTTGCCATCATCGAAAGCGTCATCAAAGAAATCGCACAATGAAACATCTCTTGAGCATCGAGGCGATGGACGCCAAGTCCATCGAGACCATTCTGGAAAACGCCGGCGTGATGAAAGCCCAGCGCGGCGACAGCCAGCACCAACCGCTCGCGGGCCAAACGTGGGCGATGATTTTCGCGAAGTCCTCCACCCGCACCCGCGTCTCCTTCGAAGTGGGCATCCGCGAGTTGGGCGGCAGCGTGATGTTCCTGAGCGCCAACGACCTGCAACTCGGTCGCGGCGAACCGCTCAAGGACACCGCCCGCGTGCTCGGACGCATGGTGCACGGCGCGGTCATCCGCACTTTTGCCCAAAGCGACGTCGAGGAATTCGCCGAGCACTCCGGCATCCCCACCATCAACGCGCTGACCGACGCCGAGCATCCCTGCCAAATCCTCACCGACATTTTTACGTATCAAGAACTGCGCGGCCCCATCGCCGGCAAAGTCGTCACCTACATCGGCGACGGCGCGTGCAACGTCCCCATCAGCTGGATTTGGGCCGCCGCCAAGCTCGACTTCCAACTCCGCATCGCCGCCCCGCAAGCCCATCAACCCGACGCCGATCTCATCGCAAAAGCCGGCGGCAACATCACCGTCACCGAAGACTGCAACGACGCCGCCGAAGGCGCAGATATTTTGTACACCGACGTCTGGGTCTCAATGGGCAAAGAATCCGAAACCGCCCAACGCGAACAAGACTTCGCCAGTTACCAAATCAACGAGCCCTCTAATAAAACGCGCCAACAAAAACGCATTAGTCATGCACTGCCTCCCCGCCTACCGAGGCAAAGAAATCGACGCCCCCACCCTCGAAACCCACGCCCAAACAATCTTCACCCAAGCCGAAAACCGCCTGCACACGCAAAAGGCGATCTTGAATTGGTTGGTGAATTAGGGAATCGGCTCGACCGCTCCCCTGCCCTGTGCGAACTTGACGGCGATGTCCACTGACGCTCCTAGCCAGCCTCAATCCAAATCGCCTAAATCGCCGAAGCCCAAGCGCATTAACTTGCGGCGGCCGGATGTGATGGAGCAGGTGAAGGCGCAGGTGCTTGACGCATTATCGGAGCGATCTCGTGGATCGGCTGCGCGCCTCGGGGGAGGTCACGAGCGAGGACGCGCGGATGACGATCAAGTTGGCGAAGGAGTTTGGCTTTTGTTACGGCGTGGAGCGTTGCATTGATTTGGCGTACGCGGCGTTGAAGGTTTTCCCGGACAAGCCGATTTATATTCTTGGGGAAATTATTCATAACCCCGAGGTGAATGACCAGATTCGCGATATGGGAATCCGTTTTCTTTCGGGGCCGAACAAGGTGGCGGATATTGATGACCTCGGCGCGGATGACATTGTGATTATTCCCGCCTTTGGCACAGAGGTCGCCACGCTGGAGAAGCTCAAGGCGAAGGGTTGCCAGTTTGTGGACACCACCTGCGGCGACGTGATGAGCGTTTGGAAGCGCGTGCGCAATTACGCCAAGGAGGAGGTCACGAGCATCATCCACGGCAAGGCGTATCACGAGGAAACCAAGGCCACGAGCAGCCAAGCCACTTCCAAGAATGGCCATTATCTCGTCGTGCTCACGCTGGAGGAAACGGATTACGTTTGTGATTACATCGAAAACGGCGGCGACAAAGAAGAGTTTCTGAAAAAATTCGAGGGCGCATATTCCGAGGGCTTTGACCCCGACCAACATTTGAAAGCCGTGGGCGTGGCGAACCAAACCACGATGATGCGCGGCGAAACCGAGGAAGTGCAGCGCCGCATCAAAGCCGCCATCGAGCGGAAGTTTGGCGCGGCAAAGGTCGATTCGCACTTTCGGTTTTTCGATACCATCTGCGGCGCCACGCAGGAACGACAGGACGCGCTCGATGTGCTCCTGCAAAAACCGATGGACTTGTTGCTCGTCATCGGCGGCTACAATTCCTCTAACACCGCGCACCTCGCCGAGATGGGCGAGGGCGTGTTGCCGACATATTTCATCAAGAACGCCGCCGAGATGGCCGATGCCTCGCTGATCCGCCACTGGAATCAGCACACCAATCAAGTGGACGAAACGCGCGACTGGCTGCCGGACGGCACCTTGACCATCGGCGTCACCGCCGGCGCCTCGTGCCCGAACAATCTCATCGAGGATGTGATTTGCCGATTGCTCGAACTGCGCGGCTCATCAGCGGATGAGTTTCTTTCCAACTAAGGGCCATGCCCTATTCCCGTTCCCAACTCGAAGACAACGAGCGCAAGACACTCTCGCCCTTCGCGCAGTTCAGCGCCGATTCCCGCGGGCGGGCGCATCCGGAGGAGCCGCATCAGTGGCGCACGCATTACCAGCGCGACCGCGATCGCGTCATCCACTCGCGCGCCTTTCGGCGTTTGGAATATAAAACGCAGGTTTTTCTAAATGGCACCGGCGACCACTTGCGCACGCGGCTCACGCACACGATGGAAGTGGCCGCCAGTCTCGCGCAACATCACCCGCGCGCTCGGCCTCAACGAAGACCTCGCCGAGGCCATCGCGCTCGCGCACGACCTCGGCCACTCGCCCTTCGGGCACAAAGGCGAGAGCGCGCTCAACGCGTTGATGACCGACCACGGCGGCTTCGAGCACAACCGCCAAAGCCTCCGCATCGTCGAGGACGTTAGAGCAAAAGTATCCCGCATCACGACGGCCTCAATCTCACGTGGGAAACGCGCGAGGGCCTCTGCAAACATTACACCGCGTACGACCACCCCAGCAAACGCGAGGGCTTCGATGCCAAGTCCAGCTCGCTCGAAGCGCAAGTCGCCAACCTCGCCGATGAGATCACCTATTACAGCCACGACCTCGATGACGGCCTCGATGCGGAATTACTTTGCGAAGCGGATCTGAAAAAAGAACGTCCGCTTATGGCGCGACGCCGATGCCGCGCTCCGCGCCGAGCACGGCGAACTGGCCGACGAACGCCGCCGCTACTTCATCATCCGCTGCCTCATCGACAGCCAAGTGCACGACGTCGTGGAAACCAGCGGTGCGCTCATCCACGAAGCCGGTGTGCTGAGCGTCGACGAGGTGCGACTGCAGGAAAACCCGCTCATCCAATACAGTGCCAAGCGCCGCGAAACCAACCTCGAGCTGCGCGAGTATCTGTACGAAAATTTGTATTTCAATCCCAAGGTACACGAGCCCAACCAGCGCGGCGTGAAATTGCTGGAGGAACTCTTCGGATATTTTCTGGAACACCCCGAAGAAATCGGCAGTCAATCCCGCGCCCGCATCGAGACCGAAGGCCTGCACCGCGCCATCTGCGATTACCTCGCCGGGATGACCGATCGCTACGTGGTGATCGAGCACGAGCGGTTAGGGCTTTAATTTTTTACCACAGAGGCACAGAGAGGTAGGGCGTGCTCTCCGAGCGCGCCGTGGCGGTTTCGGAGAAACCGCCCTACCATTTCCCCTCTGCGTTCTCTGTGCCTCTGTGGTTAATCCAAAAGCGCCCCATACCGCACACCGCGCAACGTGGGCCGAAGCTCTCCAAACCCGCAACGCATCATCACCGCCTCGTAAATCGCCGCGCCAAAAAGAATCACATCCGCGCGATTGGCGGGCAGTCCGGGCAAAGCGCGCCGCTGGGCCATTGACATTTTCCAAAGGCGATCGCAAAGCGACTGCACCTCGGGCAACGACAGTCGCAGCGATTCAACTTCATCCGCAGCCAAATCATCGCGCCCAAAAAAAATCCGCGCGAGAAACACCGGTGTGCCGCCCGCGCCAATCAAGGTGCCCGGCAACGGCAAGCCGCCGAGCTTGGGCGTCACTTGTTCATCAAGAAAATCATCGAGCGCCTGCGCGAGCTTGGCGCGTTCGGCGGCGGTGGGCGGATCGCTCACGGGAAACGATTCCAGCCAACGCACGGTGCCGAGGGCGAAGCTGTGTTGCAGCCGCAACGCGGTGTCATCCGCCACGAGTAATTCCGTGCTACCGCCGCCCACATCGATGATCGCCAGCGGGCCTTCGGCCAAATCCGGCAAACTCCGGACCCCGCGCAACACCAACTCCGCTTCCGTTTGGCCATCGATGATTTCCAATTCCAATCCACCCGCGGAAATGGCCGCCACCAGTTCATCGCCATTGGCCGCCTCGCGCGCGGCACTGGTGGCAAGCACGCGCACGCTCGCCGCGCCCGCCTCGTTTGCCTTCGCGGCGAAGGCGACCACCACGCGCGCGGTCGCGGCGATGGCCTCGGGCGCAAGTTGCCCGGTTTCAAACACGCCCCGCCCCAGGCGCGTTTGCTCGCCTTTGTGCACGAGCGGTGTCACAACGCCATCGACCACATCGGCGATGAGCAGTTTCACGGAGTTACTGCCCACGTCGATAATGGCGCGACGGTTTTGGGTTTGGTTTTTGGCTAGGTTAGTCCATTACATTCGCCGCGCGTGCTTGCGACTTTTTTTATCCAGTATCTTTTTGACCCCGCCAGTCAATTGTTTTTCGGCTGCGTGGTGGTCACTGTAATCATTTCCATTGTGCTCCACGAGCTCGCCCACGGCTGGGCGGCCATTTGGCAAGGCGACGACACGCCGCGCCAAATGGGCCATATGACAGCTGATCCAATGGTGCATATGGGCGGTTTTTCGATTCTGATGCTCGTGCTGGTGGGGATGGCGTTTGGGTTGATGCCGGTGAATCCGCGTAACTTTCGCAGTCGTTACGGTGACGCGCTGGTTTCGGCAGCGGGGCCGGCGATGAATTTTCTATTGGCGTTCATCGCGCTCACGGCGTTGGTGGTTTGGGTGAAAGCCTCCGGCGACGCAGCGGAAGGCCCCGCCAAGAATGGACAGTTTTTTTTGCAAATATTTGGCACGACCAACATTGCGCTAGGTATTTTCAATCTGCTGCCCGTGCCCCCGTTGGATGGCTCGACGGTGCTGGGAAATTTTGTGCCGGCTTATCGGCGCTGGCTCGACTCAATGGGGAATCCAACCTGGATGCTGTTCATCGTGTTTATGCTTCTGTGGAATGCACCTTACGAATATAACCCGTTTGGCATCGCCAACAACGTGATGGACGCTTATCTGTCATTGTTCGGGCTGGGCCGTGGCTAACACTTGCACGGGCCACGGGCGGCTGGCATACTCCGCGCCCTTTATGAGCAAAACTCCTATTCGAATTGCGGTGACTGGTGCGGCCGGTCAGATTGGTTATGCATTGGTTTTCCGAATTGCCTCGGGCCAGATGTTTGGGCCGGACCAGCCGGTGGCGCTGAACCTCATTGAGATTGAGCCCGCCCTGCCTGCGTTGGACGGCGTGTGTATGGAGCTGGATGACTGCGCCTTTCCGCTGCTCACCGACGTGGTGGCCACCGCGGATTTGAAGACGGGCTTCACTGGCGTTAATTGGTCGCTGCTCGTCGGCAGTGTGCCGCGCAAGGACGGGATGGAGCGCGGCGATTTACTCGGTATCAATGGCAAAATTTTCACCGGCCAAGGCCAAGCCATCAACGACCACGCCGCCAGCGACACGCGCGTTTTGGTCGTCGGCAACCCCTGCAACACCAACTGCCTCATCGCGATGAACAACGCACCGGACGTTCCCAATGACCGCTTCTTTGCAATGACGCGCCTTGACGAAAACCGCGCCAAAACGCAGCTCGCCCAAAAGGCCGGCGTGCCCGTAAGCGCTGTTTCCAATATGTGCATTTGGGGCAATCACTCGGCGACGCAGTATCCGGATTTTACCAACGCCCAAATCAACAGTGCGCCTGCCACCGACGCCATCAGCGATCGCGACTGGCTCGAGGGTGAATTCATCAGCACCGTGCAAAAACGCGGCGCGGCTATCATCAAGGCCCGCGGCCTCTCCAGCGCAGCCAGTGCGGCGAATGCCATCATCGACAGTGTGCGCTCCATCACCGAGCCCACCGCCGCTGGCGATTACCATAGCGTTTGCCTTTGCTCCGATGGCAGCTACGGCGTGGAGGAAGGATTGATTTCCTCGTTCCCCTGCGCCCACCGCGACGGCGCATTTGGCATCGTGCAGGATGTGGCCATCGACGATTTCAGCCGCGCCAAAATCGATGCGTCGGTCAATGAGTTGAAAGAAGAGAAAACGTTGGTGGCGAATCTTTTGAATTAACAACCCATGTCCGACCTCGCCAAATTTATTGACCATACGCTGCTGAAGCCCGAAGCCACGCGGGCGCAGATTGAGGCGTTGTGCGCCGAAGCTGCTGAGCACAATTTTGCCACGGTGTGCGTGAACGGCAGTCGCGTGGAGTTGGCGTATTCGTTGCTCGAGGAGAGCGATGTGCAGGTGGCCACGGTGGTGGGGTTTCCGTTGGGGGCGATGGAGGCGGATGTGAAGCGCTATGAAACCGAGGCGGCGATTGATGCGGGCGCGGGCGAAATTGATATGGTGATGAACGTGGGCCGCTTCATTGACGGCGACCACGATTTCATCGTGCGCGAGATTCGCGATGTCGTCGAGGCGGCGGATGACCACGTGGTGAAAGTAATTTTGGAAACGTGTTTGCTTTCCAATGAGCAAATCGAGCAAGCGTGCAAACTGGTCGTCCAAGCGCAGGCGCATTTTGTGAAAACTTCCACCGGATTTGGCAGCGCGGGCGCGACGATTGAGCACGTGAAGCTGATGCGCGAAACCGTCAGCCAATTCGCCGGTGTCAAAGCCGCCGGCGGCATCCGTAATGCCGCTGATGCGCACGCGATGATCGAGGCCGGTGCCACGCGGCTGGGCACCTCCGGCGGCGTGGCGATTGTCAGCGATGCGGACAACGTCAACGGGTATTAAGCGCCCGCGTGGTTGGTGGTTGAATTCGCGTCATAACTCCCGTACTCTCCCAGCAACCTCCGCTGGTGCATTAGCCCCAAAATGGACCTAAAATTTGCATGCCCAACTTGCCGCACTGAGCTGACCGTGGACGCCGCCGCGGCCGGACAGTCGTTTGCGTGCCCGAACCGAAATGCGGCGCCAAGGTCACCGTGCCCGCCAGCCAACCCACGCAATCGGCCGGCCCTCCGCCTCCGAGCAAACCTTCCGCCACCGCCAGTCCACCGCCCCCCAGCAAACCCGCCGGGGCCGCCGCACCGCCTCCGCCCAGCTCCACTCGCAGTGCGCCGGTCCCCCGCCACCTTCCGGTGGACGGGGTTCAGCCGCGCCGCAGCCATCGTCAGGCACGCCACCTCCGCCTTCGGCCGCGCCTTATGAGAACTTTGATGACATCGAGGACGAAGGCCCGCAACACGGCAGCTACTCCTCCGGCTTTCTGGCCAATGCCATTGATTCAAAAATGGCTACGCTGCGGGGCACGACCAATAGCTTTTTTCTCGGCACCAGTTCGCAGGTGTTCAAACTGGCCGGTGACATCGCGCTGCTCATTGTCGCCGTTGCTTGGTTGGGGATGGGATTGCACGCGGAATTCAAGGCCGACGACGACGAGGCCGGCGAAGGCGATGCCGTTGAAAACATGGAGAAGTCCAAAGAGGATGAAGAAAAGAAAAAGAAGAACACCGAAAACGCCGCCATTTTCACCAAGACCATCCAGCCACTGTTACAGGGACGCTGCTACGATTGCCACCAGGGCAAGGAAGCCAAGGCCAAGCTCGACCTCAGCGTTTTTGAAGACAACGACGAAACGGGAATTATGGGCCTGATGAGCGTGATCGGCGAAAACGCCGGCAACAGCGAGATTGTCACACGCGTCAAGAGCACGGACGATCCCATGCCGCCTGAAGACAAAGGCGAAAAACTCTCCGCCGAGCAGATCGAGGAACTGACGAAATGGATCGACGCCGGCGCGCCACAGCCCGAGCCGGGTGTGGACGCCAAGGCGCTCATCCGCATCGCGGGGCTGATCTTCATGGGCGTGCTGCCCATTGCGTTTGTGCTGATCCTGCACTACCTCACCGGCGTG
>CALKBX010000011.1 GCA_937775205.1 uncultured Verrucomicrobiae bacterium | reverse complement strand
GGCGACAAATCGCCATCCTCCCAACTCGCCGCCGAAGCCCGCAGCACGATGCGTTTGCCTTTTCCCTTCTCATTTGCGGACGCCACGCGCCCGTTCCAAATTTTCTTAATCGGATGCCCCAGATCAAACTCCAGCCGCCAATCATAAATCGTCCAGCTCGTTTGATTAGTAATCGTGATGCGCCCGGTGAACCCCGTTTCCCAAGCATTCACCGCAGTGAAGCCCACGAACACCTTGCCCGCCGGGGCGGCTACGGCCACGCTAACGGTGAAGAGTAAAACTAATAGCAATCGCACAGACGCAGTTTACCGCAAGCGGGCAAAAATGACCAATGCCCAATTAGCAAAATTAGAACGGGCTGGGGACGAGGAATGCGTGTTGTTCGAGGAGGCTGAGGGTGCCGTTCCAGGAAATGTACTGCGAGAAAAACAGGATGACCACGTAGCTGAAAATGAACGGCAAGGCCAGGGCCACGGCCGTTAATCTACAGAACCAGCGGAGCAGGAAATTGGAGGACGGCTCGCGTTGCTCGGCGCGGCCCATTGCCCAGCCGATCATCAATCGCGCGGGCAACCCGAAGATCACGAAGAAGAGCGCCGGCAGCCACGTGATTTCCGCCGGGGTGAGTTCTATTTTTAACAGGAACAACGGCACGGCCAGCACGAGGGTGAGCGAGAGCGCAAACCAAAACTTGAATGGCGCGCGGCCCGCGAGGCGGCACACGGGGCCCACTTCAATGAAAGCGCGGAATCGGTTTTCGCGCGCGAACCAAACTTGCTGAAATGGAATAATGAAAAGCACGCCCATCAGCAGCACGCCGCCCAGGAGCGAAACGAGGACGCCGGCATTGTGGGCGATTTTGGAGGCGAGGATCATGAGTACCACGGGGATGAGCAGCCACAGCACCGTGCCGGCAAAGCCGCGGGTGCCGAGCCAAAATAATTCGGGAAGGCGCAGGCCGACGGCGGTTTCCCAAACAGCATCGCGCGCGGTGGTGAATTTATCAGGCGTGCCAAGCCAGCGAAATAAACGAATGGGTGCCGGCCAAAAAAAGTGCCGCAGTTTGCCGCCGCGGAGCAGCGCCCAGATGATGTGCAGGCTGATCAGCGTGGTGACGATCCACATGCCAACGCTCCAGCCGCCGACGCGCTGCGGATCCACGATGACGGCTGAATCGCGCAGCAGGGCGATGAACCGCGCGGGCCAAAGCACGAGCCAAATGCCAAGGACGATGCCGCCCAGCTGCCCGGCGCGGCGCACGCCGATGAAGCCGTCGCGCAAGCGACCAGTGCGCGCGATGGTGGCGCTGACGTGCAGCAGATAGCCGAGGCTGAGCAGGTTGACGATGGGGATCACCGAGATGACCGATAGCCCGCCAATTAAACTCAGCATCCCAAAGCACCAACCGGCGGCTGAATAAATCCCGCGGCCGATTCGTTGTATCAACGGCTTGACCGCCGGAAATTCTGGCAACATCTCAACCACCGGCGGCACAGTTTCCGGCGACGCTTCAGACGCCGGCGGCGCCTCGAGCAACGGCGGCAGCTCTCCCTTGTATTGCCCAAGCACCGCCGGCACATCTTTTAGCTCCTTCGGTTGAAACCCTTCATCTTGCCCTTGCGTATTCATCGATGTATATTCACTGACGACGATGCCCTCGGAAAAGATAGCTCCGCCGCTCTGGCAACGCAACCTGCTGTTCGCAGTGGCCTGCGTGGTGGGTGCGAGTGCGGTGGTTTCCAACCTGCTGACATCCGACACCATGTCCGCCCCCAAACATCAGGCGGGCCGTTATGAAAAACCTTCGTTTCGGATGGCGGTTGATTGGGTGGATGAAGAATTTGCCGCCGACTGGAAAAAGGCCAAGCTCGAACCCGCGCCGCCCGCCGATGAGTTGACGCAAATTCGCCGCCTCTCGCTGGGGCTCACCGGCACAATTCCGTCGCTGCAGGAAATTCGCGCGGTCGAGGCCCAGCCGGAGGGCGAGCGCATTCAATGGTGGCTCAGTCATCTCTTCGCGGACCGCCGCACGAGCGAATATCTCGCCGAACGATTTGCCCGCGCCTATGTCGGCGTGGAGAACGGGCCGTTCCTGATTTACCGCCGGCGCCGTTTTGTCAGCTGGCTCGCCGATGAGTTTGAGGCCAACCGGCCTTACGATGAAATTGTGCGCTCGCTTATCACCGCCGAAGGGCTGTGGACGAATAATCCAGAGGTTAATTTTGTGACCGTGACGGTCGACCAAAACGAAGAGAAAAAAGGCCCCGACGAGGTGAAGCTCGCCGCGCGGGTGACGCGGGCTTTCCTCGGCGTGCGCATCGACTGCGTCCAATGCCACGACGACTATCTTGGCGATGAATGGTTGCAAAAGGATTTCCATCAGCTCGCTTCTTTTTTCGGCGAAGCCGATTTGGCCATCTCCGGCATTCGCGAGACGGGCAATCCGTACGAGTTTGAATACCGCCGCCAGCGCGAAATGGTGAAGGTGCCGACGATTGTTCCCTTCCAGCCCGAGCTGCTGCCCGAGCGCGGCCGCCCGCGCCACCGCCTCGGCCGCTGGGTCACTCACAAAGAAAACCGCGCGTTCGCCCGCGCCACGGTCAACCGCGTTTGGGCGCTGATGTTTGGCCGGCCTTTGGTTGAGCCGGTTGATGAAATCCCGCTGAAGGATTCTTTGGAGAACCCCTATCCACCCGGGCTGGAAATTTTGACCGATGATTTCATTATTAATAATTTCAATCTCCAGCGCCTCATTCGCGTCATCGCCGCCACGCGCGTCTTCGGCCTCGACAGCAAAATGCCCGTCGGCCACGCGCCGCCCACGCTCGAGCACGACGAACACCGGGCCGCCTTCACGCTCTCGCGATTGCGCCCCGAACAGGTCGCCGGCAGCATTATCCAATCCGCCTCGCTCACCGCCATCGACGCCGATTCGCACATCATCTTTCAGCTGAACCGCTCGATTCAACAGGGGGATTTCATTAAGCGCTACGGCGATATTGGCGAGGACGAATTTTATATTCAAGGCGGCACCATCCCGCAGCGATTGCTGATGATGAACGGAACGCTAGTGCACGAGCGCATCAAAAACGACCTCGTGACCAACGCGGCCTCACGCATTTTGGCCACCGCGTCCAACGACACAAAAGTGGTGGAGGCCACCTACCTCGCCGTGCTCAGCCGTCGGCCGAGCGAGGCAGAAGCCAAATACTTTGTCGACGCGCTGTCGCAAAAAAGCTTCCTCAGCCGCAAAGCAAAACAAGCCGACCTCTACTGGGCGCTCATCAACTCAACCGAGTTTTCCTGGAACCACTAACATGAATTACCCCTGCAACAGCGCCAGCCACATCACCCGCCGAACTCTGCTCCAAACGGCCGGCTTCGGTGGGCTTGCGTGGCTCACACCCGTGGCGCATTTGCTTGGGCGCGCCCAAGAAAAAGCGCCCACCCACGCGCCCGCCAAATCTATCATCATGCTATGGATGGCTGGCGGCCCAAGCCAGTTGGAAACCTTTGACCCGCACGAGGGGAAAAAAATCGCCGGCGACACCCGCGCCATCGACACCTCCGTCAAAGGCGTGAAACTCGCCCACGGCCTCCCGCGCGTCGCTAAAGTGATGGACGAGCTCACCCTCGTGCGGTCGATGGTCAGCAAAGAAGGCGACCACGAACGCGCCGCGTACAACGTCAAAACCGGCTACCGACCCGACCCCACATTGGTGCATCCCTCCATCGGTGCCGTCCTTTGCCATGAGTTTCCTGATGCCAAGATGGACATCCCGCGGCACATCTCCATTTTGCCCGGCCAATGGCCCGCCCGCGGCGGCTACCTCGGCGCACAATACGACGCGTTCAAAGTTTACAACACCAACGGCCGCGCCGGAAACATCACCGCACGCGTACAACCCAAGCGGCTCGACAACCGCCTCGCCGCGCTAGAAGTCGTGGAGCAATCCTTCGCGCGCGGCCGCCGCCCCGACCTCGACACCAAGACCACCCTCCACAATACCACCATCCAAAAGGCCCTACGGATGATGAGCTCCGAACAGCTCAGCGCCTTTGATGTCAACCAAGCCCCGGCCAAAACCCGCGCCGCATTTGGCGACACCCAATTCGGGCGCGGCTGCCTTGCCGCCATCCAGCTCATCGGCGCCGGCGTCCGCTGCGTCGAAGTCACCCTCAGCGGCTGGGACACCCACGCCAACAACCACGAAGCCCACGTCACGCAAAACGCCATTCTCGACCCCGCCCTTGCCGCGCTCATCCGCGAACTGCGCACCCGCAAACTCCTCGACCAAACCATCGTCATCTGCGCCGGCGAATTTGGCCGCACACCCAAAATCAATCCCGCCGACGGTCGCGACCACTGGCCCACCGGCTTCTCAATAGCCCTCGCCGGCGGCGGCTTCCGCGCCGGCCACGTCCACGGCGCCACCGCCGCCGACGGCGCAAAACTCGATCCCTTGGACAAAGACTCCATCCACGTCGCCGACATCCACACCACCGTCCAGCACGCCCTCGGCATCGAATACGCAAAAGAATTGATGACCCCCATCGGCCGCCCCATGGCCCTCAGCGACGGCCGAGTGATTCAGACTTTGTTGAAGTAATTCAATTCAGACCACCGGCGGGCGAAGCATTGGCCCGCACGGGCTTGCAGTTTATTTTTTGAAGACTGATTCTACGCAGCCTGAAAAAGATGCTTTTGGAAGCCGATGAACAGCTCCCGGATTGAAGCGGCTTCGCCCAGTTCAGCCTCGGTGAAATGACCGGCGAAATCCTTATCCAGAAATCACTGGAGTTGGTGAAGAAGAGTCCCGCGCCCAAACAAACAAAACCATGAGACAAAAAGACCCCGCACCGTTGCCGATGCAGGGGTGCCGTTCCTGTAAACGTTCGGGCTCTTGGCCCGCTTTTCTTCTGGTTAATTCTGGCTGCCCGTAGGTGGATTCGAGATCAGTCCCGGCCTTGTCAGGCCGCTGTTGTAGTCACTTCTGCGCGTGTAGCCCATCCGAGCGAGCAACGAACAATCGTCGCCATGCTCAGGATGCGCCAGAACCCCGTAATGAACCTTTCGGTTACTTTCAGCGAGCGGCGTGCTTGTTGAAAACGGCACGGTGTACGCCTCGGCCGGCATCGCGCATTACGATGGCACCCATGTCGTCGCGCTCGACGCCATCACCGGCAAGCTCAAGTGGCACAATGACAGCAGTGGTTCGCTCAATGAAAAAGTGAACAGCGGCGTGAGCATGCAGGGCAGTTTGTTCATGGAAAACGGCAAGCTCTGCTTCCTCGGCGGCGGCGTGCAGGAAGTGGCGCGGTTCAATCTCGACGACGGCAAGTGCGTAAACACGCCGGTCGACAATCCGCAATCCGGATATCGCACCGCGTTTTATCCCTACTATCCCGAGTACGGAAATTATGTGTCACTCGCACACACGCTGGCCGATGGACGCGAGTTGGTCTTCGATGCCAGCTATGAGGGCAATAAATTCAACTTCCTCCACGCACTCGCCGCAATGCCAAACGGGGCGCCGGGCGCGCCGAAGCTCACCAAGGAACGCGCGCGCTGGAATGCCCGCCGGGGCGCGCCCCAACGCAAAGTGCTGTGGCGCGATGCCCGCAATCGCCGCTTCGCCGGATTCATCGTCGGCAAAACTCGCCTCCTCGGCGTCGGCGATGCGGGTGCGGAGAAGGAACCCTTCATCACCATCATCACCACTCCCTCAAAACCGGCAAAGACGAATGGACCGCCAAACTCCCGGCCCAACCGATTAAAGGCGGTGCGAGCATCGACAGTACGGGACGGATTTTGGTGACACTGGTGGACGGCCAAGTGATGTGTTTTGAAAACGCGAAATAACCTAAGCCAATATCTCCTTCACCACCCGCGTGGGATGCGTGTGCGTGAGTTTCTCGTGCAGGCCGTTGCGGTCGAAGAAAAGTTTTTCGTGATCAATTCCTAGCTGGTGTAAAATGGTCGCATGCCAATCCTGAATGCTCACGCGATCCTTCACGGCACCGTAGCCGATGTCATCCGTTTCGCCGTAAACCGTGCCGCCCTTGACTCCGCCGCCGGCCATCCAGTTGGTGAACCCGCTCGGGCCGTGGTCGCGGCCGGCCTCGGCATATTCACCCTGAGCCATTGGCAATCGACCGAATTCTCCGCCCCACAGAATAAGCACATCGTCGAGCAGTCCGCGTTGCCGCAGATCACGCAGTAATCCGGCAGTGGGAAGATCGCTTTGTTTACAGGCTGCCGGCAATGAAGTCTTGATGTTGTCGTGGTTGTCCCACATTTGGCCCTTCGGATAAATTTGCACGAACCGCACGCCGCGCTCGACTAGACGGCGCGCCATCAGGCAGCGTTTGCCGAAGTTGTCTGTTTCTTTTTCGCCGATGCCGTACAGCTTGCGCGTGGCTTCCGTTTCGCGCGAGATATCCAGCACCTCGGTGGCTTCCACCTGCATGCGCGCGGCCATTTGATAATTGGCAATACGCGAGTCGAGCACGGGCTGATTGGGGCGGCGTGCCTTGTGGATGCGGTCGAGGGCATTGATGAGATTGCGCTTGGCGGCGGTGACGCCCGCGGGCTCGTCGAAGTCCGCCTTGAGATGCAGCATCGGCGTGCCTTCGCTTTTGATGGACGTGCCCTGAAACAGCGGCGGCAAATATCCGCTCATCCAGTTTTCCACGCCATTGACCGGCAGCGAGTTTTGTGGGTCTGCCAGCACCACGTAAGCCGGCAGATTTTGACTCACACTGCCAAGGCCATACGTAACCCACGCGCCCAAGGTTGGGTGGCCGGGAAAGGTCTCGCCGCTCTGCCATTTGTAACACGCCGGCTCATGGTTTTCGTGCACGTTGAACATCGAGCGAATGACGGCGATGTGATCCATCTCCTTGGCCGTCTCCGGCAGCAACTCGCTCACCCACGCGCCGCCTTGGCCGTGCTGCGCAAACTTGAAATGGCTGCGCATGAGCTGCCCCTTCCGGCTGCGGCCGGCCGGCGCGACCTTGGTAAATTCCTCCGGCGCGTCCTTGCCGTGAAATTTATCCAGCGCCGGTTTGGGGTCAAACAAATCCACCTGCGACGGCCCGCCCTGCATGCAGAGCTGAATCACCGACTTCGCCTTGGGCGCGAAGTGTGGTTGGCGCGGCCGCGTGTCCGTGGGCAGCGCGGTTTGGTGATGCGGCCCCGCTCCGTACAAGTCACGCGTCAGCAACGACGCCAGTGCCGCGCCGTACAGGCCGTCGCCCACGCGGTCGAAGAAAGTGCGTCGATTGATTTCGTTTGGGTTCATTTCAATCAATATACAAAAACGCCGCCGAATTAAACAGTGCATGGCACACCGCGGCGAGCGCCTTGTTGCGTTGGCCGGTTTGTTTGGCGGCGGTGAATTCGCGTTCCAATTCTTTCATCGCCTCGGTGGTGCGGGCCAGTTCCTCTTTCGAGGGCGGCCGGTTTACAATCTTGCGGTAGGCCAGCCGAATGACCGGCTCGATGCCCTTGGCTTCCTTTTGAATTTCAGCGGCCAGCTTGCGCGAAAGGTCGTGCACTACTTTGTCGTGCAACAAAAACAGCGGCTGCTGCACCACGGTGGAATTGATGCGCGTAACACAGTTCGGATTCATGGCGGGCAAATCGAAAGTCTCAAGCATCGTCATCATATGCTTGCGACGTTGGCGAATGTAAATGCTGCGCCGCCAGCCGCCTTCGCCCGGCTTGCCGGTCACGTAGCCGCCCTCGCGCACCTGCACGTCATCGGGCTGGCCGCCGAGGCGCCGGTTCAAGCGGCCGGTGATGGCGAGCAAGCCGTCGTGCAGTTCCTCGGCATCGAGCCGACTCATGGGCATTCTGCTATAGTGGTTGAGGGTTGATGGATGAGGGTTGATGGAAGATTGGCGATAGGCGGTGCTGGTGCAGATTAGGCGGTGGAGGTGTTTGGTGCTCCATTTGTTTTCGACCAATTCGACGGCGAGCCAGTCGATCAACTCGGGATGGGTTGGCGGCGTGCCGAGTTTGCCGAAGTTGTCGAGACTGCTGACGATACCCCGGCCGAAGTGGTGTTTCCAAACGCGGTTCACCCACACGCGCGCGGTGAGTGGGTGATTCGGCTGCGTGAGCCAACGCGCAAGGGCGAGGCGGTTGCCGGTTTTGTTTTTGCCGGCGGCCTTCGCGGGTTGAAAGGGTTTGCTGGAGAACACTTGCGGCAAAGCCGGCTGCACGAGCGGCCCGGGGCTGCCGAGATTGCCGCGAAGGTTGATGTAAGTCGGTGAGGATTCGCCGCGATCCCACAGCGCGCGGATGAGCGGCTGGTCGTTTTTCTTGGCCTTCAGTTCATCGGTTTTCTTTTTCAGCTCGACTCTTTTCTTTTTGTCTTTCTCGGCTTTGCGCTGCTTTTCCAATAGCTTGATTTTAACATCCAACTCGGCGTTGCGCGCCTCCACTTTCTTTCGTTCCACCGGCAGCATCACCTCGAGATGGCGGCGCGTGCTGCCGGCCCATTGATTGCGGAAGGGCTGTGGGGTGAGCCAGTTGTACTCGTCGTAGGCGGCCTTGAAAATGGCGGCGAATGAATAGTAATCGCGCTGGCTGATTGGGTCGTACTTGTGATCGTGGCAACGCGCACATTCCATGGTCAGCCCCATCACGCCGCCGGCGAGGATTTGCAGCTCGTCGCCGATGACCTCGATTCGGTCCTCGACGCGATTGACTGGATTGGCGCTGGTGCCGTCGGGGGCCATGCGCAGGAAACCGGTGGCGACAAGTTTCTCAATGATGTTGGCATCGATTGCATCGGGATTGGAATAATCGACCAACTCATCGCCGGCGATTTGCTCGATTAAAAACTCATTGTACGGCTTGTCGGCGTTGAAAGCGTTGATGACGTAATCACGATATCTCCACGCATAATCGCGAATCATGTCCGCATTGCGTTTGCCCTCGGAATCGGAATAACCCGCCAAGTCCAGCCAATGCCGACCCCAGCGCACGCCATACGCGGGGGAGGCGAGCAGGCGGTCGACCACAGTTTCGAATGCGGATTGCGGATTGCGGATTGAATCTTTTTCAAACGCCGCCATTTCCGCCAGCGTGGGCGGCAGTCCTGTGAGGTCGAAGGTGACGCGCCGCAGCAGCGTGAGCGTGGATGCCTCGGGCGAATAATCCAGTTTGTTTGCCGTCAGCTTTCTCAGCAAAAAAGCGTCGATGGGATTTCGGATTTGCGATTGGCGAATGTCAATTTTTGGGATGGCCGGTCGCTTGGGTGGCTGGAAGGCCCAATGCCCACGAGCGTCGGGTTTTTGCTTCACGGGTTTCAGTGTTTGCTGGGTCTCCGGCGCACCGGCGGCGATCCAGTCGCGGAGGGTTTGCAGCTCGCGCGGCGCCATCCGCTCGATGCCGGCCATGCTGATGTTTTTATCCGGCGGACATTGGCGAGAGACGATGCGCTTGATCATCGCGCTCTCATTTGGCTTGCCCGAAACGAATGCCTTGCCCTTGAGCATGGCGCCCTTGGTACGGAGGTCGAGCCCGCCCTCGCGCGCGTCCTGCCCATGGCATATCACGCACCGCCGCAGCAACACCGGAATGGCGTCGTGCTGCGTAACCTTGGGTACGGCGGTTGCGGAAAAGGACAACAACACAACCGGCAGCCAATGATGAATTCGCAAATTCATGCTGAAAAAATTCTCCTGTTAGAAGCCCTCTACGGCAAGAGTATTCGACAATGTATCGCCTTTGAAATCAGGACCAACTGGTCGGAGCCTTCACGGTTGGCTAGGATTCAGGTAATCCACTCCAGGCCCATTTAGCGGCGGAAGCAACAAGGAGTAGGGTCGCGGCCACGATGATAAGCAGGCTGCCCCAGCGGACTTGGAGGCCCGATTTGTCTGGGTTGAGCACGGGCTGGAATTGGCTACGACTGGGAGGGATGAACAGTAGCCAGCCGCTCTCAGTTTTTTTGCCTTCGGTGAGGCAAATGCCCAACGCAAACAGACCAGACAGAATGCCCAACACAATCCAAAATGGATGATTGGGTGAATTGGGCCAAACCAGCCAATCGCAAATCAAGGCCACGATGGCGGGGAAGAACAGAATCTCCATCCAGTGGCGCAGCAGACGTGGAACGGTTTGCAATGCTGCTAGTGCAAGAGTGATGCCCAGACCGATCAGTGGGGTGATCCACCACAGTTGCAGCCAATGAAACTGCCCGAGTAGCATCACGCCGCCGGTAGCCAACAGTGTGATTGCCGTAAGCAACGGCAGGTTAAAAAACTGCAGTACACGAAACTGGCCGGGGCGGGTGCGAGGTAGCGGCTTGATCTCTTTTTCCTTGGAGATGAGCTTCGCGCCGTTCCAGCAACAAGCCACAACCATACCGATGCCCAACGACCACTTGAGCCAAAGATCCCACCAAAAACGTATGGGCTCCACGAGTGATACAGAAATCACAGCTCCAAATATCAACCCTATCAAAATAATGTGCCAAATTTTTCGGAGGGCAAAGCGCATAATCGCTGATCCCGCGATGGTTGGTTGCACCTTTCGATCCAACGTCGGCATGAGATTCACGCCCGCCGCGCCCAGCATCATAACCCCCAAACCAGCCAAGCCCATACCCGCGAGCGTCCATGAAAAAACGGGGCCGGGCCTATAGAACACCCTGCCATTCGCATTATCGAATTGGTAAATACTAGCAGTGTTCCAAATTAACACCACCGCTCCTGTGGCGACAGCGACAAGCACGAAGCCACCTTGGGCGGCAAGAAAATGGCGGAAGCCGTGCCAGAAATCAATGTAGCCGGCTTTGGCGGCAGCTTGTTTTTCTTCGGATGTGGGGAACATTGAATCTTCCACGCGGCGCATTTGCAAACCGCCAAGGCCAAGCGCACAGCAGATGGAGAATACAACCATCAAACGCCCAGTGAATCCGTCGGCGGGTTTGAAGGTGGTGACGGATTCGCCCGTCGGTTCGGAAGGTTGCGGAGGCGTGACCGGCGGCGGCGGTGTAATGGGTGGGGTGGGCGTGATGACCTTGGGCGGCGTAGTGCCTTTGGCGATTTCCTTAGGTTTAGGATCCGTACCGCCTGATTGGGTAAAGGCGGCAATCCACAGGCCGAGGACGATGAGCGTCGCCAGGCCGAGGCCGGTGCCGATGACGATTTTTTTGTGCTGCTTTACCCAATCCCACACGGAGGTGGTTTGGGCGGCGGTGGGCGCGATTGTTTTGCGTTCGCGTTTGATGACGAAGACGAAGCTGGTGATGAGCGCCAGCAAACCGAGGACAAAAAGCCAACCGAACCCACCCGGAGCGGCACCAGAATTGTGACGCACGATGAGCACAATGCCCGTCCCGAAAGAGAACAGCGCGGAAGCAATTCCGGTGAGGAAAAACGGGCGGGCCTTGACCCACGCCCACGCAGCGGAGGGTTCGGTGGCAACTTCGGGTTGGGGCTGCGGCGCGGGCTGGACGATTACCGGCTCCACGACGACGGGTTCTTCCGCGACCGGCTGGCGGTTCTTTTGCAGCTGCGCCTCGAGAGCGGCGCGGAGTTTATCGAGGTCCACCGAGCCATCGGTCGGCAATCGCAACCGCAACTTCACATCACCCGCGCCTCGCGGGGCCGCGGTGCCACGAGGTTGATGTCGGGGTTTGGCCACGGTTAACTGAAGTTACGCCAAAGTTTGTCAAACATTCGGGTGAAGGCTTTGAGCAATTCAGCATCGCCGGTGATGAGGAAATTCTCATCGTTGTGCAGCGAGGCGGAGCGGGTCCAATTGTAACTGCCAGTGAGTAATTGGGTTTTATCGAAGATGGCGAATTTGTGATGCATATGATGTTTGGACCGATCCATGCGCACGGCGATGCCGGCGCGCTCGAGGCGTTCGATGTCCGAGCCGGCGTCCATCGATTTATCATCATCGCTGATGACGCGAATTTGCACGCGGCGGCGATGAGCTTTTTCGATGGCGTCGACAATGCGGTTGTCGGTGATGGTGAACACGCAAATATCCACCGAGGCGCGCGCTTGCGCAAAGCAATCGATGATCTTGCCCGCGCAATTATCGTCGGGGCTGAAGAATGCGGCTGCCGCCCTAGCCTTGCCGGTGTTGGGGAGGTTCTCGGCGGGGTGCAGGGTTTTTACTGTGTTTTCCAGCCACTCCAAAACCTGATGGCGCTGGCCGGTGTCGGCGCTGGCGAGGGCTTCGCGCGCGGCATCGAAGGCCATGCTGCGGTAAAGGGCGCGACGTTGCTCGTTGCCGTTGATGGAATCGGTAAGCGCACGGACCTCGCTGCGTTCACTGCGTGAGAGCTGGAAATCCTCCAGCGTCGATTGGAAAAGGGCTTTAACCTCGTGATCTTTCATAGTTAAAATGCGCCCCATTTTATTAAATCGGGGCATTTGGCGCTGGGATGTGCACTTTACCGCGTGGGGCCGAATTCGCCAACGAAAAAGGTTTCCTGAAAGGGTTTTTTTTTGTAGAATATTGTCACCCACGCGACAACTAAACCGTCAATCTAAAGGCAAAACTATGGCCAAGTTTATCAAGAACCTAAAATCAAAAGTCGAACACTACAAAACCAAAGCGGAGGAAATCCGCGCGATGGTCGAGGAGGGCGCGGAGACCATTCGCGACATCCGCGCCGACGTGGAAAGCACGGTGGACGATTTGAAAGCGGACAGCGAAGAAAAGATGATGGAAAGTCTGGAAAAAATCCAGAACGCCGAGCGGGTTTTCAAAGAGGCCGGCTACAAACTTCAAGCCATTCGGCTGGAGATGGGGTTCAACCCGAAGGTGGTTTCGGTGCTGCGGCGCGAATCGGGAATCAACGCGCGCAAACAGGAACGCCTTCTCCAACAGCACGCGGACAATAAACTGCTAAGCAGTATGCTGAAGTCGCTTTTCAAAGCCGAGGCGCTGGAGGACAAGGTGCATCTGCGACGGTTGACCTTTCACGAGGTTCAAATCGAGGTGGGCGTGGTGCCGGCGGTGCACGTGGTGTGGGCAGATAAGAACAGCGTGACGCTAACTCCCATTGCGGCTGCGAAAAAGGAGCCCACGTACAGCAGCCCGTTCACCAGCAGCAGTTCATTTACAAGCAGCAGTTCGTCATTTCCGCGCAGTTCGTTTGCGGAGGATGTGGAGGTTGAAGAAGAATCCACGGAGCCTGAGCCATTGCCTCAACCCGAGGTCGCAGTAGAAGTTGCTGCGGAGGAGGAAGATTTTACTGCGCCGACGGTATCCGCTTCCGCGCGGGATCCGGAGGATGACAAGTGGACGAGTTTTCCGGATATTTCATTTCCGGGGAGTAAGTAGTCGGTAGGGACGCGCTTTGCGCGTCCGTGGACACGCAAAGCGTGTCCCTACCCTTTGTCGTCTGCGGGCGGTTCCTGTTGCTGGGCTTCCTGCAATTGCGCGAGGAGTTGTTGGATGAGGGCGTCACTGTCGTTCACCATATCCTGGCTGACATCTACAACCACTTCGGTGGGCTGAGCGGCGTCGAGGCGTTCGCGCAGTTCGCGATGGCGTTCCTGATAATTCGCGAAGAGCACGCCGATGTTCGAAAGCGCCGCCTGCATTTGGTTGGCCTGCGATTGGGATTGTGAATCGCGAATGGTGTTGGCGAGCGTGGCATTGCTTTGCTCAATAAATTCGGCCAGCGCCATTTGGCGGTCGGCAAGCCCTGACTGGCTTTGCTGAGCAGCAGCGGCGGCGGTGCTGGATTGCTCGAGATATTTCTCAAACGCACCGCGCAAGGCAGATAAATTTTCATTAACCGCATCATCCACCTGCGCGCTTTCGGCGGGCGTGGCGGGTTGCTGGCTGGCGAGGTGTTGGGCGATGGTTTCGCGCAGGCTCTCGATGCTCTCGCCCATCCCGCCGAGGTCGAGCTTGGTGGTGCGGGGTTTGGAAAGTTCTTCCTTGAGAGTGCCTTGGATGGAATCGAGGCCGCCGGTGAAGAGAGATAACTGGCTGACCACGCGGCTGACGGGATCGCCTTGGTCGCCGCCCTGTAAAAATTGATTGCGGCCAAAGGTTTTCTTGATGTCCTCCCAGCGCGCTTCCTCTTCGTCGGTCATCATGCCGATGAGCTGCTTGAACTTCAGGAAGTTCGCCTCGGCGCCGGTGGTGAGTGTTTGGCTTTCCCCCTTGTAATGGTCGAGCACGAGGTCCATCAGCTCCTGCTCGTTCATAATCGGCAACACCTTTTCAGTGAGGCGATTCATGTTGCGATACGAGCCCTGCATTTTGAAGGCCGGCTCCGTGCGGAACTCATCCGCTTGCCCGGCGCTTTCGATGTACAACTGGTTCACCTTCAACACCACATCGCGCAGCACGGCGAGTTTTTTGAGGACGTTCAGTAATTCCTCAGTTTCGTTCGCGGAAAAATTCCCCTGCAATTCAATGCCCTCGCGCTGGTCAGTTTCGGCTATCCGAATGAACGCCTGAATATCCTTCTGCGCCGCCTTGGCGAGCGGCTGCAAAACGGGATTGGAGGTGATGGCGTTTTCGATGTAACTGCCGTTGAACGCTTCCTCGCGGCCTTTCATGTCGTCGCCAAGATTGTAGGTGTCGGCGCGGTTGGCGAGCATATCTGGGATGCGGAATTTCTCACCGCTCTCGGTGTACGGATTGCCGGCCATCACGACGACGACGCGGCGGCCGCGCATGTCGTAGGTCTTGGGTTGGCCGCGCCAGACGCCTTCGATTTTGCGTTGGGCATCGCAGAGCGAGATGAATTTCTGCAAAAACTCAGGGTTGCAGTGCTGGATGTCGTCCACGTAAATCATCACGTTATCGCCCATCTCCAGCGCGAGGTTGAGCTTGTTGACCTCCGCACGCGCGCCGGCGTTGGGGGCATCCTCGGGATCCAGCGACGACACTTCGTGGCCCAGCGCCGGGCCATTGATTTTCATGAAAATTAACCCCATCCGATTGGCGAGATATTCCATCAGCGTCGTTTTGCCGTAGCCCGGCGGGGAGATGAGCAGCAGCAAGCCCATCAAATCCGTGCGCTTGCCTTCGCCGGTGACGCCGATTTGCTTGGCAAGATTGTCGCCCACGATGGGCAGATAAACCGTGTCGACCAATTGATTGCGAACGAAGGACGACAGCACGCGCGGCTCGAATTCGTGCAGTCGCAGCAATTTCTTTTCGTCCTCGATGAGTTTTTGTTTCAACTCCTGATACTGCTCAAAGCGCGGCACCGATTCGCGCGTGAAGCGGCTGAGTTTTTCCCGGAACGCAAGATAATCGAAATCGTAACTGCCATCCTGCACCGCATCGTGCGCGCCCTGCAGTCCGGTGATGGCCTGGGCGGTGGCGGCTTTTACGACTGCTTGTTTGTGGTGATGGCCGCAGAAAATCAGTGCCGACACTTCTTCGAGGTATTTATTTTCGCCATTGCGCGAGAGCAGGAAACCGCGCACCCAATCGCGCACGAGCTGATAATGGCTGTGCGGGTTGGCCTTGAGCGGCTTCTGCGCGTTGGCGAATTCGGCCTCGCTGCCTTTCTTGACGAGATGGCGCTCAAACTCGGTGAGCAGTTTGTCCGCTTCCTGACTGACGGCCCAGTCTTTGCCATTTGTGATTTCGTAAAATAAATATTCGCCCGCGGGTGCGGCATCCAGTTCGGGGAACAAACCCGTGTCCGTCACAAAACCTGCCATCATTTCCTGCAGCGACTCGATGTATTCGCGCTGCGTGGGATCGCCGGGGAAAAGCTCGTTGCGCTTGGCGAAGCCCTCGAGCTTGGCGGTCCAAAGTTGGCGCACGTCGTCCGGGCAAAAGTGATGCCAGTAAACCGCGCCGCACGCCCGCGCGCGGGGATGATAACGCGCCAGTTGTAATGCGGCGTGGGTGTTGAGCAGCGAGGCAAGAATTTTGCCGGCGTCCTGATCGTGGATGCCTTTGGTGTAGGCTTCGGCGTAACGATCGCCCATAAATTCCTGCACCAGCTTGAGGCGGTCGGCGGGTTTCATTGCGGCGACTTCGGTGAGGCGTTCGCCGCCTTCGTGCTCGAGTTTTTGCCAAATCAAATAGGCGAGATATTCGGCGCGGTAAATTTCGCGGTCCTCGCTCACCACCTGTTGATCCCACACCGCGTGCGTGGCGAGGAAGGCCTCGTTCCCGATGGGTTCAAAATAACGCGTACCCGTGAGGTGCAAATTCTGCTCGTCGCCGCGGCGCACGATAGTGAGGTCCAACGGTTGGGTGTTGACGGCGAACTTGTGCTTGCCGAACTGGATGACATTTTGGCCATCGACGTACAGTTCCTTTTTGTCTTTGAGCTGGCGAACGGCTTCCTCGTGGATGGTCTTGAGTTGGGACTGGATGCCCTCCGCCTCGCCGGATTTTTCCAGCGCGGTGAGTTCCTCGATGCGTTCGCGGATGGAATCGATGATCCGATCGGCGGCCATATAGCCGTTGATGTCGTTGACATCGTCGAAGGTGCCGAGCTTGTGCTCCACGCTTTTGAGCATGCGCTCAGCTGAGGACGTCAGCGCGGTGGCCTTGCGGTTTCGGATTTCCTCGAGCTGCAGGCGTTTCTGCTCGAACGCGGCTTCGAGTTCGCCGCGTTTTTCATCGAGCTGCTCGATATACTCCGGGAAATCCGCGAAGTCGCCGCCCAAGTCCTCGAGCTGGTTAATGACGTTATTAAAATACCCGTCGCATTTCTCCGGCGAATCGGACATGTCCAAATAATTCACCGCCGTTTGGCTGAGCAATAAAATCTGGGCATTAAATTGCGCGGCACCCTCGGCGCTCATCAACGTGCGCGATTTATTTTTGAGCGCTTCCTTCACCTGATTCACCACTTGATAAATGGCGGTGATAGACTCGATGATGCGGGTTTGCTCGGTGGTATCATCGATCTGCAAACTGCGCACGATGTCGATGAGCATCTCGAGGTCCTCACCGGCTTGGGTGATTTCCGCGTTCAACTCCTTGGCCTCGGCCATTTTGGTGACGCCCTCGACTTGTCCGCGTTGTGCGTCGGCGCGTTCTCGATAGGAGTCCAGCGCCTCGGGTTGCAGCAGGAATTGCACGCACTTTTGTGAGAGCGCCTCGACCTGCTCCTTCACCTGCGCCTCAAGGGCGTCCATGGCGGCGGTGTCAATGAAGCGAACCTCGTCCTTGAGCGTGATAATTTCTCCGCGCATACGGCGCAGTCCGCTCAGGTTAGCGACAAAAACATCAACCGACCGGAAGTCCGCGCGGAGGACTTGATTAAACAAAGTCTTGGCGCGCTTTTGGATTTCATCAGTCTTCTCCTTGGCATCAAGGCGAAGTCGGCGCACTTTGTCGAATTCCGAAATGGCCTTCTCGGCGGAGCTGCCGATCTCGCGCAGGATTTCCACCACGCCGCCGCCTTCACCGGAAGTCAGCCACGTAAATGAATTCGGGATATTTTCGCACCGGCGCGCCACATCGGCGTAAAGGTCTGCGTAGGGCGATTCCTTTTGGATGAGGATGAGCACCTCATTGCACTCGGCCATCGCACGCACCACGGATTTATTGCCGATCTGGTACAGGAAGGAATCGCGGTTGCCGCTTTCCGGCTCGAAACCGGCCTGATAAAATGGGGTTTGCCGCAGTTGAATCGTGTGATGCTTGATGGCTTCTTCCTCGGCGCGGAAGCTCACGAGGTCGCCATTGGGGAACAGCGAAAACCCGTGGCACGTGATGCGCTCGGTGACTTCCTGCTCGATGAGGCGATAGGGCATCAGCGCGTACAGCCCGCTCATCCGGTTGAAAAAGACGTACAGAAAATCTTCGCCATTGGGCGAGGGCACCGTGCGCTCGAGCACCATTTCGCCCAGCTCACCCTCGTAGCGTTTCAGTTCGCCGGTTTGCAGGTAGTAGCCATCGGGAAAAATCAACCCGTGCTCCTCGGGCAACATCACGCACGATTGGCCCAGCGTATCCACGCGATGCACAGCCTGGAGTTTTTCATTAAAAATAAAATAGCGCGTCACCTTTTCGCGATAGGGCGTCATCTTCAGCAAAATCAACGAGCCTTGGATGGCGTATTGGATTTCGGCATCGCCAATCTTTTGGTTGGCGTCCATGACCTCCTCCGCGTAGATGCCCTCGCCGGTGGCGGTGTTATCCTCCACTTTAATGGTGAGATCGCCGCCCACGCATTCCACAAACACGCGGTCCTCGATGGACACGTGCGGGTTATCGCCGTGCCGAACCGCACTGCTCGCCGGTGTTTTCCACTGAAAATTATACTGGCCGGGGAAGCCTTGGCGAAGATAGTCCGGCGCGCTTCGGTCATCCTCGTAAACCAGCTCGCCATCTTTGTAGAGCCACTTGAACACCGTCACATCGTCCACCATTTTGCCGGTGCGAAACACCATGTAAAGGTGAACCCCAATAATGGCGAACCGGTGGAACGTGGCTGATTGGTCGATTTTGAAAAGACGCGAGAAAGATTCTTTGAAGTTTTCGTCCTGTAACAGCGTGAGGTCGCCCTCATGAAACGTCTGCGTCTCGGCGTCATATTCAAACACGCTGAAGACATCGCTCAACTGCCCTTGCTTAAGGCCGAGGTTTACATTGAAACCAAACAGGAAACGATTGTGGCCGAGCTGAATCATATCGCGCGGCTCGCAATTGAGCTGCGTGGACACGCGATCCATTTTCTTCAACTCCAGCTTGCGCGTACCAAACACTTCCGCGCGTTGCTCGTCGAGCTTGCCCAATCGCTCGCGCAACACTTTGGCCTGATCAGACAGGCGCTGCCGAATGAGATCATACGCGCCGCCTTCCAGCGCGGTTGATGCGCCTTCCGCGAGGGTTCCGCTGTCGGGGGGGTCCGCCATGGATCCAGTCCCGCCCGGCCGGAGCCGAGCGGTGGGATTATTTTGCCGCCGAATCTCCCAGCAACGCGTTGGCAATCATGCCGCCAATGCCGGATTCCTTCACCGCCTTTTGCGCCTGGCGCATGATTGATTTCACGCCACCGTCATCCGACTTGCTGATGAGCTTGGTGAGCAGCGCCGAGATGGTAAGATTTTTCACATCCTCGCTGGAGACGCCGAGATCCCTTACCCAACCGCGCAGCTGGGTTTTGAAATAATCGGGGTCGCCATTGAAGAAGGTATTTTTCACATCGGTGATGGCTTGGCTGTTGTTCACCAAGCGATCGACTGATTTGCCGGCAGTCACCGAGCTCACGATCTTCTCGAAGAAATCGTTCTCACCGCCCACGATGTCGATATTCGCGCTCTTGAGCGCCTCGCCCACCACGCGCGCCTGCGCCTCGGCCACATCCTTTTGGATTTCGATTTTCGCCAAATCCACATCACGATCCTTGGAGAGTTGCAGACGGAATTCTTCGTGATCCTGCGAGGCTTTGTTAAACAGCTCGATCGCTTTGGCCATCTCCGTTTTGGAAATTGCCTGCGCGAGGCCCATCTTTTCCGTGCCTTGCGCTTCGGCAAGTTTCACCGCCTCGATCGCCTCGCCTTCACCCTTGCCTTCGGCTGCCTTAGCAACGCCGCTGGCCTCGCCTTGCTTGGCGATCACCGCGGCCTCGGCCACGCCCAGAGCTTCCTCGGCTTGAGCGTCCGCCTTTTTGGCTTCGGCTTTGGCAGTGATCACGCGTGCCTCGGCCAAGCCATCGGCGCTTCGCATCGCTGCGGTGCCTTCGGCTTCCTGTTGCATCGCGTGGTTGCGTTTCTCGCTGGCCTTGGCTTCCGCCTCGGCGATGGTGATGACCTCGTCGGCTCTCTTCTCCGCGGACTGCTTGGAAGCCTCGGCGGCGGTTACTTCGATGAATAAATCTTTCTCGGCAATTTCCTTTTGCGCCTGATGCGTGGCCTCGGCTTGTTTCACTTCTTCCACCAATGACGCCTCGGCTTTGGCGGTGGCTTCCACCATCAGCACGCGCTTGGCGCGGTCGGCTGACATATCGGCCTCCACGTCCAAACGGCCTTGATGTTGGGTGGTGACTTCTTTTTCCTTGGATTCCAAACCGGCCTTGCTCTCGGCCACTTCAAAGGCCGCCGCGATAATTTTAGCTTCCTTCTCCTGCTGCATGAGACCGATGCGCCGCAAACGATCCACCTCGGCTTGTTCGCCGGATTCAATCTTCTCCTGTTCCAAGCGCAGCAAATCCTGGTCCTTCGCGTACGTGGCGCTCATCACCACGCGATCCTGCTCCACCTTGCGTTCCTCGATGTGTTGGCTCGCTTCGATCTCGGCTTTCTCCGACACCTCGCGGTTCTTCTGCACTTCCACCTGTGCCGCCGCGCCCTCGCGGGCCTTGGCCTCGTCCACGGCGCGGGTTTGTTTGGCTAAATCTTCTTCGTTTTGTTTGTCCAATTCGCGCTTCTCCATCTCGGCGCGGATATTGTCGTTCTTGATCTCAACGTCTTTTTCCTGCGTACGCTTGTTGGTTTCCTCCTCCTTGGTGGCAGTGATGCGATTGATTTTTTCGATGCCCTGTGCATCGAGTACATTGGCGGGATCGTGATCTTCGCGTGAAGTTTGTTCCAGATAATCAATCGCCACGTCCTCCAGTTTGTAGCCATTAAGATCCTCGCCAATTTCTTTCACGATCATATCCCGAAACTGAGAACGCTGAACATAAAGCTGATCAAAATCCATTTGCTTGCCGGCTGCTTTCAAGGCATCGGAGAATTTTGCCTCAAACAAATTGCGCAGCAGTTCGATTTCCGAAGCGCGCTCGCAGCCGACGGCCTCGGCCACTTCCTTAATTTTTGCTTCCTCCGGTGCCACGCGCACATAAAATGCCACCTCGATATCCGCCCGAATGTTGTCCTGACAAATCAGGCCGTCCTTGCCTTTACGCGCCACCTCCAGCTTTTTCACCTGAATATCCATAATATCCCAGCGATTCAAAAACGGAAACCGGAACATCCAATCCTTGGTGACCCGCAGCCCGCCCATACCCGTCCGCACGCCCGCCTCACCGGCTCGCACTTTTTTCAGGCAAACGACAGCGAGAAAGGCCAGGATAAATAGAACTATGCCAATGACGATGACCGCCACAACGCCAGCAGCAAGGCCGCCGATACTTATAAAACCAAGAACATGTTGAATCATAATTTCCTCCGAAACAGTTGAATAGTTAATTGCAAAAACATATTGCGACACAGGACACCGCGTGCGTTGGGAGACCGCTCGAGGGGAGCAGTGCGTGGTGTCGGGAAGAGAATACACAAATATCTCGAAGGCGCGCCACTACAATCTTGAAGAAAGTTTATAATCGCTCAAATCCAAAAAGGCCTAAAAAACCGGTGGCACTTCACAAATGCAGCCGCTACATTTCCCAAATGAAAACCACGCTGCTCCTGTTTACCGTCTTCAGCACCCTCATCACCCAAGCCGCCGAGCCGCTCTTCCGCTTTGGCGCGCTGGCCGATTGCCAGTACTGCAAGCAAACCAGCGCCGTCCGCAAATACAGCCAATCGCCCAAAAAACTCACCGCATGCGTCGCGCATTATAATAAGCTCAACCTCGCCTTCGTTGTCCATCTTGGCGATTTTATTGACCGCGATTTTGAGAGCTTCGCAAAAGTGGTGCCCATTTATAACCGCCTCAAGGCGCCGCATTATCATGTGCTCGGCAACCATGATTTTTCCGTGGTGGATGAAAAGAAGGCGAGCGTGCCGGCTCAACTCGGCCTGAAAAACCGCTACTACGATTTTGCTCACAAAGGTTGGCGTTTCATTGTTTTGGACGGGAACGATGTCAGCCTCTACGCCTATCCGAAAAACGATCCGCGCACCAAAGCAGCCACCGCCTTTCACCGCCGCCTCAAAGCCGGCACCCCCACTTGGAACGGCGGCGTGGGCGACAAGCAGCTTGCCTGGATTGAATCCAAATTAAAAGCGGCCACGAAAGCAAAGGAACGTGTCATGCTCTTCTGCCATTTCCCCGTGCATCCAGCCAATGTTCACAACCTTTGGAACCACAGCGCCATCACCGAACTGCTCGCCAAATATCCCTGCGTGGCGGCCTACCTCAACGGCCACAACCACGCCGGTAATTATGGAGAGAAAAACGGCATTCATTATCTTAGCCTGAAAGGGATGGTGGACACAGAGAAGAATTCTTACAGTGTGATGGAAGTGCATGCCGACCGCCTGATTCTAAAAGGTTTTGGCCGGCAGGAAAATCGAGAGATGAAACTTTCCGCGCGCGCCAAGCCCTAATTCCACTCCGGCTTGTGAATGTGTGCGCGGATGCGCCAGTAGAACAACCCCACGGTAAGGAGCGCGATGGCGGCGGTGGAGAAGAAAATTTCCTGCGACCCCACGCCCAGTTGGCGCATCAGGAAAAACAACCCCGTGCCGAAGATTTCCAACACTGCGTCGATGGCGTTGGAAGCACCAATATATTGCCCGCGCGAATCGATCGGTGAAAGTTTTTGGATCAGCGCCTGCAGCGGAATCACATACAAACCAGCGCACACGCCCACGATAAAGAGATACCCCACCACCCGCCAAATATCCGCCTTGCGCGCCTCCACCGCAGTAGCCACGAGGCCTGTGGGCTTGCCATCACGCTCCAATTCATAGTAGCCGACGGTTTTCTTTTGATCATCGATTTTGCGCGCCACCTTCTTTTTGTTATCAAACGTATCAAGGTACGCCGACGAAATCACCATCGCCCCCACTTCACCGTTTTCCACCCGCTTCAATCGATCGCCCAGCGAAATGCCCTCGCGCTTAAATTTCAAGTCCGGCCGCAACTCCGCAAGCCGATCCTCCGCACGATCCAAATAATGACTCACCGTGATTCCATTGGGTAATCCGTCCAACCCCTTCTCCCCCATTGCGGTGTCGGCGCGATGGATCACCATGTAACTCGAGGGCGCCCAAGCTAGCAACAGGCTGGCCACCACCAAGCCGATCGCGCCCGCCGGAATCAGCCGCGGCTGAATCCCATTGCGCGAAATCAATCCCGCCGAAATACTGCCCACCCCGATCGCCACGCCTATGGTGCCCAGCAAGTACACCCCTACCTTCGTTTCCGGCAGACCCAGTACCACGGTGTAATCCGCCAGAATCAAAAGGAACATAAACGCCAACATCCCAAACCCCGCCTTGAGCAGGCACACCGTGAAGATGGGCGAATCACTTTCACGCATGCGACGAATAGTACGCAGATGCGGAGCAAAAAATTCCCACTTCACTTTCAGATTCTCGGCGCTGGCTTTGAGCTTGGGCATTTGCAGCGCCGCAATCAGACCCACGATGGCCACCCCCAAGAGCGCCACGCCCGGAAGCCAAATCAATCCTTCCGGTGCCGCGACCCCTTCCGGCCCGCGATAGGCCTCGTAAATTACCCCCGCCACCAACGTGGCCGCGATCACCGCCACGTTGGTCAGCATATTGATGATGCCGTTGGCCATGCTGATTTTTGACGTGTCCACCAGTTCCGGAATCACCCCGTACTTGGCCGGGCCAAAAAACGCGCTTTGCGTTCCCAACAAAAACATCGCGAAGAGGCACAGATAAACGTTGTTAAAATAGAAGCCCGCGAACGCCGCCATCACGATGAGGAACTCCGCCTGCTTCACGCGCACGGCGACGAGTTGTTTGCTGTAGCGATCGCACAACTGCCCCGCCACGGCGGAAAATAATAAAAAGGGCAGCGCCAACACCGCCGCCACGTAGCTCTGCCCGCCATCGCCCAGCGTGCTGTTCCAAATACCCGCCGCCGCGAGGCCGAAGGTGAGCACTTGTTTGAGAAGATAATCGTTGCCCGCGCCAAGGAATTGCGTGACCACCAAGGATGAAAATCCTTTGTTGGCCAGCTTGTGTTTAGGCGTTGCTTCGCTCATCGCGGCGGCACGTTAACGCAATCGGTGTGAGAATGGATAATTGATTCGACGCGGATGGACATTGATGGAATCGATGATTTCAAAACAGCTCCGCGCCGGGATGGGGATTGGTGGCGTTGAGTTCATCCAGCCCCGCTTGCACGCCTTTTTCAAAATCCTCCGTGAGACCGGCCATCGCCTCGCGCGGCTTGGCGGCAGCGGCGAGTTGCTCGGAAACATCAATCGGTTCGCCCAACCGTACGCGAGCAATGCGTTCCGTATAAGGCGGGAAATCACGCGAATATAAATCTTCGCGCATTTTCTCAATCGTCTCGCCCACCCGATCGAGGCTCGGCTTTTCGCTGAGGTAATTACCCGCGTAACTAAGAATCCGAAAAGCCAAAATCGCCTCATCCGCCCACGTGGCCGCCACGGCGTGGTCAATCTCGCGCGCGGTGCTGGTTCGTACCTTATGAATTTCCCGCCGCGCAACGCGAATGCGGTCCATCAACTCTGCTCCTGCTTTAGGTTCGATACCAATTTTATGTTCGAGCTTTCCAATGATGAGTTCCGTGGAGGCGCGCAACAGTGCCGGCAAATCGTCGTAATTCGGGTTGGGCGGCAGGAATCCACGCATCGTTAAATTCCGCCGCACCATTGCGATGCCCACGCGATGCACATTAGCCACGATGTCGCCGGCAGGATCGATTTCCACTTCCAACGCCGCCGCCATCTCCGTAAGTATTTCCCGCAAACTCGGCCGCGCATCGGTCACGTGCGAAACCTTAATGGAAACCGGAACGGCAAAAATGCGGCCGGACTCCTTCAGCTCCTGTTGCGCCTTCATGGCAATGTATGCCGGCCCATCTAGAAACGGCGTCACGCGGTCATTCATGAAATACACATTGCCCTCCGGAAAAATCGTGAGCGCATAACGTCCATCGATCACCGAACGCACAGCCTCCTTTAAGCTCTGCCGGTCGCTCCCATCGCGATCTACCGAAAAAGCCCCCATACGCTGCATTACCCACGCCACTTTTGCGTCACGCTCAAACACATCATACGCCGCCATAAAAAATGACCACAACCCGATTTGCCGGCACGTCTCCACCATGATTTGTGGATCACTGTGTGTGGAGTGATTCGGCAACAACAGCACGCGTGCCCCGTGTTGGCTATGGACATCCAACAACGGCCCGGCGTTTTCCACTTCCACTTTGGAAATGAGATGCCTCGTCCCTGGCAAATGACAGCGGCCATTCCACTGTTCGCCCAGCCACGCGATGAGGCGGTTGGGCTTGGGCGGAAAGTAGCGGTACGGGTTATCGGAAAACTGCAACATACAGACTTCCGTAATCCTACAAAAAAACGGGCGATGACTCAAGCCATCGCCCGCGGATATAGATTTGGAACGATTAGCTTTTCAGTGCCTTCTGTGCGCCCTCGGCAGCCACTGCAAGGCATTCCTGTATATCAGGAATCGGATTAGCGGCGTTTTCCTCATATTCAAGGCTCAGCGCGCCATTGGCTGGAAAGCCCACCTTCTTCAGTGCCTTGAAAACGCCGGTCACATCCAGATGCCCCTTACCTAGGATAACCCCGTGCGTCTTTTTCTTCTGCTCTGCGAAATCCTTCAGGTGAACGCCGTACAAGCGGTCGCCCAGCTTGTGGATGACTTCCACCGGATCTTCTGAACTACGGATGTAGTGGCCGAGGTCCGCGCAGAAACCGATGCGCTTGTCGTGCCCTTTGACTGCCTTCAACGCATCGTCGATCTTGTCATACAGGGCATCGGGCCCGTGGTTATGAATGGCGATGCGGATATCGTACTTCTTCACCAGCTTATCCAAGCTCTCGAAGCTGTCCGGCTTCGGGTTCGCGCTGATATTCGGGATACCCGCCAGCTTGGCGAACTGAAAAATCTTCTCATTCGCCTCATGGTTTTTGCCAAAGCCATTGACTCCATGGGAGCTCACGCTCATGTCGTGCTTGGCCAGCTTGGCATTCATCTCGCCAATCTTTTTCTTGTCCGGCGTAATCGGGTAATGCCGGCCGAAAAACTCCACCCAATGCAGCCCCAAATCATCAATCTTCTGCAGGGCCCCTTCCTTGCCATCAATACCGAAGGCCCGCAGCGAATAGCTCTGGATACCCATAGGGAAACCCCCGTATTTCTTGAGGGAAGCTTGGCGTGCCTTGGAGAGCTTGGCTTCCTTGGCGAGGATTTGAGGCACATCAAACCAAGTTGCACCCGCTACGGCTGCGGTAGTGAGTGTGGTTTGTAGAAAAGAACGTCGATTCATATTCATAATAAAAAGTGGAACAGCCGGAGGATGAGCCTACTTCACCCCACTGGCAAGGCCAATTGCGGCGCGGCTTGTTGGGACTGTTGCCTTGATTTGGTGAGGGGCGGTATGGTTTCGGAAATGCAGCTCATCCTGCCATAACCACTTATTCTTTATGTGCCTTTTGGCTGCGGGAAGAGAATCAGTGAACCCGAAGTTGATTCCGTTAAAGGAGTAACGACTCCTTTAACGGATAGTTACCCCGTAAAATTTCGCTGCATTCTTCCAGAAGAGCTTTTCAGTCACATCTTTCCCTTTGGCTGAAAAGTATTCATGGATGATCGCCAGTTGATCCCCATATTCCCCGCCCCGATCAGTCACCGGCCAGTTGCTGCCATAAATAATCCGGTCCTCCCCAAAAGCTTCATAGACCACTTCAAAAATCGGCGCATAAAAACTCACCTTTTTCGGGGCCGGACTGCGGTCACTGCGCTGGAAGATGCCTGAAACCTTGCAGTACACATTCGGGTATTGAGCAGCCGCCTGCACTTTTTTTGTCCACACTGCTTCAGCCGGAACGCCATTAATAATCAACCCTGTCAGGTGATTAATCATAATCTTTAATTCCGGAATGCGTTTTGCGATCAGAACAATGTCATCCAGATTGAAATTTGACATCAACACATCAAGCACGAGGCCTTTGTCGGAGAGTAGTTGCAGGTCACGCCAAACCGCATCATTAAACCCACTCACTCCCTCAGGGAAACTGCGCAGCCGAATCCCCACATAGCGCTTATCCTTGGCAAAGCGTTCCAAGTGCTTGGCAAAAGCCGGTGTGCCCACCGGAAGGTTCCCAACCACTCCCACGTAGTGCTTGGGATTATGGGCCACCAGATCAAGAATCCACTGGTTATCCTCCACCCGATCACTCGCTTCCACAATCACCGTGGCCGTAACGCCATTGGCCCTGGTGACTTTATCATAATGCCTTGGCAACACCGGCCGGTAGAGCACCTGATCTGATGGCTTTGGCCAGGGCACCCCACCCGCACGCGTGGTGTCATACAAATGAATGTGGGTATCGATCACCGGAATTCCACCGGTCATGCCCGTCGGTATGGCGGTGCAGCAACCGGCAAGCCCCAGTGCAAAAATCAAACCCGGAATCATGGAAATAAATTGGCGCATGCGGCAATGTCTAACGATCATCCATCAATGTCCACTGAAAATAAATAAGATAGGGAGAACCTTGCTCCTGTTAGGAACTGCGCTTTATTTCAACTGCCAAGTCCGGCAAATACATCGGTGAACTGCCACACATAACAACATCTGCACCAGCCGCAATAAAGTCTTCAAAGTCTGCCGCACTGGAAACTCCGCCCACGGCAGCCAATGCGAGCGGGAGCTTTTCCGAGTCAATCACCGCGCGCGCCTCGCGCACCGCCGTCACGCATGGCTCGTGGATGATGCGGCCCATCACGCCCGCCTTTACATAATTATCACCGAACACCGGTTGCCCGTCAGCATGCCTTACTTCGCGCGCAATACCGTTCACCAATGTGATGCCCGAAGCGTTATCCGCCACCGCATGCAAAAATGCGCGTTGTTTTTCTGAATCAGGAAACACCCCAATCTTAAGCAACAACGGCGTGACACCAATCGCACTACGAATGGTTTGCGTAACCATCTCACTGAAGCTCGCATCGCAATACACCTGCCCTTCAGCGGAACAGACATTCGGGCAGGAATAGTTGGCCTCGATGACATCCGCGCCGGCCTCAGCAGCCCATGCGGCGCATTGGGCGTAGTCATCAGCCACTTGCTCGGCACTCCAGCCGGCCTCTGGACTTGCCACCACAGAGACAATTAAGAGTTGCCCATCATGTAAAACCGTCTTCGCGCGTGCGATATCTTCCCGCCAAAATTCCGGCGACATCGACGGCATCCCAAAACACACCGCCGAGCTAATATCCGCCGGATCATCCGGTAAATCGTCGGTTGCATAAACCGGCCCTTCACCGGCATCGGCATTCACAAAAGCCCAATTGGGCGGCGGATAACAATCGCGCGCGGACGAGCGCACAGTTTTGTATGTCAACAAATCCCACCCGCGGTCGGCGTAGCCTTCAATCCATTTCGCATTGAGCAATAAACCGGCGGCAATCCCGAGGCGACTGTTGACTGGATTGCCGAGAAATTCGACCCGTTCGTTTGCGGGGGTAACGGAAACATTGGGTGGCGATGAAAGCCGCGGCCCGCGCTGAAAGTTTTCCGCATAAGTCGCGGCGAGATCGTAAGCGCAGTCCATGCGCGAGGATAACCGCGCGCGCGGTGGCGGGCAAGCGCGGCTAGGGTTTCACGAAGCGATAAGTGCCGTCATTCTCGCGCGCGATGCGTTGGAGAATGTTCGCACCGGCTTTGTCGTGAAAGGCGAGGGTATTGATGCGCGCCTTGAGTTGGCGGTTGCCGGCGGCGATTGCATCCAGCGCGGGGCCCTCGGCAAACTGGCCGTCGGTGAGCAGCCACACGGTGTCGGGCCGCAAATTAAAACACCAACTCAGGGCCTGTGTGGGATTGGTTCCACCGTCCACACTCCGCCCGCGCACCCAGTTGGTTGCCCATTTAATATTCTGCGGCGTGCCCGGGAGCATTGCCCGGGAGGGCATCGCCTGGGCGCCGTCACTGAAAAAATATATCATAAACTTGTCGGTGGGTTTTAACCCTTTCAGCGTGCTGCACAGCTCCTCCTTTGCAGCGGCCAGACGGTTGCCTGACATGCTGCCGGATTTATCGATGATGAACACAAACTTGTTGCCACGACTAGCGGTGCCGAAAAAGCTCACGCCCTCTTCGGGCTTGGCGTGCAGCATCTTGAGATTCTCAACCGCCACCGGGTGCCGCTGGCGCGCGGCGAGGTTCCACCAATATTCAGCGGCGGCTTTGTCGACATTCGCGCCCCGGCCTTCAAAGAAAATATTGCCTAGATTCACCTGCGCATGGGGATTACCCGCTCTTGGCAAGGCGAACCAGTTCCGCCAATTCAGCACGAGACAAGCACCGGTGCGAGATCGGGCTCCGGGCGCGGGATTCATTGGCCGCTTCAAGCTCTTCGCCTTCCGCCACCACGGTTTCGGAAGAATCCCTGGCCACCGGCACGATGGGCTCAGCGACAAGCGATTGGCCGGATTTTTCAAGGCGCGGATTGCCTGCGGGCTGGGCCTCTTTTTTTGAACAGCCAGAAATAAAAACGGCACACAGAAAAAAAAGAAGCACGCCCAAAGTCGGAATAACGAAACGCCTCATGCCTTAATATAGCACAAATTCAGTTGTTTCGCAAACGGATCACGGATCACTTTAGCAAATTTGTCCGGCCACGCAAACGAGCGCGAGCCGCGTCATTTTAACTTCCCCACCCTTCCGCCAATCGCACGAGCGTGCGGACGGCAATACCGCTCGCACCTTTGCCGGCGTTGGGTTGGGCTTTGTCGAACCACGCGGTGCCGGCGATGTCGAGGTGCGCCCACGGGGTGCCTTCCACGAATTGCTCCAAAAACTTGGCGGCGGTGATGGTGCCGGCTTTGCGATCTGCACCGGCATTGCGCAGATCGCTCATGTCGCCGCGCATTGGCTCGAGATAATCGGCGTCCATCGGCAACGGCCAATAGCGTTCGCCGCATTCGCGCCCGCGCAGCGCAATGCCGTCGCCGAGCGACTTGTGATTTCCAAGCAACGCCACGCGCACGCTGCCGAGGGCGACGCTGACCGCACCAGTGAGCGTGGCGGCGTTGATGATGTGCGTTGCGCCGAGGCGATTGGCGTAAGTGAGCGCATCGGCCAGCACGAGGCGGCCTTCGGCATCGGTGTTGATGACTTCGATGGTTTTGCCGTTCATCGCGGTGATTATGTCGCCGGGGCGCGTGGCCGTGCCGCTTGGCATATTTTCCGCCATCGCGAGCAAACAAGTGACGCGCACGCGCGGTTGCAAACGACCGATGGCAGTGATCGCGCCAATCATCGTGGCGGCGCCGCCCATGTCGTATTTCATTTTCTCCATCGAATTAGCGGGCTTGAGCGACAGGCCGCCGGTGTCGAAGGTGATGCCTTTGCCGACCAGAAAAAGATGATCGTCGTTGACGGGATCTTCCGGATTCCAACTGAGCCGCACCATTCGCGGCGGGCGCACGGAGCCTTGGCCCACGGCGAGCAACGCGCCCGCGCCGAGTTCGCGCAAGTCGTTTTCGTCGAGCACTTCCACTTCCAAGCCGGCGGCTTCGCCTTCGCGCGCGGCGCGCGTGGCGAATTCTTCCGGGCCCAAATCGTTGGCGGGGATTTCCACCAACTCACGCGCGAGGTTCACGCACTCGGCGGTGATGCGGCCGGCATCGGCGATCGACTGATCGCCGGTGGTCAGCAAAATGACTTCTTCGACCGGCCAGGGCTTTTGTTCTTTATAACCACTGGGCCGATGCTGCCCAAAGCCCGCGCCTTCGGCGGCCAAACGCGCGCAGGCATCGGGCGGCAACAGCAGCGCGACCGAGCGGCACTTGGCCTTGGCGGCGGCGCGCACGGCTTGCCCGGCGGCGGCAAACCAATGACGCGCCATCGGCGCTTCGCCGAGGCCAATCAAAAACACACGCTTCACGGCGCTATCCGGCACGCGATGGATGAGCGTGCACGCGCCGGCTTTGCCGGTGAATTCGCCGGTGTCGATGAGTTCGCCGGGCAATCCGCCGAGGCGCGCATCGAGCGCGGCATCCACGGTGCTGCCTTTGGCCAGCGGCACGGCCAGCGCGTCGACGTCGAGTTCTTCCCAGTTTCCTGAATGAATGGTAATGTTCATTTATATTTTTCCTAAATTAAGTTTTGTCCGGTTTTATCCATACCGGGCTCGATGGTCGCAATGGCGTGCAACAAATCGGTGGCGGCTTGGTGATACAATTTTTTGAGCAGTTCTTTGTCTTTGGTTTCATTTGCCTTGGCCCGAAGGTCGCGGAAGTCGAGCGGTTCGCCAAACTTTATTTCCACCCGATAGGGGCGCGGAAACCAATGATGGCGGTTGAATGCCTCGTACGAGCCGAACAATTTGACGGGAACCACTGGCGCATCGCTCTTGAGAATAATGAAGCCCACGCCCGGCTGCGGAGCTTGAATTTGGCCGGTGTGCGAGCGGGTGCCTTCGGGATACATCATCACCGCATCACCGGCGCGCAGTCGGGTGAAGAAAGTTTTCAGGCCGCGGCCACTGCCGGATTGGTCGACGGGGATGACTCCCCAACTGTGCAGCAACGTCCCGACCAATGGAACTTTGTAAGCACTGGCGCGCGCGAGGGCGATGACCAATCGCCGCACGGAGCAGACCATATAAAATGGATCGAGATAACTGACGTGGTTGGAGGCGAGAATCACGCCGCCGGTTTCCGGCACGCGATCGCTATGCAACACGCGGCGACGAATCCAAGTGCGCGTGAACAGCCCCGAGGTGAACCGGGCCAGCCAATACGAAAAACCAATACGCGTGGGCGTTCGAGCCATTGCTATTTCCCTTGTCCCCGAAAAATGCGCAGCACTTTGCGTCGCAACAACGCGGGCCACAATGCCTTGAGAATGGGCGCGAGGCGCAGGCGTGACGGGATGATAAGTTCGCGCTGCGCGAGCGCGCATGGCGTCGATGATTTCGCGCGCGCATTGTTCCAGCGTGATGGACTCGTGATTGTGCGAGCGTTTGCTTTCGCCCATCGCCGCGCCATCGGCGGTGCAGGCGTTGGCGCGCATTTGGGTGCCTTGGATCCAATGGGGATGGACAGTCAAAATATCGACGCCGGTTTCCTCCAGCTCGTAGCGCAGCGTATCGCAAAAGCCCTCGAGCGCGTGTTTGCTGGCGACGTATCCGGAATGCGCGGGCACGGCGATTTTGCCCTGGATGCTACCGATGGAAACGATGAGGCCGCCGGTCTTCTTGAGCGCGGGCAGCGCAAAGTGCAGCGTGTGCACGAGGCCCAAATAATTGACCTCCATCAGTCGGCGAAACAAACTGAGGTCAGTCACTTCCTCGAACTTGGCCCACATACTGAGGCCGGCGTTGGAGATGAGAAAGTCAATGCTGCCAAAGCGCTCCGTGGTTTTGGCGATGAGGCGCTCGCAATCTTCGGGCTGCGTAACATCGCCGGTGACGGCCATCGCCTCGCCGCCCGCCGCTTCGCATTCGGCCACAGCCTCGGCGAGGGCATCGGCGTTGCGGGCGAATAGCACCACGCGACATCGCCGCGCGGCGAGGTCATGCGCGAGTTGGCGACCCAAACCGGAGGAGGCGCCGGTGATGATAACAACTTTTTCGGCAAACATCAGTCCGCCTTGTTGAACGACGCAATGGCCTCATCGGTCAAGCCCCATTCGCGCAGGGGATCGGGCCCGGGAAGGATTTTGCCGGGGTTCATCACGCTCTTGGGGTCGAGGCCGTCCTTGATGGCGCGCACAGCTTTGAGGCCGGTGGGCGAAAGATCGGCCTCAATCCACGGGAGATGCTCGGTGCCCACGGCGTGGTGATGGCTGACGGTGCCGCCATTTTGCAGGAAGGAATCTTCGGCGGCTTTTTTGATGTAAAGATATTGATCCAGCTCGCGGCCCTCGATTTGGCGGCAGCCGAAGGTGAAGTAAAGGCTCGCGCCGGTGTGATAGTTGTGGCTGATGTGGCAGCCCACCCACGGATCCGCGCCGGTGTCGCGGATGGCTTTTTGGATGTTGGCGAGAGTTTTGGTGTAAAGATTGTGGAGGTTGTCCCACGTGGTGGAGGTCTCGCTCACGTCGCCCATCACGCCGCGGTCCATGAGATAATCGCGCACGTGCGGGAAATCATATTTCGCTTCCTTGAACGAATTGCCCGGGCCTTCGCCGAGGTTCACGCCGCCATGCTTGCGGAAGACATGCGCGCTTGGACTCGCGGCGCTGCATGTGAAACGTGTCGTAATCGCCCTCGTACGCCGTGGTCATCATGCAGCATTTTGTAAAATCAATGCCTTTGATTTTGCCGAGGTACCACTTCATCGCGCGCGCCGATTTTTTGTTTCAACGGCGACTCCACTTTTTTGAACGCCGCGCTGAGTGCTGTCTTGCCCGGATCGTTGAGGCGCGTGATGACCGGCATCGTCCCGTGGCGCATACATTCGTGGATGGCGTGGATGCCACTCTCGAAATCAGGAAACAACCAACCCTCAAACATTTTATATTCCGGCACGCGATGCACTTGCACCGTCACCTCCGTGATCACGCCGAGAATGCCCTCGCTGCCGACGCACAAACTTCGCACGTCAATGCCGTTGGAAGTGTTGGGAACCGTACGCGTCACGATGGTGCCGCTGGGCGTGACCATCCGCAGCGCGATGACCATGTCCTCAATCTTGCCGTACTTGTCGCTTTGCATTCCCGCCGAACGGGTGGCCACCCAACCGCCGAGCGTGGAATGCACAAATGAATCCGGGAAATGCCCGAGCGTGACGCCTTCGGCCTCAAGCTGCTCCTCCATGTGCGGCCCGTAAACGCCGGCTTCGATGCGGGCGAGTAGGGATTTTTTATCAACCGCCAACACGCGATGCATCCGGCACATATCAAGGCTGACGATGAAACGTCCATCGCGATCCTTCGGCTCGATGCAACCGGCGATGTTGCTGCCGCCGCCAAAAGGAATGAGCACGGCGTTGTGTTCGTGAGCGGCCTTGACGATGGCGACAACGTCGTCTTCGCTCGCCGGAAAGACGACGAGGTCGGGCGCGAAGTCCACTTGTCCGCGGCGCAGGCGGAACAGATCGCGAAAGGCTTTGCCGGCGGCGTGGATGAGCCGATCTTTTTTATCAACGGAAAATTGATCTTCCTTCAGCGCGTCGCGCAGCGCGGCAACAAAGGGGGCGTTCTCTTTGGCGGCGGGCAGATGCACGTCATCAATCTTCACCGGCGGCGTCGGCTCGACTTGTTCCAGCCCCAACTCGCCGCTGAGGTAAGGCCACAGCTTCGGTTTGTCGGCATCACTGAAGCTCACGTCCTCGTGGCCCCAGCCCCACCATTTCATGTGGCGAATTTTTGGGTCAGCCATGGAGTTCCTTCAGTTTGTGAATGCGGATTTCCATCTCGCGGGTGATAGCGCTGTAAATCATGCGGCCGCCGCCATGTTCCTCGCGAAAACGGTTGGGGTCAATCGCTTCCCCGATGTAAACCCGCAGTCGCGTGGGTTTGAAAAACTTGCCGCCTTTCGGGTACGCGCGGTGCGTGCCGTAAATATAAACCGGCACAATTGGAAGGCTTAACTCGGTGGCGATCATGGCCGGCCCTTTTTTCATGGGTGACATCTCGCCGGTTTGCGAGCGCGTGCCTTCGGGGTAAATGATGAGGCTGCGATGGCCGTGGGTGGTGAATTCGCGGCAAGCCACCATCAGCTTCACGATGCTCTCGCGGTTGGCGCCGCGATCGGCGGGGATGAGATTCATCAGGCGTGAGAGAAAACTGTTGCGCTTTTGGTTGTCGAAAAAATAATCCTTGGCCGCCACCATTCCGTACTGCTCGAAATCCTCGCCGCCGGCGTACATCAACGCCGCGCTATCCATATGGCTGCAGTGATTGCTGCAAAACATAAAGGGCGCGCTCGGCAGATTTTCGCGGCCCACCACTTTCAGTGGACACCACACATTGAAGAGCACGCGGCAAAACAGCTCGAAAAACTTGTGCCACATCGCCGCGATGCCGCGCGGGGATTTGCGCAGATAGCCGTACTCCGGCTCGAGTTCCGCCTCTTTCAGCAATTCCTGAAAGCTCGACACGCCTTATCTCCCGAATTTCGCGTGGGCCTCGGCGAACTCGTTGCTCACAATCGCCCCCGCCAGTGAAATCTCCAGCGCCAACGCCGAAGCACAGATTATCTCCGCCAGTTTGCGCGATGAATTCTCGCCTCCGGCGCAGCCCAATAATTCCAAGTTCGCCCGTTGCGCGTGCAGCCGCGTGGCGCCGCCCACGGTGCCCACCGTCACGCTTGGCATACTCAGCGTGGCGTACAAATCGTCGCCGCGTTTTTCGTATGTCGCGATGCCGATGGCGTTCTCCGCGACGCACGCGACATCCTGCCCCAGCGCGAGGTACAGCGCGGCCAACGCGTTGGCGGTGTGGAGGTTCATCCCCAGCATGCCGGCCATTTGCGATCCGAGATGTTTGTCGGTGAGCGCCTCGATGAGTTGATCGGCCGTGACGCGCAGTAATTTTTTCAGGATGCGATTGGGGATTTGGAAACTGGCGATGACGTGATGGCCGCGCCCCTTGATGAGGCTGCGGTGCGCAGGATTTTTGTCCGCGTTAAAATTGCTTTCCAATAAATATCGCAGCGGCGTTTCGCCGGAAAGTTTTTCGACAATAAACCGACACGCGGCATCCGTGCTCAAGGTCACCATATTTTGTCCGGCGGCCTCGGCGGTGTGATAAATGAAATCGAGAATGACGCGATTGTGAATGATGTGTTTATCAATCCGCAAAAGTTTGCCGTGGCGCGTGGTGCATTCGGCAGCGGTTTTGATTTCGTCGTAATGCGCGTCAATGGTTTTGAGAAAGGCCATCGCTTCCTCAATCTCATCAAATCGAAACACCGGCGCGCGCGAAAGTTCCTGCTTCACGTGGCGCGTCTTGATGCCACCCGCGCGGTGAGTCAGATAAAACCCGCGCGTCATCGAAAGGCTCAGCGTGCCCTCCACCGTGCACAGCGGCACATAAAAATTGCCCTGCGCGTAAGTACCGTCAATTTTGAGTGGCCCGGAAATGCTCAACGGCATCCCCACAAAGCCCACGTGATTTTCGATGAGCCCCTTGAGATCCTCCGGCGCATCCAGCGCAAACTCCGGCACGGTGTGACCCGTTTGCACCTGCAACCATCGCTGGCGCGCATCGGTATCCGCTTGGGCGTACCCGCGCGGTGGTGTCAGTTTATTCATTGTATTCGGCCAAAACCACCCGAAAAGGCGGGCCCGCAGCGTTGGGTCGCTCAAAGCAGGTGCGGGCAATCTAGCGGCAAACCCCAGTCAGTCCAGCATTACTTGCAAGCATTACCGCCCCAGCCACGCCGGCAGCAACCCCAGCGCCGCCACCAGCGCCCCCGCCAAACCCGCCGCCAACAAAAACCCAAAATGCACCACCGGCGGAAATGACGAAAAGCCAAACACGCAGAGTATCCCCGCCAAAATTAGTGTGGTGCAGACAATCGGCCGCCCCTTGACCTCCAAGGTGTCCTTCAACGCCGCCTCCGAATCCAGCCCACGCTCCCGGGCCATCCGCCAGTGGGTGATGAAATGAATGGTGTCATCCACCGCAATGCCAAACGCCACGGCCGCCACCATGATGGTGATGGCGTTGAGCGGCACGCCAGCAAAGCCTTGCAACGCCACCACCAGGCCCACCGGCAGCGCGTTGATAAACAGCGCCACCAGCGCCAGCGGCAGCGACCGCCAAATCACCACCAACGCCAGCCCCACCAAGAGACAGGTGATCCCCGCGGTATCCGATTGGCTGCGCACGATCAAGCGGTCCGCCTCAAGAATTTTGTGGATGCCATCCGTGGCCGAAACCCCAATCGTCTCATCCGGCCGCGCCTCGCCCAGCTCGCGCACCAGCGAATGAATCATCGCGATGTATTCCTCCGCCGGCATGAAGCGCGTGCGAACGTACAAATACGTCTTTCGTTTTTCCTGATCAAACAGGACGTCCATCAACGGCAACATTTCCTCAAACGCTTCCGAGCTGAGAATGCTCAACATATTCGGCTTCAATAATTTCTCGGCCATGGTCCGCACCAGCTTCGACTCATCATCCACCGCCGCGTGATAAATCTGATCCAACACCCACGGGTAAACATAAGCCATCTTCACCTCCTCATGCGTGATGGCGATGGCCCGGACGCGGTTCAGAAATTCTACAAACTGTTTGTCGCCCACACCATCGGCCCGGCCGGAATCAAGCTCAATGCGCAGCACATTGATCCCGCCGCATTCGCGGTCGCACAGTTCCACTACTTGGCGCGTGGGGCTTGCGGGCTCCAGAAATTCCGTGGCGCGAATATCCGTGCGCACCTGCGACCAGCCCCAAACCATCGCGCCCACCAGCAGCAACGTGCCCACCGCAATCGCCGGACGCCACCGGCGCACCGAACCCAACCACCGCCCATAATCCAGCAGCCGCGGCTTTTCCTGAACCGCCGCGGACACTTTGCCCGCATGCAGAAATCGCAGCAACAGCAGCGCCGGACCGAAGGTGATGGCAAACATCAGAAACATTCCCGCGCCGCCGATGAATCCAAATTCCCGAACCGATGGAACCTCGCTGGCCATCAACGAAAATAAGCCCGCCGCCGTGGTCAGCCCCGCGAATGCACTGCTGCGAAACACTGTTTGGAACACCGCCCGCACCGCGTCCTCTGCCGATTGCCCCTCGTTGCGGACGCGCTGATAAGCCGTGCCCACGTGAATGAGCATCGCCAAATGTAGACCCGTGAGCAGCGGGAAAAGCATCACTGTAAACACGTTTGCCTTGTCGCTAATCAGCGTGATCAACCCCGGCAACGCCGCCAGGCCCAGCGCTTGCGCGAGCAACACCGCAAGCACCATCCACAGCGAAAAACGGAACGTCAGCAACAGCACCACCAACAATACCGCTGAGGCGATGGGCAGGAACTGCCACATATCCTTCCAAAGCGTTAGCCGTATTTCCTCCTCCGCGTGCGGGGCGGACAGCACTTGAAACCGCTGCCCCATTTCTGCAAACGGCGCCAGCGTGGCGTTGATGGACTCGACGTATTTCTGGTTCAACTCTGAAGTGCTCACATCCGACTCGCACATCAGCCACATCATCGCGCGGCGGTTGTCGGGTGTGACCAAAAAATTTTGCAGCAACGGCAGTCGGTCCTTGCAATACCCGCGCGCCGTTTCCAGCTCCGCCTCACTCAAGCCCGTGATTAGCGGCTGCATCTTCAGCGGCGGCACCGACAACAGCTCCACCTCCGGACGAAAGGGCGGATACACCAAACTCAATGCGTGATACACATGCGGGTTTTCCATGCAGGCCGTGCTGATTTCCCGCAGGCGCGTGATCGATTCCGGCGCGAATACATCGTCGAACTCCACAACCACCAGCACAAATACGAGGTTTCCCTCCACTTGCTCCATCCGGCTGTTAACCGACCCGTACCCATCCAAGCTACGTTGATCGCCCGAGAGCAGTACCTCCAAATCCGCACCCAGTGTGAAATGATCCATCCGCCCGATCAGCCCCATGCAAACCAGCGCCACCAACACCGCCCACAACCGGAACGGATCAAGATTGAATTTACCCTTTGGCACCTCCACGGCGGCTCTTCTACAACGCGCAAGCAACCAACTCGACTATTTTTTCCCAACTAACTCCAACACCGCCATTGTTAACCACAGATTTTGCAGATCAACGCAGATAACCCCAAAAAATATCAAGCCGCCAAGTGGGCGCGGGAGATTTGCTGTGCTTGGGCAATCTGCTCGGGCATCATGTAGCGGGCGGTGTGGCGTTTGTTTTTCTCGGCAATCTCCAGGCCGTGCGATGAGGCGCGGTTGAACCACACATACGCCAGCACATAATCCTCCGGCACACCGCGCCCGCGCAGATAGCAATCGGCCAAAATCAACTGCGCCTCCGGCACTTCCTGCTCGGCGGCCAACTGGCACCACTTTGCCGCTTCCACCACATCCGCCTCCACGCCCTCGCCGTGATGATACAGCGACGCCAACACGTGCTGCGCCGCCGCGTGCCCTTGCTTGGCCGCTTGGCGATACCACGTGACGGCTTGATTCAAATTGGCCTCCACGCCGCGACCGAGATGCAGCATCACCGCGAGGTTATATTGCGCCCGCGCCAAGCCTTGGTCCGCGGCCAATTCGTACCAACGCAGAGCCGAAGAAAAATTCTGTTCTGTGCCGCGCCCTTGTTCGTGAAATGCGCCTAAGTTGCACTGGGCGCTGGCGATGCTTTGCTCGGCGGCAAGCTTGTAATACTTGAACGCCTTCACGTCATCGGCGGGCACACCGCGCCCGCGCGCGTGCACTGTGCCGAGATTAAACTGCGCCGCCGCATGGCCGGCATCCGCCGCGAGCGTGTACCAATCAGCGGCTTCGGTGAGATTTTCAGTGACGCCATCGCCGCGCTCCAGACTTACCGCCAGTCGATACTGCGCTTCATTCACGCCGCCTTCGGCGGCTTTGCGCAGCCACTTCACAGCGGCCACCGCATCGCGAGGCAGCGTGATGCCGTCATCCAGCGAGCGCCCGAGCAACCATTGCGCCTCGGTGTGATCGGCGGTGGCGGCCAATTCCAACCAACGCGCGGCTTCGGGTGAATGGGCCTCCAAAAGATTTCGGCCCAAGTTGAACTGCGCGGGCAAGCAATCCTGTTCCGCCGCGCGGCGATACCATTCAACCGCTTCTTTGATGTCCGCCTTCACGCCGGTGCCTTCGGCGAGGCAACGGCCCAAATTATTTTGCGCGGCGGCGTGTCCAGCCTCGGCGGCGGCGCGATACCAACGCGCAGTTTCCGCAGCATCGGCATCATCTTCAACCGCCAACAAATCGGCCAAGTGCGCCTGAGCGGCGGCGTGATTTTTTTCGGCGGCTTTGGTGAGCCATTCCTTGGCGACGTCCAAATCTTTATCCGCGCCGCGTCCTTGCGCGCAGCGGAGGCCGAGGTTGAATTGCGCGGCGACGTTGCCTTGCTCGGCGGCTTTGCGAAACCAACCGACGGCTTGGGCTTCGTCGGCCTCCACGCCGGTGCCTTCTGAAAAGCACACGCCCAAATTATTTTGCGCTAACGCAAAGCCTTGCTCGGCGGCTTTCGTCAACAGCGCCACGCCTTCGGTTTCGTTTGCCGTCACGCCGTTGCCGCGCACGAGCCGCCAGCCGAGGATGGCTTGGGCGCGGGCGTAGCCCAGTTCGGCGGCTTTGCGATACCACTTGAGGGCGGCCTTGAGATCCGGCTCGCCGAGGGCATCGCTGGTATATAATAGGGCGAGATTATTCATCGCGGGCGGGAAGTCGCGCTTGGCGGCTTTGCGATACCATTTTTCCGCCTCCTTAGGATCGGCTTCGCCGCCGTCGCCATTGGCAAGCTTCACGGCGAGCAGAAACTGCGCCTTGAGCACGCCATACTTGGCTTGCGAGCGCAATTCTTTCAGTTCCGCTTTGGCGGATTTTTCTGCCTGTTTGTCTTCGTCCATCAGTGCAGCTGGTAATTTTCGCCGCGGTGACAAATGGATTGCACGCAGAAAACGGTTGTTTTTACCCGTTTTTCGCGCGAAAAGCCAGTCATTCTCCTTGGTGAATGTATTTGTGAAAATAGAGCAACACTTGTGCCAAAGTCTGTTTTCCCCCGAAAAACCCACAAAAAAACCCCGCCGAACACCGAAGCGAAGGAGGGGACAGGCAGGTTGGGTAACCCGTTATTGTCTGTTTTCTAATTCTTTTTGCTGGCTTTGCCGCGCTTTTGGCGTTTGAGGCGGGTGTCGAAGGTTTCCACTTCGCCATCGCCGTGGTGAGCCACTTTGATGATCGCCAAGCCGGTGGCGGTGGTGACAAATTCCACAGTGGCTTCTTCTTCGCCCTCTTCGTCCTTGGAAGTCACGGTGGCGCGCAGGCCGCGCTCGGTGACTTTCCATTTGCCGACATAAGATGGGGCCGCCTTTCAAATCATCAGCAGGAATGACTGTGAATGAACCATCGGGTTTCACTTGCACGGAAAGATGCTCATTATCAAACCAGCCGACGTACACGCCGGCGGGGCCTTTGTCGGCCAATCGTTTGTTGCGCTTGAATTGTGGCGCGCCGTGCTCTTCCACTTCGCCATCGGGCAATATGACTTTCACCAGCACGAGGTCGCCGTTGTCCACTGTGAACACCACCGTGCCTTCGTCGCCGGTGGGGTCTTTGAGCTTGGCGGTGAGGGTGTTGCCATCGCGCTTCCATTTGCCGCGCATTGTGAACTTGGGTCGCTCGGCGCTGGGCCACACGATGATGGAGCCATCGGCCTTGAGGATGGCGGTAGCGAGTTCGCCTTCAATTTTGCCTTTGTACGTGCCGGCGACGGGTGGCGATTTTTTATCCGCGCCAAAGACCGTAAGGCCGAGGGCGAGTGTGAAAGTGGCAAATAATTTTGCGTCTCATCGTTAAATTTCCCAACCTTTGCGGTAGTCTTTGGTGGCGAAGGCGGTGGCTTTTGGGTTTGAGGATTGGAGTTTCTTTGCGTTCCAATCAAAGCCTTCCCCGACGCGCATTGCGATATTGCCCAAAAGAATGGCTTCGGTGAAGTTGCCGGCGTGGTTGAAATTGGAGAGGGCGAGTTCGGGGTTGTTGGCCTTGATGGCTTCGGCCCACTCGATTTTCATGCCCACGTCGCCTTTGTTGTTGCGGGCGAGCACGGGATCGGGTTTCTTAAATTCCGGCGCTGCTTTGCCGCCGGGCACGGGGAGGAGTTTCCACGCGGCGCCGTAATCGTTGGGTGAGTATAATATGCCTTTGGTGCCGACAATCAGCGAGCCGCTTCCGGGGGGGTTGTTGCCGTGGAAGAGCTCGGCGGGGGGCAGTTTCTTTTTGCCATTTTGTTTGCCTTCGTACCAAAAGAAATCAACCGAACCGCGGCCTTTGATGGCGGGGAATTTTAGTTTGATCACGGCCCACGCGGGAAAGGTCTCGGGGTTGATAGGGCCGACGGTGATGGGCTCCACCCAAGTGGGTTGCGTGAGGCTGCAGCCCATATAAGCGAGGTTGGCAGTGTGGCAAGCCATATCGCCCATTGCGCCGGTGCCGTAGTCCCACCAGCCGCGCCATTTGAAGGGATGATAACCGGCGTTGTACGGGCGCATCTTGGCCGGGCCAATGAAGGAATCCCAATCGACGGTATCGGGCACGGCTTGCTCGGGTAATGCCTTGGTAATACCCGGCGCTTGGGGCCACACGGGGCGGTTAGTCCACACGTGGCATTCCTTGATTTCGCCAATGACGCCCGCCCACAATGCCTCAACGCCTTCGCGCATACCGGTCATCGAGGTGCCTTGGTTTCCCATTTGGGTGCACACGTTATTTTTCTTCGCCTCGAGGCGCATTTGGCGTGCTTCCCAAACGGTGTGGGTCAGCGGTTTTTGGCAGTAAACATGAATTCCCTGGCGCATCGCGCGGATGGCGGCGGGAGCGTGCGTGTGGTCGGGGGTGGACACGGTGCAGGCGTCGATCTCCTTGCCCATCTTGTCGAGCATCTCACGGAAGTCGGTAAACTTTTTTGCCTTGGGAAAATTCTTGGCCGCGCCGCCGCCACGCCGGAAGTCCACATCACAAAGCGCAACCACCTCTCCGATTTTACCCGCGCCGTTGATGTCGCTGCTGCCTTTGCCGCCCACGCCGATGCCGGCGACGGCGAGGCGTTCATTAGCGCCGAAAACGCGGGAGGGGAGAAAGTTCACCGCGATGGCCGAGGCCGCGCCAGCCTTGAGGATGTCGCGTCGGGTGTAGGATTTAATAAATGTTTTGTGTGACATGAGAATGTGTGTGTCGGACGAGTATCGGTTGTGCGCGAGGATGCGCAAGGGTTTTTTTGTTGAACCGCCAAGTCGCCAAGACGCCAAGTTTATCTTTTCTGGGCGTATTTGTGTCTTGGCGGTTCACTCAATTTACCACCCCCAGCCTTTGCGGTATTCGCGGCGAACAAATTGGTTGGCTCTGGCGCTTTTGGCGATGCCTTTTTTGGGGTCCCACTCGAGCGGTTCGTTGGCGCGGATGGCGAGGTTGCCGAGCAACACGACTTCGGTAAACGGGCCGGCAATTTCGAAACGGCTCAGCGGCGCGTGGCCTTTGCCAGCGGCGGCATCGAGCCATTCGGTGTAGTTGCTCTTCACGCGCGGGATGGTGCGCGGGGTGGTTTTTTCAATGTGCGCCACTTCGTCGGCTGCGCGGCCGGTGACTTTCCAACTATTGCGGAACCGGTTGAAAAAAAGTTTCCCCTTCGTGCCCACAAGCATTGAGCCGTGGCTGCCTTGTCGGCCGCCCTTCGCCATTTCCACACCGCCGGTAGTTTCCTTGGAGGGCGCGTTTTGAACGCCGTCTTTTTTGCCATCGTACCAAACGAGCTTCACCGGCGGACGCTTCCCGCGCGCGGGGAATTGATAATCGATGACGGCCCATTTGGGCGGGCTTTCTTTTGTGCTGCCGCCGTGCCGCGCCTCCACGTGCGTGGGCACGCCGAGCTCGAGACTCCACCACGCCATATCCATTAAGTGACACGCCATATCACCCAGCGCGCCCGTGCCGAAATCCCACCAACCGCGCCATTTGAATGGCACATAGCCCTCGCCGTATTCGCGAAATGGCGCGGGGCCGAGCCACAAATCCCAATCCACATTCGCGGGCACCGGCGCCTTGGGCGGTCTCGCCGCCATGCCTTGCGGCCAAACAGGGCGGTTGGTCCACACGTGCGCCTCGGTGACATCGCCAATGATGCCCGCGCGCACGAGCTCGACAACGCGCCGGATGGGTTCAGCGGCGTGCGCTTGGTTGCCCATTTGCGTAACCACCTCGCTGGCCGCGGCTTGCTTCACCAACTCGCGCGCTTCCCAAACGTTGTGCGTGAGTGGCTTTTGCGTGTAACAATGTTTGCCCATTTGCATCGCCTTCATCGTGGCCACGGCGTGGGTGTGGTCGGGGGTGGAGATGGTGCAGGCATCGATGCTCTTGCCCATTTTATCGAGCATCACGCGGAAGTCGGAAAACACTTTTGCTTTCGGATATTTTTTGAACGACCCCGCGCCGCGCCGTGGATCCACATCGCAAAGCGCGACGATATCCGCGCCCGCCGCAGCGGAGCCATTGACATCCGCCGTGCCCTTGCCGCCCGCGCCGATGCCGGCCACGGCAATACGCGCGTTTGCGCCAAAGACGCGTGAAGGAAAAAAGTTAAACGCAAACGCGGAAGCCGCGCCGGCTTTGATTACTTGTCGACGACTGATGCGTAGCATTGAGAAAGGTTGAGGGAGTTGCCAACGATTGGAAAGTTTTTTTTGAACCGCCAAGGTGAAAAATGAACTTGGCGTCTTGGCTCCTTGGCGGTTAACAATCCCCGCGCTATGGATTATCTGCACGAACAAGTGTTTCAATATTACGGCTGCGACTGGGCGGCGATGGGGTTTACTTTTCTTTCCCTTTATTTGCTAGGCAACCGCAATCGCCTCGGATTCGTGATGGGAATTGGCGCGAACACTTTCTGGTTCAGCTACGGTTTCATGACCGAAAGCCTCGCCAACATGCTTTGCAGCGTGGTGGTGATGCTGCTGCAATTTCGAGGTTGGCAAAAGTGGGCGCACGAATCCGAAAAGGCCGACGAAGCCAAACCGGAGACCGTCTGACGCAAGATCGACATTCGCCGCAAACTGAAGTAGCTTCCACGCCGATGCTGGATGAACCGGATCACCCAAACGCACTATAAACTCCCGCTCATTCCTCGGCGCGCTGTTCGTCACGTTTTTACTCACCAAACTCTCGCACTCGGCCACGGGCTGTCGCGTGGGCGTCACGGTGTTCTTCGCGCTGTTCGCCATCGTCACCGCCATCCTCCTCAACTGGTCGTGGTAGGCCTTTTCCAATTCCTTCACCGGCTTCGTGGTGTTCGATCATCTCGTGGGCTGGACGCTCGCCGGCTTCGTGCTCGTCAAGCTCGTGCCCAAAAATGACGAGGCCGAACCGGCAACCGATGCATCTCGGCCACGGATTAACCGGCTTGCCTTCTGCGCGATTCACTGATTAACTGGGTGCCACACCAGTTGTTATGAAACGCATTTTCTTTTTCCTGTTGGGGCTGCTTCTGCTGCCGTCACTCTCCGCCGCGCAACGACCAAATATTTTGTTTGTCTTCACCGACGACCACGCGGCGCATGCCATTAGCGCTTATGGCTCGAAGATAAACACCACGCCTCACATGGATCGCCTGGCCAAGGAGGGGATGCTTTTTGAGAAATGTTATGTGAGCAATTCCATTTGCGGGCCGAGCCGCGCGGTGATTCTCACCGGCAAATATAATCACCTCAACGGTTACTTCCGCAACGGCCTCACGTTCGATGGCGCGCAAATGACCTTTCCAAAACTGCTCGGCAAGGCTGGCTACGCCACGGCGATGATTGGCAAATGGCATTTAAAAAGCACGCCGACGGGGTTTGATTATTTCGATGTGCTCGTCGGCCAGGGGCCGTATTACAATCCGCCGATGAAAACGACGAACGCGGACGGCAACGTCGTCACCGTCAAGCACACCGGTTACACGACCGACATCATCACCGACAAAGCCCTCGCGTGGCTCAAGAATGATCGCGACACATCTAAACCATTTATGTTGATGTACCAACACAAAGCGCCGCATCGCAACTGGCAGCCGGGCCCCAAGTATTTGAATATGTTCGATGGCGAGACCATCCCCGAGCCGGAAACATTGTGGGATGATTACGAAGGCCGCACTTCCGCCGCCCACAAACAGGCGATGACCGTCGCGCGCCATCTCAGCCCCAACGACCTCAAGCTCAACGCCGGCCCCAACAACCTCAACGCCGCCCAAAAGAAAATTTGGGACGCCGCCTACGGCCCCAAAAACGAAGCCTTCCGCAAAGCCAACCTCCAAGGCCGAGAATTGGTGAAATGGAAATACCAGCGCTACATCAAGGATTACCTCCGCTGCGTGCAGAGCGTGGACGACAACCTCGGGCGCGTGCTCGATTATCTCGACGCCAGCGGCCTCGCCAAAAACACCATCGTCATTTACAGCAGCGATCAAGGCTGGTACCTCGGCGACCACGGTTGGTACGACAAACGCTGGATGTACGAAGAAAGCCTCATCATGCCGCTACTCGTCCGTTGGCCCGACGTCATAAAACCCGGTAGCCGCAACACCGACATCGTTTCCAACCTCGACTTTGCCGAAACCTTCCTCGACATCGCCGGCGTAAAAATCCCCGCCGCCATGCAGGGCCACAGCATTCTACCGCTGCTCAAGGGCCGCACGCCGAAAGATTGGCGCACGCATTTTTATTATCACTACTACGAATTCCCCGGCGCGCACAGCGTCGCCCGCCACTACGGTGTCACCAACGGCCGACACAAACTCATTTACTTTTATCAAAACGACGAGTGGGAACTCTTCGACCTCGGCAAAGATCCCAACGAACTCACCAGCGTCTATGGAAACAGCGACTACAAAAAAGTGCAGTCCGACCTCCTCGCCCAACTCAAACGCCTCCGCGCCCAATACAAAGTCCCAGAGCAAGACCCCGTCCCCCCTCCGCGCAAACCCCGCCCAAAGAAAAAGTAAGCGCGGTTCACTTCTTCATCTTTCGGATTCACCAAAGAGACACAGAGAACACAGAGGTTTTTTGCCTCTGTGTTCTCTGTGTCTCTGCGGTTAAAAAAACGGGATTGGAATCAATCACTCTCCGCGCAGATACGCTAGCAAATCGGCCATCGCGGCGGGCGGCAGCGCGGCTTCAAGGCCGGGGGGCATTAGGGAGAGGCCGGTGCTTTGGAGGGTTTTGATGTTGGCGCGGAGGATGATTTGTTCGGCGCCGATGGCGGTGCGGAGGGTGAGGCTGGTGGGGGTCTCGGCGGTGATGACGCCGGTGTGCGCGGTGGCGTTGCGGTTGATGATGACGTAGCCGACGTATTTGTCTTCCACGGCGCGGTTGGGATCGAGGATGGCAATCAGCCAATCGGCGGTGGGCTTGGCGGCGAAGAGGGCGGGGTCCGGGCCGACGGGGTTGCCTTGGTTTTTGAAACGATGGCAAACGGCGCAGTTGGCTTTGAACAGGAACGCGCCGTCCTCGGCGTTGCCTTTGAGCTTCGCGATGTCGGCGTAGCGGGCGATGACTTTGGCGCGGTTGGGGTCGACTTTGCCGAAGAGTTGGGTGGCGCGCGCGCGGAGGGTGGCGTCGGTGTGTTTGGTGAATTTTTGGCGGTGGGCGGGGCTGATTTGGTTCGCGGCCAAATCGCCTTTCTCGAGCGCAGCGAGGAGGGCTTGCGTCCACGCGGGGCGGGTGAGGAGTGTTTCAATGGCTTCGGCGCGGATGGCGGGGGTGAAGGTTTTCCAACTACCGAGCAGGGCGCTGACCAAATGGGGTTGGTGAACTTTTCGCAACGTGGCGAAGGCGGTTTTTTGAAGCGCGGGCGGGTGCTCGGCGGCGAGCAGTTGGACGAGGGTTTTTTTGTCGGCATCGATGGGTTCGAGGCCGCGGGCGAGAAGGGGGATGGCGGCTTGCCGCTCAGCAGTGGTGGCGTTCGGATTGGCGGCGGTGGCGCGGGCGTGTTTGAAAAGGGCTGTAGTTTTGTTGAGCGCGGCTTTGAGTTTGGGCGGTGCGGTCTTTTGGAAATCGATGAGAGTTTGGCCGCGGGCGTGGAGGGCGTCGAGGAGGCCGGCCAAGATGGTGAGGTCGGCGGGGGTGAGGTCATTGAGCACGAGGGCGAGGGCGTCGAGTTGTTCGCCGGTGGTGGCGAGTTTGAGAAGGTGGTTGGAAAGCGCGGCGGGCGGGCGGGCTTTTTGGGAAAAGATTTGTTTCAACATCGCGGCGGCGTGCGGGGCAGCGGAGCTTTTGATGGCGAGCTGAAGGTCGGCATTTTTGGGATGCTGCACGGCGAGGTAAACGAGGCCTTCGGTGACGAGTTGGCCTTTGCCTTGGCCGAGGGTAAAGGCGAGTTGGCGGAGGACGCGGGGGGATTTGTCGGTGAGGCATTGGCGGGCGAGGGCTTCATTGCCGCCTTCGCATAAACGCACGGCGTGTTCGCGGACGGCCGCGTGGTCATCGCGCAGGGCGGCGGCGAGGGTTTCTTTGTTGAGCGCGCCCAAACCCGTGAGCGTGTGCAGGGCGTGAATGCGCGCTTGGGGCAGGATTTTTCCGCGCAAAGTGTTGGCGGCGATGGAGCCGAGGAGTTGGTGGCTCTTGGGGTCGTTGCGCGCGATGAGCAATCGCTGGGCGGTGTCGCGTTGCCAGCCGTTGGGGTGGTCGAGGGCCAAGACGAGTTGTTGGGTGGGGAGTTTATCGAGGGGCGGGATTTTGCGCAGCTTCGCGCCTTTTAGAACGATGCGCCAAATGCGCCCCTTGTCGTGGCCGGCGCGGAGGTCCACGCGGCTTTGCATCGCGGAGGGAATCCACTCGGGATGCTCGATGACGAGCCGGTACATATCGGCGATGTACAACGCGCCGTCGGGGCCGGTCTTGATTTGCGTGGGGCGAAACCAGTTGTCGGTGCTGGCGAGGAATTCGCTTTTCTCTTCGCCCGCCGCGCGGTGGCTCTTGAAACTCACGCCGTCGGGCACGAGCACTTCGCGATGGACGAGGTTGTGCACCGGTTCGCTAATGAACACGCTGCGCGCAAAATCCTTGCCGAACAAGCCGCCGCGATAAGGCGTGGCGCTGTTGGCACTGGTCACGTGACCGTAGCTTTGCGGTTGATTCGGGCGCACCATCTTGGCGCTGATGGGGAAACAGCGGTTGCTGGAAAACGTGTTGCGGCGCGTGGCCCCGACGGCGAGCTGCGGATTGCGCGCGAGGTAACGCAGCGGCACATGATAATGCCACAACCAGTTTGGGTTGTTATTGCCAAACCAATTCCCCCAGTCATCACGCCAACGACCGAACTGCGTTTGGCCCGCGACGGCCTCGAATTCGCCGGTTACCTTAAACCGAAAATCGCGTCCACTAATATTAACGCGCTTGCCCGTGGCTTTGCTGGTGATCGTGCCGCCGCTGTCGCCGTTGGCGGCGTAAATCCAGTTGTCCAAGCCCAGCGCGAAGCCGTTCATGCGATGCTGTTGGTTGCCCTCGCGGAAGCCGGTGAAGAGCACGCGGCGCACATCGGCGCGGCCATCGCCGGTGGTGTCCTCGGCGTAGAGGACGTCCGGCGCGGCGCTGATGAGCACGCCCTTGCCCCACGGCATCACGCCATTGGGAAAATTCAGGCCCTCGAGAAACACCGTCGATTTTTCATAACGCCCGTCGCCATCGGCATCCTCCAGCCAACGCACCACGCCGCCGCGCTTGCCTTTTCCATCAATGCCCGAGGGATAATCGCCCATCTCGGCCACCCAAAGTTTGCCGTCCGCGCCCCAGTCGAACGCCACGGGGTCGCGCACCTGCGGCTCACTCGCGACGAGCTGCACCTCAAAGCCCTCGCGCACTTGGAAGCAGCGGCGGCTTTCCTCCGGCTCCTTCGCCTTCGGCCCGCCGAAATCCAGCAACTGCTTAAACGACCGCCGATCCACCACATCCGGCAAATGCGCCGTGTCCTCGTTCTGCACCCACAAGTGCCCGCTATGAAACCACGCGCCATTATTCGGATGCTTGCCCCCGCGCGAAATCATCGGGATAGCATCCTTGTCCCCGCGCTTCCCCTCGCGCGCCATCGTCCATCCCGGCTTCCACCCCAACCCCGGATTCACCCGCGTCTCCCAAAGATAAACGCCCCAGCGCTTTTCATTGGAAAAAACAATGTCATCAAAGCCGTCGCCGTTGAGGTCGATGAAGCGGAGGCTGGGTTCGCGGCCGACTTCGTTAAAGATGGTAACATTTCCAGGAATGTTGAACGGTAACCTTTCCCATCCTTTTCTTTTGGGATTCCATTTGTGAATCATTGTTTCCGACATTTTGCCCGTTAATTTTGAGTTTTGTTTATCAATTTCATATTCAGCCGAAATCAATTCACAAACTCCGTCGTTGTCAACATCCCGAAACATGAAAACATCATCAAAATCAAAAGGCAGACTACCGGTACCCCACACCCATTCTCCTTTGATGAACTCCCATTTGAAAACCGTTGGGACAACTGGACCTATTGAACTTGTAAAAATCACTGCACCTCCGCCCTTGCTTAACACGCCCATTTTTGCTGATTCGTTTGAATGCAAACCCCTTAGCGCCTGCAATATTTTTTGAGGAAATTTACCATCTGGAACCAACGCTTTACCGGCAATGGTTTTGTGCCCGAGAACAAACGACAATTCGAATGGGGTTTTAGTTTCTCGCCATTTGCTTTCCTTCGGCTTCCATTGGCGAGTGATTTTCCTTTCCTTGTTGGCAATCACCACGTCCATAAAACCATCGTTGTCCAAATCCACAATCCGCACTCCGTTGTCCCAGCCGCGTTTGTCGCGCAGTGGATTCCCCTTCAACAAATTCTTCTCCAACCGCTCCGCGCACTCTTTGAAATTCAAAAACTTCACCTTCTTGCCGTACGTCTTTTGCGCGTAGTCGATGAGGGCGACGAGTTGCTCGGAGCTGCTCCAGCCGTGGGGGTGGAAGACGAGGTTCATCACGCCTTGTTTGCGCACGGTGACGTCGAGGGCGCGTTTCCAATCCTCGAGCAGTTGCGGATTTTGGCTGCCGATGAGATTTTGTGCCTCCCAATCGCTGGGCACGGTGCAGGGGAATTCCCAGCACAAGCGGTTGACCACATAAGGATACGGATAATCCTCAATCGTGCCCACGTACGAACCCATCGTGCGCATCCCCTTGCGATGTTTGGGCGTGGCTTTGCGCGGAAGATACTTGGCGAAGCGCTCGGTACCGTCCTTGTCCAACACCCACTCGCGCGGGAGCGATTTGTCCTTGGAGGTGGTTATATTAAACACCGACGAATCGATTTTCAAAAATCGGCCGTCCGCGCTGGTCTTGTTAAAAATCTCCGCAAAGAAGCGCGGGCTCAAACTGTTCATCGAATCGCAACATGGCATCCGATAAGCAACCGGTTTGTTCCCCTTAATTTGGCTGAGCAAATCCACCCCGCCGTGAACGACATTCGCCGCCTGCACAAAATTGCCCTTCTGCAAAAGCGGACACGGATGCGTGAGCGTGTGCACCTCGATGGACACCCCCTCCGCGAGCCACGCCTGCACCTGCTTGTCATCCGGCGCAATGCGGCACGTCATAATACTCACCGGCGCGCGCCCATCGATTTTTTTTAACCGCTCCAAAATCGGCCGCAAAAATTTCTCATACCCCGCCGCCGCCCGCATATCGTCGATGCCCAAAGTGACAACCGCTTCCACGCCCTCCTCGCCCACCCATTGCGGTGTGATGAGCTTGGGGAAATCGCGGTGGGGATAAAACGGGCTGGGGTCATCGAGATAAACCAGCCGATTGGCGGAGCTTTTGGGAACGTGAGTTTGGGCGAGGGCCGGAATGGTAAACGCAAGGAGAAGCAGCAGCCGGACGGAGTTCATCCATCAAAGGTAAAAGGTCAAAAGTAGAAAGTCAAAGCCCCGCTGATAGTATTCCGGTTAACGCACTACCACGCATTCGGGCAGAGCGGTTTCCAGCTCGGCCACGGCGGTGTCGGTCACGGGGGTGGCAGTGATCAGGAGCAAACGTAAGGCCGTCAGACCGGACAAGTGTTTGAGGCCGGCATCGGTGATTTTTGTGTCGTACAAATATAGCGCGTGCAGATTTGTTTCGCCGGCCAATTTGGCGAGGGCTTCATCGGTCACCGGCAAATTACCGAACCCCAGCCACAGCAAATTCCCTTCCGCATCAAAACCGTGATCCACCGCCAGCGATTCCAGAACGGCCTTAAGTGTTCCCTTTTGCTGGAGGGCGCGTAGTAAGGGATCGCTTGTGGGAGTGGAGGGGGTTACGGGTGGGGAATTGGTGGGAGGAATCACCGGTGCGTTGGTTTGAATTGGCGCGGGATTGTTTGTGGAATTTGTAGCCTTCGCTGGCGGTGGAAGGTCTGCCGGTTTTTTGTCCTTCAACGTCACCGCCAAAAAAATGGCCAATGTCAGACCCAACCCTGCCAAGGATACGACGATAATTTTATTTCTGGATACTGCGGCCATCGCTCGGTGGCACAGTGTGCCCGTCCACTAACGAAACGGCAAGGGAAGGTTACTGCGCGGCTTGAAATTCGACGGACAAGCGTTGCCCTTCGGCTACAGCTTCGGGGATCATTTGGTCAGTGAGTATTTCCTTGTCGCGCTGGGCGCTCGCGTGACTGGCAGCGGCGGCGAGGTTCAGCCATTTGTAAGCTTGCACGAGATCTTGCTCCACACCGATACCGTGCGCGTAACACAAGCCCGTGTAATATTGGGCGTCCATATGCAAATTTTCTGCCGCGCGCAAAAACCATTTCGCGGCCTCCGCATCATCCTTGGGCACGCCTTCGCCTACTTTGTGGAGGTAGCCCATTTGGAATTGCGCATTGGAATAGCCCTGATCGGCCGCGCGCTTCATCCATGTGGCTGCCGCCTGATCATCCTCCAATACGCCGCGGCCCTCGGCCAGCATCAGCGCGAAATTGTAGCGCGCCTCCACTAACCCCTGCTGCGCGGCGCGTTCGTAGTACACCACGGCCAGCGGGGTATCCTGCTTTCCGGCGACGCCTTTTTCGAGCATCAACGCATAATTAAACTGCGCCTGCGCCAGCCCCGAATCGGCGGCCTTTTGGTACCACGCCGCCGCGGTGGCCGATTGCCCGGCGATGTCGTGCTTCAACGCCAAGTGAAACTGCGCAACTGCATCGCCCGCCTCGGCTTTGTTTTGTTCGATGGGCGACGGCACGTCAGCCGGATGCGGAAATCCATTCGGCGGTGAAACCACAATTTCCGTGGTGCCTCCCCCGTCTGTGGATCCACAACCCGCCAGTAAAAACGCCACGGTCAAACCCGCCGCCACACAAATGCTCAAATTTGTTTTCATAGCAAAATACTGCCCTTGGAATGGAGAGACAGTAGCAAAAATGGAGACGCTCATCAAGCCGGAACGTTACAATCTCAGTCCGGTGGCGCGCCCATCTCCGCCCTCAACGCGGCGAGATCCGCCTCGCTCAATTGCCGCGCCACCGCATCGAGATTCTTGCCCGCCTTGCGATCGCCCTGATTGGCCGCCTGAAAAAAGAACCGATACGCCTGCAACAAATCCTGCTCCACGCCGTCGCCCGAAAAATGCCGCGCGCCCAAATTATTTTGCGCCAGCATGTGGCCCGCCGCGGCCGCTTGTTGCAGCCACTCCACCGCCACATCGTCATCGAGCTCTACGCCCATCCCCAGGGCGTGGCGCCAACCCAACTCATATTGCGCCTCCACTTCGCCGCCTTCCGCCTTGGCGGTGAGGGCTTCGACATTTACTTCATTTTCTTCATTTTCTTCCATGGCGGCGACAGTTTGAAATTATTGTGAGCGGCTGTCCATCACGAAGGTGACGGGGCCATCGTTGATGAGGCTCACGTCCATCATCGCGCCGAACTCGCCGGTTTGCACGGGCACTTTGAGTGCGCGCAGTTGTTCGCAAAAATATTCGTACAACCGCTCGCCCTCCGCCGGCTCCGCAGCCGTGGTGAAACTGGGCCGCCGTCCTTTGCGCCAATCGCCAGCCAAGGTGAATTGGCTGATCACCAAGGCCGCGCCGTCCACGTCGCGAATAGAACGGTTCATCTTGCTATCGGCGTCATTAAAAATCCGAAAACCCGCGATGCGATCGGCCAGAAAATTTGCGTCCTCCTCCGCATCGCCCTTGGCCACGCCGAGGAGGATCACCAACCCGGTTTGGATTTCACCGGTGACGCGATCGCCCACGGTGACCTTGGCGGAGCGGGTGCGTTGGAGAACAGCAATCATCAACTCCAACCCAACCAGCTCTTGAGCGTGACGATGTCTTTCCGGATCGCATCCACATGTTGAGGGATCATTTTTGGATCACGGTGATTCAAGTATTCCTCGTGCAGGTTGATGGGGCCGGTGAAGCCGCTGGCGATGAGTTGGCGCGGATATTTTTTGTCCACAATGCCTTCGGCGAGGGAACAGTTTTCGCGCTTGCTATCGACCCACTTAAAACTCTTCACATACAACGCACCGATACGCGGGCGCAGCAGATTCGCACTGCAACGGCCACGAGCGCATGGCTTCGGCCTTGGCGTGACTGAGATCGAACCCCACCGAAACGTGGGTGGGATCGTGCGCCTTGAACAGCTCGTGCAAATCCCACATCGGCGCGCCCACGTAATTGCTGCCGGAATGGTTTTGGTAAATCGCCTGAATCCCCAATTCTTTGTTGAGCGCCACGAGGTTTTTTAGAATGGGCCGAAACTCGTCGAGCTGTTTCGCAACAGGCCGTTTGAGATCGTACTTATAATAGCCCATCCGATAACGCTTCACGCCGAGCTTGGCGGCCACGCGGAGTTGCTGCACGTTGAGTTTGTCGTCGGCGTTATTGATGCCCGAGGCCATGATGGTGAGCTCGAGCTTGCCGCTTGCGAAGGGCCTCCATCATTTTGGGCAATTCATCGGGCACTTGCTCGGGCGTGATGTGGCCGCCGGGGCGGATGGTGCCTTCGATGCCATCAAAGCCCAGCTCGGCGATGAGGTCCGCCAAGTCATCATAGCTCAACGACTGGAAGGGCTTGGTGAACACACAAAACGGATTGCGTCTTTTCTTCCCGAGAGCCTCGGCTTGTAACAAAGGCGCAGATGCAACGGCAGCTGCGGTGGTGGTGATGAATTGTCGGCGATGCATGCGGGGACTGTGCCGCGCCAGTACGCGGGCGGCAATCATTTAACCCTTTCCCTTCCCCCTACCCTCCCCCATAGAATGTCGCCATGCGCACGATTCGTTTTTTGGCCCTCATTTTATTTGCCTGCAATCTTTCTGCTGCGGAAACACTACGGCTACCGAATATCTTCGGGCCCAAAATGGTGCTGCAGCAGGGCAAGCCCGTGCATATCTGGGGTTGGGCCAAGGCGGGGGCGGAAGTAAAAGCGCAATTCGCCGGGCAAAGCAAATCTGCCAAGGCCGATGGCGAGGGCCAATGGTTGCTTCTACTTGATAAGCTCGAGACGAGCTTCAAAGGACGCGAACTGGTTGTTACATCCGGCACCGAAAAGATTACCCTAACTGATATTCTCGTGGGTGAGGTTTGGGTGTGTGGTGGGCAAAGTAATATGGAGTGGAGTTTACGCTCCTCGCGCGATTCGGATCTGGAAGTGGCTTCAGCTGATTCACCGCATATCCGTTTCATTCGTTTGCCCCACATCGCCCGCCCTACTGCGCAGGAGGATTTCCCTGTAACAGATGAAACCAGTAGTGAAGGTAACTGGCGACAAGCCATCCCCGAGCAGGTGGAGAACTGCACGGCCGTGGGCTACTATTTTGCCCAGCGCCTCAGTCGCCGGCTCAAGGTGCCTGTGGGTCTGATTGATGTTTCGTGGGGTGGCACCATGGCCCAGCACTGGGTTTTGAAAGATACCCTGAAGCCCTTCCCTGAAATGCGGCCTTACCTTGAACAATTTAATGCAGCAATGAAGGCATGGCGTGAGGGCGGCGAGAAGGAAGGTGCAGACAAGCGTTATGCTGCTGATCTTAAGGCGTGGGAAAAAGCACGCGCAGAAGCCAAGGCGAAAGGTGAACGTGAACCGCGCCGCCCCAATCAAAACAACTACACCACTCCGGCCAATAAACGCCAACCCGGAGGCATGATGAATGGGATGATCCTGCCTATCTCAAAAATGACCATTGCCGGCGCGCTCTTTTATCAGGGAGAAAACAATTCCTTTGGCACCAGCTGGAAACCCTTTCACCGCACCTTCCCTGCGGTGATCACCGATTGGCGGCGGGTCTTTGGCAATGAGAATCTCCCTGTGGGGCTGGTACAAATAGCAGGCTGGAGCACCCGCCGCTCCATGACTTATGACATGAACCACCACACCAATGTCATCCGCGAGATTCAGCATCTCACTTGGGCCCGCTTTAAGAATACCGGCCTCATTGTCACCTACGACACCAATTCCAATGGCAGCATTCACCCCGGCCACAAGCGCCCGGTGGGCGAACGCTTGGCGCGCTGGGCCTTGGCTGAGGTTTACAAGGCCACTGCCCCACAAATCCAATAAGCCCATCGAATGGCGTGGGCCAATTTATGCGGCGCACGAGATTAAAGATGGCAAGAGTCTATATCAATTTTGAGGGGGAAACTGCGCGCGGGCTTGCGCCTTAATAAGGATGTAGCCGAGGGCTTTTATATTGCCGGTAAAGATAAGGAATTTAAACACGGCCGCGCACGCATTCAGGGCGCTCAACTGGTGGTGTGGCATGAGGAAATCAAGGAACCGGTGGCGGTGCGTTACGCTTGGAGTAACCTGCCCCATGGCACCCTGCTTAATTTCCGTGAACTGCCTGCCTACCCTTTCCGCACCGACAACTGGCCGCTCACCCCGCACCAATCCACTGGCTCCTATGAGGTGGAAAAGATCAGCAAATAAATCGACTATGCGGACTACAATAATTATAGCTGCACTAACTCTCGCGTTGGGATGTGGGAGGAGGAA
>CALKBX010000010.1 GCA_937775205.1 uncultured Verrucomicrobiae bacterium | reverse complement strand
CGCCGAATAATCCATTCCGCGGTGAGTAATAAAATTATCGGCACGAACCACCAGTAGCTTTGCCAGAGGGGGAGTTCGGTGGTGAGGGTGCGGCCGTCGCTGTAGGGGCTGAGGGCTTCGACGAGACGATGCATGTCTTCCTCGCGATAATAGGCGCCGCCGGAATCGCCGGCCATTTGGCGCAGCAATAGCTCGTCGCAATGGAGGAGGCCAAGTTCGCCAAAGGGATTGGCCGCAACGGTGAAGGCGGTGTGGGCGAGGATGGCGTCATCGGGAATGCCGGGTACGCTGACGCGCACTTCGTAGTCGCCCGGCTCGAGCGGGGCGGATTCGGCACGGAAGGTGAAGGATTGCGGATCGGCCTTGAGCGGCAGCGTGCCAAAAAGTTTGCCGTTGCGGAAAAGCAATGCCTGCGGCTTGAGGCCGGGCTTGGAGGCGAGCGCGGGGTCTTGAATGCGCACGCGGATCTCGGCGGTGTCGCCCACGTCGTAGGTGGTGTCGCCGGAATCCAGCGCGATGTGGGCGTCCTGCACGGCGAAGGGCGGCTCCATAATCCACTTGGCGATTTGGTTCCAAAACTTTTGGTGATACAGATCGCCGACGTTGTAACGCCAGCGCCACGATTCCTCGAAGGCGGAATATAAAACGCGGCCCGCGCCATAACGGCGGAAGACCAGCGCGGGCACGGCCTGTTGTTGGCCGAGCATCACCTCCAGCAACACCTCGGAGCCGGGCAGTTTTTCAGTCACGGCGATCCAGCGCGGGCCGGGCAGTTCGCTCCAAATGCGGAGGTTGCTGGCGGTGTCGCCGGAGAGCAGATGCGGCGCCTGCGAACCGCCCGCGCCGCGATAGCGCCACGTCATATCCATTTTGCTGACGAAACGCGGGCCGGCAAACCTGACGGGAAACAGCGGCTGCAACGTGCCCGCCGCCAAACGCGAAAGGCCTTCCTGCCGGCCATCGATGAAAATCAGCCCGGCGCCATTGAACTGCACCGCGTCCTTAATCCACTGCTGCTCGCGCGCGGTGAACAGCCCCGACGACACGTCGCCTATTATGATCAGTTGATATTGAAACAACAATTCCCGCGTGGCGGGGAACTGCCCCATCGCGTTGCCGCGCGTGAGCGTGGGGCGGTTGTTCACCCATTTGGGCAGCATAATGTTCACCTTCCACCGCTCATCGCGCTCGAGCAGATTTTTCAAATAACGCTGCTCCCAACGCGGCCGGCCGTCCACGTACAGCACGCGGGGTTCCTGCGTCACCACATTCACGCGCAGCGTGCCGACGTTGTTGTCGTCTTTCATCTCGCCCTCGATGGGCGGCACGACCACTTGAAACGTCAGCGGCAGATTGGTGTGGCGCAGGTTTCGGTTTTGCGCGGCTTGCGCGGCGGCCACGATGTCTTTCACCGGAAAATCAAAAGGCAACACGCGCCGCTTGCGGGCGGTCACATAATCGCGCTCCCACACCACTTGTCCCTCGTGCTCGATGCGCACGGTGAACGGTTTGCCCGGCGGCATGCCGTCGTGCAAAATCACTTTGCCGGTCACACGCGCGTCCGGATAAATGTCGCCCGGGCCTTCGGCCTTGAGCACGGCCAAATCGCGCGCCGGCTCGGCGGTGCCCAGGCCCACCACGTGAATCGGACACGCCGCGCTCCTTGAACATTCGCGCCATCTCCACCGGCGACTCGCCATCGTTGTGTTGGCCATCGGTGAACATCACCACGATCAGCTTTTCCCCTTCCGCGCCGCCCTCGGTGCTGGTAGCGATGTGATGCATCGGCGCGGTGGACAAATCCGTAAGCAAATTCGTGGCCGCCACTTCCAGCGTGCGCGGCGCGGCGAGCAGTTCGCTGTCGCCTTCGCCCGCAATGCCGCTTTGCCACAGATTGAGAAAACGCTTCGCGGTTAGCGCGTACAGCTCCACGTGATGTTTGGTCTCAAGCTTGTCCACCAAACTTTCCGCGCCGCCGAGCATTTGCGTTTCCAATCGCGTCCAGCGTGGCGTACGGTCGAAGCGCTCCAGCGCCTTGCGCGTTTCGGCGTCCAGTTTCGCCAGCGCAACGTCGTCCTGCTTGGGCATCAACGCCGCCAGCACGCCCTCCCACCGCAGCACCTCCGGACGCAAACTCAGCAATTGTTGTTTTGCGGAATCATTCATCTGATCCGGCTTGGCCGACTGCAACGGCTCGTTGATTTCTTCGCGAAACTGTTTCGCCTGCGTGGCGCCCCATCCGGGAAGCTTAAGTTCGTTGAGGTGATCCATCACCTGCCCGCCCACCTCCTGCGCCATCCGCACGCGACCGGGCACATCGCGTTCCGTGTCGCCTTCCACCGCCGTGAGCAACCGCCGCAAATTTGCCAAACGCTCCAGCGCGGCGGCCGCGCGGTCATCCGCGGCATCACCCTTGATCCAGCCCAAACGCCGCATAATGCGCAGCTTGCGATGGAGTTCCATTTGCTCGTCGGTGGCTTTCATCGAGGCCGAGCTGTCCACGTACAACAACAGCCGCGCGCGCGTGCCAATCTCGCGATGGGTTTGGATGACCGGCCCGGTGAGCATCAGCACCACGAACATCACCGCCAACCCGCGCAGCAGCGGCAGAAACCACAGGCCCGTTTTGCCGCGCCGCGCCAATTCGCTGGCGTACAATCCCCACGCCGCGCCGGCCGCCGCGAGCGCGACCGGCAACGCCAGCCACAAAGCTCCATTCCCCGGAGAAATGCAGCGCGGCAAATATGGAATTGGCGGGATTCATGTTCACGCTATTTCGCTGGCGGGCCATTCGGCGTTGGAGCAGCAATTCGCCAAACAACAAAATCAAAACGAGGATGAACAGCGGCTTCCAAATTTCCTGCCCAAACCGCCGCGTGTGGTCGAGCGCGCGATAATCCTCCACGCTGCCCACGAGATCGGCCTTCAATCCCTGCGCCACTTGCTCGCGTTCCTTCGGGTCGAGCTGTTGCAGATTGCTCTCCACGCGGCTGGTGTTCACCACGAAATGGATGGGTTTTTTGTCCGGGCCCGTCATCGTGTACAGCCCCGGACGGCCCGTGCCGGCGAATTCCGCCACGCCTTTGCTGCCGCGCGATTCGATGGCTAACTCAGTGATTTTGCCCTGCGTGTCGCGCATCGTCGCCGTTTGGCCGATGCGTTCCGGCGGGATAAAACGCCACCGCCGAGCTGCCCACGCCAAGGTTGCGCGGCGGGAATAGTGACGACGCCAAGGTACGTGCAAAGCCGCTGCGCCAAGGGCACAAAAAACGGGCGGCCCGGCAAATTATTCCACGCCTCGTCGCAGGTTGTGGCGCAGAAAAAAACGCGGCCTTCGTTGAAACGTTTCTCCAGCAAAAACGGATCGCCGCTTTCGAGCAGCGCGTGCATCCGCACCAACGGGTTATCCGGCTGGGCGAGCGTGCGATACCACTGGGTGATCTCCGCTTCGGCGGGTGTGCCGTTGCGGGGATCGTTGAAAAGATTCAGCGGCGGATGCTCGAAACGCTGCGCGCGGATGCGGGTGAAAGGCTCCGGCTCGCGGCTGAGGTCAGCCAATTCCGTGAGCGGCGCGGGCAACAACCCGGCGGCGTGAAGAGTTTCGTTGTACCATTTCACGTCAACTTTATCGCCGGGAAAAATCAGCAGCCCGCCGCCATCGCGCACGAAGCTCTGCACGTCGACCAGTTGCTTGGGCGTGAGCCGTGCCACATTCGCCAGCACCACCACACGCGCATCGCCGATGGCCGCGGCGCTGAGGCCGGCGGTGCGGATGACGCGCACTTCGAGCAGGTCGGACAGTTTTTTTTCGCCGGGTTGTTGCGGTGCGCACCGGCTTCGCGATAGGGTTGCAATGCGATTTGCAGAAAATCAGTTTCGCTCTCCAATGCGGTTCGGGCTCGGATCTCCATCCACCACCAACACCGGCACGCGTTCCCAAACGGGGATGCTCACGCGAAAGGTGTTGTCCGCTTTGAGGCTGTCGGCATCGGTGCTGACCTCCACCACGTGCGAGCCGGCGGAATCAAATTGATGCGTGAAAAGCACCTGCCGTTTTTGTCCGGCTTCCAGTGGGATTTGCGTGGTGTGCGCCACCTTGCCATCCACGCGGCACACCACCTTCAGTGAGTCGTGCCCGCGCTCTCCATAATTGCGAAGCGTGGCGCGCACCTGCAGCGTTTGGTTCATGCCCAACACGCGCGGGGAAAAACTCACGGTCTCCACGCACACATTCTCGCGCCCTTCCGCGCCGGTGTGAAAGAGCGTGAGCCGCGGCGCAATCTCCGCCGCGCCCAATCGCTCCGCCGCGCGTTGGCGCAGCGTGGCTTCCTCGGCTGACCAACTGATACGTTGGAAATCGCTGATAACAATTACCTCGCGCTGCGCGTGGCTCATACTGCGGGAAATCGCGGAGGCCACATCGAGCGCCGATGGCACTTCGGCTTTGCCGTAGCCAGCTTCGAGCGCCTTCAAATCTTCCGCCACGCGCTTGGTGTTGAACACGCCCGAATCGTACAAAGGCGAGTTCGTGCCGCTCATCATCACCACGCTCACATCCGAGCCGCGCTGCAAACCGGCCACTAAATCGGCGGCTTGTTTTTGTGCGTTCTCAAAATTAGTGCCGCCGGTGGCTTGGAAATCCTGCGAGTACGAATTATCGAGCACCACTACCAACGAAGTTTTGGCGTCATTCCAAAGCGCCGCCGCGCCGGTGAGCACCGGCCGCGCCATACACAGCGCAAGGAAAACCGGAATGCAAATGCGCAGCAACAGCAACAGCCAATTCTCGATGCGGAGGCGGCGCTGTTGTTTTTGGAGGGTCAACTCGATGAGATGCATCGCGCCCCAGCGCACTTCGCGCGGTTTGCTGCGGCTGATAAGGTGCACGATGATGGGGATGGCACCCGCCGCCACGCCGCCCACCAAGAGTATGTTTAAGAAATTCATGCGGTGAGTTGGCGCTGCCGCAAGCATCGGGCAAGGGCGTCGGTAATGGGTTCGGCGGTGCTCATCGGCACGAGATCGATGCGATGGCGTTGGCAACCAGTTTTGAGTGCCTCACGGAATTGTCGGAGGTTGTCGAGATAGGCCACGCGAAAACTAGCGGGATCGAGCGTGCGAAATTGGCCGAACATTTCAAGGTTTTCAAACTTGGTCCACGCGCTGAAGGGGAACTCAATTTCGTCCGGATCCAAAATGTGAAACAGCACCACCTCGTGCGAGGCTTGGCGGAAATGCGACAGCGATTGCAACAGCGCGCGTTGGTCGGAAAAGCCGTCGGTAAAAATAAAAACCATCCCGCGCCGCTGCAGCCGCGGCATCAGCTTTTGGAAAATATTGGCCAAATCCGTTTCGCCGCCGGGGCGCGACTCAATCATTTCCTGATACAACAAACGCAAATGACTCGTACTCGAACGTGGCGGGATGAAGCTGCGGATTTGATCATCGAAGGTCACCATCCCCACGCTGTCACTTTGGCGAATGATAATCTGTGCGATGCACGCGGCGAGCTTCATCGCGTATTGGCATTTACTAATGCTGCCCTCGCGCGCGTAGTCCATGCTGCCGCTGCAATCCACCAGCAACGTGGCTCGCAGACTGGTTTCCTCCTCGTACTCGCGAATGTAATAACGATCGGTCTTGCCGAACACCTTCCAGTCCACGCGCCGAGTGTCGTCGCCCTGCACGTACTCGCGATGCTGCGCGAACTCGATGCTAAACCCTTTGTGCGGCGAACGATGCGCGCCGGAAATGGCGCCTTCCACCGCTTGCCGCGCAAACAGATTCAAGTTTGCGATGCTCTGCAGCTCATCGGGCTGCAGAAGTTGACTGACTTGAGTCATTGAAAAAAATCAACCTCACAAGGCCGCGGCCGCCGGCATTTGCGGCACGGCTTGGAGGATCTTGTCGATGATATGATTCACCGTAATGCCCTCCGCCTCGGCACTGAAAGTAGGCACGATGCGATGACGCAAAACCGGATGCGCCAGCGCGGCGATGTCTTCGGGGATCACGTGAAAGCGCCCCTGCAAAATCGCGCGCACCTTGCCGCCGAGAATCAGCTGCTGACACGCGCGCGGGCCGGGGCCCCAGCTAATAAGTTCGCGCGCGAAGGGCAGCGCCTCGGCGTCATCGGGCCGACAACGCCGCACGAGATCGAGCACGTATTGGTTCACGTGCTCGGGCACGGGGACTTTGCGCACGATCTTTTGGCACTGCACAATTTCCGCGCCGGAGATCACCGGCTGGATGGTCGCGGAAAACGCGCCAGTGGTGCGCTTGATGATTTCCGCTTCCTCGGCCTTGTCCGGGTAATCCACTTTCACGTGGAACATAAAGCGATCCTTCTGCGCCTCGGGCAACGGATACGTGCCCTCTTGCTCCACGGGATTTTGCGTGGCCAGCACGAAGAACGGTTCATCGAGCGTGTACGTGGTGCCGCCGGTGGTAACGGAATGTTCCTGCATCGCTTCCAACAACGCGGCTTGCGTTTTCGGGGGAGAGCGGTTGATTTCATCCGCCAAAACCATTTGGGCAAAAATCGGGCCGCGCAGAAACACGAGACTGCGCCGACCTTCGGCGTCCTGCTGGATGACGTCCGTGCCGGTGATGTCCGCCGGCATGAGGTCGGGAGTAAACTGCACCCGCCGGAAAGAAAGATTGAGCGCCTCGGAAAGGCTTTTCACCATGTAAGTTTTGGCAAGCCCCGGCACTCCCTCGAGCAGGCAATGACTGCGCGCAAAAATGGCGATGATGATTTGCTCGATAACCGCGTTCTGACCGACGATGGCTTTGCCCACCTCGGTGGTTATGCTGCGATACGCGCTGGCGAGCTTTTCGGCGAGCTCTTCATCACTCGCGCCGGCCATCGAGCTCGGCACAGATTCGGCGGACGCGGCGGCGCTCACGGCGGGCACCACGAGCAAGGTATTACACGTGGGACATTTCAGTTGTGAACCGGCGGCCGTATCCTCGACCGTCAAATCCATCGAACATGCGGGGCATTTAATAACCATCTCCATGGTGTCTCCCCACAAGATGCCCGCAAATGCACTGAAACGCAACCGGCGAGTATTCCCAATTACAAAAAACGAAGACTATTTCAGCGGCTGCATCGTGAAGGGATCGCGCAATGGCACGTCCTTCAAGCCGCCCGGCGCAAGGCTATCGAGGTTCACGGGATGATCGGGATGCCCTTTGAGAATCACATCTTTGTTGCCCACAATCAGAATCACCACTTTGTCCGGCGTCAGATATTTTTTCGCCACGCGCTGCACATCGGCCTTGGTCACCGCCGCGAACTTTGCGCGAAATTCCTTGAAGTGCGCCGGATTGCGCGCGCCACGGCCAGTAAATTCTTCATCGGCAAAGGTCGCCGCCACTTTGCCTTTGGTTTCAAACGTCTCCGGAAATGTTTGGATATAACTGCTCTTGGCCGTCACCATTTCCTTGTCCATCACCACTTCCATCGTGATGCGGCGCATTTCCTCGAGCACAATCTGCGCCGCGTACTGCACCGTGGCCGATTTGCTTTGGTAGCCCGCCACAAACAGCAGCGGATAATACGTGCCGCCCGGCATATACGAATACGCGCTGTACGCCAGCCCCTCATCGGACCGCACGCGATTGGTGATGCGGCTGGTAAACCCGCCGCCGCCGAGGATGTTGTTCATCACCTGCACCGCATAAAAATCCGGATGATCGCGGTGGATGCCGGGCAGCATAATATCCACGCGCCCCTGATTCACGTCTTTGTCCACGATGTAAACCCCCGGCTTGGCGAAGCGTTTATTCGTCGGCACCGGCACCGCCGCCTTGCCCGTGAACGGCCATTTGGCAAACAGCTTTTCCAGCTTGACCACCATCGTTTTGCGATCAAAATCGCCGCTCACCGCCACCACAAAATTATCCGGATGAAACCACGCCTGATGAAACGCGCGTAAATCTTCCACTGTGATCGATTCCACCGAAGCCTTCGTCGGAATCACATTGCGGAAAAACTTCGGCCCGTACGCCAATCGCAACAGCTCGCGCCGCTCAATATTTTTCGAGTCGTCATTGCGTTGCTTCATTCCCTGCAACTGTTTTTGTTTATAAAGATCAAACCGGCTCTTTTGAAAACGCGGTGCCGTCAGCACCTCGCGCAAAATCACCAAGCCCTCGTCGAGATCCTTCGAAAGCGTATTCACGCCCACGCTGCCGGAAGTGTCACCCACGCTGCTCGAAAGCCCCGCCGCCAAAAAAGCCAAACGCTCTTCCAGCTCCTCCGCCGTGCGCGTTTTCGTGCCGCCTTTGCCGAGCAAAAACCCGGTCATCCCCGCCACGCCGGCTTTGCCCTTCGGCTCATTATATTGCCCCGTGCGCACCCTAATCGACACACTCACCAACGGCAGCTCGCGGTTCGGCACCACAAACGCCACCGGCCCGCTCTTGAGCTGCACCCGAAACTCCGCGCCGCTTGGCGGCTCATATTTCAGTTTGGGAAACGTCAGCTTCTCCGGCCGATCCGGAATCTCCGCCGCGCTTACTATGAAGCCCAAAGCGATGGTTAAACTTAAAACAATTTTTTTCATAATAGATCTCCCAGTAGGGATCCACTTCGCGCGTCCCTACCAAATTTACTTCTCCAATTCCCCGATGCGTTTGCGGAGGGCGGCGCGGATGACTTTCATAATCGGCGGGGCCTTCGATCCGGCTTTTTCAAGCTGCTCTTCGATTTGCTGTAGCCGACCCTTCAACGAGGCCACATCCTTTTCCGAGTTCACCGAGGAAATAAATTTACGCGCCATTGCTTTTGCCTGCCCGCTGAGGTCCGCGAGCAGTGGGTTTTCATCGCCACCGCCGGTGCCCGGCTTGCGGGTGTAAATCGCCACGGCACGATTTTCCTTGGTGAAATATTTTTTCGCCACGCGTTGGATGTCCGCCGGCGTCACTGCCTGCAGCTTGGCGCCGGAAGTGTTCAGCTCACGCCAGTCACCCGTGCCTTCGGTGTGAATGATTTGCATCAGGATGGGATGATTCGACGTCAACCGCCGATACTCCGATGCGGCAAAATTATTTTTGACTTTCTGCAACTCCTTAGCGGGCACCGGCTCGGTTTTGAGTTTTTCGACCACCGCGTGGATAGCGGCCTCCACGGCGGCGGGATCTTTGCCGTCCGCTACTTCGCCGCCGGCATTGAATTGCCCCGCGTAATGCATCCCACGCGTCCACGCGAAGGTGTCAGTCGCCAGCTTGGATTTCAGCACCAATTCCTTTTTCAAGCGACCGGTGTTGCCGGTAAGGATTTTCGACATCACCGACAACGCGTACGTGTCCTTGTGGCCGAAGGCCGGCGTGTGCCAGTAAATATCCACGTTCGGATTCGTCTCGGCCTCGGCATAAAAACGCTTCTCCGCTTTCTGCGGCATCTCCATCGTGATGACGTCCGGCACAGTTTTTTTGCCGCGCTTCAATCGACCGAAATATTTTTGTGCCATCGTCAGCGCTTCTTTGCTTTTGAAATCGCCCACCAACACCAGCGTCAGATTTTCCGGCACATAAAATGTCGCGTAAAATTCATCGGCATCCGCCTTGGAAATGGCCGGAATATCCGAGGGCCACCCGATGATTGGCCAGCCGTACGGATGCGATTCCCAAAAGAGCGAGTTAAAGCTCTCCGAAAATTTCCCCAACGGCGTGCTCTCCGTGCGCATCCGGCGCTCCTCAAACACCACATCACGCTCCGCATAAAATTCGCGGAACACTGGCTCCAACAAGCGACCGCTTTCCATCCACATAAACAGCTCCAACTTATTCGAAGGCACCGTGATGAAATACGCCGTGTGATCGTACGTCGTGTACGCGTTCATTTTGCTGCCACCGTTGGAGGTGTAGATGCGGTCGAACTCATTTTTCACAATCACCTTGCGATGGGCGTCCACCAGTTTCTTGAATTCGTCATTCAGTGCGCGCCAGCGTTTGGTTTTTTGTTCCGGATCAAACAAATCCGTAATCTCGCCGCGCCGCCACATCGCGCGCATCTTGCGTTCCTCCGCGCGCATCAGATCCCGCACGCGCTCCTGATCGGCCATGATCTTCAGATCCTTTTTATAATCCTTCGTGCCGAGCGTGGGCGTGCCCTTAAACATCATGTGCTCGAACAAATGCGCGATGCCCGTGATGCCCGGCCGCTCGTTCACGCTCCCCACGCGCGCCACCCAACCGCCCGAAATGCTCGGCGCATCGTGCCGTTCCACCAACAACACCTTCATGCCGTTGGCCAAAAAATGCTCCTTCACCGGCACCTGCTGAGCAACCAGCAGCGCGGGAAACAAGAAAAGTCCCAATAAAATCCTCATAGTACGCGCGGAAGCAAAGCAGCATTGCGCTGTGACGTCAACGGGTAATCATAAGGAAACGGGTTATGAAAAGAAACGTGACAAAGGTAGGGCGCGGTTTCGGAGAAACCGCCCTACCTCCCTTTCCCGCGATCCACGACTTCGCGGACTAATGCTTCCATTGAATCGTAATCGAGGTCACCGGCTTTTTCTAGGTCGCGGTAGATTTGTTTTTCTAGCGCGCTGAGGTGGGCGGATTCGATTTTCAATTCAATGGTGTTGAGCGTGGGCGTGTGCTCGAGCATTTGGGCGATGCGTTTGTCGTTGGCTACGCGGCGGGCGAGGAGTTGGCGGTGCAGGGCCTCAAAGGTTTCGTGCGAGAGGGTGCCTTTGCGTTCGGAGGATTCCATATTTTCCAGCAAAGCGCGGATGGCTTGGCGGCGGGCGAGGGCGAGTTCGTATTCGGTTTCCTCGGGTGTTTCGATGATGAGCCCCTTGCTTTTCATCAGCCACGCCATCGTGGTGCCCTGCAATAAAATGGACATCAACACCACGCCGTACACGATGTTTAACAGCACCAACCGATTGGCCTCGGCGGCGGTGCCGGCTTCGCCTTTTGCGGAAACTAACAGCATCATCGCCAGCACCATCGACAAACTGCCGCGCACGCCGGCCCAGGTGATGACGGGGAGCCATTCCTGTTTGAGCCGTAAATCCGCGCGCCGCACAAGGCCGTGCACGCCGAACACGGTGACGGCCCGCACAAGGATCATGATCACAAAAAACAAAACGATCGGCACCGCTTGTTCCCACAAACCGGCCAGCTCGATTTCCAATCCGATGAGGATGAACACAAATGAATTGGCGACAAACGCGGCGAATTCCCAGAAGCTCACCACCTCTTCGCGAGTGGTGGGGCTCATACCGTGTTTCACGCCCACGTTGCCGATCATCATGCCGCACACCACCACGGCGATGACGCCCGAGGCGTGCAGCTCCATCGCCGCCACATTCGCGCCGTACGCGGCGATGACGGTGAGGGCGACCTCGATGTGTTGATCATCAAATTTGCTGGTGAGGTACGAAATGCCCAGCCCGATGCCGAGCCCGATGGCCGTGCCCAGCAGCACCTCGCGCAGAAAATCAAGCACCACCGTCATCGCCTGCAAACTCTCGGCGGTGTCCAAGTGCGGAAGTGTCAGGCCAAGCTGGGCGCTGGTGATTTTGACCACCACGGCAAAGATCACCACGGCGATGCCGTCATTAATCAAACTCTCGCCTTCGATAATAATCCCCAGCCGTTTGGACACAGTAAATTCCTTGAAGAGTGCCACCACCGAGATGGGATCCGTCGCCGCCAACATCGCGGCCGCGAGCAGCACCAATTGCCAACTGAAGCCCAGCGAGAATAATTCACCCACCGCCATAAATAATCCTGTGGTGAGCAGCATCCCCACGATCACGCCGGGGATGGCGAGGAATAAAATTGCGCGTTTATTATTAAGGAACGATTTGAGGTCCACGTGAAACGCCGCTTCAAACAACAGAATCGGCAAAAACAATTGCAGCAACAATTCCGGCGTGAGTTTGAGGTTGAGCCCCAACTGCCCCGCCGCCGACAACGCGCTCACGATCAAGCCCGCAACCACCAACACCACCGTGTAAGGCAACCGCAACCGCTTTGCCAACAACGCCATGCCGCAGGCCACAATTAATATAGCAACAAATGAAACAGCCATTGGTTTTTAAATCCTAAATGCTAAATCCGAATTTCTAAAATCACATATCATAAAGCCCACCATCCCGCGTGTAGCCGCCGCCACCCATACCCCCCGCGCCGCCGCCTTCTTCCGGCCCCATAAATTCATCAAAAATTTCGCCCATGTCCGCCTCGATTTTTTCGGGATCCTCGCCGGCTTCCAATCGTTTAATGGCGTCGTTCATTTCCTTGGGCATCGCATCGGCGGGCATGAGATCCTGCATCTTGCGCATCATGTGCGCCATATGTTTGGGATTGTTCTCATCCATATTCCCCATATCGCGCTCCATCTCATGCATCGCATTTTGGACGCGGGGATCATCCATATCCGGCATGCCATCGGGTTCGCCAGCGCCTGGCGCGGCCGCTTTGGGCTCGGTGGCACCTTTGATAGCGGCGAATTGGCTGACCTCTTTCACCATTTTTTTGCCGCCGCATTGGGGGCACTTGGGCTGGCGCGTGGGCTTGAGGCGGCGCGAGAGGAATTGAAAAATCCTCCGGCACTCAGGACAGGCATATTCAAAAATCGGCATTTCCAAAAAACGACGTCGCGTCGCCCCTAATTTTCACTAACGCACCGCGCGCGTCAAGTGGGTTGGATTGACAACCGGCCGCCAAGGGATTAGGTTGCCGTATGACAAGAGGAGTCGCACTGGCACTTTTTCTCATCGCGTGGGGCACGGGCTGCTCCGGCGATGGCGACAAGCCGGATCATTATTCCACCGACCAATTGCTGCTGAGCGAAGGCAAATACTATGTCATCGGCGAAACAGATCCTTACACCGGGCCGGTGATCAATTGGTATCCGAGCGGCAAAAAACAATACGAAGCGCAAATCGTCGATGGCATTCCGAGCGGCCCAGCGATGAATTGGCACGAGAATGGCCAAAAAATGTCGGAGGTCACGCTGGAAGACGGCCAACCGGTGGGCACCATGAAAGGCTGGCATGCCAATGGCGCGAAGCATTTTGAAATGCCTTTGCACAAAGGCAAACAACACGGTCTCGTGACCGAATTCAACACCGGCAACCATCGCATCAGTTCCACACGCTACGTGGCTGGCGTGCGCGAAGGCGAGGCCATCGGCTTTGATGCGTCCGGCAAAAAAACTTGGCAAGCCAATTACCTCAATAACCTTTTGGAAGGGGATTTTTTTGAGTACCACCCCAACGGCCAACGCAGTACGCGGTCGCCCTACAAAGACGGCACACTGCGGGGCGTGGCCGAGGGATGGTATCCCACCGGCGTGAAATCTTGGGTAGCCCAGTGGAATGGCCGCAAGCCAATGGGCACCCACCAAAACTGGCATCCCAACGGAAAGCTGCAACGCAAGCAGGTGTTTGCCGATGGCGCGTTATCCCTTTACACGGAGTGGCACGTGAACGGCCAAATGACGCTCGAGGCGAAGTACCGCGGCACGGCATTGGTCAGCCAAAAACGATGGGACGCCAAAGGCGTCGTGTTGCTGGATGAAGGCGCCACTGCCGGACTGCCTCCCACGCGCAAGCCGGATCCACCCAAGCCAAATCCATTTTCCGCAGGACGCCGCACCGTGTGGGTCACCGGCCAACTCAACCGCGTGTATAAAGACAAGGACGCCGAGGTGGTGCAAACCGCCTTTGGCACACCCGACGAAATGCAGGGTAATGTGTGGGTGTACAAAAACCTCGGCATTATCGACACCACCACCCGCCGGCGTTTAACCATCGCACACTTTTACATCAGCAATGGCAAAGTGATTTTGGTGGAGGAAAAATAATCACTTCCGTTGGTGCTGCAGAAACCACTTGTACAGTTCAGGGTTGGCGTAAGTTTTCGTCCACGAATCATGCTTTGCCTCCGGGTACACCGTGAGCTTCGGCCCGGGATGGCCGAATTTTTTTAGCGTCGCCACCATGCGCTTGCTTTCCGCCAGCGGCACCACAGGATCCTTCGCCCCGTGAAACGCCCACACGCCCAAAGTCTTCAGCGCCTTCCCATTAGCATCGCCGGCATTGTACGCCTTAATAAAATCGCCCCCACCACAAATCGGCGCAATCGCCGCAAACCGATCGCAATGCGTCAGCCCCAAACTCCACGTGCCATAACCGCCCATACTCAAGCCGGTGAGATACAGGCGCGTTACATCAGCGCGATAACGTTTCGCCACGTCATCGAGCAATGTGATGAGCACCTCATCATTCCAAACCATCCCCTTTGGGCATTGGGGGGAAACCACAATGAACTCCATCGCTTCACCCTTCTCAACAAGCTTAGGCGGGCCGTGAACCTTCACGCGATTGAGATCATCGCCCCGTTCGCCCGCGCCGTGCAGAAACAAAATGAGCGGCCATTTTTTCTCCGGCTTCGCCGCGTGATCCTTGGGCAGATACAACAGGTATTTCACATCCAGCTCGCGCTTGGATTTCACGATGAGTTTGTTTTGAGTTTGCACGGCTGCAGTAGCTTGCCCGGCTATGGCAATCACCAGAATTAAGATTGGGAAAATACGTTTCATTCCGCGCCCAGCTTTTGCCGGGAATGGCACGGCGTCAAGTTTTCCATGGGCCTTTTTTGTCGGCTAACGCAATGCGCGGCGGAACATGTAGCCGCCGGTGCCTGTTTGCAATAGGTCCCAGCCTTCCGCGCCCAGATCGTTCATCAACTTCGCCTGCAACAGCCGGGGACCGTCAGCATTGGGATCGATGGGCACAAATTTCATCCAACGCTGCTCCACATAAAGGTATTCCCAACGCGGACCCTTCACGGCTTGCGGCGCGCGCGCCTGTCCCATCACCACAAACACCACGGCAGCCAACGCCGCACCAATTATATAAGGCCGGATATTTTTCATCACGCCGCAGAGTATCGGAGCGGGGAGGCATTGTCGTTCTTTTTCTCACCAAACCGCGCCCAAACCACCAATACCTTAGCAACTTAAACAAGTTTTGCCGCCAGCGATAACCTTGTTTATCCATTGACAAAAATGACTTGGAACAGCGAAATCTTCAGCCATGAAACCAATCCAATTGACATTGATTTTGTTCGTGGCAGCGGTTTGCAATGCGTCGGCGGATTACACTCGTGGCGAGGTGGAGTTCAGCATGAACGCGAAGGCGAAAACGACCAAAGCGGGGACACCCTTTGAATTGGAGTTGGAATACAAAATCGCCCCCGGCTGGCACATCGGCCCGCGCAAATCAAAAGCCCCCATTCCCACCGAGCTAGACTGGACGCGACCGAGGGCGTGAAGCTGGTGAAAGTGGAATGGCCGGAGCTGAATTATTTTGGCCAACCGCCCGGCTTTCAAGGCAAAGTGATTCTCCACGCCAAGCTGCAGGCGGCGAAGGAATTGAAGCCCCCGACACCACGAAAAAAACCCAACGCGCCGCCTTAAGAAAACTAAACAAACTCATCAATCGCAAAAAAGATTTCATGTCCGTCAAAAGCACCGGCTACGTGTGGCTCTATATGCAGAAGTGATTTGCAGGGACGCGCTTCACTTGCTTGGCTTCGAAATAATCGGCTTGGGCTTTAGATGACGGTGGAGGTACAGCCAGCGGAGGCTGCCAGAGTGGCTGATGAGGCCGTGTTTGCTGCGGGGGTAAATCATCATATCAAACTGTTTGCCCGCGCGTTGAAGGGCGTCGGCGAGTTGCCACGTGTTGGCGGGGTGGACATTGTCGTCGATGAGGCCGTGCAGGAGGAAGAGTTTACCTTTTAGGTTTTTTGCGTGGGTGAGGCAGGAACCGGTGCGATAGCCGTCCGGATTTTCCTTGGGCGTACGCATGTAGCGTTCGGTGTAAATGGTGTCGTAATTTTTCCAATCCGTCACCGGCGCGCCGGCCACGCCGACGTGGAAAACATCCGGATAACGCAGCAACGCCAGCGCGCTCATGTAGCCGCCATAGGAATGGCCGGCGATGCCCACGCGGGTGACGTCCACGTAAGGACGTTTGGCGAGGTGGCGCACGCCGGTGGCTTGGTCGTCGAGATCCACCGTGCCGAGCTTGAGGTAGCCCGCCGTTTCAAACGCCTTGCCGCGCGCAGCGGTGCCGCGATTAGCAATGGTCGCCACCAGAAATCCAAACTCACAATATGGATTCGCCGCCGAGTAACGATTGCTCACCCCGCGCGAACTCGGCCCCCCGTACACACTCACTAGCAACGGGTACTTGCGCTTGGGGTCGAAGTTCGCAGGCTTGTACAGTGTGCCGTAAATAATCGTTTTGCCGTCCGCCGCTTTGCAGGCAAACAGTTCCGGCTTGGCGAGCCCCAACTCGGCCACCATTTTTTTGTCATCTATGGATTGCAAAGCCAACACGACAACTTCGTTGCCTTTCGTATCAAACAACGCCATCACCGGCGGCACACCCAAGGCTTCGCGTCGTGCCACGAACCATTTGTGGTCGGGCGAAATGTTGAACGTACTATAATAAAGGGCATTGCGCGTGAGCCGCGTGTGGCCGGTACCGTCGAGCCGCACGCGATGCAAGTGGTCGTTGAGAGGATTCCCGCCACTGCGGGCGGTGAAATAAATCCAACCGGCTTTTTCGTCGACCTTCACGAGCGCGGTGACGGGTTTCCCGTTCAAGTTCGAGATCGGCCCGAGCCGCGAGCCGTCGAGGTGGCGTAGCTCGTACTGCTTCCAGCCGATCCGTTCGGTTTCCCAAATGAACCGTTTTTTGTCATCAAGAAACCGCATTAGCGGCCGGTTGTTTTGCCACGCGGGTTGCTTCTCGCGAACCACCACGCGCGTGTGGCCGGTGGCGGAATCGGCGGCCACAATCTCCAGCGTATCCTGCCGGCGATTGGTGCGATTGAAAAGCAGCGCCGAGCCATCGGGCGCAAAACGCGCGTTGAAAATATATTGCGTGGGGTCGCCGCCCACATTCACGCGCGTGGTGCGGCGCGTTTGGCGATCGTAAATCAGCAAGCCCGCCACCGGATTGGCGTCGCCGGATTTCGGATAACGCACCGTTTGCACGCCGGTGTAGTTGGCGGTGTTGGCGGTGGTGAGATGGTAATCGCGCAGATTCCGCTCGTCCATTTCATAAAACGCCAGCCGCCGACTGTCCGGCGACCACCACATCGCTGAGCTTTGCCGGAGCTCCTCGCCATAAACCCAACACGCTGTGCCATAGCGAAACTTGTCCGTGCCGCCCTTGGTTACAGAAATCACTTGAGTTGCGTTGGTGTCTGCCGGAACCGGTTTGGTTTCTTTTTGGCTGGGCTTTTTCTTCGGCGGTGCCGTTTCAATCACCACATTAAAATCCCGATACCGCGCCATCCACTTGCCGTTGGGCGAAAGCACTTGCGTCGCCTGACGCGCACGCCCCACGCGCGGCGACCGGCGCGGCGGCGGCCCGGATTGCGGCTTCGGTTTCTTCGGCTTGCCAAGGTCTTTGATGGAAAAATCGGCGAGGTCCAAACGGAACTGATTCGTCCCGCGCACAAAGCTCATCGACCGCCCGTCCTCCGCCCACTCGATACGGCTCACGCGCCCGGCGGAGTTTAACTTGCCCACCGCTTTGCGCACGCGCTCGTAATTGGCAAAGCCCGGCAAATCTGACAAAGGATTCGGCGGTGGCGGTTTTTTATCCGCAGCATTGACTGCGCACAAACCAACGACGAACAAAGGGATAACATTCCAGCAGTGCTTCATGCGGTGCATGTGCCACAATCAATCAATGGCCGGGATGGGGAAGATTTTGGACGGGGTGTGTTGGGCTTCCATTTGGCGGCGGATTTGGGCGACGACTTCGGGGTGTTGCTCGGCGACGTCTTTGGATTCGGCGATGTCTGTTTTCAAATTGAAGAGCTGAATCTTGAGCGGGGTCTTGTTGTTTTTGCGGAGGAGGTTTTGGCGGACGCCTTTCCAGTGGCCGAGCCACACGGCTTGTTGGCCACCGTACCCAGTGAATTCGCGATAGAGAAACGCGCGCGGTGGTTGCGGCTTGCCAAGAAGCGTGGGCGCGATGCTGATGCCGTCGATGGTTTTAGGGGCTTTGGTTTTGGCGTTGATGAGGTCGAGCAGCGTGGGCATCCAATCCTCAAAGCCGGTGCGAAAATCCGAGGTACTGCCGGCCTTCACTTTGCCGGGCCACTTGACAATGAGCGGCACGCGTACGCCGCCTTCATAGAGCGAGCCTTTCAAGCCGCGCAACGGTTTCACGCTTTCAAAGAAATCGTAATCAACCTCGAGCTTCAAATGCGTGGTGCCGTTGTCGGAGGTAAAAACGACGATGGTGTTTTTCTCAAGGCCGAGTTCCTTCACCAAATTCAACACGTTACCAATGTAACGATCCACGCGGGAAATCATCGCCGCATACGCGGCGCGCGGAGTGAAGTGCGGTGTGTAGCCGTAACCCTTGGCGCGAGTGAAAGGCGGGTCATTCCACTTTTGCGCGAGGTACGGTTTCAATTCCTCATCGGGCACGTGCAGCGCGACGTGCGGGATGACGGTTGGGTAATAAAGAAAAAATGGCCGGTCTTTATTTTTTTTAACAAACGCCAGTGCGCGGTCATTGATGCGATCGGGCGCGTAGTCCTGCCCCTTGAAAATATCGTAACTGCGCGGGTCGGCGGGATCCGCGCCCTTCGGCAACGAAGCGTGGCCGGGTACGGGCGGTTTGTTGTTCAGTTTGTACAGTTCGTTATCGCTCCACAATGTGGCCGGATAGTAACTATGCGCGTGCGCCTGGCAGTTGTAGCCGAAGAACCGATTGAAGCCCTGCTTCGTCGGGTTGCCTTCGGACCACACATTGCCGAGCCCCCACTTGCCAAACGCGCCGGTCACGTAGCCTTCCTTTTGCAGCAGCTCACCAATCGTCACCTCGCTGGCGGGGATGGGAAACTGCCCTTCGGGCTTCATCGACTTGTTGCTGCGCACAATGGCGTGGCCGGGATGCTTGCCCGTCATCAGCACACACCGCGAAGGCGCGCACACGGCGTTGCCACAATAATTCGCCGTGAACCGCATCCCCTCACGGGCGAGCTGATCGAGGTGGGGCGTCTTGATCTTTTTCTGCCCGTATGAGCCTAGCTCCGAAAACCCGAGGTCATCGGCCATTATAAAAATGATATTCGGCTTCTGCGCGGAGAAAAGCATCGGCGCGATAGACAGCAAAAGTAGTGTGAAGAATCGTTTCATGGTGTGCCTTCAGTCTGCCAGAACCATCCCGCATTGCAAGAGGTCTGATTACTAATTAAGGTTTCCAGAGTTGCAGCAGCAGATTCTTGGCCTCGGCGCTTCTCGATGCAAAGAGCAACTTGGAGGCGTGATTGAGCTGTGCGGTCACCTTCTTATTTCCCGTGTTATGCTTGCGGAGTTGATAAAGCATCACTGGCAAGCGCAAGTCCTGCGGAGTGTGGGCGAATTTTTTATCGGATCTGAACCGCCGCTGGATTGATTCCAGATATCGGTAGGCAAATTCTTTTGTCGGCTCGATGATAGTTCCCTCACCATAATCATTCCAAGTGGCAACCTGAATCAGCTCGGAGTTACTTTTCCAGGCCAGGTCAAGGGTCTGTTCAAAGGTCTTGCCACTTTGGTCATCCAGATACCCGTAGCTTTTGTGCACGCCTGCCTGCTGATAAATGTCATGAAACTTTGGGAAGACCGGAGCAATGACAGACTCGCCCTGAGCGCCCCTTGAATAGAGGTCACTCAAGTATTTTTGCCAAGCGTTCGGAGTTACATTTTTGCCGCCATCGACCGGTGGCCAACCGAATGCGCCATTGGCATTGGCTTGGGCGGTTAGGTGCGGGAGCGTGTAAAGGAGTGGTTGGGTTGAGAGACCACTCATCACTTGAGTCCACTGAGATTTTTTGAAATATTGTGGTCCGAAGATGAGTAGGACGGGTTTGCCCTTGAGCTTCATATACGCTGGATCGTTAAACCAGTTTTGTTCGAGCCACTGGAACTCCTTCTTTGCGTGTGCCACTTCCTGAGCCTTTTTAATTTTACCGCCCTCTACCATGTGCTTGACCGATTGATCCTCATAACAGATGGCAAATTTTAATCCGGCTTGTTTGAGGTGTTTAATCAGCCTTACTGAATTGCGGTGGATGGTGGCGTAGTCGCGGAAATTCTCGGTTCCATACCAGTCAATAATAACTCCACTAATACCGGCAAACTTCATGAGGAGCACCTGACACTCGAGCACATCCGGATCATTGGAGTCATAGGGCCCGATCAATGGCCGGTAGTGGGAGGCGAGTTCTCGCCGACCATTGGCTCCCACCTTATCAGGTTTGAAGCGGTCCATGGTCCAGTGCCATCCCCAATGTCCGCTAACGGGTTTTGAGGCATACCACGGCATGTAATGAACCAGAACGGTTTTCTCCGCTGCCTGAAGTGGAAACTGCACGCAAAGGACTAAGAAGAGCAGTGAAGACTCTGTTCACGAGATTACTTGGCAGGCGGGCGGGCGGTGTGCTGCGGATTTTGGCCGAACATTGGCCATGGGCTTGATTTTGGATTTTTGCCGTCTGTTTCCAGAGCGTAAATGCCTTTGCCATCCCCGACGTAGAGCATTCCATTGTTGCCCAGTGCTGGAAATGAGGGTTTCCAATTATGTGCGTGAAATTCCCATTTCTTTGCTCCGGTTTTGCCGTCCAACGCGTAGACCTCATAACCGCGATGTCCCGTTCCCACGTACACAGTGCCATCGCCACCGATTACTGGAGGTGACCATCTTGGAGATGTGCTCCCCGGCCAATGGTCTGTTTCCATTTGATATTCCCAATTTTTCCTTCCAGTCGCCCCATCCAATGCAAGGAATTTCCTTCTTTGTTGACCAACAAAAACTGTTCCATCCTCACCAATCGCCGCTGCCCAGTTCACGTCACCGCCGGTATCAAAGGACCAATTTTCCTCACCAGTTTCAGCGTTTAATGAATAGATGTGATTGTCATTTGACCCGACGATCACGGAACCATCTTTGCCAATCACGGGTGTGGCAATCACAATATTTCGAGTTGGAAATACCCACTTCTCGGTTCCGTCGTCGGCATTGATGGCATAAATTCTTTTGTCGGTTGACCCAATATAAATTGTGCCATCTTTTCCGATGGCTGGGCTGGAATACTGGGTGAGATACGGAATTTCACGCCAATGTGCATTTCCCATTTGGAAAGTCCATTTGTGATCACCATTAGTTCCATTCAATGCTGTCAGAAACACCCCGCCTACTCCAATGTATACGGTTCCGTCCGGGGCAATCGTTGGAGAAGAGATGGCGATTTTTAATGTTTTATCCCATTTTAATTCACCAGTTTTACTGTCCGCAGCAAACAGTTTATTGCCTTCCCTGCAAAAATAAAGAGTTCCATCTGTGCTCAACGCGGGTGAGCATCCAAAGTAGCCTCCCTCCAATTCCCAGATGATTTCGCCAGTTTTGCCATTTAATGCATAAAGCTTGTCACTGCTAACGAATACCGTGCCATTAGGTCCTATTGTTGGTGGTGCTGCATCCCCATATACTTCACGTTCGGTATTAAGGTGATGCCAAACGACCCTTTCCATTTGTTTGGCTCGATCAATCATATCCAAAACATTTGCTAGAATTATCAGAAACACAAAAATCCCAAGCAATGCCCCAACGCCGATGAATACTTTTCGTTTTGTTGATTTCACTGGTGAAGCGGAGTCTGTTTTTGTGAGGGAGTCCATTAATTCTGCAAGCGGAACCCATTCCTCCATGCCTTCCTGATAAGCCAAGTCATCCGGCATCAAATCCCCCTTATCAAGTTGTTCGCGAACTCGATCCAACGTGAAAGGGCCACTTTTCTCTCCTCCTCTGGTAATGAAAATCTGCATATCGATGAATGAACAAGGAACCCTTCGAAATAGCTCTTATTTACCAATGCAATACAGGTATTCTTGCCGATTCGCGCCCTTAAAGGCCACGCGCAGATAAAGCCGGTTGCCGCTGATAATCGGCGAGGCATACACCTCGTTCCCCAGTTGGTTGGTGGCCAGCAGCTTGAATTCCTTGGGGTCAGTTGAATAAACGAACGTCTTACCCGCCAGGTTGGTGGCATAGATGCGTTCACCCACCAGCACCGGTGAGGCAAAGAAGGCACCTCCAAGGCGTTCCTTCCAGAGTTCCTTGCCGGTGGCCGAATCCCAGCAGGCCGCAAAGCCTGCATCCATGGTGGCATAAAGGTGGCCATCCTTCATCAGCATGGAGGGCACATAAACGCGCGCGGTATTCTGCCAGGTGATCTTGCCTGAGCCATCGGCCTCAATGGCCGCAATGTGGTTCTTGGGCCAGCCGCCACTCACAAAGATGCGCTTGCCATCAGTTACCGCGGTGGTAACGCATTCCTGTGTGCTGCCCGGGAATTCCCAGTGCTTGTTGCCCGTCAAAGGATCGATGCTGGTAATGAGTTCAGCGCCCGCAAAAACCATCTGCAGTTTGCCGTAGGCGGTGATCATCACCGGAGTGGTGTAGTTGGGATATTTCGGCCGGTTGATTTTCCAGATAACCTTGCCGGTCTTTTTGTTTAGCCCGGCAACCGCGCCTCCGATCTTTTTACTGTCGGCCTTGGCTATTACCACGTCGCGGTACACGGTGGGCGAGGTGCCAAAGCCCTGATGGATAACGTAATCTGAAACGGCCGTCTGCCAGAGCACTTTCCCTTCCATGCTGAGCGCCGTGGTGTGGATTTTATTGTCGTTCGGAAAACTGACGTAAAGCTGCGTGCCATCGCACACCACTGAGGAGGAGGCATCAGACTTGTGCTTGTTGCCGCCCTTAACAAAGTTGCCTTTGTGCACGGCGGTACTCCAAATCAGTGTTCCGGTATCCTTATCAAAGCACAAGACCGACTGTACCTGCTTTTTCTCTTCAGCCGTGGCCAGGTAGATGCGGTCACCGACAACCGTGGGAGTGCTGTGTCCTCTCCCAGGCAGCTTGATCTTCCAAACTATATTCTCGGAATCACTCCACTTAAGGGGCAAGCCCTTGATTGCCTTAGCGTGGCCATCCCCATGCAATCCGCGCCACGCCGGCCAGTCGGTTGGATGGAAAGCCAACTTTGCCGGTGCAGCAGAAGCCAGTCCGGCACAAAAAATGAGGAGCGCAAACTTCAACATAATTATTTTGTCTTCAGCGACTGCAGGTACGCCAACAAATCGGCGAGCTGATTGGGTGTCAATGCGGCTGCGAGGCCGGGAGGCATGGAGGAAACCGGGAGCTTAGCACGTTGTTTGATATCTTTTGATCGTAATTCTTTTGCCACGCCGACCGCGGTGCGGATGTGGATGGTGTCGGCGCTTTCCAATGTAACGAAGCCCACGTACACCTCATCGTTCTTCATGATGAACGAATAAGTGTCGAAGCCCTGCGCAATGACCGCGCCGGGTTGCAGGATGGATTGAATCAACTCCATCGGCTTGTAACGCTTGCCGATGTCCACAAGATGCGGGCCCTTGGGTGTTTGGCCATCGGCGGTGGTATGGCAACTGGCGCACGCCTGAGAAGTGAAGAGCGCCTTGCCGCGTGCGAGGTCACCCTTGGCCTTGAGTGCTCGAGCGGTAGCAACTTTATCGCCGAGGGTGATGTTGTAATTTTTCGGATCGCCCGTGGGCTCAGGAATCTTGAAGGGCGCATTCGCTTCATTGGTCGCCATGACAGTACCGGTTGGTAATCCGGCGATGCTGATCTTGTGTTTGGCCAGCTGGGTTTTTACCAAATCCACGGTGGCCTTTGGCGCTTTTGCAAAAGCGGTTTTCAGGCCGGTTTCAATGGCGGTACTACCGCTCCATTTCTCACGGGCAAAGTACGGGCCGGAAGTATCTGGACGCGTGCCCCACCAGCCTTCGGTGTATTTACCCTCGCGATGATACAAGCGCACGAGCGTGGCAAGCGTGGCGGGATCAGGATTTTTCGCAACACGGGCACTGAGGGCAGCAACCACTTTGTCGTCGTGAATATATTTCATAACACCGAGCGCGGCCGCACCGTGCGTACCGTCAAGAGCATCGATTAAAGTATCCACCGAATTAAGCGCCACCAACGCGCGCGTGGCGAGGTGCGGGATGACAGCAGCAGGATTGGCTTCATTGTGTGCAGGTTGCTTAGCGAGCTTTGGAGCGGCAGCATGCGGCAGGATGGCTGCTGCCGCTGTGGGATCACCAAGGCGACCGAGGCTGATAAGTGCCTGCGCGCGGTGGCGCGGGTTTTTACTGTCGAGTGCATTAACAAAAATGTCCTTTTTTAATCCCTTTAGTTCGCCTTTACGGTCGGTAAGTGCACGCATTGCAAACTCGGCAATATCGGCATGGGTACCCAGTTTCAGTAAATCGTTTTGTGCTTTCACGCCGTTGAGTTGTTTGAGCGTGAAGATGGCGGCCACGCGTCCAGCGAGTGGGACGGCTTTATCGGCGGCCAGCGAGATGAGCTTGGCCGTGCGCGCCGCACTAGGACCGCGGCGTTTGAATTCAAATTGCGCGTGAAGGTTTTGCTGTTGGCTTGGGCCAATAAGCAGGTCAAAGAGCTTCACATCGGTGAGTTTGTTAACGTCAGGGAAAGGAGTCGGTTTGAAATCTTTCGGCACAAGCTGCACTACATAACCGACATTCGGACCACTATAGGCAAATTTGCCACCATGCCAACTGGCGACATACATGCGGCCGCTGGCATCCACATCGATGTCAGTCGGGCGACTAATGGGCAGGAAAGTCTCCTGATGCGTGTCAAAGGTAGCACCGTTGGAGGGCGGGTTGTGGCGGAACACCGCGCTGCGGCCCCAGTCGCAGGTGTACACGGCGTGGCCAAAGGGCGCGGGCCAGCGGGTGTCATGATAAAACATGCCGCCGCAGCCGGAGCCACCGCCATAATCCTTGAGCGTGGGCATGATCTCGGTGTGAAAATTTTTATACCACGAAGGATAGCCATACTCCCCGGTTTGCATGATGTGGCTAAAGCGTACGTTCCAACCACCACCATCGTTTGTATTATCGCGCGTGAAAATATTAAGGTACGGGTCGATACACGCATCGAGGATGTTACGTAGGCCCCAGCAATAAATCTCCATGTCCGAGCCGTCGGGCCGGATGCGCACGATGCCGCCGCCCCGTCGACTAAGCACACGGCCATCCGCACCCACGGCCTTGGTGAAACCGAAGTCACCAACGGCAATATAAATCCAGCCGTCGATGCCCATGCGGATGCCATTGGTGGTATGGTCCGCGCCGCGTTTGTTCACGTACTCCGTGCTGATGCCGTCGATGAGCCGCTTCTCCTTATCGGCCACGCCATCGCCGTTTGTATCCTCGTACAACGTAAGAAAGGGCGGATGCAGTACCCACAATTTTCCGTTGTCGTAAATGAGTCCGCGAGGATGATCCATTTTCGCAAACGTATTTATCTTGTCTGCCTTGCCATCGCCATTGGTGTCGATGCAACGCACTACACGACCACGGTTTTTTTCTTTGCCAAGGCTACCCTGTTCGTCAATGCCCACAAACACCTCGCCCGTGGAGGCCGCTGTGATGCAGACCGGATAATTGACTAATGGCGGCTCGGCGAAAAGGGAGAGCTTGAAGCCCTCTGGCGCTTTCACGCCTGCGAAGCCGCTGGGATTTTTGTTACTGCCGTTTTCTGCCGCCTTTACCACCTTGCGGGGCAACTTCGGCAAAGCACCCGTGTGCACCTCAACCTCCCACAGGCTGCCCCATGCGCCGGTACTGGAGCCCAGATAAGTAACCTTGAAATACCGCGTGCCCTTGGCCTCAACCGCGTGAGGGGCGATCTGTTTCACCTCCTTGTTTTTCGAGTAATCCAGTACGGTCTTCCAGTTTTTGCCGTCTGCGGAAGCCTCGATAGTGTATTGGTAGGCTGCGTTGGCTTTCTCCCAATAAAGACGGATATTCCGGATGTCCAACGCCTTACCGAGATCGATTTGCAACCATGAGCCTTTGTTACCTCCAGCGGCACACCAACGCGTGGCCGGGTTGCCGTCAATCGCCAGTTTCGCTATATTTCCCTTGGATTTTTCTTCCGAGCTGGCGGTCACCTTCGCACCCGTTGCTGCATTCTTCGGCACACGCACTACTTTGCCTTTGCCTGTTCCGGCCGCGTTGGATTGCGGCTTCGGTTTGCTATTTAAATCAAATTTTTCATTCTTTGGCATCGCAACCGGCCTTGCCTCGTTTTTTGTTGCCCATAAAATGCCGCGCGCAACGAGATTCAGATAACGCGCGTCAGCCACCGTCACATTGTTGTGTCCGAGTGATGTGCTGAACACGCGTGCGCCGTGGTATTCGCTCGCCCACGCCACTACAGCCTTGCGATTGCCTTGCACACCACGCGCCACCACTTGTGTGCCCGGCAACACCTGCACATTGTTGTACAGCTCCTCGCGCTGCGTGGTCCATGCCTTCACGCCTTTCGTTATGAACGGCACATTGTTTTCAAAAGTCACCTCAATTGGCTGCTGAGGCCCATGCCCAGTGGATTGCAGGCCGATGTATTCAAACCACTTCGCGTTGGCGTCGGCGAGCTTCACCTTCGCGCGGAAATTGCCAAACCGATACGAGTGCATCGCACAATGAAGATTCACGCCCGGAATGCCCTGCTTGTGCGGTGCCAGAACACCCGCGATTATTTTTGGATCACTGATGCCCGCCGAGCACTCATCGTGAATCACAATATCGTAGCCCTTCGCATAATCCGGGTTGCCATAAATCGCCAACGGGGGCTTCGTGCTTTTATCCGGCGAATGTGCGTGGTCGATAACAATGTTTATGCGCCGCTCAAGCCCTGCCTTTAGGATATCCTTTTGCTTCACATAATCGTGACAACAACCGCCGGTAATCAGCAGCGCCCGTAATGGTTTAGGCAAAGGCTTTTTAGCTGCCGCAACAATTTCCCCGACACCAAAGCCGGCCAACATTAGTATACAAAAAACAACTCGCATAATTCGTGTGCAAAAGACGCTATCGGCGAAAGGGAATTCAATCAATCACTGTCCGCAACTTTTTTCAGCATTCCGAGCAGTGATTTCTTGATTTTTTCTGAGGCCAAGATTTCCAGTGTGCAGGTGCCCATCCACGTTTCGTAGCCGCCGAGGGCGTGTTGGCGGGGGGTGGGGAGGTAGCCGTTGTGGCCGTTGGCCAGCTCGATGGTGAAGGTGGCCTGCGGCAGCGGGCTTTTGGCTTTGAGGGTGAGGCCGATTTCGCAGAGCACTTCGCATGGGATGCTGGTGATGCCCACCTCGCCAAGGCGCAGCGCCTGCAAAACTATCTCCTCCTCGCGTGGGCCATTGGCCAGCGCCAGCGTGCGGTGGGCGTAGGCTTCGGCCAAGCGCGGCAGTGGGTTGGGCGGTTGATCCGAGAGCACGGCTTTGGCAAAGGCGATCTCCTTGGCGGTGGGCTGACGGTTTTTCAAGGTCAACAGCGTCTGCTCCATGGCGAGGGTGATGTCTTTTTGGAATCGCACTTTTTGGTGCGCGGCGAGCACGCGATTAGCCACCAGCTTGGCGACTTCGTTCATGCGTTGAAAGCGTTCCTGTCGCGGGCGCGAGACGCGGAAGCTGGTGTTGTTGATGTCACCGCTGGTGCCGTTGGACATCATCCCGACAAAATTCTTGCCCTTGCCGAGCGACTTTTCGATTAGCCCGGCGAAGACTCCAAAGTAATCCGCCGAGATGGTGGCTTGCGGCACGCCGCCGACGTAGTGCAGCGAGTAGTTGGCCAGCAACGCAATCGGCCGGCCATCGGTGCTGCGCAATGAAATGAAATGTACCTCGGGATCAGTCGGGCCGGCCGGGCGTTCGATGAGATTGCGCGGCGGGTTCATGCGCACGGTATCGTTCGGACTGCCGAAGGGGTTTACAGCGATGCCGCCGGGTTGCATGTGCCAACGGCGGTTAAAAATCTCCTCCGGCACGAGCGTTACGCCATGGGCCATTTCGGCCGGCACGAGATTTTTCTCTGCGCGCACGATGGACTCGGCGATGCCTGCGACGAGTTGTTTGAAATAAGCACGATGCGCGGCGTCATCGCGATTGGTGCGGCGATCCTTACCCGGCGGCGCAGTGTGCGTGTGCGTGGCGGCGACGAGGATGCGGTCGGTGCGAACCTTCGTTCGCTTGGCGGCAAGCGCCTTGGCGCGGTCGAGGTAATTGCGGCCGATGAGGCAGTTGTCCACGATCACAATCGCCACCCGCGTTTGGCCATCATCGCACACAATCGCTCGTGCGTGCAGCGGATCATGCGCCTTGTCGGCGAGGCGTTCGCTGAAGGAACCCACCAACTGCACGGGCCATACCTTGGGCGTGATATCCACCTTCGCCGCGCCGGCGCGAAACTCCGCCCACGCGTGGGAGGTGATGAGGAACAGGGTGAGGATGAGTTTAATTTTCAATTTATCGTCCTTCGCGTTTATTGGGGTCAAAGTTTTTGTTCGGCATTGGCATTTTCGCGGCGGTGTCCTTGCGCCACTTGGCGAGTTGCGCAGCGAGGGTTTTCACCTTGTCCGGATGCATTTTTGCGAGGTCGCTTTTCTCACCAATGTCTTTTTTCAAATTAAACAACTCCAGCTTGCCGTCTTCGTACCACTCGATGAGTTTCCAGTCACCCTCGCGAATGGCGCCAGTAGGAGCACAGCCTTGGTTGCCGTAGTGCGGGTAGTGCCAGTATATCGCTCCACGATCATGCGGCTTGCCGCGCAGGGCGGTGGTGAAACTTACGCCATCAATACGTGCCGGCGGTTGGTATTTGATGCCCGCCAGCTCAAGAATGGTCGGAAAAAAATCTGTGCTGATGATGGGCGAAGCCGACACGCTGCCGGGCTTGGTGACACCCGGCCAGCGCACCATCATCGGCTCGCGAATGCCGCCCTCGTACATCCAGCCCTTGCCGCCGCGCAGAGGCAGGTTGCTTGTGGGATGCCCCTCACTGGTGGAAAGCCCGCCGTTGTCGCTCATGAAAAACACCACAGTGTTTTCGGAGAGCTTCAGCCGATTGAGCCCATCAAGCACCTTGCCCACCGCCAAATCCATCGCCTCCACCATGCCGCCGTACACCGCGTGCTCCTGCACGAGGCGCACCTTACGGTTGTGTTCTTTGCCCCATTTGGCCTCTAGCCCGCGCTCCCTTTTACGCGCGAGATATTTCTGCTTCAAATCCTCACGAGCCATCAATGGTGTGTGCACGGAATAAAACGAAAGATAGGCGAAAAATTGTTTATCCTTGTTCATCTCGATGAACTTCACCGTCTCACTCGCCAAACGGTCGGGCAAATGCTCGCCATCAGGGCCATCTTTTAAGCGCGGATTCCCGTAGGGCGAAAAATATTTTTTGCCGCCATAGGGTCCGCCGCGCTGGATGCCGCCTTGGTTCACATCAAACCCCTGATCCTCCGGCCAGAAGCCTTCGTTGCCCAAATGCCATTTGCCGGCGAAGAAGGTCGCGTAGCCTTGGCCTCTCAGCACTTCAGCGAGAGTCAACTCCTTCAACTCCAACTGCCGTGTGTAAACCGCCGGCAACAGCCGCGTGTTGCGTCGCCACGCCTTGCCGGCCGCCGCGCCAATATAATCCGTGACACCCGTGCGCGTGGGATAGCGCCCCGTCATGATGCTCGCACGCGTGGGACTGCACACGGGACACGCGGCGTAAGCATTTGTGAATTTCATGCCACTCGCCGCCAACCGGTCGCAGTTCGGAGTGTCGTAAAACGAACTGCCAAAGCACTTGAGATCCGTCCAGCCGAGATCGTCGACCAAAATGAAAACAAAGTTGAGCGGCTTGGTTTTTGAATCCGCAATGAGGCTTTGTGATACCAATGCCAACAGCAGGAAAATACGCAATGCTTTCATAGATGCGCAAAGTGTGCCCGTATAGGGATACACAGACAAGCATAGTTGAACACAGATATTCACGATGTTCAGGATGAAGATTTCCAATCCTGTTCATCAGAAAAATATGTGTTCATAAACTCCCCATTATCGTTCCCGCCGAAAGCGCCCCGACGGCAAACCGAATTGCCGTTGGAACGCGCGCACCATCACTTCCAAATGTTGATAGCCCGTGCGCTCGGCGATGACGGCGAGGGGAAGATCGGTTTCGATGAGCAATCGCCGAACGTGTTCCAGCCGCGCGCGGCGTATCTCAACGACGGGCGTGCGGCCGAGGGCTTGGGTAAAACGATGCTCCAACAAACGGCGCGACACGAACAGCGCCTTTTGCAAATCACTGACCTTCAACGGATCGTGCGCATGGGCGCGGATGTGGCGGAGCGCATTGGCCACCAGAGAATCGTCCACCGCGGCTGTGTCGGTGGATTGCCGCTGCACAACGCCCACCGGCGGCACGTGAATGGGCCGAGCCGGCGCGCGGCGGCCGGACATCAGCCGATCCAATAACGCCGCCGCCTCCTGTCCGTTTTGTTTAACAATGATGACCGACGGCGTTGCGGCAAAAAACGATCAAGTGAAAGTACGCGATGTTTCGGAGTTGATGCTGGAAGAGAATTAATCGATTAACCGACTCCGAGCCCGTCAATGGGATCGTGATCAAGAAGCTGGGTGATTTCCTGCGGAATACCGGGGATCAGACGCAACTGCCCGGGATCAATCATGGTTCGCAGGATGGTACTGATAAGGTGACTCGGATTATAGGGTTTACTATTTGGCTCACCACCCTGCTTGTCAGATTGTCCGATCACCTTACCGCCGCCTAAACCGCCCCCATAAAGAATCAGCGGAGCCAGGCGCGCCCAGTGATTGCGTCCACCCCGTTTATTAATTTTTGGGGTTCGCCCCATCTCTCCGCAACAAACGAGCAGAATCTTGTCGGATAGTCCACGAGCTTCACAGTCGCGGATGAAGGCGGCTACCGCATGGTCAAAGCTGCGGCCTACAGCCTCCATGCCATCAATCATATTCAGGTTATTGCCATCCGCATGCATGTCCCACACACCAGCATAGCTCGCGTGAATAGTGACATAACCACAACCCGCCTCGCATAAGCGACGGGCCTGGAGTAAAAGTTTACCGATGGTGTTAGCTTGAGCATTATACAAGCCCGCTTTCCCGCGCTTGACCTTGTTCCAGCGAGTGCCGCCGTCGTAGCGACTTGTATCGTACATTGCGAGAGTCTTGGAATTCTCCTGTGAAAGATCCAATGCCTTTGAAACTCCGCCGCCTAGCAACACCTCATAAGCTTGCTGTTGAATATCATCTAACTCGGAGATGCCTCCTGAGGCATCGGCTTCACGGTTGAGTTTGTCCAGTGCAGCTAGAAGTGAACGGCGGTCATTCAGAAAGCGTTCGCGCGGAAGATTGAGCTTCATGTCTTCCAGCAGTTTGCCGCCTTTGCCAGGAGTGAAAGGGGCAAAGCCAGCACCGTAGGAACCGGTTTCAAAAAGATTACCGCGGGCGGAAGGCCCCGGCACATTCTTACTGACTGAAGACGGGAACAGAACCGCAGTTGTCGGCGTGCCTGAATCAGCACGTGTTATCCCGGCGACCCGTGCAAAGTGAGTACTGATGGCGACATTCTTCGAAAAGTTGCTGACGATGGGCTGGATATTGTGTCCGGCATTCCCGGTAGAGAAGGAGCGCACCACATTTAACTTATGAGCCAGCTTGGAGAGCTGGGACATGGCTCCTCCAAAGTGTACCCCAGGAATGGTGGTTGGGATCACATCGCCTACCGTACGAATGCCTGAGGGGGCATCAGGTTTGGGATCAAAAGTTTCCAGCTGGCTTGGTCCGCCCTGCTGAAATAGAAAGATTACGGACTTGCCGGTCAAGGGATTGGGTTGACCGTTGGACAAGTTTGCCTGTGCCTTGGTGCTCAGTAATGAGGAGAGGGAAAGACCGCTCATGCCCAGTCCACCAATCTGCAGCAACTGGCGCCGGCTCAAGCAGTCATTTCCATCAAAGATACTCAGCATCACTAATCCTTTGAAGACCTAACGCTAACGGAAATTCAGCATTATTCCAGCCGAATTACTTGATGGTTTTCTCGATCCTCTTGATAAATCGCAAGAGGAGCGGATGGGCGGGCTTCGCCATTTGGCCATGATTATAACCGTCCAACTCCATGATTTTGGTATCCGGATGCTCGACCACCTGCATCATACGCCAGAGGTAGGCGTTCTCCTCATAACGCCCGAGTAATTCCAACTCACGATCACCTGTGATCAATAACAAGGGCGAGGCATCCTTGCGTACGTGAAAAAGTGGGGCCATGTCATCGAGGATCGGTTGTTTCCCATCAATGCCGCGTTCCTTACGAACTGTAAAATGGGTGATGGTATGCCCGCTATAAGGAATGAGCCCAGCAATGGCATTGGGATCAATCTTATGAGTGGCCAGCCAGCGTTTATCCAAGCCCACCATACTAGTGAGATACCCACCCGCCGAATGGCCGCTTACATAAATGCGCTTCGAAGACCCGCCATATTTTTCAATATGGCGGAAGGTCCACGCCACTGCGGCAGCAGCGTCCTCGATGTACGCGGGCGATTTCACTTTCGGATGCAGTCGATAATTCACCGCCACCACTGCGATGCCCTTCTCTCGTAACTCCTCCGGCACTTTACGATTGCCCGCCTTCAGTCCGCCGCCATGAAACCAAACCACCGTGGGGAAATGCTTAATGTGTTTTGGGTGATACACATCCAGTCGGCATCGCTCCTTCATGTAATCGGTCAGCTGAGCACCCTCGCGGTACAGAATGTTCGTGGCCGTCTCATAGGCCGCCTTGGGCTTGATATCCTGTGCATAAGCCTGACAGTTCAGAATGAACACTGTGGCGATGAGGTGGGAAATTCGCATGGCCTGAAGGGTACCGAATCATGGGAGTGGGAACAGTTTTTTATGCGGTGATGGCACTGGAGACATAACCAAAGCTTGATTGCAGGATGTTGCTGAGCGCAGAATGAGAGAACACCGCGATGACTTATCTTTCCCAAAACCTGACGATCCTGCGCACGGCCTTCTTGGCTGGTTGCCTGTTACCCCTGATCGCCTTGGCTCAGCCTAAGGACGCGAAGCAAAAGATCCTGATTGGCGGCAAAACGCCACGGGAGGTTTTAATCGCTTTTAAGTTTCAGGGCGTCCTCGCTCTCAATGACCGTCAATGGCAAAGCTATCGCGGGGTGTTTTCCCGGTTGGATACCAACGGAGATGGGCTCCATTCTAAGGAGGAATACATCGTGAATGGGGTACACATGAACCAGCAGGCTCGACAAGGAATCTTTCGAGCGGCAGACCATGACCAAGATGGGTTTGTAAGTGCCTTTGAATATATTGAAAATCGCATCATCACCGATGAAGCAAAGCTGATTTTTGGAGCGATGGACGGCAATCGCAACGGCCAACTCACCCGTGCTGAATTCATAGCCAGTAAACGGATCAAAGATCCCAAACTAGGGGCCGCCATTTTCAAGGCACTGGATACCAACAACAACGGCGAACTGGTGATCCCCGAATACCTGCGGGTATGGGGCAAGTGGGCTCGTCAATAGAAGAAACCACTAATACTGATCACCATTGCCATCCCGGCGTTCAACGAGGAAGAGTTGCTGCCTTCCACCCTGCCGGTACCCGAGTTTGGTCACCCAGATGTTCTGTGATCCCGAGAACGATACGGGCATTATTGTGCTAATGAACGGCGAACCTAAAAAAGGTTTATTTGAAAAGGCCCTGACCCAACGCCTGATTGAGCAAGTTAAGTAGTGGCAAACATTGACTTTATGTATTTGCAGCATTTGCATTGACGACCTTGTTGAACTGACACTAAATAGTGCCAGTTGGTTCCGAGTTCACTTTTTAATGGAAGTTCAATGATGAAACGACAGTTCTGGTTTAATGGTTTTAGTGTCGCGGTAGTTAGCCTTGCGACAGCAATTTCGGTATATGCCCAAAGCGGATCAAAGATACCGGTAGATTCCAACTACCGCTTTGCCCCGGGCGTCCGGCTATTGACCGGCGATAAACCGATCGATGTCACCACAGGCCACGCCGCGCCTTACGTCTATGATTTCAATGGTGATGGTAAACGCGATCTCTTGGTTGGCGAGTTTGGCTCCGGCACATATCGCGGGGAAACGACTTCGAAGAGTTCCCTCGCCAATGCCCGGTTGCGCGTTTACCTGAACAAGGGTTCGAACGCTTCTCCCCGGTATGACGGGTTCAAATATCTTCAGGCGGGAGGCGAGAACGCCTCAGTTCCAAGCACGTGATGTAGCACGTTTTGTCCACAGTTTGTGGACTACGATGCAGACGGCGTTGATGATGTTATTGCCGGCTCAATTTATGAGGACATTTATTTGTTCCGCGGATTGGGCAAGGGCAAGTTCGCCAAGCGAACACTCCTGAGGGATAAAAATAATAACCCGCTTAAGGGAGGCTACTGCTGCACGACAGAGCTTCTGGATATGGACGCTGATGGGGATCTGGACTTGGTTTGTGCCAACCGCATTAGCAAAGCGAAATGGTTTGAGAATGTCGGCACTCGTAGTACTCCAAAGTTTGATTCGGTATCCAAGTCGCTGCCGATGGCCAAAGGTGCCGGTTCGGTTACCGGAAGTAATGCGGCCTACACCGACTGGGACGGGGACGGCAAGCGGGACCTGGTGGTCGGTTCAGAGTACGGCCGGATCGTTTGGCATCGCAATGTGGGCCAAGACAACCGTCCGAAATTTTCAGCAGCCCAACAACTCTTGAAGGATCCCGGCTTTGAGCGAATCAAGGAGGGCGACATCCCCAAGGTGCACGGCAGTCGCGCGAAAGTGACGATCATCGATTATGATAATGACGGATTACGCGACATCCTGCTAGGCGATTTCACCTCCTGCACCTACGACACCCGGCCGCCTTTGACCAAGAAGGAGAAAAAGAAAAAGAAGGCTCTCGAAGCGGAACTGGATGAGCTGCAGAACAAGGCCTATTACGATGAAATCAACGAGCTTTCCCGTCAACTCCGGGAAGTCAACAAACCAATCATAGGCCTTCAGCAAGCCCTCAATGCTCGTCTAAAACCCACACCCAATCTTTTGGTGGATGGTGATTTCGGTCCCAAGACGAAAAACGCCCTGTCGCAATTCCAACGCCTCAATAAACTACCTGCCAATGGCCAACTCGATGAGGCAACGCAAAAAGCGCTGGGCCTCTTGAACCTTCAGGCCGGGAACCTTGAAAAGGTTGCTCGGATTAAGGCCAGGCAGGAAGAATTGCGCCGGCCGGCCAATGAGTTGTACCAGAAACTCCGACCTTACCGTACCGCCGGTTACAAATCCCACGGGTGGGTTTGGTTTTACCGCCAGATGCCCCAGCGCAAAGTTAATCTTACAAAAGAAGTGCTGACCGTGAAGCCAGCCACGCGCACCGAAGAGGTGACGCTACGCACTCTGGCCAGCCACACCTCCGTTGCGCCCGGGCAGGAATTTCAGTTGGCACTGAATTTCCAGATCGCCGATGGCTGGCACATCTACGGGCCCAAGAAAGGTGAATCCTATCTGCCCACCACGATCGAGTGGAAGCTGCCTAAAGGCACTGTGATGAAAGCCATTCAATGGCCCAAGCCTCACCTGATAAGTTCTGGAGAGTCAGTTCAGCCGACCTACGAAGGAGAGGTTACGGTATTGGCAACCTTCATTGCGCCCAAGGATGCCACGGCCGATTCGAAGCTGAAACTAGCGGCGAAAGTAAACTGGCAGGTTTGCCGTGAGCTACTGTGTAAACTGGGTGACGCAAAGCTCGAAACCAGCATCGCTGTAGGTGCTCCGTCAGCACGTAAATCTACATCAGCCACCGCTAAGTAATTTTTTAATAGACTTATGGCCGGACCAAGCAATGTACTAGGAGGTGAATTGGAGCTTTGTTGCACCGATCCAATGACAGGTTTTTACCGGAACGGCATGTGCTCAACGGGGCCGGGGGATCATGGGTTGCATACCGTATGCATCCGGGCCACTGAGGAATTTTTGGAATTCTCCCGCTCAAGGGGTAACGATCTGTCCACGCCAGTCCCCGGGTTCGATTTCCCCGGTCTTGAGGAAGGCGACAAGTGGTGCCTGTGTGTCACCCGCTGGAAAGAGGCATTGGATCATGGGATGGCACCGCAGGTTTACATCAAAGCCACTCACATAAGTACTCTGGAATTTGTGGATCTCGAAGATCTACAGGACCATGCAGTTGAGGAAGAAGCTGTAGCCCTTCTAATTATTGGTAAATTCGTCCCTGCGAATAACCGGTGAAAACCCTGTGCATACGAAATAATAACTCCAGCTTGGCGCGGGAGAAATTGTGATAATTTCTTCTGCGTTGAGCGGCTCTTCGGAGCAGCTCGGTCAGCCAGCTGACCACTTCAGAAGAAAGCAGTCCTTCGGGGCAGTCGGAATCTGGAAACCTGAAAGTCAGGCCTTCGGGCCAGTCAGGAAGGGGTTAGCAGGCAGGTGCCCTACCAAGGGCATTGACCTTCGAGTGAAAGCCCGCAAGGGACGGATCGAAAAGGATTGGTAGCCGTCCGGCGATTGAACTTCGGTTTGGTCCAAGGGCGGCTTTTTTTGTGCTATTTTTTATTTCTCCTACTTACTGTTGGCTACTGTTTCAATGCAAGTTGTTGCGGGGGGAACAGGTTGCCAACTTTACCTTTTTTGCCCTGATTAAGGTAAACGAAGTTGTGGGTGCCGGAGTTGCCGATAACGATGTCCGGATATTTGTCGCCGTTTAAATCACCCAAAGCCACGCAATAGGTTGCGCTGGTGGCGACCCCAAAAGAAAGACTCCGATATTTTGTTCCCTTCGCTTCATTGAAATAGATCACGTTTTGTTGGCCGACATTGCCGATCACAATATCCTTGTCTCCATCCTGATCCATATCCGCTACGGCGACTGAATATGAGGGGTTCTGTTCCCCGCCAAATTCCGTTGATTTAGAAAATCCACCCTTGCCGTCATTAAAGAATACCCGATTGGGCTGGCCCACATTGGCGGCAATAATATCCAAGTGCCCATCGCCATTCATGTCCGCTAGTCCCACTGAGCGGGTATTATCCTTGCCCGTGCCGTAGGCAACGGGCTTGCCAAAAGTTTTCCCGCCGACATTGAGATAAATCGCATTGGGTTGCCCGTCCCGGTTGGCCAACACCACATCGGATTTGCCATCCCCATTAAGGTCAGCAATAGCGATAGCAATAGTGGAATCGGCACCCGAACCCAATACTCTGCCTCCCACCAGATCTCCCTTGCCTGAGTTGTAATAAATGAAATTTGCCGCCCGGCGGTTGGCCACGAGAATATCAGGTCGTTTATCCCCGTCCATATCGGCAATGGTCAGGTTACGGGTGTTCTGGCTTGGCGGGCCAATGGCCGGGCCCGCCGCATAATTGCCTCCTTTCTTCTTCAGGTACACGCGACTTTGTTGCCGGTCATTGGCTACAGCAATATCCCTGTGCCCATCGCCGTTATAATCCAAGACACGTGCGGCGTAGCTGCGATCCTTGCCGGTGCCAAAGGGAACCAGTTTGGTGAACTGACCTTTGCCATTATTAAAAAAAACACGATTGGGGCCGCCCCAATGTCGGCCATTGGCGACCAGCACATCCAAATCCCCGTCTTGATCCAGATCATTGAGTTCCACTGAAGCAGTGAGTTCTGGTTTGAGTACTGCTGGCTTGAGAGTCGGTGGTGGTGCAGATGTTTTTGTTTCGGCTACACAATAAAGGTGAGTGCGGCCTCGAATATAAATTTCATTACCGATAATGGCCGGGGACGCATCCACCGGTTCACCCAGTTTATTGATTTGCTCAACCTTCAGTGTGGCGCCCGGGGTTAGAACTGCGATATTGCCACTGCGACCGGTGATAAAGATTTTATCCTCAGTGGCCACTGGCGAAGCGTATACCCCGAAGAGGCCGTTAATCGGTTCGCTTACGTAGTTGGCTTTACCATCCGCGGCCTCATAACAGGAAAGACGCGCCTGATTGGCACTGAAACAATAAATCTTCTTTTGATGCAGCAAGAGCGAAGGGATGTAGGGCGTGGACCGGTGCACTTCCCAGGCAATCGCCTTGGTATCAGTCAATTCCCCTTCGTTACCCAGCTTAATGGCGTACATGGCCCGGCCACGATAACCGCTGGCCACATACACATTGCCCAAGCCATGAACGGGTGTGGGAATCACATTCACCGTTTGCCCGCCGCACGCCCACAACACCTTGCCCGTCTTGATCTCGTAGGAACGCACGCGCTGGGTGCCACTCACAATCACCTGCGGGATGCCTTCATGCACGATCACCAGTGGGGTGGCCCAGGAAGTGATCTCATCGCGGTCTTTTTTCCAGAGGGTTTTACCCGTCAATTTGTTTAAGGCGACGATGAAAGATTGCCCTTCATGATCCCAGTTAATGATCAGCGTATCCCCGTGGAGCGCAGGAGAACTGCCCTCACCGTAGTGACGGCGCGTCGTCATCTTACCGAGATCCCTGCTCCAGACATGTTTGCCTTCAAGAGTATAACAATGCACCCCGCGCGATCCGTAATTGATATAGAGATGCTTGCCATCAGTAACGGGTGAGGAGGAAGCGTAACCATGATCGCGGTGATGCCCTTCATGAGGGAGTGTCTCAGCTGCAGTCTTGCGCCAGAGAACCTTGCCGGTGCGCCGATCAAGACAGAGAACATCAAAACGGTGAATGATCTGGGGCTCCGGATTGGACACGGTGGGCAGGGGCGGGCTGCCCTCAACCTTAACGCGCGTCTTGGCAATGGCCTCAGGGCTGGCCTGCTTGCCGGTGGACTCGGCCAGCAGCAGGAAAAGTTTTTCATTCCAAATAATGGGCGTGGAACTGCCACTACCGGGCAGCTTGATCTTCCACTTAATGTTCTCGGTGGCACTCCATTTGGTGGGCGGTTGGCAACCGGTGACGGTGCCATCGGCATTGGGCCCGCGCCATGTGGGCCATTGGTTGGCGGCCTTGAGGCTTGGGCTTAAAAAGAAGAGCCCTGTGATAATGAACAGCAAAATTCGCATGATGAAGTGGCCAGAGGGTAACCGACCGAGGCCCAAGGGCGGCAGTTCTTTTGTGGGGTAACGGCGTTACTATCCTTAGGATTGAGTTAAGGCTGTGCGATTCAACGAACCGTGACTCGGCCGTTCATGAGTATGCGGAGATTCAGGTCTCGTCAGTATCGATTTCCTCAGGTTCCCAGTCACCGACATCCATTGATTTGATTCGTGCACCGAACACTTCCCGAAACTTTTCTAATCCCTCGAGCATCCACTTGTGTTGCTCCGACCAGTTGTTTGTCTCGTTTGGATCCATATCCTGGTTTCGTATGTAAACGGAACTAGTCCTCATTTCAGGTTTTTCCTTCCAATCTAATTTGCTCCCAAATTCTCGTTCGATAGTTTCACGTTCTTTTTTTAGTAAGTGAAAAATAGCCAACCTTTCTTCGGACCAGTTAATATTGAGGCACACCGAAACCAAACATTGTTGTGTATTGAGCAATCCGCTTATATGAGCCTTACTTGTCCCGATCCCAAAAGACATCCAATGGTCGGTGGACGCCTTTTTAGGGCTAAGTATTGTGCTATGTTCCGATATATAGCTTCTAAAGCTTTTCCAATAATTTAGTTTTAATTGTTGAGTTGGGGTAAGATCTTTGATTGCGAGGCTATCTGTGTTGGCAGCTTTTCCTTTCGTCCAATCATTGGGCTTGGATACGATGTTAAACTTTGGGGCGATGGGCGATTCCCCAATTCTCCATAGCTCGATTTCAAGGCCAAAAAAATTGATCTTGTCTCCCGTTATTTCATTCAGCCAGTCGAGAGCTGCCCGGTGTTCATCCGTAAATTTCTTTGCAATCCATACGATCGTAACGGTGTTTAACCCAGCCGCATAGGTAAGCAGCTGTCCCAAGTGCGTGTGATCGGTCCGCTCCACCTGATTTTCCACCAACACCAAGGAATTGTCGGACGTATCACGGCACAAGATGTCCGCTCGGAATGGACCGACGTCTTTCTCGACGGCTTCTAATTCTAGTTCCAAGTTGATGGTTTCTCCGAGCAGAGAAAGATTCTCCTCCTCTGCCAGCCATGGAGTAAAGTCTTGAGCCTCGGTTTTCCAAATTTCCCGTAGATCTGTTATTTTCTCTAATCTTCCAAGGTTCATATTTTTACTCCAACCCCGGAATCGGGGCGTTGGGTTTGATTTCTTCACCCTGCCACACGACTTTGCCTTTCACGTAAGTGAGAATACGGGCGCGACTGCCCGGGGCGGGTTGCCTATTTGATTTGGGTAAAAACTTTTTGTGGTCGGCAATCACCTCAGCATATTTTGAGTCATGGGCGAGGTTGGTCCATTCATTGGGGTCCTTCCTCATATCATAGAGTTCCTGGCTGCCATCGGCGTACTGGATAAAGCGCCAGTTTTCACTGCGCACCCCGTGGTTGTCATGGTTGTGCGTGGTAATAGCCGGCCATTTGCGCTTCGCTTGCGCGTTCTTTAATTGCGGCACCAAACTATGGCCTTCGAGGGTTTTGTTTTTGGGGAGCTTCAGCAGCTCGTTTAGCGTTGGATAAATGTCCAGCAGTTCGGCGGGTTGGGCGCAGATCTGACCGGGTTTCACGCCCGGCCCGGCAAAGACCAACGGCACGCGCGTGCCATCATCCCACAATGAGTTTTTGCCTGAGATCCCTTTCTCGCCCACGTGCCAACCGTGATCGCTCCACAGTACAATAATGGTATTGTCCTCGAGTCCGTTGCGCTTAAGCGCTGAAAGCACCCGGCCCACCTGCGAGTCCATGAATGAGGTGCAGGCCAGGTAGCTGCGTACGATGTTTCGCCACTCGTTATTTTCCTCCAACCACTTGAGGCGTACCTCCGGCAAATACCAGTGCATGTACCAACTAAAGCGCGGCGTATCATCACGATCATTGCGCTTAATCTTGGGCAGGACCGTGTCGTTGTCCGGATACAGATCGAACCATTTTTGCGTGGCAAAGAGCGGCACATGCGGGAGGAAAAAGCCTACTGACATAAAGAACGGTTCCTTGGGCTTTTGATTGAGCTGATCGACCGCCCAGTCGGCCACTTTCCAGTCGCCTTTCTCCTCGTCCTTATGCGGGAAGGTGCCCCAATCGACCAGGCGATGATTGCCGAAAGGTGTGGTGACCAGTTTTTTCTTATCCTTGGGAAACGGTGCGCCGCTGGCCCCCGGCCCGAGTACGTCAAATTCCTTGTCGGTTTTCTGCCGCCCGTAACGCCCGTGATAAATTTTGCCGGTCGGAGTATGTCGTGTAGCCTCCGTGTTGCTTTAAATACTGCGGCAACGTGACCACGTTTTTAAACTCCGGCAAATTCCGAAACCACGGCGCGAGCCCATAAATCCCCGTACTCCCCGGCCGCAGCCCCGTCATGAGGCTCGTGCGCGAAGGATTGCACAACGGCGACTGACAATGTGCATTCGTAAACGCCGTCCCACGCTTGGCGAGCGCGTCGATGAACGGCGTCTTCACCATCGGATGCCCGCCGAGATAACCAATCCAGTCATTCTGATCATCGATGGCAATAAAGAGGACGTTGGGCTTTTTATCCGCCGAGTGAAGTGTGAGCGACAGAAATAGCGCCGACAACAATTGAAACGTAAATCGCATGCCGGAATGGTGGCGTACGGCGGCGGCGAAGGCAAGACTATGAACTACGCCAAAGTCTCCTTCGCCACGTTGCCATGGACGAGAGTATGTCTACCGAGCTTAAGCTAAAATTTCCTTCGCCACGTTTCCGTGAACGTCAGTCAAACGAAAATCGCGGCCGGCGTAATTGAAGGTTAATTTTTTGTGGTTGAGACCAAGCAGGTGCAGAACAGTAGCGTGCCAGTCGTGGATGTGCATTTTGCCGTCGACTGCCGCGTAACCATACTCATCAGTTTTGCCGTGGGCTATGCCGCCTTTCACACCGCCGCCGGCCATCCACATGGTGTAGCCTTTGTTGTTGTGATCGCGACCATCGCTATTTTGAGCGTGCGGCGTGCGGCCAAATTCGCCGCCCCACATGACGAGGGTGTCCTTAAGCATATCGCGTTTCTCAAGATCTGCAAGGAGTGCGGCGATGGGTTGGTCCGTCGCTCCGCAATTACGTTCCAAAGAAGTCTTGAGTGTACGGTGCTGATCCCAGTTGCCATAGTTTAACTCTATAAAACGCACACCGGCTTCAGCCATTCGGCGGGCTAAGAGGCATTGGCGACCAAAACTCTCCGTCGCGCGGTTACCAATGCCGTAGGCTTGGCGTATAGCTGCCGGTTCCTTATTGATATCCATCAGCTGCGGCACCTCGCTCTGCATACGGAAGGCGAGTTCAAAAGACTCTATCACACCCTCCACAGCCGGGTTTACCACATCCTGTTTTGAGCTGTTCCTGGTTCAGGCTCTGCACCAGATCCAGTTGTATTCGTTGTGCCTCTTTCGAAACCCTGGGATTGGTAATATTATTGATTTGGCCGCTGCCGCCACGTGAACTGCCGCGGATGGGAGTAGCCTGATAAATGGCAGGAAGGAAAGAACTGCCATAATTCTGTGCACCCCCCAAACCAGTTTGAGGGCTAAGCACAATGAAGCCCGGTAGATTTTTGTTTTCGGTACCCAAACCATACAGCGTCCAGGCCCCAAGTGAAGGTCGTACGAATTGTGAATTGCCGGTGTGCATCTTCACAAACGCCTGGGGATGATTGGGCAGATCCGTATGCATGCCGTTTAAGAGGCAGAGTTTGTCCGCGTGTTTGGCGACATTCGGAAACAGCTCGGAAATGTTTAGCCCATTCTGGCCATGCCGGGCGAATTCCCACGGTGAACCCAGAAGCTTGGCCCGGCTGCGGGAGCCACGGCGACCGATACCCGGCTTGCCTTCATCGATCTGGAGCTGGGGTTTGTAATCAAAAGTATCCACGTGCGAAGGGCCACCTCGCATACAAAGAAAAATAACACGTTTAGCGCGCGGTGCGAAATGTGGTGTTTTGGGTGCCAAGGGGCTTTGCTCTGCAGCCTCAGCACAAAGACCAGCCAGGGCAAGATACCCAAAGCCTGAGGAAACGCCTTTGAGCATTTCACGGCGGGACAGATTGGCTAAAGCTTGGGAATTAGGATTCATGATTAGTCAAGATAACGGAATTCTGCGCTGCAAAGGAGGGCTTGGCAGAAGCTGCTCCAAGCGCTTCCTCGGTTATATTTTCCCTCGGGATTATTAGTATCCGAGATGGACTGGTAACTATTGAAAAACTGGCGCGCCTTTTCCTTTTCGTTGGTTGTCGGAGTGCGACCGTAGGCGAGTTTGAAAGCGAAATCCACCCGCTCCTCTCCGGACGGAGCTTCATCGAACAGGCGCCGGGCCATGCTATCCGCTGCCCGGATCACAAAGGCATCGTTCATCAGGTAAAGTGCTTGAGAGGGGACGGTGGTCACATCCCGTTTGCCGGTGACTAGAGAAGGTTCAGCATAGTCAAAGAGATCAAGGGAAGCGGGCACTAGATCGCGAACGATGGGCAGAAACACTGACCGGTAATCTGTAGGTGCCATCAGGGTGCGGATCTGAATGTTGCGACTACGACCTACTTGTCCGTTACCGGCTTTAGCTACGGCCGAGCTGCGAGGGCGATCCCATTTAAGCAGGCCACTGACTGAGAGTATGGAGTCACGAATCGATTCAGCATCCAGGCGCCTCTTGCTTACGCGCCAGAGATAATGGTTTTCCGGATCTGCATTGTAATTAGCTGAATCATAATCTGAAGCCATCCGATAGGTGCTGCTCAAGACAATCTGGCGGACCATACCTTTTACAGACCAATTCTGATCTACAAATTGGAGAGCCAAATGATCTAAAAGCTCCGGGTGGCTCGGGGCCTGACCAGTGGAGCCAAAGTTATCCATACTGCGCACCAACCCCTGACCGAAGAGATGATGCCAGATTCGATTAACGATCACGCGCGAAGTAAGTGGGTTGCCGGGGCTCACCAACCACTCGGCCATTTGCCGGCGACCACTGCCACGTCGGTGAAAGCTTGCACGGAAATCCGGGTTTACAATGGAGACAAAACCGCGTGGGACTTTTTCACCGGGTTGCTGGATCTCCCCGCGTTCCAGCAAGCGAGTTTCGCGTACAAAACCTCGGTCACTCACACCCATTGCGCGCGGAATTGATTTACCAGCCGCAGTATAGCCACTGAGTTTCTCGGTGATTGAATTCACCCGACCGCTGGCTGCACGAGCCCGAAGGAATGTTCGCTGTACATCCCCGGAACCGGACGCACGTTCTTTGCGTGCCTGAGCGGTCAATTCTTCAAGCTCTTTCTTGCTATCAACCAACATTTTTTCCAGACGCGCACGGGTACTGACCGTCAAAGTCTCACCTGGATTCTCGGCGGCCTCCGCCGGTAGATTTACCAAAGGAGTGCTGCGGCGATTTCCCGGTCCTTGGACGGTTCCAAACTGGGTTTCCGTATTAAAGAAGATGCCAGCTAGTGCGTAGTACTCGCGCTGCGGAATGGGATCGAACTTGTGGTCGTGGCATCGGGCACAGGCAATGGTGAGCCCCAGTATCGCGCGCGATGTGGTTTCAATCTGTTCATCGGCCAAGTCCACGGCAAACTGAAGACGATTATTTTCATTGTGCGACTTGGGGCCTATGGCCAGAAATCCAGTCGCCGTCATTAACTCGGCGCGGTGTTCATTGTCGCGCGCAGGCATTAGGTCACCGGCAATTTGTTCGCGAATGAACTGATTATAGGGCTTGTCGGCATTAAAAGAATCAATCACGTAATCACGATACCGCCACGCATGCGGGTAGGTAAGGTTCGCCTCCTTACCGCTGGACTCTGCATAACGCGCGACATCCAGCCAATGGCGTCCCCAGCGTTCACCAAAACTTTCGGAAGCGAGCAACCGGTCCACCAGTTTTTCAAATGCCTTCGGGTCTTTGTCCGCCACAAAGGCTTCCACTTCCTTAGGTTGCGGCGGTACGCCATTGAGGTCAAAAAACAACCGCCGAATAAGCGTGCGCCGGTCCGCTTCGCCGGAGGGCTTTAGCGATTTTGATTCCAGCTTTGCCAGCACAAACCGGTCGATGTCCGACCGCGGCCAATCCACGTCCTTCAATTCCGGCACGGTCGGCTGGGTTGGCACCTTGAACGCCCAATGATTTTTGGATTTCTCCCAACCGGGATTTTCCAACGCAACACCCTCGCGTGGATCCGGCGCGCCCATGGCAATCCACTTTTCAAAATTCGCAATCACCGCCGCCGATAGCTTCTCCTTCGGCGGCATCGCGAGGTCCTCGTCACCATAACGAATCGCCTCAATCAGCAAACTCCCGCGCACATCCCCCGGCACCACAGCATGGCCCGAATCGCCGCCCTTGCGAATCCCCGCGCGCGTGTCCAGAAGTAGCCCGCCCTTGAGCTTCTCGCTTTTGGCCGAGTGACATTTATAACACCGCTCCACCAACACCGGTCGAATCTTAGTTTCAAAAAACGCCAACCCCGCCGCCGTGGGTTCCGCCGCATCTACCGCAAAAGAGCCGAAGCAAATCAACGAGCTAAAGCAAAGTTTGAAACGTCCATCCATCACCAAATTCATACCTCAAAAGACGTGCCCCATCAATAATAGTTACGGCGGGAAAATGCCCGTTTTGCTAAATCATACCCTGAGCACTGCGGATAACGGGAAAATAATGACGGAAGATTTTGTGTTTTTGCCAAGCCCAAGTTGACTTTTTGAATGCGTTCGCTACATTGGCCCTTGTGAAAGCTTGCTGGCAGGTAGTCGTTGTGGCGGGATTGGCCTTGAGTTTGGCCAATCCGGTTTGCATTTGCCGAGCCGAATCGATGTCTGCCCCGGACTCCCAAGGCAGTTGTTGCAGCAAATACACTGAGCCTTCGGGGGATGCTTCCGATCCGTTTGTGCCCGCTCCGTGCGAATGTGAGCCGGGTGTGGAAAAGGGGCTCGTGCAGGTGAAGATTGATTTCTCGATTCCGAACATCGTCGTTCATCACAACGCCAGCGTTGAGCTTCAACCGGCGTTCACCTTCATGCCCTTGGCGTCCATTTTGCGCGCCGCAGAATTTCGCGGGCCGCCCTTGCGGCATCTTCATTCGGTTTATCGTCTCTGATTTTTTCACCTCGTGATCCCGGCATTGCGCTCGAGCAGATGCCTTGGGAAATCATTCCCGCTTTTGACGTGTGTGCCTTTTGCTATGCAAGGCATTCCACCACAACGCTCCAATTTATTGATGATGAAATATATTTTGAAAACAACCCTCACCGTGTGGCTGATTTGTGTGGCCGTGGCGCACAGCGCGGTGGTGCGATATGATTTGACGATTTCCGAAAAGATCATCTCGCCCGAAGGCAAGCGCGTGACCGCGCTGGCCATCAACGACAGCATCCCCGGCCCCACGCTGCGCTTTCGCGTGGGCGATACCGCGCGCATTCGCGTGCACAATCGGTTGCCCAAGGAGGACACGCTGCTGCACTGGCACGGGTTGCTGTTGCCCAACGCGCAGGATGGCGTGCCGTACTTGAACACGCCGCCGATTCCGGCGGGTAAATTTTTTGATTATGAATTTCCGCTGACGCATGCCGGTACGTTTTGGTATCACTCGCACAAGGGCTTGCAGGAGCAACGCGGTTTGTACGGCGCGATTGTCGTGGAGCCGGCACAAGTCGCGGGCCCGCCGGTGGATCGCGAACACGTGGTGGTGCTTTCGGACTGGACCAACGAGCATCCCGATGAAGTGATGCGCACGTTGCTGCGCGGCGATGAATGGTACGCCATTCGCAAGGGCAACATGCAATCAATTTGGGGCGCGCATAAGGCAGGCGCATTGGGCGAATATTTTTCGCGCGAATGGTCGCGCATGCCGCCGATGGATATTTCCGATGTGGCCTACGACGCCTTTTGGGCCAATGGCAAAAAGCGAATGCCGCTCGAAAGCAAAGGCGGCGATCGCGTGAAGTTGCGGCTCATCAACGCTGGGGCGTCCACGTATTTTTATGTGCACTCGGCCACCGGCCCGTTGACGATTGTGGCGGCGGACGGCCAAAACGTTGAGCCGGTGCAGGTGAAACGGCTGCTGATGGGCATGGGCGAAACATATGATGTAATCGTCACGCTACCCGCGAGCGGCCGCTATGAAGTGCGCGCCACCGCGCAGGATGGCTCGGGGCACGCTTCCATTTTCCTCGGTGCGGGCGCGGAGCATTTGGCGAAGAATATTCCGAAGCCCGATTTGTATTCGATGGACTGGATGGTCGCCGCTTTGAATATGGATGAAAAAGACGAGCAGCCGCTCAACACGCCCGAGCCACCGCGCCCGTTGTCGCCCTATCGAAAGTTGCGGGCGCTGGCCTCCACTCAACCGCCGGCCACTGCGCCGGTGCGCGAAATCGAGCTGCGCCTCACCGGCAACATGCAGCGCTATATGTGGTCTTTCAACGGCAAGATGCTGAAGGAAGAATCCACCATCCCCGTGAAACGCGGCGAAGTCCTGCGCATGAAATTTATTAACGATACAATGATGCATCATCCGCTGCATTTGCACGGGCACTTTTTCCGGTTGCTGAATGGGCAAGGTGATTTCGCGCCGCTCAAGCACACGGTCGATGTGCCGCCGATGGCGCGCGCGGCGATTGAGTTTCTCGCGAGCGAACAGGGCGATTGGATTTTCCATTGCCACCTGCTTTATCACATGAAAGCCGGGATGAGCCGCGTCATCAGCTACGACGATCAAGGCGCGAATCACAAACCCAATTTGGATTACAAATCCATGAACCCGTGGACCTTCAACATGGATGCCACCGTGCAAAATAATTTCAGCGAAGGCCGCGCCGGTTGGCGGAACGCCCGCAACAATCTGGATTTCACTTGGGATTATGGGTTTGAAGAAGAGGAATACGAAATGGACCTCGTTTGGAAATACTATCACAACCACAACTGGTCGTCGCTGTACGGCTACCGCTTCACCAACGAGCTCGACGCGAAAGACCGCGCCTTTAGCGGCGCGCAATACCGCTTGCCGCTGCTCGCGTACAGCACACTCACGGTGGATTCCGAAGGTGACCTGCGCACCGGTTTGGCGAAATCACTGCAACTCACCCAACGCTTGAGCCTCGTCAACGAACTCGAGTACGACACCCACTCCGATTGGGAATGGCGCGGCGGCTTGGACTACCGCCTCAACAAGCGATGGTCAATCACCGGCGGTTATCACTCCGACCACGCCTTTGGCATCGGCCTAAATTTCAAGTGGTAAAAAACCATTCAACAAAAACCAACACTGAAAGAAAAATGAAAAACACACTGCTCATCATCGCCATCACGCTTCTGTTGGGCTGCAACTCAACCGACCTCGCGAACGCCAAGGCGTATCCGCTGAAAACCTGCATCGTGTCCGACAACGACCTGAACTCTATGGGCGACCCCGTGGTGATCGTGCACGAAGGTCAGCAAATTAAATTCTGCTGCAAACCCTGCATCAAGAAATTCAAAAAAGACCCGGCGAAATTTTTGGTGAAACTGGAAGAGTAGCCGTAATTAGGCGGGGGACGTGCTACGCCAAAATTTCCTTGGCCACGTGGCCGTGCACATCGGTTAGCCGATAGTCGCGGCCGGCGTGGCGGTGGGTGAGGCGCTCGTGGTCGATGCCAAGCAAATGCAGCAGCGTCGCATGCAGGTCGTGGATGTGCATTCGGTTGTGCGTGGCCTTGAATCCGAAGTCGTCGCTTTCGCCGTAGCTCATGCCGCCGCGCACGCCGCCGCCGGCCATCCACATCATGAAGCCGTGCGGGTTGTGATCGCGGCCGGTGCCGTTTTCGCTGACGGGCGTGCGGCCGAATTCACCGCCCCAAACGATGAGGGTGTCTTCCAATAAACCGCGCGCCTTCAAATCGCCCAACAGCGCGGCGATGGGTTGATCGATATTCTTGGCGAGCGTGGGCGTGGTTTTGTTGTGATTCGCGTGCGTGTCCCACGGCTGGCCGTTGCCGTAATAAACCTGAATGAACCGCACGCCGCGCTCGGACAATCGCCGTGCCAGCAGGCAGCCATTGGCGAAGTGTCCCTTGCCGTACGCCTCGCGCACCTTCGGCGGTTCCTTGCCAATATCGAACGCATCCGTCGCGGCGAATTGCATGCGGTAAGCCGTCTCCATCGCCTCGATGCGGCCCTGCAACGCGTTGTCCGCCCCGCCCTGCGCGGCGAGGTGTTCGCGATTGAGCGCCTGCATGAGATCGAGCTGCCGACGTTGCGCGGCGGGATCGAGCTTCGCGTTACGTAGCCACGGAATCATTTCCTTCGGCGCAATCTTCGAGTGGTTGATGTACACGCCCTGATGTTGCGAGGGCAGGAAGGCGCTGTTCCACAAAATGGAAAACCGCACCGGCCGGCCGGGGCACAGCACAATGTACGCGGGCAGGTTGGCGTTCTCCGTGCCGAGACCATAGCTCATCCACGCGCCCATGCTCGGCACCTTGGGCGTCATCGTGCCGTTGTTCATCAGCAACAGCGCCGGGCCGTGGTTCGGGTTGTCCGTGTGCACCGAGCGCAGCACGCACAAGTCATCGGCAAACTTCGCCGTGTGCGGCAGCAACTCGCTTACCGGCAAACCGCTCTGCCCGTGCCGCGTGTATTTATAAGGCGCATTTAACAGACCGCCCGTCGGCCGTTCCGTGCGCAAATCCGTCCCCTCCGGCCGTTGCCCTTCAAACTTTTTCAACGCCGGTTTCGGGTCCAAAAAATCCGGCCCAAACGGCCCGCCATTCATGAATAAATGAATCACCCTTTTTGCCCGCGGCGCAAAATGTGGAGCCATCCCCGTTGCCGACTGCAGCGAATTAAACAGCCCTAACGTCCCCATACCCGCACCCATGCGTGCGAGGGCGGCTCGTCGATTAATGTCAAAAGGTTCAGTCATTAGTCGATAAACTGGAATTCGTTTCCTGCCAACAGCGCGTGGGCATACTGTGTCCATGCGGAGGCATCGTTTCCCTTTCCGTTGAGAAAGTTTTTAGCAATTTTCAACTCAGTTTCACGCGGAGCTCGTTGAAATAATTTCTGATAAACCCCGTGGATGCGCACATTGATTTCCTTCTGCTTCATTAAGTTGGCGGCAAGAGATTTAGCCTGCCGATGGATGAACAGACCATTTAACGTAAAGAGCTGTTGCAAAGGCGTGATGGTTTGTGGGCGGGTGGGCGCGTGCGCGGTGGGGTCCGGGAAATCGTGAATGCGGAGGAATTGATTGGGCTCGCGGCGGTGGATGGCGCCGTAAAGGGTGCGTCGGTTGTTGTCCTTTGCGTTGAGGTCTTTGGGCTCGCCGCCAAGGGTTTTGTCGAGTTGGCCGCTGGCGTGGAGCATAGCGTCGCGCCACGCTTCTACGTCAAGCCGCCGGCGGTTCATGCGGGCGAGGTGTTCGTTGGCGGGGTCGGTTTTTTGCGCGGAGGGATTGTGAATGCTTTGCTGCCATGTGGCCGATTGCAGAATCTCGCGGTGCAGCCACTTGAGCGACCACCCGTTTTTCACGAAGCGCGCGGCGAGGTCGTTCAACAAAACCGGGTGCGTCGGAGCTTCGCCCGAATGCCCCAGTTCGCTCGGCGTGGGGCACAGGCCGCGGCCGAAGTGATGCTGCCACACGCGGTTAACAATTACGCGCGCGGCCAAGGGCGCGGCTTCTTCGACCATCGCCTCGGCCAAATCCAACCGACCACTACCCCGTTCAAAACGGCGTGGGGAATCTGCTTTCACCGGAAATGCCCCAAGGAAACGGCGAGGCACAGTCTTGCCAATCACGTTCGGATTGCCACGTTTGTGGATCGGTAAGTCTCGCGCTTCACCCTTCTTATAATCGAGGGCCGTGCCATGAGTACCATTTCGCCTGGGGTTCACAAACAGTGCCGCTTCGGCCACACCGCTGACCATCGGCACATCATAATGGGGTGTATTATTTTTGATGGCGGCTATTTGTTGCTCAAGCATTTTAAGCTCTGCTTTAGAATCCTCCTTCGCCACCAACGGCGTATTCTTCTCCAAAGGCTTAGTGATTGGGCCAGCTGGCTGGCCGGCGGCACCATGAAGCTGCTGCGCCTCGGTAAAGTTCACCGCCCGATTTAAAAAAACCATATGCGCAAGTCGACCATTCATCAGGGCAAAACGCTCATTGCGTCCTCCGAGGAAGAATTCCTTCGAACCCTTGGCGGTAGCTTTTATCTCTCCTTCGAATTCCGGCAGGGTTACGCCATTTAACCAAGCGGTCGCGTGATTGCCGTTACGCGCGAGCACAACATGATTCCAAGTGCCCGGAGTAATAACGGTTTTACCACCAAGAAATCCTTTGGCTACATCACCGTTGTAGAGGAAGAGGGTACCACTTGCTTGTGTTGCGGTGCCGCCAATACCGAGATGGTCGCCAGGAGCGCGCGCACCACCATTGGGACCGCGTGAAAAGAGATAGCCCGTCACCGGTCGAGCCTTGTTGGGCAAATCGTTTCGAAACCAAAAAGAGATAGTGTATGCGTCGGCTAAATCCTTCACTTTTGCATGCAATCGTCCCTCCTTAAGTGTTGCGTAGTTATCTGCCGAGATACCAACGCCTTTTTCCACGGTAAGCGCCGCAGGTTTTTCGTTTAATGACTCGTGAATCTTGGGCTTCAATTTTTTGAGGGCTGCGGAATAGTTCTTGGCAAAGGTTGGGGTCTTCACTGCTGTACCGGCCTTATTGGCAGCGGGCTTTTTCTTTTTCAACGCTGCAACTTTCTTTTCTAACTCGCTCACTTCTGAGCGTGCCTTGGTGACCGGCTCCCAAAGCTGTTCGCTCACCATCGGTCGGTCGGCGATTCGCACGCTAGCGAAGACGCCGGCTATGGCGTAATAGTCGGCCTGAGTAACCGGTTCAAATTTGTGGTCATGGCAGCGCGCGCAGCCCAAAGTGAGACCGAGAAAAGTGCGGCCTACCGCATCCATGCGTTCCTCCCATTCATCAGCCACGGTGGTCTTGATGATCTCAGGTGGAAGCTGGAGTTCCTTCCAGTAGGTCGGGCTCAGGCCGAGGTAGCCTAGCGCGGCGTTGTTCTTTGGATCGCTTCCCTCTATGAGGTCATTGGCCAGCTGCTGTTTAACGAAGTCATTGTAAGGGAGATCACGGTTGAGCGCCTGCACCACCCAGTCACGATAACGCCAGGCGGCTGCGGTGGAGTTGAGCCAACTCGCCGTCTTGTCCGTGTACCGCGCAAGGTCCAGCCAATGCCGCGCCCACCGCTCCCCATAATGCGGCGAAGCGAGTAACGCGTTGATTTCATTTTCGATTGCCGATTTGCGATTGACGATTGCGCGTTTCCGAAATGCCGCAAGCTGTTCCAGCGACGGCGGCAAACCGATGAGGTCAAAATACAACCGCCGCAGCAGCACGCGGTCGGTTGCGGCCTTGGCGGGCCACAGCCTTTTCGACTCCATTCGCGCGAGGGTGAAATGGTCAAGGCGCGCTTGCGGCCACGAAGCGTTTTTGATTTTCGGCAGCAGCTGAACCGCCAGCGGCTCGAACGACCACGGCAATTCCGTGACTGGCGCAGCACGACCAATCGATGCCATCACCACCCCTGCCAAAATGATAAGCCACTGTCGCATGTCAATCCGACGTTACCACTCAAACGCTATTCGACAATCCAATCTTTCACCGTGTTAGCGTTTCACATTGTAGCGGTGGATGCGGCCGAAGACGGTGTACTCGGCGACAAACAAATCGCCGGCGGCATTAAACGCCACGCCATGCGGAGCAGAGAAAATGCCGGGGCGCCATTTGGCGGGTGGCAATCGGTTGGTGGCGGTTTCGCCGGGGGTGGTGTTGTGGCCGAGTTTGGCGACGACTTTGCCGGACTTGTCGTAGAGCGTGGCGCGGCCTTTAATTTCGCCGGCCACAGCGAGATCGCCATACACGGCCACGGCGGCGGGACGCAAAACATCCTTTGCGTAAACGCCGAGGAATTTTCCCTCAAGCGAAACGTGAATGAGCCGCAGGCCTTCGCGGTCCGCACCGAGAATGCGCGGCGGATTGTACCGCGTGTCGATGCAGATTTTATGCAGCGTCTTCGTGCCAAACTCTTTTTTGCCGCCGAAACTCTTGAGGTATTTCCCGGCCTTATCGAAATGATGAATCCTGTCCGATGAATATCCATCGACCACAAAAAGATCACCATTGGGCGCCACATCCATCGCCGTGAGGCGCAAACGGTTGCCGTTTTTAAGTTTAGTCGGGATGACTGAGCCGGGGATATCGAGCTTCACCTTGCCATCGAGCGTGAGCTTCAAAATATTTTGCCCGCCCAAACGCGCACCATAAATGTGTTCACCGTCGGCCAATTTTTTGATGACAAACCCGTGAAAGTCTCCCGGCGCACCAGGTACATTACGTAGATACTTGCCCTTGGCGGAATACACCTGAATGCCCGCCTTTGGCCCGCCCTGCACACTCACGTACACCTCACCCTTCGAGCTGACCGCCACATCGCCGTGCATGCTGCCAATTTGTGTTTCGCCCGTGGGCACCTTCGCCCAGTTCGGCACCACAGTATAGTTCGCGCCCAACGCCGGCAAAGCCAGCGCGGCCATCAGAAATGGAATAAGTTTTTTCATATCTCGGGTAACAGCCGCCGATTGTGCCCATCACAGGCGAATTGGCAAGCTGTTGCGGTGCCAATGTCCTTGCCAAATGAACCGCATGCGGAGAAAGTCGCGAACCGCTTTCAAAAATCATGAGTGAAAAAAAAGTTCGTTGGGGATTCCTGAGCACCGCATGGATCGGAATGAAAAATTGGCAGTCAGTTGCGCTGTCAGGTAATGGCGTAATTGTCGCAGTGGCCAGTCGCGAACGAGCCAAGGCGCAGGCTTGGATTGATGAATGCTCGGCACATGTGCCCTTTGCAGAAAAGCCGGAGGCAGTGGAGGGCTACGATGCGTTGCTGGCGCGCGATGACATCGATGCGGTGTACATCCCGCTGCCAACAGGTGTGCGCACGGAGTGGGCCATCAAGGCCGCGCAGGCGGGCAAGCATGTGGTGTGCGAAAAGCCGTGCGGCGTGGACGTGGCTGAGGTGGAGGAAATCCTCGCCGCGTGTGATGAGGCGGGTGTGCAGTTTATGGATGGCGTAATGTTCATGCACAGTGCACGACTGGATGCGTTACGCAAAACATTGACCGACGGCAGCATTGGCGAACTGCGCCGTATTTCTTCGGCTTTCAGTTTCAATGGCGGCGAAGATTTTCGCGAAGGCAACATCCGCATGCACAGCGACCTTGAACCGCTCGGTTGCCTTGGCGATCTCGGTTGGTACAATATCCGATTCAACCTGTGGGTGATGGATTACGCAATGCCCAAGGCCGTGAGCGGCCGCATGCTACGCGGCGCCGCGCGGAGTGATAGTCCAGACAAAGTGCCGATGGAATTTTCCGGTGAGCTGTTTTTTGATAACGACGTGACTGCGAGTTTCTACTGCTCCTTCCTCACCGCCAACCAACAATGGGCGCATGTGTGCGGCACTGAAGGCACGCTGTTGCTCGACGATTTTGTAGTGCCCTTCTACGGCAGCGAAGCTTGCTTCACGGTAAGCAATACCGAAAGCAACCAACACGTGTGTGATTTCAACATGGAACGCCACGACCGAGTGGTGTCTGTGCGTGAATACGGCGGCAGCCATCCCACCGCGCAGGAAACAGGCCTCTTCCGCAACTTCGGCGAGATTGTTCTCAATGGCACACCAGATAAAACATGGGGCGACATCGTATTAAAAACTCAACAAGTCACGATGGCCTGCATCGAATCCAGCAAACAGGATGGGGCTCGAGTGGAGCTATAAACCTCCGAGCGAAGTTAGAATGGCACTGAGGAAAGTTTTGGTTAGTTGTCTGATTGACGACCAAAGAAAACAATTAACCCACCCACAAGAAGGATAGGTAGACCAACGAGAGGGAGCCATGCGAAAAGTGTTCGCGTTGGAGCAGTGGTCTCGGTAGTGGGAGAATTGGGGTTGGTTGCGGGAGTGTTGCCGGCTTGAGCGAGCTCGTTGGGCTGGCTGGCTTCGGCTTCGGCAGGTTGGGATTCCACAGAGATTTTGGCTTGGGCGCGGTCATCGTAAGCTCGAATCTGATTTTCTAAAAGTTGGTCCCAATCGACGGAGGTAAGCAAATCGAAGCCAGGGTTCTGACGCTTTACTTGGCAGGAGCAGGGTCCGGACAGAAAGGCACTGGCTTCATCGATCATGTCGGCGTTGATGCCTTTGCCGACGAGCGCGTTCAGCGCGCGGCCGCGGCCGAAAACGGGGAAGACCATTGGTTCATGTTGCAGTTCCTTGAGGTCATCCTCGCTGTTGAGAAGCGTTTCGCGAAAGGCTTTCTCGGCGGCGTCACCGGCGCGCAGGGTGACGACTGAAAATCTGAGCTTCAAATCTTCTGGTCGAATGGATAAGTATCCGGATTGGATGTCCTGCGTTTTCACCTCGGGCAGCTTCAATTTTTTGGCCATGATTTGGAGGCGCGTTTCCAAAAGCTGCCGCGCGGCGGTGTCTTTGGTTTTATCGCCGCATTCCACCAACACCCACACAGCACTGTCGCCGGCCTCGAGTTGGGCGGCCACCTTTTTGCGCGCAGGCGATTGCAGCGCGTTGCTAACCAAATCCGCCGTGAAATCACACGACCACATAGGCGTCAGCTTCATTGTGCTGGCCGGATAAAAAAACACGAGGCGGGGGATGGTTGAATCTTTGGGTTTGTTTTCATTCCACCATTTCACCCAACGCGGATCGGGCGAGGCAGCGAGGTCCACCGGATGAATGCGCATATTGGGGACGGAGGTGTTCTCGGTTTCCGTCGGTTGAATTTTTTCCAACAACGCCTTTTGCGCGGCGGTCAAAGGCTCCTCGTGAAACAGCACCACCTCAAATTGATCCGGCGGCCACTGCTCCAGCGCAAACCGAAACACCGGCACGGTGCACGCCGAACTCACGCCAACGCTCCCCAAGAGGAGCACCGCAATGAGCCAGTGTTTTATGCGACGGTTCATAGATGAAACGATACGCGCGGGCGGAATGCGTGACAAGCCTCATATCGCCCGCGTATACTTCGACCCGCGCGCGGTGTTTGGAATTCAGCGATTCCGGCCGGGCGTCCGTTTGAATAGAGGGACGAACTTGGGAATCCAAAAGTCCGCATAGAATGCAACGTCTTCGCAACATTTTTGTAGTGGTGATTCTGTCGATGTCCGGATGGAGCTGGAACGCGCAAGCGGTGGATGGCGACGTTGCGCTGGCGATGTTTCAGCAAAGCTGCATCAAGTGCCACGGCCAAGACGGCAAGGTGAAGGGGAAGCTGAACTTACTGGAAATCAAAACAGCGTCGCAGCTCACGGGGGATTTGGAACGGTTGCAGACGATTCTCGAGGTGCTGGACACAAACGAGATGCCGCCGGAAAAGGAGCCGCCGCTGAAGCTTGAAACGCGCGCGGCGGCGGTGGCCGACCTCCAAAAACTCCTGCGCGCAGCCACGGCTGGGACCGACTTCGCACCCACGCCCATTCGTCGGATGAATCGGCTGCAGTATAATAATGCGGTGCAGGATTTGCTGGGGCTGAAGGTTTCGGTTTTTCCGTTGCCGGAAAAAATGATGCGCGACCGCTCGGGTTATTTCGCCAAAGCGCTGGGCGGGAAGATGCCAAACACGGTGACGGTGAGCAGCCGGCCGCTGGGCAAGTCCGGCCTCATCGAGCCGCGGCTGGCGGGGGTGGGGCCATTCCCGCAGGACCCGCGCGCGGAGCATGGGTTCGATAATCGCGGCGATCATCTTTCGTTGTCGCCGTTTTTGTTGGAGGCATTTTTCAAGCTCAGTCGGCGCATTGTGCAGAGCCCGAATTTCGACGGGCGCACGGTGGGGATTTGGAAGGAGTTTTTTGTGGCGCCCCCTACAGCGCCGGCGGGTGATGTGAAGGATACGGTGCGCGCGCGGCTGCGCAAATTCATGACCCGCGCCTTTCGCCGTCCTGTGCCGGAGGCAATGCTTAATCGCTACGCACAACATGTGCACCGGCAAATTGATTCGGGTATGGGTTTCACTGAAGCAATGAAGGAAGCCGCCTCAGCGGTGTTGTCCTCGCCACGGTTTTTGTATCTGTACAACCGGCCGATGGCTTCGGATAAAACAGATCCGCTGGACGGCTACGACCTCGCCTCGCGTTTGTCTTTCTTTTTGTGGGGCAGCATTCCGGATGACGTATTGCTGGAGCTTGCGGGCAGCGGCGAACTGGCCAAGTCGGCAGTTCGCGCGGCGCAGGTGAACCGCATGCTTGCCAGCCCGAAGCTCAAGCGCTTTTGCGACAGCTTCCCGTCGCAATGGCTGCAGCTCGATCGCATTGTGTCCGCCGTGCCGGATGAAATAAAGTACAAGGATTTCTTTTACGCCGCGCCCAACTATCGCACCACGATGGACATGATGATGGAGCCGCTACTGCTGTTTGAAACAGTGCTCATTGAGAACCGGTCAATTCTTGATTTCATTGATTCAAGCTATACTTACCGCTCAGGTCGTTTGCGCAAATGGTATGGCGACAAGCCAGTGGGGAAAATCACCGGGCCGGTCACCCTGCAGTTCACACGCCAACCCATAACCGATCGCCGGCAAGGCGGAGTGATTACCACCGGGGCAGTCATGACGATGACCTCCGGTCCGGATGAGACCAAGCCGATCACGCGCGGCGCGTGGATTGCCGGGGTGATTTTCAACGCGCCACCCGAACCACCACCCGCCGATGTGCCCCCGTTGGAGGAACCGAAAGCAACGGACAAAAAACTGACGATGCGCGAACGCTTTGCCGCACACCGCGAACGTGCCGATTGTGCAGGCTGCCACGCCAAGCTCGATCCGCTCGGGTTTGCGCTGGAGAATTTTGACCCCGTCGGCCGCTGGCGCGATGGCTACGAAAACGGCCGCGCGGTGGACGCCTCGGGCGTGCTCTTCCGCAAACATAAATTCACCAACGTGGTGGAATTCAAAGACGCCATCCTCGCCGAGAAAGACCGCTTCACTCGCGGCTTTGCCGGCCATTTGCTTTCGTACGCGCTGGGCCGCGGCCTCACGCCGACCGATGCGCCCGCGCTGGATCGCATCACCGCGAAGGCCATCGCCGATGGCTACCGCCTGCAAACGCTCATTCACGAGGTGGTGCAAAGCGCGCCATTCGTCAACCAGCCGCGGCCAAAAACAGCCTCGGCAAATCCGCCGAAAAACAGTATCAAAACAACACGATGACGCACACTTCGAGACGCGCTTTTTTACGGGGACTGGGCGGGGCTGCCCTGAGTCTGCCGTGGCTGGAAAGTCTTGGGCTGGCGGCGGCCAATAAGGCACCGGCCAAGCGCGCGGCATTTTTTTATGTGCCCATTGGGGTGGTGCGGCGCGGTTTCTTCCCGGGTGAGGCAAACGGCCCGATTCCCAAATTTACTTCAAATCGGCAAGCGCTTGGCAATGGTGCGCGATTCCCGTAGGCGTTCATCCGCTCAAGCTCACGCCCACGCTGCAGCCGCTGGCGAAGGTAAAGGATAAGGTGACACTGGTTACCGGACTGGACCGTACCTTTCAGCCCGGCACTGATGTCCACGCCCAGTGCGCCTCGTGTTTCCTCACCAGCGCCGGCTCGTTTACGGTGAAGCAATCGCCGTACCCGCAGGCCCGCACGCTGGATCACATCCTCGGCGAACAGCTCGGCGCGAACACGCCCTTCCGCACGCTGGAGTTCAGCAGCAACAGCCACAAGGATAATAAAGAGTCCATCCATTTCGATAACGTCTCGTGGTACGGCACCGGTCACGTGGCGCCGAGCATGCGCGACCCGCGCAAGGCGTATCGGCGGTTGTTTGGCACGCACGAGTTGCAGGCGTATCGGAACATCACCGACCTCGTTTTGGAAGACGCGCGCTCACTCAAGCGACAGCTCGGCCACGCGGATCAGCAAAAGTTCAGCGAATATTTTGACTCCATTCGTTCCATCGAAAAACAGGTCGACCGCCTTGAGCAAATGAAAAGCGAGCTGAACAAAGTAAAGCTCGCCGAACCGGCCGAGGCTCATTTGCCGCGCGGCGAATACATCCGTGTGATGGGCGATCTCATGGTCGTTGCCCTGCAAACCGGCCTGACCAATGTGGCCACTTTCATGATTGGCCCCGAGCGCTGGGATACGCCCTACCTGTACGAGAGCCTGTTTGATAAGCCGCGCAGTCATCACGGCATGTCGCATAATCAGGGTAAGTTTATTAATGATCTGGAAAAGGTGGATCAATTCCACATGGCGCAGTTTGCCTATCTCGTTGAGAAGATGGACAGGATTGGGGAGGCCAATGGCACCTCGCTGTTGGACAACACCATCTTCACCTACGGCTCCGGTCTGGGTGATGGCGCCACCCACCAGTATAGCGCGCTGCCTATTATTGTAGCGGGCTCAGGCGGCGGGAAGGTCCTCAACGGCAAACACGTGAACCTGTCAGCAACCTCCGGACCGACTCCCAAAGAGAAAGGCAAATATGTGAATCCCAATCAGGGTTTACCCTTGGCCAATCTCTGGTTTACCCAGATGCAAGCCTTGGGCTTGAAGGCAGACCGTTATGCTGACAGCACCGGCTTGGTAAAACAGTTACTGGTTTAACGAGGCTTGAGAAGCAACGACCCCTCACAATTACTTCCGTTTTTTGTCGTTATGCTAAAAGTCAGCCACATAGAGAAAATGAGAAGGGCCCTTGGCACCCGCGTGGGCCTTGGCGCGAACTGCTTCCACCTTTAGTCCGGCTCGCTCCAAACGCTTCTCAAATCCGTGGTCCGGCCCAGCCGACCAAACTACCAGCCGTCCACTGTTCTTCAATGCTCTGCAGATGGATCGAATCCCGTTTTTGGAGTAGAGGGATGCATTGGTCTCACACACCATGGCATTGGGCCCATTATCAACGTCCAGCAAGATTGCGTCATAGGTATTGGGCTTGGCCTCCTGAATCAGACGGATCACATCCACCGTTAGAATCTCCACCTGTGAATGGTCGAGCAGCGAACCATTTAGGTTTTTCAAATAGGTTCGATTCCACTCGATGACTTCCGGGATCATTTCGGCCACCTCAATGATAGTTTTATCCCCAACCGATTCCAGTACGTCCCTTGAGGGTATACCCAAGCCCAAGTCCCCCGATCAAGACACGTCCGGCCAACTTATTGCCCAATCGGGCGACACCCAAGCTACCGAGTAGGAGCTCTGATTCATTGGCACGCGAATGCATCAACTCCTTGCCATCCAAAGAAATCGAATAGGAGCCGTCGTGCTCGACGAGAGATAATATTCCACCTGTGAATGTTGACTCAGCCAGTTTGACACGTGGTTTCATAGATGGAGAACTTTGGAATTAATTATCGAACCGCCATGCCTCCCAAGGAGTGAACTGGAGGGAGCGAGGGTTGATACAAACCGCAGGATTACCCGCAGGCGCAGGGGTTTTCCTTGGTGCACTCGCACGGATCACACGTGCAATTTTCACACTCACAATCAGGATTCCTGCACTTGGTTGGTTCTTCGCTCATGCGATGTACAGTGTATGCTCTCCGCTATGCATTCTCAAGAACTGAACGCACAGGCAATAAACGACATCTAGCGGACGTTGGGATAATAGCCCCCTTGGTTAACACCGCCTCACGATGAAAAGATGAAAAATCACTTCGCCGAAGCACGCCCCGTATGTCGCGCATTCTGTCCACGCATGGGCCACGGGCTTTTGGCGAGGTCTTTGGAGTCGGTCTTGATGGCATAGAGCTTGTAGTCAACTGACCCGACGTAAAGGGTGCCATCAGAACCGATGGCGGGGGAGGAGGACACATGAAATCCCGTTTCAAATTCCCATCGCTTGACCCCACTCTTGCCATTGATGGCATAGAGCTTGTTGTCATCTGACCCGACGTAAACCGTGCCATCAGATCCGATGGCGGGGGAGGAGGACAGAGCACCTCCCGTTTCAAATTCCCAAAGAAATTTAGCCTGTTCCTTCTTCCCGCACCCCACCACCGCCACCACCGCAATCATCAAGAGAATCTGTTTCATGCGCCGCCACCCTACAGGAAACTGCTCGCACCTACCTACTACAAAGAACAACAAAGATTATAATGGATATGCATCCCGATGCACTTGTACAAGGGCTTGGATTTATTCCATCGCACGAGTGCGCTTTCGCCAATTAGCCCATTCGGCAGACAACGTCTCAACCTTATCCGGATACTTAGCAGCCAAATTCTTCAACTCCACCCGATCCTCATCAATCTGGTAGAGTTCCCATTTGCCTTTCTTTCGTCCGGCCCGCACGAGCTTCCAGCCGTCCTTGCGGATGGCTGCGCCTTGCGCATGGTCCCAGTACAAAACCGAATGCGGTGTGCGGGTTTTGTCATTAAAAAGTGGCGCCAGTGATTTGCCGTTCATTGGATAGGTTTTGTTCTCCTTGATTTGGGTGAGTGTTTTTGCGCCGGCGAGATCAAGACAGGTAGGCATGACATCAAATACGTGACCCACCTCCCGCGTGATGCTCCCGGATTTGGTTTTTAAACCGGCCGGCCAGTGGACGATGAGGGGTGTGCGTATGCCTCCTTCATGGCAGAACTGTTTGTAGAGGCGAAAGGGTGTGTTACTGGCATTAGCCCAACCGTAACCATAGCTCTGGTAGGTGTTTTCGGGGCCGGGCATCAACCCGGGGACATTGCCCGCTTTTACGGGTTTACCCGCACGCGTTTTCTCAGGCAGATAAGGGCCTTTGCGGTTGGTGGTGTACTCGACGTGACAACCGCCGTTGTCGATGAGGAACATCAGCACGGTATTCTCAAAGCGTCCGCTTTTTTTGAGTGATTCAATGATGCGCCCAATGCCCTGATCCATGCGGTCAATCTGCGCGGCGTAAACTTCCATGCGGCGCTGCTGCCATTCGGGTGCCTCGGCATCTTTCCATTCCGGCACCTTGGGGTTGCGCGGACTCAGCGGCATATCTTCAGTCACAATACCGAGTTTACGCATGCGTTCGTAGCGTTCAGTCCGTAAGGCGTCCCAACCCTTGGCATAGCGCCCTTTATATTTTTTGATATCCTCTTCCAAAGCATGCAAAGGCCAGTGCGGGGAAGTGTAGGCGACATACATGAAGAGCGGTTTATCCTTAGGCGATTTGTCGATCATTGACGCGGCGTTATCGCTAATGGCATCGGTGTAATAGTAGCCAGGATTTTCAAAGTCCTTGGAGGCATCGGCATTATTACGTTTCAGCGAGGCGGGGGCGAAGAAGCTACTGGCTCCATAGATGGTTCCGTAGAATTCATCAAAGCCACGTTGGATCGGCCATTGGTTGCGATCTTCAATTTTGGCCAGATGCCATTTGCCAGACATGCGCGTTGCATAACCTGCTGCGCGCAGAGTTTCAGCCAGTGTGGCGCAGCGTGGATTGATGGCTTGGTTACGGAAGGCAATGGTGTGGTAGGTGCCGGTCAGTAAAGCCGCGCGCGTGACGGTACACATGTTGTTGTTATAAAGGCGGGTAAACCGCAGGCCGTTTTGTGCGAGGCGATCCAGATTAGGAGTAGCAATCTCGCCGCCGTAGCAGCCAAGGTCTGACAGGCCCATGTCATCAGCCATGATGATCACAAAATTCGGTCGGGCTTCCTTTGCCAAGGTAAGCAGTGGGATGACAGTCAAAAGAAGAAGACAAAATCTGTACATCCGCCAAGGTTTGCCAATGTTGATAATAAGGCAAGCCTTGGGTTGGCAAGCGGGCCTTTTTGCTTTATCAACGGCCGATGCAATCCTTTCTGAGATTCTTTGCCGTGTTCCTCTGTGTCCTCTGTGGTTCAAACCAAGCGGAGGCCAAGCAGCCAAATATTATTTTGGTCATCACCGATGATCAGGGCTACGGCCCTGTTGGCCGGCACGGGCATCCATGGATTCGCACGCCAAATCTTGATAAGCTTTATGACACCAGCACACGCTTCACGCGGTTTCTTGTCAGCCCCACGTGTGCGCCCACGCGTAGTGCCATCATGACCGGTCGGCACCCGATGAAGAATGGGGTAACCCACACCATCCTCGAGCGTGAACGAATGACGCTCAAGGCGACCATCCTGCCGCAAGTGCTGAAGCAAGCCGGTTACACCAGCGGCATTTTTGGCAAATGGCATCTCGGCGATGAGGAGCCGTACCAGCCGCACACGCGCGGGTTTGACGAGGCGTTCATCCATGGCGCAGGTGGTATTGGCCAAGCCTACAATTGCAGCTGCGCCGATGCGCCGGGTAACAAATATTTTGATCCGGTCATCCGCCACAACGGGTCGTTTGTGAAGACCAAGGGGTTTTGCACCGACCTTTTCTTCACCTCTGCCCTGGGTTGGATCAAGTCCAAGAAGGATGGTGATGATCCCTTCTTTGCTTATATCACGACTAACGCCCCCCACGGCCCCTTCATTGCGCCACCCAAGAACACCAAGTACTTTACCGATTTGGGTTTCGGTAAATCGCAGGCGGGTTTTTACGGGATGATTGAGAACATTGACGAAAACATGGGGCGCCTGATGGGCAAGCTCAAGGAGTGGGATCTTTATAAGGATACGATCGTGATTTTCATGAGCGACAACGGCATGACCGGTGGCGGCTCTGGCCGCGCCGGCCAAGTGCTCGGTAAGCTGCCCAATGGCACCGCGATGAAACCCTTCAACTCTGGCATGAAAGGCCAAAAAGGAAGCGCCGATGAAGGCGGCGTGCGGGTGCCTTTCCTCGTGCGTTGGGACGGCCACTGGAAAGCCGGTCGCGATTTCGAAACCGTCAGCGCCCACATCGATTTGCTCCCCACTTTCGCCGCCATCGCGGGCATCAAGACGCTGCCGAAAAACCAAGTCGAAGGACGCAGCCTTTTACCGTTGCTAAATGGCGAAAAGAAAACGCTGGCCGACGATCGCTACTTGTTCACCCACAGAGCCCGATGGAATACCGGCACGGACCCGAACACGCATCAGTGGAAAAACTTTGCCGTCCGTAGCCAACGCTGGCGCTACATCGGCGCGCAAGCCGCACGCAAAGGCGCAACCGTCCCGGGCGCGTTATTCGATATGCAAAAAGACCCCGGCCAAAAAACTAACATCGCCGAGGCGCACCCCGAAGTCGTCAAAAAAATGCGTGCGGCTTACGACAAGTTTTGGCAAGAAGCGCGCCCGTTGATGGTCAACGAGAAAGCGCCGATGTCCAAGACGCGCCCCTTCCACGTGTGGTTCAACCAACAAATAAAAAACGGCGGCATCCCACAATGGAAAGCACCTTCACTCTAGAGGTTGCTGGGTATGCGCTCCACGACTCTTTTGTTGGTGTTTGGCGTCGAAGTCTAATCGTATGATTGCTCATTTCTCAGTGGACATAGTAATTCATGTATTTCCTGAATTTTTAACTTAAGCAGAATGCCTCTAACGCTTTATGAAACGTAACTTGATTGGTCTCTTCTGTGTTTTTGTGTTCTCGCTACAGGCGGCATCACAACGACCCAATATCCTCTTTGCCATTGCCGATGACTGGGGCTTTGGGCATGCCAGTGCCTACGGCTGTAAATGGGTGAAAACGCCGGCATTTGATCGCGTAGCGCGGGAGGGCATTCTCTTCACTCGAGCTTACACGCCCAATGCCAAGTGTGCGCCTTCGCGAGCAATCATTCTTACCGGCCGTTACTCATGGCAACTGGAGTCGGCGGCCAATCATCAGAACGTGTTCCCAGCCAAGTTTGGCAGTTACGTGGAGGTACTGGCGGCCAATGGCTACACCACCGGTTACACTGGAAAAGGCTGGGGACCGGGAGTGGCCAATGACGTCAACGGGAAGAGACGCAATATCACCGGCAAGGCCTGGTCTGCCAAGAAAGCAAAACCGCCGGCACGGGCCATTTCCAATAACGATTACTCGGGCAACTTTGCCGCCTTTCTTAACGCTGCTCCGAAAGGTGAGCCGTGGTGTTTTTGGTATGGCACCACCGAGCCGCATCGGGCTTACGAGAAAGGTGTTGGCCTGCGTATGGGTAAGAAGCTTAGCGATATTGACCACGTGCCAGCCTTCTGGCCGGACAACGCCGAGACCCGCGGTGACATGCTTGATTACTCGATCGAGGTGGAACATTACGACACGCATCTCGGCCGTATTCTCACGCACTTGGAAAAGGCCGGTCAGTTGGATAACACATTGATCGTCGCCACCAGCGATCACGGCATGCCCTTCCCGCGCTGCAAAGGGCAGGCCTACGATTATTCGAACCACATCCCGCTCGCGATCCGGTGGCCAAAAGGCATAAAGGGAAGCAATCGAAAGGTTGATGATTTCGTGAATTTTACTGATTTGGCACCGACCTTTCTTGAGGCAGCCGGCGTGAAGAAAGTTGCGCCGATTATGCAGCCGATGAGCGGCCAGAGTTTGTTTGATATTTTTGCCTCGAATAAATCAGGTCAGGTGATTGCCTCGCGCGATCACGTCCTGCTCGGCAAGGAACGCCACGATGTGGGGCGACCGAATAACGGTGGCTACCCCATTCGTGGTATTCGCAAGGGGGACCATTTGTACCTGCACAATTTCGAGCCCGAGCGCTGGCCCGGCGGCAATCCGGAGACGGGCTACCTTAACTGTGACGCCAGCCCCATCAAGACGCTGCTGCTTAATCAACGCCGCGCGGGCGATTACAAGTTTTGGCAGATGAACTTTGGTAAACGCTCGACTGAGGAATTGTTCAACGTAAAGGCGAACCGCGATTGCGTGAAAGATTTGGCCCAATCCAAGGCGCAGGCTAAGCTCAAGGCCGCACTCAAGACGCAGCTCTTCAACGAATTAAAAGAGCAGGGCGATCCACGCATGTTTGGTCGAGGCGCGGTGTTTGATCAATACGGATTTGCCAGCGAGACGTGGAACAATTTTTACGAAAAATTCCACCGCGGCCAAAAGGTCCGCACTGGCTGGGTGTTGCCCAGTGATTATGAGAAAGAAAAACTGGATTAATCTAATGAAAAGAAGCTTGTTCAGTTTACTCCTTCCATTATACGCCCTGATTCTTCCTTGGGGTGCGATGAACACTGCCTTGGCCCAGTATGCAGACTGGAAGCACAAGGGAACACTGATCCTACTAACGACCTCTAACGGCGCTAATTTGCCTGCCTCCGCCCGGGAAGAAAACTTTCCAGTACTCGTCAGATTGAACAGTGACACTTTTGACTTTAAACAGGCCGGTGGAAACGGTTCGGACATTCGGTTTTCATCGAAAGGCAAACCGCTGGCTTTCCAAGTCGATCATTGGGATGCAGACAAAGGTGAGGCGAGCATCTGGGTACGCATCCCGGTCATCCGAGGCAACGAGCGCCAGGAAATAAAGCTCCATTGGGGCAAGGCGGGCGCCATCAGTGGCTCGAATGGGAATGCCGTATTCAACGACTCGAACGGCTATGCGGTCGCGATGCACTTGGGTGAGGAACTCAAGGACGAAACCGGCAACCTCACTCCCGTCAATCAGGGAACCGAACCATGCCCCGGAGCAGTCGGTCTTGCCCGCCGCTTCGACACGGGCAAAGGCATCGCTTGCGGCGAGCGGATCACCAGCCTGCCGACCGGCCTTGGACCTTTCACGACTTCCGTCTGGCTCAAGGCGGAAAAGACAAACGGAAGGGCCGTTGGCTGGGGAAACGAGCAGGGCCAGGGCAAGGCGGTCATGAGCGTAAAGAGCCCTCCGCAAGTCCGTGTGGACTGCTATTTCTCGAACGGTAACGTCAAGAGCGAGAGTCGCCTGCCGATGTCCGAGTGGGTGCATGTTGCGCAAACCTTTCGTGAAGGGGAGTCACGCCTCTATATGAACGGAAGGCTCGACGGCTCAAATAAAATAGGCAGCGCGCTCAATATTCGCACACCGGCCAGGATGTGGCTGGGGGGCTGGTACAACAGATATGATTTCGTGGGCGCGATCGACGAAGTGCGCATCTCGAAAGTCGAACGATCGGCAGACTGGGTGAAACTCTCCTATGAGAACCAGAAGGCTAACCAGTCCCTTGTCGGAACGCTGGCCCAACCCGGTGCGGAACTGACGGTTTCCCCGCAAAGGGTCGTTTTGGAAGAGGGGCGTAGCATAACGCTCAAAGCCAAGGCAGGCGGATCCGAAAAGGTCTACTGGATTATTCAACGAGGCGACAAGGAATCTGTCGTGTCCAGTGATCGCTTTTCTTACACTGTTGATGCTGGGCGGGTGAAGGGTGACGAGGAGTGGTCACTACGCTTCAAGGCGATCTACCCGAGCGGGGTCAAGACCATGAAGGTTCCCGTCACTATCAAGGACACCATCCCCGAACCTCAATTCGCTCTCGAGGTGCCCAAGTCATGGAATGGTAGAGACTCTATAGAGGTTATGCCCCGGATCGATAACCTCGATGCGATGAAGTCCGCAGGTGCCGGAGAGTTGCGTACCCGTTGGCTTATATCAGGCGGTGCCGTCATCAAGCAAGTCACGCCCGATTGGTTGATCCTGCGCCGCTCTCAGTACACAGGCGCGATCCGTGTCACGGCCATTATGGACAACGGGGGGGAACCAGTGGAAGCTTCGGTGAAAATCCGGATCAAGGAGCCAGCCAAGGATGCTTGGGTTGAGCGCCCCCCCGCCAAGGAAGAAAAACCTCAGGAAGGCCAGTTTTATGCCCGCAACGAAGGCAACGAAGGTACTCTCCATTACAACGGCGCCCTCGACCAACCGGCGGATAAAGTTTTCCTCCGCGTCTACACCGAGGAGAAATTGTACAAGAAGGCAACGCAGAGCCCGGGCAACGACCAAAGTTATGCCTTCGCGGTGAAGCTTAAGCCGGGCTTGTTCAAATACCGCGTCGAGTTCGGCTCGGTGACAGGAGGCAAGGAGCAAGTTCTCGATCGTGCCGGCAACTTGGTCTGTGGCGATGCTTACTTGATCGATGGCCAATCGAATGCCTTGGCCACTGACACGCGGGAGGAATCGCCTCGAGAGACCAGCGAATGGATTCGCAGCTACGGCGGGCCGACCGGCCGTGGGGATGGCGCCGCCTGGGTGAAAAAACGAATAACTAAAGCCGAAGCGTCCGGAGTCGGTCGCCCGAATCTGTGGTGTTCACCCGTCTGGAAAAAGAAAGCTCAGGAACACGAGGCGCACCTTGGATGGTGGGGTATGGAACTGGCGAAACGACTGGTGAAAAGCCGACAGGTTCCCGTCTGTATCATTCAGACCGCGGTTGGGGGGTCCCGCATCGACGAACATCTGCCAGCGCCTGCTGACCGCTCCGACTTAACGACTATGTACGGCCGAATGCTATGGCGCCTGCAACAGGCCCGGTTAACCCACGGGATTCGTGCGGTCATCTGGCACCAGGGCGAGAACGACCAGGGCGCGGCCGGTCCTACCGGCGGTTACGGCTGGGAGACGTATCAGGATTTCTTTGTCGAGATGTCCGCCGCATGGAAGCAGGACATGCCCAATATCAATCACTACTACATATTTCAAATCTGGCCGAATGCCTGTGCGATGGGTGGCCGGGAAGGGTCGGGCGACCGACTCCGTGAAGCCCAGCGCACCCTGCCGAAGCTGTTTTCTAACATGAGCATCCAGTCCACCTTGGGAATCAAACCAGCTGGCGGTTGTCACTTTCCACTCGAAGGTTGGGGCGAGTTTGCCCGGTTGCTTCAGCCCATGATCGAGCGCGACCTCTACGGCGTCGCCCAAAAAAGCTCTATCTCCCCTCCAGACCTGCTCCAAGCGAATTTCACAAGTCCCGCGAAAGATGAGATAGCTCTCGAATTTGACCAACCGGTAGTTTGGAACGACTCCTTGATTCGAGAGTTTTACCTCGACAACAAACCGGGGGAAATAACATCTGGAAAAGTGTCCGGCAACTTTATCATCCTTAAGCTGAAGGCACCGACCGCTGCGACAAATATCACCTATCTCAGGGAACGCGACTGGAGTCAGGACCGACTTCTTCTCGGCACTAATGGCCTCGCCACCTTGACCTTTTGTGAGGTGGCAATCGAACCTCATGGGGGAAAATGAATAGATCATTCCAGTTACATAACCTATGATCATAAGATCCGCACTGGCTGGGTGTTGCCCAGTGATTATGAGAAAGAAAAACTGGATTAATGCTTTATGAAACAACTGCTCCTGATTGCCCTAATAGGTTCCGTCGGCCTGCTGGCCGCCGCTGATAGTGCGAAAAACATAGCCCCGCATCCCAACGAGCCGATTGCCAAGGCGGCAATAATGAAACTCACCGGAGATTGGGGAGATGCCAAACTGAGCCGGAACATTCGGGTTCTCTGGCTCTCCGGGCCTGAGGATCACAAGGGCGGTGAGCATGACTACATCCGTATCAAGGATTTGTTTGTCCCCATGCTAAAAACGATTCCGCGGGTGACGGTGGACGAGGCTTTTCAGTTTCCGACCAAGGCTCAATTCGATCGAGCCGATCTCTTGATCCAATACCTGCATCTACCGAACCTCACAGATGAGCAGTTGGCTATGTTTCAGGACTTTGTTGATGGAGGAGGCAGCGTCGTTTCAATTCACGAGTCCTGTATCATCCGTCCGGTAGAACGGGCGAAGAAACTGGCCAGTTGCATCGGATGTTCCTGGAAGGGCAATAAAACGTCGCAGTGGAGCAAGTTTTCTCATGATCATCCATTGTATTTAAATACGGAGCATCCAATATTTTCCGGGTTGCCGAAATCTGTCCGGTTGAACGACGAGTCCTATTGGAATTTGCTCGCGCGCGACAATGTCGAGGTCATCGGGGCCATTAGTTCCAAAACCACCAAGGATAGCGCATCGTTCGCTGATATCTTGAAGAGTAAGGACGTGCGCAGCCACGCTTTTTGGACGTTTACTTCTGGCAAGGGAAGAGTCTTCGGCACCACAACCGGACACTACACTTACACCTTTTACGATCCAATGTATCGACTGCTCTTGTTGCGCGGGATCGCCTGGACTTTGAAGGAAGATCCGGCACCGTTTATGCCTCTCGTGTTCCACGGCATCACCAACAACAAGGGCCTTGTCGGCACGACTGACGCCATGATGGATTACAAAAATCGCAAAAAAGAAAAATAAATAAACGTAATCGAATGAATCACTTCACCCATTCAGAGCCGACGAAATGATTTCAAACTTTTGATAAAACGATGAAACAACTGATCCCCCTCTATCTCCTCGGGTTTTTTCAAGTCTTGTCGACACCCGCACAAGCTTTGGAGGTGTTCGACATGGATGCGATGCGCGATCCGGCCACGCTCGAAATCAAAGTCCTTCAGGATTGGCGAACGGTCAAAGGGCCCAACATCGCTACCCGACAAAAACTAATTACCATCAATGTTGGAGAAATATGGCCGGGGCAGGATTACCGATTGCCAGTTCGCATGGTGGTACCTGTGAACGGCAAAGCACGTGGTTTTCACCTCACCGGTGGGAATTCACCGAGGAACCTGGAGCGTGAAACAAGACCCAGAGGAGTCAGTCTCGAATTGCTCAAGGGTGGGGTTGGATTGGTCATGACCGTTGTGCAGGAGCCTGGATCCTACGGCAAAGTTGATTTGGGTGGAGAGGCTGAAGCTCGCTTCTCGAAGTCGCTGAATCCCCGTTACAAAATCCAGTACTGGGCCTGGCCAGCAACGTTGATGAGAGCCATCACAGCAGCCTATGCCGAGACGGAGCACTTCGGAAAAGGCAATATCGCGGTGACCGGTGGATCGAAAAATGGAGCCTCTCCATCCATGGCCATCATTCATGACGAGCGGATGACCGCGGTCCATGCCACCGTGTCACCCATCTGGGATTCGCCGCTCCGGCTCTGCGATCGGAAGGCATGGGATCAGCATCTCGATGTAGGAGGTCAGCAACGGGGTTTCTCCGGTGGGCATTTCGGCCCCAATTTCAATCAACGTGCGCTCAACGCCGGTCACACCTGGAAAGAGCTACAAGGCTTCGCTCGGAATATTTCTGATCAGGTTTTTATTTCGCGAAATCTAAAGGCACTCCGGGCTCGTGACGTTGAGATGCTGTTTCACCCCGGCACTCACGACATGGTTGCCTACGATATGGCCTGGGGCGGGGCCCATCATCCTTCGATTCCAGTGTATCTCGGAGCAAACAGTGGCCACGGTAAAAAAGGGCACCCTAAAATCGAACGTGATCAGCAAAACAAACCCGCATTCCTCCTTCGTCATTTTTTCCCGGATGAAGTCGCCGAGCCACTTCTGACTCCTCCCGCGATGGAAACAAAAATCATTAAGGATGTGCTGAAGGTAACGGTGCGTTTCCCTCCCAACTCCGGCGAAAAAAGCGGACGCATCTGGTGGATGAATAACCGCGCTCCTGACGGAAGCCCGCGGTACTTGAAGGAGCTCATTCCCGATCAAAATACTAAAGAAATGACCCGCGATGCTGACCAGGGCGTGTGGACCGTAGAAATCCAGCTCGATTCCAAGGCCTCACGCATTGATCTATTCAGTAACCATCGAAAGGTCATAACTTGCCGAGGAAACACCTATCCGACGTTTATCTCCAGTCCCTACACACGTTTGGAGCTTAGGTAACGGGATCTAGGTTGACCGTTTTTGGGATCCCCCCTTGATGTAGTAGACAATCGATAGGCAGCTCATTGGTTATGCGTTTGCGAATGAATTTAACAGAGCATTACCAACGCCAAAGTTCTTGCTGGGCTAATAATTGTTTTTGGCCTCCACTTCCGCTGCGCTGGCCACCGGTGTATTGCTTCAAAGCGCGCATACGGAGGAGGCGGTTGAGCCCATTATTGATATCCATCAGCACACAAATTACGCGGGGCGCACGGATGAAAAAATGCTCAAGCATCAGCGGGCGATGGGGGTGACGACGACGATTTTGCTGCCGGCGGGCAAGCCGGTGAAGCGTGCTTCCACTCACAACGGCAAAAGTAACGGGCTCGCCGCCAAAACCGGTGGCAATGAATCGGTGCAAGCGATGGCCAAGCGGCATCCGAAGGGGTTTTTGTTTGGCGCGAATGAAGTGCCGGACTTGCCGGGTATGCAAAAAGACCCCAGCCAAAAAACTAACATCGCCGAGGCGCACCCCGAAGTCGTCAAAAAAATGCGTGCGGCTTACGACAAGTTTTGGCAAGAAGCGCGCCCGTTGATGGTCAACGAGAAAGCGCCGATGTCCAAGACGCGCCCCTTCCACGTGTGGTTCAACCAACAAATAAAAAACGGCGGCATCCCACAATGGAAAGCACCGAAGCTTTAGGATCGGTTGAGGGAGTAACGCACAGGGGCGAGAGCGTGCAAGTCCTGTACACGAAATGCCCTCAACGGGAAAAAGGGTTTCCAGTACCGACCGGTAAACCAGTAACCCTGCCCGGCTTGCTTTTGAAGTGCGCCGGAAAACACAGATTTTGAATGGAATGCTTTCTGTTAGACCAGTCTTAATTAGGCGAGGGCGGTTGGATCCTCCACATACCATCGCGGCGAACGTGCCGCGGTGGTTTTTTTGTCGCGCAACTATTTCACCGTAGAAATAAATTCCAACAAATCCGCCATTTGGTGTTTGGTGAGGCCGGCTTCGAGGCCTTCGGGCATGATGGATTTCCCGGCGCTGCGCATGGCTTTCACTTGCGCGCGGGGCAACAGGCGCTGTTGGCCGAGCGGGAGTTTGATGCGCACGTGCGTGGTGGTTTCCTCGCCGAGCAGGCCCACGATTTCTTCGCCGCCGGTGGTGGAAATATTATACGCCACATAAGCTAGCGAGCACTTCGCGGTTGGGGTCGATGAAGTTGGTCAGAATTTTTTCGCGGCCGGTGGTTTTGATGGTCACCAAATCCGGCCCCAACGCGAAGCCTTCCTTGCCGTGCTTGTGGCAGATCGCGCAGCGACCCGTGAATATTACCTTCCCCTTCGCCGCATCGCCTTTCAACGCCAGCGCGGGCAAAAATTCCTTCACCACTTGCGCCCGGGTTTTGGCCTTGGTCGGCGCGCCAAAAATCGCCACCGCCCGCGCCCGCAGTTTCGCACCTTTTTGCCCGCGCAAAATATTGATCGTTGCCGCCGGAATATCGCCCTTCGCCACGCTACCTTTTCCCACCGACGCAAGCAACGCTGCCACGCGATCGCTGCGCGTCACCACCGCTGCCAGAATCTCCGCACGCACGCGCGCTGAAGCCATTGGCCACATCCCCAACAAATCGCCCGCCACTTTTGCCTCGCGGAATTTCGCCAGCGTTTGCACCACCGCAACCCGCACCGTGTCAGACTTTCGACTGCGCGCCGCCTCAAGCAACGCCGGCGCGGCCACCGCGTAGCCTTGCCGCGCCACCAACTGCATCGCTGGAATCAATTCCGCATCCGATTTTTGAGCGACCGGCAACGTCATCCAGCGCAGCGCTTCCTTTTCCAGCGCGGGCAATGGGCCGGCTGCTTTGCCGAGCGCGTTGACCCACGCGATGGTTTCAGCATTGGGCGGACGCCGCGCAATCACCTGCATCGCCTTGCCCGCTTCGCGCAGCTGATGGCGCCGACCAATGAGCTTGAGCAACTCAAGCTTAGCCGAGGCAGAAGTTCCGGGATCAAGGTTCATCGCTACAAACAAATCGCCAGGTTTGGCGGTGAGCGCGTTCATCACCACAGCTTCATTCCATCGATCGCCATTGGCGCGACCAAGCGCAAAGGCCAACGCCAGAAATTTTTCATCACTATTTGGAAAACGCGAGGCCGTGAGCGCGAACTGAAAACGCACCGCTGCTGATTCGTGATCCGACTGCGTCAAAACAGCCGTCGCAACTTTTTTATTGTCCAAAAAACCCTCGGCTAAAATCAACCCGTGAACGCGCACTTGCGCTTCGCCGGTTTTCAAAGCCCGCAAAATATGCACGGGCTTCAACGCGCCCAAGCCGCGCAGCGCCCAAAGCGCGTGAACGCCACTGGCGGATTCAAACGGATTTGCGAGCAATTTTTCCAACGCGGGGACGACGGATTTTTCCTGCCGCTCATAAATCAATCGCGCGGCGGTATCGCGTGTCCAGCCGTTCGGGCTTGCCAGCGCGGCGACGAGTTCTTCGGACGTCATCTCGCCGGGCAATTTGCGCTTGGGTGACTTGAACCCCTTGGGCGCGATGCGCCAAATGCGTCCGCGATTGTTTCCGCTGTTCAAATCTAGATGTTTCTTGATCGACAACGGAATGGACCACGGGTGCTCGATGGTTTCGCGGTACATATCGGCCACGTAAAGGCAGCCATCGGGCGCGTTGGCAAATTGCACGGGCCGGAACCAGTTATCCGTCGAGGCAATGAACTCGCGCTGTTGCTCATCCTTGGGCCGCACGGCAATGGGTTGCACGCCGTCGTAACGCAACAGCTTGCGATGGATAAGATTGCTGCCAGCGTCGGCAATGAACGCGTTCCCGAGAAAGGCTTTGCCTAACGCATCGCCGCGATAAATGGTGATGCCTGTGGCGGCGGTGAAATAACCGGACACGCGACCGCCGCCTTCCACCGGCCCGCGCACGGCCTTGGCGATACGCCAGCGCGTACGGACGATGCGCCACGGTTCGTCGGGGCTTAGGCGAAACACCGGCGCCGCTGCGCCATCGGCGGCGATGCTCACGCGTTGGCTCGGCAGAGCGTAGTGCGGATTGCGGCCGGCGTAGCGCGAATGATACAGGATGGCCTGAATATGACTACTGTTGCTGCACACAAACTTGCGCCCGAAATCGTCGAAGCTCATTCCGTGCTGCGCGGTGCTGCTCTCCGCACGGAATTCCAGCGTACGCGGGTCGAAGGAAAAATCGCGACCGCGTAGGCTCACCGGCTTGCCGTCAGTATCAGGCTGGGTAATGTCGCCTCCATTGTGCGCAGTAGCGCCGTGGATGCGATTGTCCAGCCCCCAACGCAAGCTGTTGAAAATACCCTGCACATTCAGTCGCGATTTGCCGAAGCCGGTGAAGATTTTTTTCTGAACATCCGAAACGCCATCGCCGTTGGTATCCTTGAAAAAAAACAAATCCGGCGTCACCCCCACGTACACACCGCCCTTGCTGCAAAACAACGCCGTCGGCCATGCCAGGCCCTTTGCGAAAATCGTTGATTGATCAAACCGTCCATCGCCATTCGTATCCACCAACCGCCGCACGCGCCCTAGCTTTTCGTGTTGGCGTTCCGAGTACCCAATCATCTCCACTACAAACAACCGCCCAAACTCATCAAAACACATCGCCACCGGATCCACAACCAACGGCTCTGCCGCCGCCAACTGTAATTCGATTCCCTCCTTAACCGTAAACGTTTTGCGCGCATCCTTCGCCGCTGTAAACGGAATGCGTGGTAACTCCTTTGGATCCGGCACCGGCTCAGCAGCGGAAAGCGGAAACGCAACGGAGACAAAAATGGCAACTAACTTCATATGGTGAGGATAAGCAAAAAGTGAAAAGCCGAAAGCCAAAAGATTTGAGAATCCATTTCCTAATTTTCTCGTTGCCAACCGCTTGTGTTCCGCGACACTCACCGCATGAGCACCCCTCTTTCCCGCAGGCGATTTTTGGCTTCCACTTCCGCTGCGCTGGCCACGGGCACTTTGTTGAATGAGGCGCGCACGGCTGAGGCGGCCGAGCCGATTATTGATATTCACCAGCACACGCATTACCACGGGCGCACGGATGAAAAACTGCTCAAGCATCAGCAGGCGATGGGGGTGACGACGACTATTTTGCTGCCGGCGGGCAAGCCGGTGAATCGTGCGTCCACCCACAACGGCAAAAGCAACGGGCTCGCCGCCAAGACTGGCGGCAACGAAACGGTGCAAGCGATGGCGAAGCAGCATCCGAAGGAATTTTTGTTTGGCGCCAATGAAGTGGCGGATTTGCCGGACATGCAAAAGGAGCTGGAAAAATATCTCAAGGCCGACGCGGTGATTATTGGCGAGCAGAAATTCAAGGTGGCGTGCGATTCAAAATTTGTGTGGGCCGTGGCCGAGGTAGCGCGAGGAATTCGGCGTGCCGATGCTGCTGCATTTTCAGCACAACACATACAACCTCGGGATCGAGAATTTTCACAAGACGCTGGAGAAATTCCCGAAGGTTAATTTCATCGGCCACGCGCAAGCGTGGTGGGGCAACATTGACAAAAAGCACATACAAAAAATCAATTACCCGCAAGGCAAAGTCACCCCCGGCGGCATCACCGACAAGTTGCTCTCCAACTACGAAAATATGTTCGGCGATCTTTCTGCCGGTTCGGGACTGAATGCGCTCATCCGCGACGAGGCGCACACCAAGGGATTTTTCGACCGCCATCAAAACCAGCTCCTCTACGGCAGCGACTGCGCCGACTCCATCGGCCGCGGCCCCGGTTGCCAAGGTAGCCGCACCATCGCGGCAGTCCGGCGCATTTCATCGAGCAAGAAGATTGAGCGAAAACTGCTCTTCGAAAATTCGAAAAAACTTTTTAAGCTGTAAGGCTAAAGCAGCTCCCGCACCACCGAGCCCTCGGGAAGCATGCGCATTTGGCGGCCTTGTGCGACAAATTCGGCTGTCGGATCGAGGCCAAGCACGTGATAGACCGTCGCCGCAAAGTCGGCGATGGATACGGGCCGATCAACCGGCACCGCGCCGTGCTTGTCGCTAGCCCCAATTACCCGGCCGGTCTGGATGCCACCGCCACCCATCGTCAGGCTGAAACAACTGGCCCAATGATCGCGGCCCGGCCCACGCTTGTCCTGGTTGAGCTTTGGGGTGCGACCGAATTCGCCAGCCGTGATCACCAGCGTGGTGTCGAGCATCCCCCGGTCATCCAGATCATTGAGCAGCGCTGAATAAGCTGTGTCGTAGATCGGTAGTTGTTGGTCAAGGTGCTGGAAAATCCCCCAGTGATGATCCCACGCGTAAATGCCCGTATCCTTGTAGCCTTGAATGGTAACAAACCGCACACCGGCCTCAACCAGTCGGCGAGCCAACAACATCCCCTGCCCCACGTTGTTGCGCCCGTAAGTATCACGCAGCGCGGCCGGTTCGTTCGAAAGATCAAACGCCCGCTTAGCCTTGGTGGAGGTGGCCAAACTCAAGGCCTGTTCGGTAAAGGCATTGTGTTCTTGAGCAAAACCCAGCTGTTGCTCGGCGTTCGCCTGAAATCGGTCCAGCGATTTTAACAGATGCGCGCGACCGGACAGCCGGCTGACATCTACCCCTTCGGCCGCATCAAACGTCGGCACAGAAAAGTTGGCTGCATTGGGATCGTCCTTGATAAGAAAGGGATCATGGGTGCGGCCCAGATATCCGCCGTAGCCCGGGGCACTGTGGGCCGGATGCTTCATGTCCCCCAAATGCACAAAGGGCGGAACCGGCGCCTGCTGTTTTTGTTGCCGGCTCAACACCGCGCCTATGCCCGGCGCCTGCAGGTTCTTGTCGCGCGGGCTGCCACACATAATGTCCACATCTCCTTCCCCGTGCTTGGAGCAAAAGGAGTGCATGGAGCGGATCAGGGAAAATTTATCGGCACACTTGCCCAGCTTCGGCAATTGATCGCTCAGGTGCAGTCCGGGGATATTCGTGCGGACCGGATTGTATTTGCCGCGGATTTCCGACGGTGCATCCGGCTTCAGATCATACATGTCGAGATGGCTCGCGCCACCTTGTAGAAACATGAAGATGACATTAATCTGCTTTCGGCCGCCACTGGCCTTTTCATTGGCTAAGACTTCAGGCAACGACAGCCCCAAAGGAGAGATTGCCCCAAGGGACAAGCCACCCATCCTGAAAAAATCCCGGCGATTGAATGCCATCACCTTTATTGTAAGCGATCGTAATGATCTTCGCAAACCTGAAAGATAAAACCCGACAGATTAATCCTTCATAATCGAGCGATATACAGCTTGCTTGAATCCTTCCACAAACCCGTTGTCCGTTGGCACCTTTTGAGTCATGCCAATCAGGATAAGCTTATTAGCCGGATCAATCTGAAAGGTGGTTGAAGCATATCCTCCCCAATTATACGCACCCTTACCTGCCCCCTTGGGATCTCCCTTAAGGCGCACCCTAAAACCTAAACCAAAAGCAGCGTTCGATCCCATTGTAATACCTTTTACCCCTTCGGCACTCAGGTTCATTTGTTGAACTGAAGATTCTTTAAGTAGACGGATCTTTCCTAGTTCACCTCCGTTAAGCAGCATCTGGCAAAACCGCAGATAATCGCGCGTACTAGAGGTCAACCCGCCTCCGCCAGATTCCCAAACGGCCGGACGAACAAACCGACTACGACTCGGATGATCTGATACATTGCGTTTACCTGCAGCCCAAGTGTAAGTAACAGTAAAACGTGAGTGCTTATCTTTAAGCACATGAAACGAACTGTCTTTCATGTTGAGTGGCTTAAAAATACGTTCCGCAAAAAACTCACTCAGCTTTTTCCCTGAAACAACTTCCACTAAACGCCCAAGAACATCAGTACTAAGACTATAACGCCAAACCTCACCGGGGTGCGACACCAAGGGTATGGGCCCTAGCACATCCACAAGATCCTTATTAGTGTGATTATTGTTCATTGGATTTGCCTTGCGATACATTTGATCCACCGGATGATCACCAAATATACCGTAGGTCAATCCGGAGGAATGAGAGAGTAAATGACGGACAGTGATCGGTCTTTTGGCCTTAGTATGTTTGCCATCCTTGGAATACACCCGTGGATTCTTGAATTTTGGCAAATAATTAGCAACGGGATCATCCAGTTTCATTTTTCCTTGTTCAATGAGCATCATCGCCGCAACTGAGGTAATCGGCTTGGTCATCGAATAAATCCGGAAGATAGAATCTTTTTTCATCAGCTTACCCCCTTCGACATCCGCATGACCGGCCGCTTCAAAGTGCACGATCTCGCCTTTGTACAACACCAGAGATACAGCGCCAGCAATCCGATTATCCTTAATCTGTTGAGCTATGTAATCGCTGACGGGCTTGAGCTGCTTTGGGGCAGCCGCAAGGGTTTGGAGACCTATACTCAGTGTGAACAAATAAAGGATGGATGTTTTTTTCATGGATAAAAATAATACGTCATCAACTGAGCGGAAGTTACCAAAAATAAACCTGAGCGACAATTACCGACTTTTAGATGACCACAAAACCGAATCGATTGTTTGATAAGCAGCTTCACGCATATCTTCAGGGAAGTTATGATTGTAATCTGGATGCTTGATAACCAGGCCCTTTTCATTGCCCAATAATTTGTAAATGGGCCGCGCGGCTTTGGCGCAAGTGTCTACGCTCTTCCACCGAAAATTTGAATCGCGCAAGGGCGCGTGCACGAAGAGCGGGCGGGGCGCCAAGCAGCTCGGGGAAGTCAAAAGGGATTTCCTTCGTGCGCGCGCGATAATCCGACAGGCGCGGCATGTAGCGAATCTGGCACCACCCTCGGCCAAAGAACCAGTTCCGCTCCGCTCCATCGTAATAATCCGGGTACGCATCGAAGCCGCAACTGCTGGCCACCGGGGTATTCACCCAACCGCGAACTATGTAAAAATAAACTTCCTAGTCTAGTCGGCGTCGAGAGAACGGAACCCGTCAAAGCGATCTTATAGTTAAGTACAGGCACTCACCAATGATTTGAAAGAACTTACGCTCGGCTGATTATTTATACCCAACGCCTTTTAGCTCCCCAAGATACTTAAGCAAATCCCGAAGCTCTTCCTTAGTCAAATGGGCCACCATTCCCTTAGGCATAATAGACCCCGTTTTCTTAAAGGATTTGATCTGTGAGGTCTTGACCACATGCTCCGTCTCGGTCGCGACTTCTTTAATCGTCACCTCGTTTTTGTTCTCATGAACAATGTTCCCCAGAATGGTCTTCCCTGAGTGCAAGCTAATGACGGCAGACTCATATCCTTCTTTAACCTGGCGATCCGGCCAGAGCACGGATTCCACAATCAGCGATGTTGTCATCCCGGTACCAATAGAAGTAAGCGGCGGCCCCAGCTTTCCGCCTATGTTGCCGATCTGGTGACAACTGGCACAAGCAGCAAGTTTTGTGTCGTAAAGCGTTTTCCCTTTTTGGGCATTTCCTTTCCCGACTGATTTAACAAAGCTGTCCAGCCAGGCTTTGTCGTATTCTATAAGGCCCACACTGTCTTTAGCGTTATCACCAAAGAGCGTAATCAATTCATTCGATTCTAAACCAATCCGACCCACGGCATGTCGGGCCGCTAATTTGTTCTGATCAGAAAACGTGATTGATTTAAAATTCTCCACCATTTTCTGAATACCATTTTCCTGTTTTGAGACGGCGGCAAAAAAGAGCGTGAAGTCATTTTGGGAAGTAATAGTGGGTGCCCAGTTTCTTGCATACGCCAAGGCTTGATTCAAATCACAAGAAACCAGCTGAGCCAGGCTGTGACTGCGCGCCTTTTCATTGTTTTTAACAACGCTTAAAATAGTTTTGCTATCCCCGAGTAGAGCCAGCCCCTCAACACTGGCCTTGACCGTGTTGAGATCACTGCTGATGGCGGTTGCTTTTTCGCTTAACAAAGGCAGCAGGGCTTCTATTTTCCAATAGCCGGCAAGCCGAAGGGCATCCTTTTGGTCTGCTTCTATTGAGGCCAAAAGTAATTTTTTAATATCTTCATCAGCGTTTTTACTTAGCAAGCCAATTTCAGCAGCTCCACCATAAAGATCATCGTTGATCGCTGAGATAGACGTGAATTTAAAATATCTCGCTTTAACTGGCTGTTCGAAGGCGATGCGATGAATTCCCCTGTTTTGAAGAATATTCTCAAAGCGTCCCTTTTTGGCCAGTGTCCAGGTTTTATTGTCAAGGCTGGCGTGCACTTCAAATTTGTCGACCACTCCGCCTGGGCGGCCATCTACTCTTGGTAGATAGCTGAAGCCATTGAGTTCTATGGATGATTCCAGTTCTACTGTGACGTGGTGAGGGTGGGGGGGGCGTGCCCCACTCCATTGGCTATGCCAGGAGCTTTGAGGGTTGCCATCGAAGGCATTCAGCCCTCGCCCATCTTCAATATTGGTGTTCTGGCTGCTGCATTCAATGAGCTTTATTTTACTCGCAGCGTACTGCCTGAACAGACCGGCATTGTCGCTCAATTGGGCCTCGGAAACCAGAGCCTTTAACACCCGGGTGCTTTTGTGGCCGTGTTCAAGTATAAAGGGGATATCATCAACATCGCCGGCATGTGCAATCGAGACCAGGATATTTACTTTTTGCTCGTCAGGAAGCGACAAGGCTATCTCTTTAAGCGTTTGAATATTGATGTCTGGCGCATGGGCCAGAAAGAAACCCAGCTGTTTTTTGTTGTTTTTGAATAAAAGCTCCCCTTTCATAAAGGCAGGCATCCAATATTTCTTGAGTGAACGAACGCATGATTTAAGAGCAATTTCGAGTTGTAGGCCAACATCGTAATTTAAAACCTCGGTGGCCACTTCGATAGCTGCCCCCTCTTTGCTCCAGGCCAGGGCGACCACCGCTTCCAGACGAACCCGCGCAGTGGGATCGTGCACCATAGGCTTCAATAAACTTAATGGATGATCGAGTTGAGTACCCCAGTGACCAATCGTTTGGGTGGCGAAGGCACGCGTGGCGGCATCTTTACTTATCAGTGCCTTTTTCAACAATGGGAGGTTTGTTGATACATGGGCCGTGTAGAGTCCAAGCGCAGATCTTGTTTGCATTGGGTCGAGATCCTGTTGGCACCATTGCGTGAGAACGGGTAAGATTTCAGCAGATGTTTTATGAAATAAGAGGCGTCTCGATTGGTAGCGCGCCCAGCTTTCTTGCGAATTCACATGAGCCAAAAGTTCTTTAATCGAAAGTTGGCTGAGATCGATTTTCTTGACCAGGGGGCGATCTTTATAAGTCACCCGCCAGATTCGTCCATGGCCATGGTCACGATTCGGGTCGCGGTAAGACGCCTGGTAATGACCAATAACGGCATTGTGCCAATCCATGGCATAGAGGGCTCCGTCAGGCCCCATGTTCACATCAATCACACGAAAGGATCTCTGGGGAGAAAAAACGATTTCTTGTTCGGGTTGAGTGGTGTAACCAGCGAGGTTATCGACACGGTTGAAGAGTTGGATACGATTCACATAATATCCGCCCCCAACGGCTTTGCCGCGATGTTCCTCCGGGAAGTGGCTCGAATCCAAAAAACACAGCCCGGAATTTTTCCCGCCATTCTTAAAAAGGCCGCGATCGTAGGGTAATTTCGTGGCTCCAGGTTGCAGGCCAGGGGTTAAAAAGTGACTGGCGTCTCCAGGTGCATCATTTAAAAAAGGTTGGTCGTCCTGATCAAAAATAACGGTGCGGGGATTCCCGCCGACCCCATTGTTATTAAAAAAGTTATCCAGTTGCAGGGTGCGGGGATCGTAGCGCCAGGTGCTGCCACCTGAAAGTGATTTTACCCCATCGATACTTTCAATATATGAATAGGAGTTATAACCTTGGGAAATCCAGAGTTTGCCGTTAGGCCCCCAGATGGGGGTATTGATGGTGTGGTGGGCGTCACCCGTGCCAAAACCTTCGAGTATAATTTCTTTATCGTCAGCCTTGCCATCGCCATTATTGTCTTTGTAATGAAGTAGCTGCGTGTTGTAAGTGACATATAAGCCATCATGGCCCAAACACAGGCCCATGGGCATGTTGAGACCTTCTAAATATTTATGAAATTTATCGGCCTTACCATCATTGTTGGTATCTTCACAGACCAAAATATAATCGTAAGCGATTTCACCCGGCATGATTTGAGGATACATAGGGGAACAGATCACCCACAGGCGTCCTTTGGCATCCCAGCACATGTCTACAGGATTTATCACCCCATTTTTTTCTGAAGCAAAAACGTTAACTTCAAAGCCATCACGTACACGAAATGATTTGAGGGTTTCATTCGGGTCTTGAGTGGCTTCGGCGACGCCACGGTACGGGTACTCAATGAGGTTTGGTTTTTTTTTCAGCGCAATCAAGTGGATGTTTTCCTCAGCCTTTGAAATAAACGGTTTGAATCGAGTAAATTCATTGCCCAATTCGGGAAAGCCACCAGCTGGATTACGAAAGGCTTGATTTCTTAAATAGGAAGAAGCAAATGTCCAGTTAATGGGGCGCCAACAATCAAACCAGAATCTGTTTTTAACCTGGATGGCCTTCGTTAATTGCGAAAGATCTGTCCTGCTGCCAGCGCCTAATTCTTTGGCTAAAAATGGAGCCGCCACCTGCCAGCCTTTTTTGCTCAAATGTATACCATCGTTCGTCAGAGGTTCTGAATGCTTAAGGAATGGTGAAAACACATCGACGAAGGGGATGTTTTTGTTTTCAGCGAGTGCTGCAATCGCCATGACATAGTTAGACAACACCTTGTTGTGCCGACTCAAATCTTTGGCATATTTTGAACGTGGCGCTTCAAAAGGAAAAGGGGAAATCAAGGTAATGCGCTCCGTGCGCTGCTTGAGCTGCTCAATAAGTTTACCGTAGTGATCGATAAAGTTGTCCATGGCAGCATCACCTTCTAATGATTCCATTTTCCCAAACTGCATCAGCACGGCAGTAGCCCCAGACCAGTTGAGTTGGTCTTTCATGCTGCCCCAGCCCCCTTCACGCATTTGACGATATACGGTATCACCGCTCCAGGCCATGTTGCGGAACTTCGGTTTTTGCTTTTTGTAATGGCTCGCGAGCAGGGTCTCAAGATAGGCAAACTCTTGTTCGCGCACCAAGTTCGCACCCCCGGTAAAGACAATCATCTCATGGGGCTTGATCGTAAATTGTCTATTTGCATAAGCAGCATCGATTTTTTCAGTAGAGTTTTTACCAATACGGGCTAACGGGTTGTAATAACCAATCAATTGGTTCAGGGCCGCTTCGTCTTTACCTGCCAGTTTGATGTCAGGATCGTGAACCAATTTATTGATACGGTAGCGCACCGTTTGCGCCGGACCGCCATGGATTTGTAGGGCGATATAGCCTTTCAGCTCGCCTTGGGGGTCATGCGTATAAAAGGCGAGGTGGCCATTGATGGCGGCCCAGATACGGTGGCCTACGGCCAGTATCTCATAATGGTTCCAGTCACCTTTTTTGACATGTTTTTCAGCGAGCCCGCGCCAGTCGAGTTTACCACGACCACTTTCATGATAAAGACGGCCCCATACATCCTGCCCGACATCCGCCTGATAGCCCAAAGCCTCATGACCGCCATGCTTGACGCTACGAAATTGGATGCCGGCATTTCTATTATCTAGCTCGAGCTTCACGTCGACCGATAGATAGAAGTCTTCAACAGGGGTCTTAGACCAAATAAACGTGTTTCTGGGTAGGGCTTTGTCTGAGGAGCCTTTGATGACACCGTTCTCTACAGACCAATACTGGGGGTCCACTGTTTCCCAGCCACTGAGATCTTTGCCGTTGAATATGGCCACTTCTTCAGCCGCGGCAACGGAAACCCAGAACACAGTAATAATAAACAGGGGTATAGAAATATTTTTTACACGCATTCGTGAAATGAGGGCAGTTTTCATGGTGGGTATTATTTGGGGTTTAGTAGACGTCGCGCTGATAGCACTTTTCGCGTTGCATGGTTTTTACATATTCTTCGGATCAGGTTGCCATGCCTCAAAGTTTCTTCTCATGAATTTTTCTTGCCAAGTGCCGCCGGGCGCTACTGCCGCGGGCGTCACTTGAGAGGGACTTGCGCGCCGACTCGTTTCTGCCAGGCATGCAACCTGGCACGGAGCATCGCGACTTTCTCTGGGTGCTTTGCGGCAAGGTCGTTGGCTTCGCCGATGTCTTGGCTGAGATGGTACAGTTCGGCTCGTCGGCCGTCCAAAAACTCGATTAGCTTCCAGTCACGCGCCCGGATCGCAGCATACGGTTTGGCACCGCCCGGATGTGTGTGCGGATAGTGCCAGTAGATACTCTCTCGATCCAATGTGGCGCTGGCGTCCTGTAGCAGCGGCACAAGGCTGCGGCCTTCCAGCTTGTCATTATGCTGCGGCTCCCCTTTGGCCTTGGCCAACTCAAGTATGGTCGGGTAATAATCGACCGTTGTCACGGGTTCGCTCGATACCGTCCCTGGATTCTTGACAGCCGGACCTTTGACGATCAGCGGGACGCGAACACCCCCTTCATATGACGAGCCTTTTCCGGACCGCAATGGGACATTCACGGTGCTGCTCTGACCACCGTTATCTGAGGTGAATATGAGGGTTGTTCTGTCGTCGATGCCCAGCTTTTTCAACTCTGCCACGATGCGCCCGACGCTGTCGTCGACACTCTTGACTTTGGCTGCGAATGCGGTGTTTTTGTGCCGCATATCCGCCCGAACTTTCTTCTCAAAATAGGCGACATCGCCTTTCTTCGCATGATCCGGTTTGTGGACATTGTAGTATGACAAGTAGATGAAGAACGGACTCTTCTGCCGGGCCCGAATGATGGTCAGCGTCTCATCGGTCAGGCGATCAGTCAGGTAGTCGCCAGCTTTCCCGCCCGGCGGAAGTGGCCCCATCGCCGCGACAGCGACGCGATTGCCGCCATACGGATGAAAAAAACTGCGCGGCATACCCGATGGGCCACCACCGATATTGGCATCGAAGCCATGCGTCAGCGGGTCAAAATCAACGTGCTTGGTGTTATGGGCTGCCAGATGCCATTTACCGATCAGAGCCGTGTAGTATCCTCCCGCGTTGAGGGCCTCAGCAATAGTTGTGTAGCGGCCTTCCAGATGTTTTGTCCAGTTGTCCTTAACGGTAAACGGTCCGTGCGAATTCGTTCCTGGCAACCAATTCGTCAGATGCAATCGTGCCGGTGACAGCCCGGTCATCAGCGCCGCACGGGTTGGCGAACAAACGGTGCATGCGGCATAGGCATCAGTGAATTTCATCCCCTGCTCTGCCAAGCGATCGATATGCGGCGTTTCGTAGAGATCACTGCCAAAGCAGCCCAGATCCGTCCATCCCATATCGTCGACCAACATGACAATCACATTCGATCCAGGTGTGGTTTCGTCGGCCGCAGCGGCCGGCAAGCAGAGCAAGACCCAGACGGCTGCTGCGATCAACGATTCAATACGGAAGGTTCTCATTTTTCACCTTCGGTTAATGATGAAAGTTGTGGCCAGTCCCCTGCGGCGGAACAGGCCCAGCAACGAGAGCGCAAAGGTCGACGGCTTGCGAGACAATAAAGCCGCTGATGTGCGGGCCACCATTGCCGCCGTGTGCCACGCATCAAAGGGCTTGCAGCACGTTAGCGCGCCGTCCACTCCAGCATCCGCTCGATGGGGAGCTTGGCACGTTGGATGATTTCGGCGGGGATTTCCACTTGGGGGGAGAGGTCGCGCATGCAGTTTCGGACTTTTTCGAGGGTGTTCATTTTCATGAAGTGGCACTCGTTGCAGGCGCATTTTTCAGTGGGGGCGGGGATGAATTTTTTGTCGGGGCATTCCTTTTGCAACCGATGCAGCATGCCGGCCTCGGTGGCGATGATGATGGCGTCGCTGTCGGTGGCGCGGCAGTAGTGCACCATTTTTTCGGTGGAACAAACTTCGTCGGCGAGGATGCGCACGGCCTTGGTGCACTCGGGGTGGGCAACAACGGGGGCGTCTGGATGTTCTCGCCGTATTTTTGTAATGGCCGCGTGCGTCCACTCGACGTGCACGTAACAGTTGCCCTCCCAAAGCGTCATCGGCCGGCCGGTTTGTTCGATTACCCATTGGCCAAGATTTTCGTCGGGGACGAAGAGCAAATCCTTTTCGGGCGGGCATTGCTCCACGATTTTTTGCGCGTTGCCGCTGGTGCAAATGACGTCCGAAAGCGCCTTCACTTCGGCGCTGCAGTTTACGTACGTGACGGTGAAAAAATTCGGGTTCGTGGCCTGCAACTCGCGCAGTTTTTCCGGCGGGCAACTTTCTTCCAACGAACAGCCCGCATCGCGGTCGGGCAGCACCACGGTTTTTTCCGGCGAAAGTATTTTGGCTGTCTCCGCCATAAAATGCACGCCGCAGAAAACGATAACGTCCGCGTCCGTGTCGGCCGCCTGTTGGGAGAGCCCCAGCGAATCGCCCACGTAATCGGCGACATCCTGAATTTCCGGCACCTGATAATTGTGCGCAAGAATCACCGCGTTGAGCGTTTCCTTCAGCTCGGCGATTTCCAGCGACAACGCATCGGTGGGGGTTGCAGTCATAACCATGGGCGACAGCATAAAGCCATCACGCCAAGTCGTCAATTTCGCGTGGATAAAAATAGTTTCCCAATTCGCGGTGCGCGGTTAAACTGCCTCCACCCTACGCGCCCGAAGATTGAAAAATCGGGATGAAAATCCATTGCCCATTGCCTGCGTCCCATCGCAAGGCCACGTTTGACCGGATTTATTCGGAGCTCGCGCTGCATCAGGCGGTGATTCGGGTGTATTCCAAGCCGCTCTTCACGTGGCGCAAGGCGTTGGGGCGCTCGCATGATGAGCGCACGCTTTATGATTTCGCGGCGAACTCGTTACGGAATGTTTCGCGGCTGCACCAGCGGCTCGCCCGGCGGCAGTTCAGCTATCGCCCGGGCATCGAGCTGAAGTTCAACACCAACGGCAAGGAGCGCACGCTCTATCTTTATCCGTGGGAGGAGCGCATCGTGGACCTCATGCTGTACCGCGAGCTGACGAAATATTTTCACGGCGTTTACGAGCCGAGCTGTTACGCCTATCGCATGGGTAGCCACGGCGTGGACAGCTGCCAGCATCGCGTGGAAGCGCTCGTGCGGCAGATGCCACGGCCTCTGTATTTTGTGAAACGCGATGTCGCGGATTATTTTCCAACCATCAACCACGAACGACTGCTCGAGCTGCTCGCGCAATGGATTGAGCCGGACAATTATCTGTTCACGCTGTTGCGCCAACGGATTGAGTTTGAGGTGCTGCACGGCGAGGAGGTGGTGACGCATCAGCGGGGCATCGCCTTTGGCACGGCCATCGCGTGTTTCTTTGCCAATCTTTATCTCACGCCGCTGGACCGCCAGCATGAACCGGCTGGCGGGCGTAAAATATTTTCGGTACGCCGACGACTTGCTGGCCTTCTCAAACAACCGCGACAGCGCGCTGCGGGCTGGGGAGGTGATGGGCGAGGCGTTTGAGGAATTGCGCGTGGCGAGCAAGCCGAAGGCACACCGCGATTTTTTCTTTGGCCGCACCGCTGGGCACACCGATGGCGCCTTCGAGGCGTGTGACCGGTTTCAGCATTTGGGGCTGGAGTTTCGCAGCGACGGCAGCGTGGGCATGGCGCGGGAGAAGGGGCGCAAGATTCGCAATCTGTTTCGGTTTGCCTTCCGCCGCAAGCAAAAGCGTTTTCGCAAAACACGCCAGCCGATGGCGCGCGCGCAACTGGCGGTGGACATCGCGCGCGACGTGGTGGAGAATGGCTTCCGCTCCGTGGCCATCATCGATTATTATTTGAAGCACGTGAATGACGAGGCGCAACTGCGCGCGCTGGACCGTTGGCTGGCGGAGGAAATCCTCGCGGTTGCTTTCCAGAATGGCCACAAGAAAGGCAACTTCCGCAAGCTGCCCTTCCGGCGGTTGCGGGCAATGGGGTTGCCCAGTTTGCGGCACCGGCGGCGGCTCCTGCGACACGGGCATTTGGAATCGTCATTCTTCCAGATGCGAACAGAAAATTTGATCGCGCAGCAGCAAAGGCGGCTGCCATCGGCCCGGCGGGAAACCGGCGGGACCGATTCCCTCCAAACCGGGAAGCACAGGCAAACAAAGCTCGTGAGGGAGAGCGCCAAGTGTTGACCGGCATTAGTGAAATCGACGCACATCCAAAGGATGTGGCGCGGTGGAAGCCCCACATCCTTTGGATGTGAATGCTAAAGCCCGCCGACGGCTGTGCCCCGTGTTCCGCGAGGAATGTGGGATGCTCGTCCGGCTCGTCCGCCACCTTGGTTGGCGCCGATGGAACGCCACCAACCAAGGTGGCGGCCCAAGACCATAGTCGCCTTTGCTCTTGCGCGATCAAAAATTAGGGGACAGGAAATATTATGGGATTTTTTGACAACTTAAAGAAAGCCATCTCCGGTGAGCCGACCTTGCCGGAGAAGCCTGCCAAGCCGCGCAAACGGAAGAAAAAGGAATACCAAGCGCCCACGGCGAACGGGACGATTGTCATCGAGTATTTGAACTACGCCGGCGAGCTGAAGCAGTTCATTGGCGACCCGAAATCCATCGTGCGTAAGGGCAACCATTTTTCCGTGCGCGTGGCGCCGACCTTCAAGCGCATTTCGCTGGATCGCTCGAAGACGCGCATCCTCAAGGGCGTGCCCGCGCCGGCGGTGATGCCGGCCGAGCCCTTGCCGGTGCGCACCACCACTGCGGACACGTCGATTATCCAGTACACCAACTGGGAAGGCATCCACAAGGAATTCAAAATCATCACCGGCGTGGTGGATGACAAGGGCGACTATGTGCGCGTGCGGGTGTCACCGACCTTCAAATACATCACGCTCAAGCGCACGCGCATCGGCAACCCCGAGGCGTTGTTCGACGCCACGACGACCGCGCCGTCGAGAGAAGTCGCGCCGACAGTCGAGTCCGAGGCGGAGCCAACCGTCACCCCAGCCCCGGCCGACACGGTGAACCTCATCCTCACCGGCTGCGGCATTGCCACCTACGATGCCACCCATGTGCTGCGGGACTTGCGCCCGGACCTCGGCACCTTCGATCTGTACAGCATGCTGCGGAATTTCCCGCAAACCGTCGCCGAGAACATGCCGCTCGAACAGGCGGAAGCATTCAAGAAACGTCTGGAAGACGCCGGTTGCACGGTGGAATTGAAATAAAGGACACCGTCGGACTATGGGATGTTTAATACAAATAGGCGGAGGGGTCGTCGGATTTATTCTGTTTATCGTCGTTGGTCGCCTTTTACATACAGTAACAGGGAGTGATGAAATAGCCATTTTAGGCGGCATAGTCACATTCGCCGTTTGCATAGTTAAAGGTTTTGACTACGGCTCAAAATTTGGCGAAAAAAAACCAGAAGAATTGTTTGCGCCTCCTTCAAAAACGACACGAGGAAAGAGAAAAGCCACCCACTCAAAACCGTTAGGAAAACGGGTTGCGCTCCAGTACATCAATGCATCGGGAGAACATCGCAACGCTTATGTGGACTCCGCTTCGGCATTTCGAAATCATAACAAAGTAAAAGTAAATCTCTGGGACAGCGGAGGCAAAATGGAACTGGTTTTTGAGCGCATCAAAAACCCAGAGGTGCTCGGACTATCTAAGAATCCGCAGAACGAGGATGAAGTTGTCGGTAGGGACTGCCCTAACTGTTCCAACGGCAACGTGCGGGCATGGAAAGGTGAAATGCGTTGCTGGAATTGCGGGCATGTGTTGAAAGAGGAAAACATTTTGGAGCAACGTGACTTGGAATCGGATTCCCCACCGGTCATCGAGGAGCCCATCGCACCGGCGTTGGAAGAACCTCAGGCTCAACTACTCGCCTTATTGAGGACAAGGGCAAGCACCATCGCACCAGTGGTGGAAGAACCTGAGGCTCAACCCGAACAGCCCAAAGAGCCGCTGGAACCGAAACCCGAACCGGTGACCACAGAACCGACCACGGTGAATGTCGTTGTCACCGCCATCGGGATGACTTCATCCGAAGCCACAAAAGTGCTGCAATCCGCGCGGCCGAATTTGAACACGTTTGCCGTGTACGGCCTACTACGCGATTTCCCCAAGGTGGTGGTGGAAAACCTCCCCCGTGATGAAGCGGAGAAACTTAAACAAGAACTCGAAGCCGCCGGTTGCACGGTGGAGTTGAAATAAGAAAACGAACAACGCCATATGTCCTGCTTATGTATTACTATAGGTGCCATTGCCGGGGTCTTTGTTGGATATTTAGCCGGAGTTTTTTTAGGTGCACTAACCGGCAGTGATGGAGTGGCTATCATGGGTGGCATTATTGCCTGGTGTTTTTGCGTTTGGGTGGGTGGCAACATCGGAGACGGTTCATTCGCAAAATATTTTAAAAACAAGGCTGGGAATAATAAAACGGGGAGGAATGGAATTTCTCCGGAAGATCTTGTCGAGGTACACTTCGTAAACTCCAAGGGGATAAAGCGTAGTCTAAAAGTAGCCCGGCATAGCGCTCGGTTAAAGGGCGATTTTGTTATTACAGTCCTGGAAACTGGAGCGACCATTGAATTGAAAAAAACACGAATCCTCAATCCAGAGGTGCTCGGACTACCGAAGAACCCGCAGAAAAAGGATAAAGTTATCAGCAGAGATTGCCCTAACTGTTCCAACGGTAAGGTGCGGTCATGGCAAGGTGAAATGCGTTGCTGGAATTGCGGGCATGTGTTGAAGGAGGATACACCGGAATCGCTGCCGCCAGTTCTGACCTCGCCGGAACCCATGCCGCCGATAATCTCCGCAGAGCCCGTGGTGGTGTTGCTGCAATACCTCAATCGCCGCGGCCAGGAACGAGAGATTCGAGTGGAGGCCAAAGCTTACATGGATGGAAATAGTTTGATTCATTGTTACCTCGCCGACTCCAATGGCACCCTTGTGCTGAAGCGGGAACAAATTCTCAACTCAAGTGTTTTAATACTAAGAGACATTAGCGAGATGCCAACGGAAGAGGAAGAGCCTCCCGTCTTAGAGCCCAAAGTGCTAGAACTAGGCGACTCTTCAGGGCCCGAATTGATTTATACCCAAAATAGCGGCGAACTGGCCGTGATTCATTTCGACCCCACCACTGTCGAGAAAGTGGGTAATCTTGTGAATCTAAGCCCCATGGGCATCGACGAACGCTACGCCATTGCACTGGAAAAAATTATCAACCCCGAAGTTTTGGTGGAAAGCGCCCGAACCGGAACCCGAAGTGGCGGAACTTACCGCCGGTGCTTCCCATCCCCGAGCCGAGTGAGATACCCGAACCGGGATCATCGAGCCCCAACTTCCTGAAGGCACCCGCGTGCTCATCCGCCGTGTGCCCACCGATTCCTATGAAGCCGTACAAGTGATGCGCCGCCTCAAGCCGCGCCAGAGCACCTTCGAGATTTTTGAAATGCTCGAGCAGGAACGCCTCACCACCCTCACCGGCTACGACCACGACGAAGCCATCCGCGTCGGCGGCGAACTCGAAGCCGTCGGCTGCACCGTCGATATCAAGCGCGAAGAAAACTAACCGCGCCGCTTCCCGCATTCTTTCCTTTTCGTCCGCTGCCCGCCCGCTACACTCCGCCGCGTGAATGTTTTCACTGCGGAACTGGTCGGCACCTTCCTGCTCATCCTGTTGGGCGGCGGCGTGTGCGCGAATGTCAGCCTGAAAAAAACCTACGGGCACGACTCGGGCTGGATTGTCATCACCGCCGGCTGGGGCCTCGCCGTGGCCATGGCGATATACGCCGTGGTGAATTTCAGTGGAGCGCACATCAACCCCGCCGTCACACTTGGCCTCGCGAGCATCGGCGGATTGCCTTGGAGCGATGTGCCCAAATATGTCGCAGCCCAATTCCTCGGCGCCATCCTCGGCGCGACCACCGTGTGGCTCGCCTATCTGCCCCATTGGGAAGTTACCGAGGATCCTGCCACCAAGCTTGGCGTGTTCTCTAATGCGCCTGCTATTCGCAAGCCGTTTGCCAACCTACTCTGCGAGATTATCGGGACCTTTGTCCTAGTATTCGGCGTCCTCGCTATCTTTTCCCCAGACGCCCTTACGCCAGTACAGGAAAATTTGGGGGGTACTAATGAGTCGAAAGGATTGCAACAAGAATGGGCATTCGGCCTTAAACCATTGCTCGTTGGTCTGCTGGTCTTTTCCATTGGCCTGTCGCTTGGCGGGCCAACCGGCTACGCCATCAACCCCGCGCGCGACCTTGGCCCACGCATCGCCCACGCGCTGCTGCCCATCCACGGCAAGGGTAAATCCGATTGGAGCTACGCGTGGATTCCTGTCGTCGGCCCGTGCATCGGCGGCGTCCTCGGCGCGCTCGCGTATAAGGCACTCTGGCAATGAAATACATTCTCGCACTCGACCAAGGCACCACCAGTTCGCGCGCGATAGTTTTTGACCGCGCTGGGCGCGTGAAGGCGGTGGCGCAAAAAGAGTTCCCGCAAATCTTCCCCAAGCCCGCTTGGGTGGAGCACGATGCCGAGGCCATCTGGAAAACCCAACTCGCCACCGCCAAGGCCGCGCTGAAAAAAGCCAAGCTCACCGGCGCCAATATCGCCGCCATCGGCATCACCAACCAGCGCGAGACCACCCTGCTGTGGGATCGCCAAACCGGCAAGCCAATCGCCAACGCCATCGTCTGGCAGGACCGCCGCACCGCCAAGGAATGCGACCGACTCAAAGCCGCCGGCCACGCCCCCACCATCCGCCGCAAAACCGGCCTCGTCATCGACGCCTATTTTTCCGCCACCAAAATCGCGTGGCTGCTCAAGCACGTCAAAGGCGCGCGCGCCCTCGCCCGCCAAGGCCGCTTGGCTTTTGGCACGATGGACACGTGGCTCATTTGGAAACTCACCGGCGGCACCACGCACGTCACCGACGCCAGCAACGCCTCACGCACGATGCTTTACAACCTCCGCACCGGCGATTGGGACGCGGAGCTATTGAAACTTTTCAAAATCCCACGCAGCGTGCTGCCCGAAGTGCGCGGCTCCAGCGAAGTCGTTGGCGAAACAAAACTCTTTGGCAAAGCCCTCCCCATCGCCGGCATCGCGGGTGACCAACAAGCCGCCCTCTTCGGCCAATGCTGCACTCGTCCCGGCATGGTGAAAAACACTTACGGTACCGGCTGCTTCATGCTCATGCACACCGGTGCGAAACCGATGCCGTCCAAAAACAATCTGCTCACCACCGTCGCCTGGCGCATAGACGGACGCACGGAGTTCGCGCTGGAAGGCAGCATCTTCATCGCCGGTGCGGTGACGCAATGGCTGCGTGACGGACTGAACTTTTTTAAGAACGCCGCTGAAATCGAAAAGCTCGCCGCCAGCGTGCCGGACAACGGCGGCGTGTACCTCGTCCCCGCCTTCGCCGGACTCGGCGCGCCGCATTGGGACCAACACGCGCGCGGCATTTTGTGCGGCCTCACGCGTGGCGCCACCAAAGCCCACATCGCCCGCGCCGCGCTGGAAGGCATCGCCTATCAAGTGCGTGACGTCCTAACCGCTATGGAGGCCGACGCGGGTGTGCGCCTAAAAGAACTCCGCGTGGACGGCGGTGCGAGCGCGAATAATTTACTTATGCAGTTTCAGAGCGATTTGCTGAACGTTCCTGTCGTTCGCCCACGCATCACAGAAACCACCGCCCTCGGCGCGGCGTATTTGGCGGGCCTTGCGGTCGGTTATTGGAAATCGCAAAAGGACATCACCACCCAGTGGCGACAGGACAAGCGTTTTGCCGCGCGAATGAAACCCGCCGCGCGCCGCACGCTAATCGCCGGCTGGAACAAAGCCCTCACGCGCGCAAAGGATTGGGAAAATTAATATTGGTTGAGGGGAAACCAAGCCAAGCTCCTTCAACCTTTCCATTGACTTCCCATCGTACTTCAGGCATCCAATCCCCCGACTTTTTTAAACCTCAACAGAAAGAATAAATATGTCAGATGAACTCGGTTGTGAATTGTGTGGCGACCTCCCTGTGCTGAGCGTGGGTGAAGAGGTGCCGGATTTCGAAATGGAAACCTTCGAGCCCAGCACCGGCTCCTTCGGCGAAGTCAGCCTTGCCAACCTCAAAGCCGACGGCAAGTGGACTATCCTCGTTTTTTATCCGGCGGACTTCACCTTCGTGTGCCCCACCGAATTGGCCGACCTCGCCGCGCAAGATGCCAAGCTCACCGAGCTCGGCGCGAAAGTGATTGGCGTTTCCACCGACACCAAATTCGCCCACCTCGCCTGGTGCCGTGAAGAAAAATTAATGACTGATGTGAAATACACACTCGCTGCCGACACCACCGGCGTGGTCTCCAGCCTATTCGGCGTGTACGACGACGCCACCGGTCTCGCCCTGCGCGGCACATTCATCATCAGCCCCGAAGGCAAACTCGTGAGCGGCACCGTCAACTTCTACAACGTCGGCCGCAATATGGAAGAGCTGACCCGCGTGATGGAAGCCAACGCCCACTGCGCCGCCAACCCCGCCGAAGCCTGCCCCGCCCAATGGACCCCCGGCGACAAAACCCTGACCCCCAACGAAGGAATGGTCGGCAACGTCTACGAAGCCCTGAACGGCTAAGGTAAAACGGAAATCTTGAAACAAAAGACGGCGCGATTATGCGCCGTCTTTTTTTGTGAAGCAAAGTGGCTGACCTCACTCTTTTAACTAAATGTGATGGCTAATTTTCAGTCAGGTTAGATCATGAAATCGTCGTAGTCCGGCTGATAAACTTTTTCGGGGCCGCGCAGCATTCCGGCGGCGGCGGTGGCGTTGGTGCTGGGCTCAACCAGAACGATGGAGCCGGTGAGGCGATTGGTGGTGTAGGCATCAAACACCAAAGGCTTGGCGGTGCGCAACCGGACTTCGCCGATGTCGTTCATGGCCAGCTCGGCCGGATGCGGTTCGGGCTCGTAGGTTTGGATGTTGATACGGCTGTCGAGGCTGATGACTTTCGCCTGCACGGTTTGTGTGCCGTGCTTGAGAAAATATTTTTGGCCGACTTGCAACGGGCGCTGTTCCATCCAACACACGCGCGCGGAAATATCCGCGCTGTGGCCGGGCAATAAATCCGTGCCCACAATCATGTCGCCACGGCTAATGTCGAGGTCGTCCTCCAAAACCAGCGTCACTGATTGCGGCGAAAATGCCTCGTCTAGGTTGCCGTCAAACGTCTGGATTTCTTTGACGAAACTCTTCCGGCCGCTGGGCAGCACCAGCACCTCTTGCCCGACCTTCACAATGCCACCGGCGATTTGGCCGGAGAACCCACGAAAATCGTGCAGTGTTTTGTCGGTAGGATTGTTCGGCCGATTCACCCATTGCACAGGAAACCGAAAGGCGTTCAAATTCCAATCGCTGGCGATGTGCACGGACTCGAGATGCCCCATCAACGTCGGCCCTTCATACCACGGCGTGTGCTCGGATGGATCGACCACATTGCCTCCGTCCAACGCGCTCAACGGGAGAAATTTCACGTCCGAAAACGAATCCAGCTTCGGCAGAAAACCCTCGATTTCATCGCGGATTTCTCGGAAGCGTTCCTCGCTCCAGTCCACGAGATCCATTTTGTTCACCGCAAACACAATGTGCGGAATACCCAACAACGCAGAAATATAACTGTGCCGCCGCGTCTGCTCGATCACGCCATTGCGCGCATCGACCAGCACGATGGAAAGATTCGCCGTGCTCGCGCCCGTCACCATATTGCGCGTGTACTGCACATGACCCGGCGTGTCGGCGACGATGAACTTGCGCTTCGGCGTCGCGAAAAACCGGTACGCCACGTCGATGGTAATCCCCTGCTCGCGCTCGGCACGCAGACCATCGGTGAGGTTGGCCAAATTCACTTGGCCGCCGCCGGTGATATCTGCCGACCGCTCCAGTGCCTCCATCTGATCCTCCATGATCGATTTCGAATCATAAAGCAACCGCCCGATCAATGTGCTCTTGCCGTCATCAACCGAACCGCACGTATTAAAACGCAGCAGCTCGACGGGATGTTGGGACACGGATTTCACGGATTAAAAATACCCCGCTTTCTTGCGGTCTTCCATCGCGGCTTCGCTTGCCTTGTCGTCGGCGCGCGTGCCGCGCTCAGTCACGCGGGCGGCGGCGACTTCGGCGATGATGTCATCTATGGTTTCGGCGGGGCTTTCGATCATACCCGTGGAAATCATGTCGGCGATCGTGCGAACGCGACAAGTCATCGTGCGATGCTCTTCCTTTTCGGTCGGGCGCGCGCCTTCATACGGATCGGGCTTGCCGTTTCCATCATGCGCGGGTGGCACCGGCAGCCATTGTCCGCCGCGGAAAAAACATTCGCGCTCATGGCTGAAATAAATGTTCGGCACTTCCAAGTTTTCTTTTTGGACGTACTCCCACACATCCGTTTCCGTCCAGTTGGAGAGCGGAAACACGCGCATGTTTTCGCCTGGATTCAGCCGCGCGTTGTACAAATTCCAAATCTCCGGGCGCTGGTTTTTGGGGTCCCATTGGCCGAATGAATCCCGAAAACTAAAGAACCGCTCCTTCGCGCGCGCCTTTTCCTCATCGCGCCGTGCGCCGCCGATACAGCAGTCAAACTGAAATTCCTCAATCGCGCCAAGCAACACAGGAATCTGCAATTGATTGCGGCTGGTCTGCCCAGGCGTTGGCGTGGCGAGTCCTTTTTCAACCGCCTCATCCACTGTGCGCACAATCAGTTTCGCGCCCAGTTCCTCTGCACGCCGGTCTCGAAACTCAATCAACTCCGGAAACTCATGCCCCGTCTCCACATTCAAAAACGGCATCGGAATCTCCGAAGGCCGAAACGCCTTTTCCGCCAAACGCAAAATGCAAATCGAATCCTTGCCACCCGAAAACAAAACCACCGGCCGTTCAAATTCCGCCGCCACTTCCCGCAGCACATGAATCGCCTCCGTCTCCAAATACTCAAGATGGTCGAGATGATACGAACTCATTTGTCCGCCACTGCCTTTCCACCCCACGACGCGTGCAAACCACACTCGCGTTTCTCATCGGCCTTTGCGGGATCAAAATAATCCCATTCGTTCGGGAGATTGTGATCTTCTAGGTAAGCCTCCATCTCCTCATCGCTCCAATTGAAAAAGGGGCTTACTTTTAATGAACCAAAATTGTTGTCCGGACTCACGATGTCCAACTCCGCGCGGTTGGGGTTTTGCACTTTGCGCAACGCGGTGAACCACACAGTCGGCGCCAACTCCTTCATCCCGCGCTGAAAAGGCTCCAATTTCATCACCGTGCTGAACGCTTTGATGGCAGCCTCGTTCTCTTCCGTTGGCTCCGGCATGCCGCCGTGCGCCGCGTCATAATGCGCCGCGGTGAGTTTCGGCACAAAAGCCTGAATGTTCAAATTCAGTCGCGCCTTCAATTCCTCCGCGTGTGTGTAAGTCGCTTCGCGGTTGTATCCGTGGTCCACCCACAGCACGTGAATGTCTGGCTGCACTTGCGTCACCAAATGCAAAATCACCGCCTCGTACGGACGAAAATTTGTTGACACAATCGCGCGGCCATCCGCCTGCGCGATGGCCCACTCGACCACTTTCTGCGGAGATTTTTCACGCAGTTGCTCGTTGGCTTTAGTAATGGCTTCCGGCGTCATATCTCAACCTCGATGTCCGGCCAGACTTCGCGCGCGCAGAAGTCGCCGAAGCGTTCGCCTTCGTGGCGGTGCCGGGCGAATCGTTCGAGCAACGGGCGCAGTTGGTCAGCCATTTCCGTGGCCGGCACGGTTTGGTTGTACAAGCGGGCCAAGCGCGTGCCGGCGACGTTGCCGCCGAGGTACACCGCGTACTTGCCGGGCGACTTGCCCACGATGCCCAGCTCGGCCATATACGGCCGCGCACAGCCGTTGGGGCAGCCGGTCATGCGCACGATGATTTCCTCGCCGCCCAAGCCGGCGTCATCCAATAAATTATCCACCAATCCGAGAAACTCCGGCACGTAACGCTCGCTCTCCGCCAGCGCCAAACCGCAAGTGGGCAGTGCCGGACAGGCCATCGCCGCACGTTCGAGCACCGTGCCCTGCCCCCTTTCGTCCACCGCCAAACCGTTTCCTGATAGAATAGAATTGATTTTTTCTTTGTCCGCTTCGGCTACGCCGCATAGCAAAAGGTTTTGCGAAGGCGTCAATCGCACTTCGGGCCGATGCTGTTCCACGATGGCTCGCAATGCCGTTTTCAATGCACCTTGGACGCGGCCCGAAAGCACGTGCAGCCCGAGGAACCACGAACCATCCGCCGCCTCGTGCCAGCCAAACACATCGCCTTGTTGGTCGAACGCAAACGGCTTGGGTTCTTCCAGCCGCAGACCGGTGCGCTGCTCCAACTCGCCGCGAAACCATTCTACGCCGCGCTCGGCCAACACGTATTTCAACCGCGCGTGTTTGCGGTCCGTGCGATCGCCGAAGTCGCGATGGATCATCAGCACTGACTTCGCTACGGACTCGATGTGTTCCGGCTTAAAAAATCCAATCACATCCGCCACGCGCGGGTACGTTTTCGCGTTGTTGTGCGTCATGCCCATGCCGCCGCCCGCGGTGAGATTGTACCCCGCCAATTCGCCATTCTCCTCGATGGCCACGAAGCCCAAACAATTTGTTAACACATCCGTGTCGTTGTGCGGTGGCGTGGCGAAGCCGACTTTGAATTTTCGCGGCAAATAAGTTTTGCCGTACAACGGATCCACGTAATCCGAATCGTCGAGCTTTAGCTTCACGCCTTCCACCCAGATTTGATGGTACGCCTTCGTTTGCGGCAGCAACGCCTGCGCCACGCGATCGCAATCCTCCAGCACTCGAGCGGACACGCCATTGCGCGCGGGCGTGGGCGGCGCCATCACGTTGCGGTTCACGTCGCCGCATGCGGCAAGCGTTGTCGCCAATGCGTCGTTGATTCCCTTCATCAACGCGCCCAAACCGCTTTTCACCACGCCGTGAAATTGAAAACTCTGCCGCGACGTGATGCGCAGCGTTTGGTTGCCGCACTCATCCGCGAGCCGGTCGTACGTGAGATATAAATCCGGCGCCATCAACCCGCCCGGATTCGTGCCGCGAATCATAAACATGAAATGCTTCCCCTGCTTGCGCACATCGCGGTCGTCCTGCTGATAAATCCCGTGAAACTTCAGAAACTGTTGGTCATCCTTGGAAAAAACATCCACCACACCATCCGCCAACGTGACCGCAATATCCCCCGCCAATGAAGGATTCTCCGCCTTAATCACCTCATTATGAGTCAATTTCACTTCTTTATCGGCCATTTTTAATGTTTAGTAAGTTGCTAAAGGTGCTAATGATAACACCCTCACTGCTGCAGTCAAGCTCTTGTTCGCTCGTAATTCATAATCTCTGGCGGCGGGGGAGTATGCCCATCAGGGCCGTTCGCATTCCAGTCCAAATGTCAAAGTTCCTCGGCTGATTTCATTGGCTGCCTTGAGGTGATTTTGAAATCATCCGGCAACACATTGATGACCGTCACCACAACCAATCCTTTTACCGGCGAGCCAATTCGCGAATGGGAGCAATTTTCTTTTGGCTTAATCACGCCGTGCCATTAGGCTCCGCCCATGTTTCGGATGACCTTATTTCTCGTGGCCGCCACCGTGTCCACTTTGGCGGCAGAAAAAGAAATCGAGTGGACGGCGCTCTTCGACGGCAAAACCACAAACGGCTGGACGCCGCGCGCGAAAGTCGAAACTTTCAAGGCGGTCGAGGGCGAACTGCATTTATCTTCCAAAATAAATGTCTGGGTCGTCAGCGATTTGAAAATGGGTGATTTCGTGGCGGAGTTGGAAGTGAAAATCCCCGCCGACCACAAGAGCTTCAACTCCGGCCTCGGCTTCCGGCTCATCGGCGATACGGGCAAGCCAAAGGGTTACCAATGCGAAATTGACCGCGCCAAGCCCGCCGGCATTTACGGCATCGGCATGGGTGGCTGGTTGTACCCCAAAGGCAAAGAGCAAACCGCCGCGTACCAAAAATCCGTCAAGGGCCTCTTCAAACCGGCGGAGTGGAACCACTTCCGCGTGGAAGCCAAAGGCCCGCGCCTCCGCACGTGGCTCAACGGAAAACTCATCGCCGAAGTGATGCACAAGCAATCCCTCAAAGGCCGCTTCGGCATCCAACACCACGGCAAAAGCGGCACGGTAAAGTTCCGCAACCTCCGCGCGCGAGAGTTGAGGTAGGGCGGTTTCGTGCTATGCGGAGATTGGATTTACCTGAAGGTTCTGCTCGTGCGGGGCGTCCATTTTACCTAGAATTGAGAGATGATTTTTGCGCGCGCTATCACTATTTCGCTGACGGTTTTAGGCGGAGCTTTGGGTGCGGCGGATTCTGCTGATTTGGCGGGGTTGGAATTTTTTGAGAAGAAAATTCGGCCGGTGTTAGTGAGCGAATGTTATAAGTGCCACAGCAAGGAGAAGAAGGTGAAGGGCGAGCTGCGGTTGGATTGGCGGGGCGGTTGGCAGAAGGGTGGCGAGAGCGGCGCGGCGATTATTCCGGGGCGCGTGGGAAAGAGCCTTTTGATTCAAGCCATTCGGCACGCGGATGCGGATTTGAAAATGCCGCCGAAAAAAAAGCTGAGCGCGGCTCAGATTTCCGATTTCGAAAAGTGGGTGGCCATGGGCGCACCCGACCCCCGCACCACCAGCGAGGCCTCAGCGGAGGAAAAGGAATTAGACCTCGCAGCGGCCCGGAAGTTTTGGGCCTTTCAACCAGCACGCAAACTTCCCGCGCCCAAAGTAAAACAAACCGATTGGCCGATCACGGACATCGACCGTTTTGTGCTCGCGGCGTTGGAGGCGAAGGGCATCGGGCCTGTGCGCGATGCGGATGATCTCACTTTGTTGCGGCGAATTTATTTTGACCTCATTGGCCTCCCGCCCACGCCCAAGCAAATGGCGGAGTTCGAGAAAGCGGCAAACGTCAATCGACAATCAGCAATCGAAAATGCGGTCGACGCTCTTTTGGCCAGTCCGCATTTTGGCGAGCGTTGGGGGCGGCATTGGCTCGATGTCGTGCGCTTTTCGGAATCGACCGGCGGAGGCCGCACGTTGCTGATGAAAGACGCGTGGCGCTTTCGGGATTATGTGGTGAACGCCTTCAACGCCGACAAGCCGTACACGGAATTCATTCGCGAACAAATCGCGGGCGACCTCATCCCGGGCGGCACTCTGGAGCAACAGCGCGAGCGGCTCACGGCCACAGCGTTTCTGATTCTCGGCCCTACGAATTACGAGCTGCAGGACAAGACGGTTTTGGAAATGGACATCGTGGACGAACAGCTCGACACGATGGGCAAGGCGTTTATGGGGCTGACCATCGGCTGCGCGCGCTGTCACGACCACAAGTTCGACCCCATCCGCACGGAGGATTACTACGGAATGGCGGGCATTTTCAAAAGCACCAAGGTGGTGATTCACGGCAACGTGTCCGCGTGGAACAAGCGTCCGCTACCGATGTCCGTGCAGCAATCGGCGTTGGCCGCAAAACAGAAAGCGGCGATTGGCGCGAAGCAAAAGGAAATCGCCGCGCTCAAGAAACAGCTCGGCGGCAACGCCGGGCCGCTGTCGGTCGCGAATTTGCCGGGCATTGTGGTGGACGATTTGCAGGCGAAGCTGAAGGGCGATTGGACGCGGTCGACCTCGAACAAGGGATACGTTGGCGCGAACTACATCCACGACGGCGCGGCGGGCAAGGGCGAAAAGTCGGTGGCCTACACGGTTAAAATTCCCGGCGACGGCAAGTTCGAGGTGCGGGTGGCGTACACGCACGGCACCAATCGCGATGCCAAAGTGCCGGTGCTCATCCGCCACGCCGACGGCGAGGTGACGAAGCATATCGACCAAACGAAACGGCCGCCGATTGACGGCCATTTTATTTCGCTGGGCACGTTTGATTTTCTGGTGGGTGAATGGGAGGCGGTGATGATTTCCACCAAGGGCACCACCGCGCATGTGATTGCCGATGCGGTTCAGTTTTTGCCAAAGGACGCGCCGGACGTGGCGAAGCCCGCGCCCAAACTGAAAGGCAAGACGGCGCAGGCGATGTTGAAAAAAATGGAGTCAGAGTTAAAGGCGCTGAAAAAATCCGCCGTGAAACAACCGGAACTCATCGCCGCTGATGAAGGCGACAATCCCGGCGACATCCAAATTGCCGTTCGCGGAAATGCGCACAACGCGGGACCGAAGACGCCGCGCAGTTTTATCCGCGTGCTGAACGTCGGCCCCGCGCCGAAGATTGCCGCCCAAGTTAGCGGCCGCACCGAGCTGGCCAACTGGCTCGCCAGCGCCGAGCATCCACTCACCGCACGCGTGTTTGTGAATCGCGTGTGGCATCATCTTTTTGGAAAAGGCCTCGTGCCGAGCATGGACAACTTTGGCCACAGCGGTCGCTTGCCAACGAATCAAGCATTGCTCGACCACCTCGCCACGCGTTTCGTCTCTGAAGGTTGGTCCACCAAAAAACTCATCCGCGAAATTGTCCTCTCGCGCGTGTATCAGTTGAGTTCTGAGTCAGGAGACTTAAACCAAGAGCAGGTGGACATCGAAAACAAACTGCACTGGCGCCAAAACCGACGCCGCCTCCAAGCCGAAGCCATCCGCGACGCGGTGCTATCCGTCAGCGGCCAACTGAATACGAAATCGGGCGGGGACACCATCAAGCCCGGCACCACCACCGAATACGGCTACCAATTCGAGGACAAGCGGCGGAGCCTTTACGCGCCCGTCTTCCGCAACACGCCGCTGGAGATTCTCGCCGTATTCGACTTTGCCGATCCCAACCTCGTCGTCGGCAGCCGCACCACTAGCAGCGTCCCGACGCAAGCGCTTTTCCTAATGAACAGCCCCTTCATCCGCGCCCAAGCCACCGCCGCTGCGCAGCACTTGCTTTTAGAAAAGTTACCCGACAACCCCGCCCGCATTCGCCAAACCTATCGCCGCACCCTCGGCCGCAACCCCACCGCCCGCGAACGCCAAATCATTCTCAACTTTCTCGCCAACGAAAAAGACCCCGCCAAGGCGTGGCCCCAAATCTTCCACGGCCTCTATGCCAGTTTGGACTTTCGGTTCTTGAATTAAAAAAGGAGCGCATAATGCGCTCCTTGCAAAATAAAAATTAATTGGCGTTCTGCCAAAAATTATTTGTCGTCAGCTTCCTTGGTTTCGCCTCCTCCACCGGATGTCTCTTTCGGAGCAGGTGCTGGAGTGTTTGCGCTTTTGGCGGCTTCAAGTTTGGCGAGGTATTTTTCTGGATCTTTGTTGAAGTCTTTCAAACAACCTTCACAGCAAAATTTTACTGTGATCCCTTCGTGCACATGCACAAAGGGCTCGCCCATGCTATCCAGTTTTGAATCCTCCACTAAACAGGTAGTCATCGGATAATCATCCGTTGCGGCGACGTTTTCATTGCCACCCCCCTTTGCCGTGGTCATGGCCATCGTGATCATGGCCGCTGTGGTCGTGGCCGTCACCGTGTTCGTGGTCGTGGGCTTCTCCGCAGCCGAGAAATAATCCGGCGGCAACGAAGGTGATCGGAACGAGTTTAAGAATAGTGTTCATTTGCATGCGGGAAATGTGCCCGATTGGGGGAATTGTGGCCAGCTTTTATGAGGGCTTTTTTACCACAGAGACACAGAGAGCACAGAGGGAAATTGAGCGTCATTCCCATTCCTCTGTGTTCTCTGGGGTTCAATCCCATTGCTTTTTTGTCCGCAATGTGGATGATGCCCGCGATGAAACGCGTGCTTTTGGCCGCTCATAACTCAGTCCCAAAATGCCTGACTACACACTGGAAAACTACGAGCGGCCGAAACTGGACGCCCCGAATGGCGAGCAACGCATCCTGCTGCACTCTTGCTGCGCGCCGTGTTCGGGCGAGGTGATGGACGCCATGGCGGCCTCCGGCATTAAGACGACGATTTTCTTTTACAACCCGAACATCCATCCGCGCAGCGAGTACGAGCTGCGCAAGGAGGAAAACATCCGCTACGCCGAAAAGCTTGGCATGGCGTTTGTGGATGCCGATTACGACACGGACAATTGGTTCGAGCGCGTGCGTGGGCTGGAACAGGAACCCGAGCGCGGCGCTCGCTGCACGGTATGTTTTGATATGCGCTTTGAACGCACTGCGCTGTACGCCGCCGAGCACGGCTTCAATTTAATCAGCAGCACCCTCGGCATTTCCCGCTGGAAAAATATGGATCAAATCAACACCAGCGGCACCCGCGCCGCCGCACGCTGGGACGGCATGAATTACTGGACCTTCAACTGGCGAAAACAAGGCGGTGCCTCCCGCATGATCGAACTCTCGAAGCGTGAGGAATTTTACCAGCAAGAATACTGTGGCTGCATCTACAGCCTCCGCGACACCAACGACTGGCGCCAAGAAAACAACCGAGAAAAAATCGAACGCGGCGTGAAGTTTTATGGCCGCGACGGCGTGGATTGCGGCGAATGTTCAGAGTAGCAGCGCCCCCACCGGCACAGCGTCTTCGGCTAATTCGGTGAGTTTTATTTGCGGTCCATTACCGTAAATTTCCATCAGAATTTCCGGCAACGTGCCGGCAATGCCTTGACGAAGAGGTTCACCAACAAGCGCAAGGCCGCCGCCGAGGGTGATAACTTGCGGATGAAACAAATGCGTGACGTGCGAGAGGGCAAAGGCAAGGTCGCGAGTGAGGGTGTCGAGAATGGATTGGGCGATGGGGTCGTTTTGCGCGAGGGCGGCGGCAAGGTGTTTGGCTTCGCCGCCTTGTTCGTCTCCGATTAGGTTGGCAAGCATGCAATCGGGCAAGTCGGCAATGGCGGCCCGGATAGCGCGATCGGTGGCCCAACCGGAGCAGCGATCTTCTACGGTGGTACCATCAGGATCCAATCGCAAATGGCCCACCTCCACTTCGCCGGGGGTGGCACCGTGATAAATTATCCCATCAACCACCAATCCGCCGCCTACGCCGCTACCCATGTTTATGTAAAAGGCGGGATTAAAACCACGCCCCGCGCCCCGCACCGCCTCGGCCAGCGCGGCGGTGTTCGCGTCATTTTCAATGACCACCGACAAGCCGGTTAAATCATGCAGCCAATCGCGCAAAGGGAATCCACTCCAGCCTTCGACCTGATGCGAAACAGCGACAGTGCCCTTCGCAATATCCAACGGCCCGCCAAAACCCACGCCGATACGTTCGGGTTTGTGAGCGGCGATGAGCTTGGTCAATTCCTCTGCAATTCGTTCTCGGATGACTGGCCCGCCGCCTTTGGGGTCCACACTAAAGCGGCATCGATCGATGATGTTTCCCTCTGCATCACCGGCCACGAGCTGCTGCTTTGTGCCGCCAATCTCAATGCCGATGCGGGTCATATTTTTAATAGGGCTGGTCAGGATTCACAGGATATTTTTTATCCTGAATATCGTGCTTATCAGTGTTGAATTTATTCTTAATTTAAATCAACTGCAGCGATTTTTCAGCTTCTTCACTGAGGCTGGCTTGGCGGTCAGCCATCAAAGCATCGGTGAGGTTTTCGTCGTAGGAGGGGATCATTAACTTCATTCGTTGGTGGCCGGCTTCGGTTTTTAATAGATGGCTGAAGCAATCCTGCACGATCTCGAGGATGATATTTACGGAAACGGATGCGCCGGGGGAGGCGCCAAGCAGGGCGGAGAGGGTTTTGTCTTGGTCGGATAATACCTCGGTGCCGAAGTGGACGATGCCAGCGTCGCCGTCTTCTTTTTTGATGGCTTGCACGCGGATGCCGGCGTCAATGAGTTCCCAGTCCTCGGCCTTAGCGTCGGGGAAAAAATTCTGCAATTCCCGCATCCGCGTGGTCATGCTTTGGGTGCCTTGCTGCATCAGATAAGTCACGAGCGGAATGTTGTACAGGCCAACCTTGATGAGCGAGGCAATGTTGTCCATCCGAATGGAGCCGGGCAAATCCCAGAAGCTGCCGCCTTCGTGTAAAAACTTGGTGGTCCACGCGGCGTACGGGCCGAAAAGGAGGGCCTTTTTGCCGTCGATAATCCGCGTGTCGATGTGCGGCACGGCCATCGTGGGCGCGGCGCCCGGCGACATGCCGTACACTTTGGCCTCGTGTTGTTTTACGAGTTCCGGTTTGTCGACACACGAGCCATTGGCCGCCGATAGGGAATCCGCCGAAAGCCTTTACTCTCGGCGATGCCGGATTTTTGTAGCAAAGGCAAACTGCCGCCGCCCGCGCCGATGAATACAAACTTCGTCTGATTGGTAAACTTGCGGCCGGTTTTATTATCCTTCACCTCCACGGCCCAGCCCTCCGGCGTGCGGGTGAGATCGGTGACGCGATGCCGCAGCGCGTAGCCGCAGCCGTCCTGTTGGCCGAGCCATTCCACGAGCAGCTCGGACAACGCGCCAAAATTCACGTCGGTGCCGCGATCCATTTTGGTGGCGGCGATGGGCGTGTCATCGCGACCGGCGAGCAGCAGCGGTGCCCAGTCGCGGATGGTTTCGCGATCGTCCGTGTATTCCATGCTGCTGAAAAAGTGATGGGCGCTCATCCCCGCGTGGCGCGATTTGAGAAAATCCACCTGCTCCTGCCCGTAAACAAACGCGATGTGCGGCAGGGGGTTCAGGAATTTTTTGGGATCATCAATCATCCCGTTGCGCACCGCGTAGCCCCAGAAATATTTCGACTGCTCGAACTGCTCAAAAATCTCGATGGCCTTCGTCACATCCACCTCGCCATCCGCGCCGCGATCGGACGTGTAGCTCAGCTCACAAATCCCCGCGTGGCCGGTGCCGGCGTTGTGCCAGCCATTGGAACTTTCCTGCGCCAGTTCCTCGGTTACTTCGTATAGCTGAATCTTCAAATCCGGCTGCAGATTTTTCAGCACCGCGCCCAGCGTGGCACTCATCACGCCGCTGCCAATTAAGACCACGTCCGGATTGTCAATATGTTGCGAGCTACTCATAAACGGCCCGCGACGATGCGCAAAAACACCCCATAATCCAAGCAAACCGTGAATTGATTTTTCCACACCACATCGTACACTTGATGCAGATGTTAGTACGATATTCATTCCTCTTGGCAATAGTTACCATTTTGCCATTGGCCGCTTCTGAATTCTCAGCGTTGGATTTGGAATTTTTTGAGAAGAAAATTCGTCCCGTGCTCGTGGAGCATTGTTACAAATGCCACAGCGCAAAATCCAAAAAACTAAAAGCCGGCCTCCGATTGGACCATCGCGCAGGCGTGCTCAAAGGTGGCGACAGCGGGCCGTCAGTTGTTTCGGGCAAGCCGGAGCAGAGCCTGCTCATCGAGGCCATCGGCTTTGACAACGTGGATTTGGAAATGCCCCCGCGCGGGAAATTGGCCGGCGAGCAAATCGCCAACCTCACCGAATGGGTGAAACGCGGCGCGCCGTGGCCCAAGGAATCCGTGGCGGACGGCACTCAAAAAGAATTCAATCTCGCAGAACGCAAAGCAAGACACTGGGCGTGGCAGCCAGTGAAAAAGCAAACGCCGCCCAAAGTGAAGCAAAGCAATTGGCCGGCATCGCCAATTGACCATTTTATTCTCACGAAGCTGGAGACCAAAGGCATCAAACCCGCTGGCCCCGCCTCCAATCGCACGTTCATCCGGCGCGCGTATTTTGACCTCACTGGATTGCCGCCGAGCCCGCAAGCCATCACGGCCTTCGAGCAAGCCGCAATCAGCAATCGGCAATTGGCAATCGAAAACCTCATCGACGGCTTGCTTGCTTCGCCGCATTTCGGAGAACGCTGGGGGCGGCATTGGCTGGATCTCATGCGCTACGCGGAAACGTTTGGCCACGAATTTGATTTCCAAAATCAGGAAGTGTGGCGCTATCGCGATTATGTGATTCGCGCGTTTAATGACGACGTGCCGTACGACCGCTTTGTGAAAGAGCACATTGCCGGCGACCAAATCAAACCGCGGTTTGCCAAGGACGGCGGCTGGAACGAAAGCCGCCTCGCTACCGCGTGGTGGTGGCTCGGCCAGCACTGCCACTCGCCGGTGGACATCCGCGCGTACCAAGCCGAAATCATCGACAACCAAATTGACGTCATCGGCAAAGCCTTCCAAGGGATGACCATCGCCTGCGCGCGCTGCCACGACCACAAGTTCGACGCCATCAGCACACGCGACTTTTATGCGCTGTACGGGATGATTGAGAGCGGCAGCTTCTCGCACGGCTCGGTGGAAGGTTCCTCCAAGTTTGACGATACACAAAAAGCGTTGGCGGAAATGAAAGAGGCATTGAAAAAAATATTTGCCGCCCAACCCAAGCCCGTCGCCGTTCTCAACGCCGCTGCCGCGCCGAAGGGGTATCATCTGATTTCTGATATTCGCAGCAGCCACGGCAAAGATTGGTTTGCCGATGGCGTGGCGTGGGCGAACGCGCTGACCAAGCCGGGCGAGTTCACCGTGGAAACAGGCGGGCCACGTGGTGTTCCGGCGGGTTGGCTGCACAGCGGGCTGATGGGACGCAAATTTCAGGGCACGCTTCGGTCGCAGACTTTTGAGATTACGGAAAATCATATTCACCTACTTGCGCTCGGCCGGGATGTGCGCGTGAATGTCGTGATCGACAATTTCAAAATTATTCAAAACCCAATTTACGGCGGCAACACCCGTACACTCAACAACGATCAACCGCATTGGGTGACCTTCAATGTGGCGATGTGGAAAGGACATCACTGCTATTTGGAAATCGTCGACCTCTCCATCGGAACTCATAACGGCAAAGGGTTGAAGCCCGACGGTTACGCGGCAGTGCGGGAGCTTTGGGTCTCCGCGAACGGCAAGCCACCCGCCGGCGCATTACCTCGCTTGGCCAACCTCGTTCCGGCCAAAAGCGAAGAAGAGACGGCGTTGTTAAAAAAATATCAGCAACTCGCTAATGCCGTACCGCGTCCGTCAGTGGTGCCAGTGATGCTCGAGGGCACGGCGAGGAATGAAAAAGTATTCATCCGCGGCGGGCACGGAAATCTTGGACCAGAAGTGCCGCGACGATTTCTGACTGCGCTGGTGGGCGAGCACCCGCCAATGCCAGCTGGTTCGGGCCGCATCACGTTGGCCAATCAAATCGCCAGCACTGCCAATCCGCTGACCTCCCGCGTTTATGCCAACCGCATTTGGCATCATCTACTCGGGCGCGGTATTGTGCCGAGCACGGATAACTTTGGCGTACTCGGCGAAGCGCCGACGCATCCGGAGCTGCTCGATTGGCTTGCGCAACGACTGGTCGAAAACGGGTGGTCTACTAAAAAGCTCATCCGCGAAATCATGCTTTCGCGAACATACCGGATGAGTAGCAAACCCGCCAACGCCACCACCGAGACCAAAGACCCCGCTAATATGCTGTTGCACCGAATGCGCGTGCGGCGACTGGAAGGCGAGGTGATTCGTGATGCGATTCTGGCAGTGTCCGGCCGATTGGACAAAAAAATGTACGGCCCTCCAGTGGCCGTGCACCTCACTCCATTTATGGAAGGCCGCGGCAGACCGCGATCGGGGCCGGTAGATGGCGCGGGCCGCCGCACGATTTATCAGGAAGTGCGCCGCAATTTTCTTTCACCGATGATGCTAGCTTTCGACCAGCCCTTTCCGCTTTCCACTTTTGGCCGCCGCACCTCGTCCAATGTCCCCGCGCAAGCGTTGATTTTGATGAACGATCCTTTCGTGGTCGAGCAGTCCAAACTCTGGGCCAAACGCATTCTCAGCGCGAACGCCAACGATCCCGCCCGCATCCGTACCGCATACGAAACCGCCTTCGGCCGCCCACCCAACGCCGACGAACAAAAAGCCGCCACGATTTTTCTCCAAACCCAAGCCAAAGCCCACGGCGAAAAACAACCCGCCGAAAAGTCATGGAGCGATTTCTGTCACGTTCTGTTTAACGTGAAGGAGTTTGTGTTTTTGAATTAGGCTTGGTAACCCTCATCCGCGCTTCGGCGTAAACCCAAAACATGGCAGCCATTGAGGCAGAGAATTTGACGCGCGTTTATCGCGTGGGCGATGGGGAGGTGCGGGCCTTGGATGGCTTGAGCCTCTCGGTTCCAGAGGGCGAACTGGCGGCAGTGATGGGGCCGAGCGGTTCGGGCAAGTCCACGCTGCTCGCGTTATTGGGTGGGTTGGACACGGCCACGGCGGGGCGTGTGAGCGTGCACGGCGAGGCGCTGGAAACGAAGTCTGCCGATGAGCTGGCGACCTACCGGCGCGACTCGGTGGGATTTATTTTTCAGGATTTCTTTTTGTTGGGGCATCTCACAGCGGAGGAAAACGTGGAGGTGCCGCTCAAGCTCGCCGGAATGGAGCGCCCCGAGCGCCTCGCCCGCGCACGGGAATTGATCGAACAAGTGGGCCTCGGCCATCGGGGCGGGCATTTACCCAATCAACTTTCAGGCGGCGAACGCCAGCGCGTGGCGATTGCGCGCGCGCTTTCCAACCGGCCCAAGTTGGTATTGGCTGATGAGCCCACGGGGAATCTGGACGAAAAAACCGGACACGAAATCGCAGATATGTTGGTGCAACTTAATGCGGAGCAAAACATCGCGATGCTGCTGGTGACGCACAACCCGGTGGTAGCCGATCGCGCACAGCGACAATTCAGGCTCGGCAGCGGAAAGTTGATTGAGGAAACGGTAAAGCCATGAAGACGCGCGATTTATTTCATGACGTTTTCCTGAACTTGACGCGCAAAAAAATGCGCACGGCGCTCACGATGGTGGGGGTGATCATCGGTGCGTTGGCGGTGGTCACCACGGTCTCGCTCGGGCATGGGCTTTCATCGTTTCTCGATCAACAAGTGCGCGCAGTAACCAACCCACTCGCAGTGGAGGCGTGGCCCAAGAAAGGGGGACGGCCCGGCCGCGCGGCGGGCAGTATGTTCAGGAACATCGGCAAGGCGCCGCAGGAAATTAAAAAGGGGGAGGAGGATGATTTTTTTGGCTCTCTGAAAATCAAGACTATCGATAATGAGATGGTGGAAAGAATGCGCAAGATCGACGGCGTGGAACGCGTACAGCCAAAGGTGTTCGTGCTGGCTCGTTCAGTCCAGCTCGACGACGATTCACGCGAGTTCGACACCATTGTCGTGCCGTGGATCGATGCCGGTGCGCAAGTACTTTCTACTGGCCCAGGCTTCTCATCTATCGACGCGCGGGAGTGCATTATCTCAGAAGCCTATTTGGAGTCAATGGGGTTTGACAGCCCCGATCAATTGATGGGCCGCACGGTGACCATTCGCGTGACGGAACATCCGATGTTCGCGTTGGTCGGGCGCGGGGGGTTGGATTCATCAGCTTTGGAAAATTTTCAGAACATCGCCACGTTGCTGAAAAATCCTCCGAAGAACCGCGTGCGGATGGTGTTCAACCTGTTTTTTCTGCTGCGCGATCTCGCCAATTCCGAAGAACTCAAGGCAATGGCGGAGCCTGAAGGCGAACCGGTGGAGTTCCGTGCCAAAGTGGTGGGCATCTCAAAGAAAGGTTTGCTCACCAACATCGTGTACGTGCCCGACGGATTCGCGATGCAAATGGGCCGCGTGCTTTTTAATAACGAAGAAATGCACACCGAAAAAAACTGGGGTATGGGTATGGTACTACTGGCCAAAAGCAAGGCAGATGTGCCACGCGTGAGATTAGCGGTGGAAGAGATGGGGTTCCGCGCGCGAACCATTGAGGATTTCATCGGTAAACTGCATGATTTTTTTGCCACGCTACAAAGCATCATGGTTCTCTTTGGCAGCATCGCATTTTTCGTGGCCACGTTTTCCATCGTAAACACACTGCTGATGGCGGTGGTAGAGCGCAAGCGCGAGATCGGCGTGCTGCAGGCGCTCGGTGCCACGCGCGGACATATCATGAAAATGTTCGCCTGCGAAGCTGCGGCCATTGGCTTGCTCGGCGGATTGCTCGGTGGGCTGGCAGGTTGGGCAATGGCCCAGGCCGGCAATGCCTTTTCGCATTATAAATGGGGTCACATCATTGGCTCGGCAGATTTATTTGTGATGCCCGGTTGGCTGTTTCCCGTGCTACTTGTTTTCACCACGCTACTTGGGCTTGTTGCCGGCGTGTACCCCGCCTGGCGCGCATCACGGCTTGATCCTGTCGCGGCACTTCGGTACGAATAATTTTTAACCCCGTCTGAATCGTGCCTCAACCAAACATCCCCGTTTTCCAAGTTGATGCCTTTGCATCCGGACCCTTTACAGGCAATCCCGCAGCGGTGTGTTTGCTGGAAAACGAAGCTGAGGCAAGCTGGATGCAGTCGGTAGCAACGGAGATGAATCTTTCGGAGACGGCATTTATTGTGCCACGTAATGATGACTTTGGACTGCGATGGTTCACGCCCGCGACGGAAGTAGATTTGTGCGGGCACGCCACACTCGCCAGCGCGCACACGCTTTGGGAAACGGGGCGGTTAACTGAAACTGCGACTGCCAAGTTTCACACACGCAGTGGTGTGCTCACGGCGAAGCAGGCGGGCGATTGGATTGAACTGGATTTTCCCGTCACACCGGCCGAGGCCATTGAAGCACCGGCGGGGTTGTCGGATTTGCTTGGGAGTGTCCCGAAGTTTGTCGGGCGCAGCCGGTTTGATTTGTTGATGGAGCTTTCCGATGCCGAAGAACTGCGCGACTTGAATCCCGACTTCGCCGGCTTGAGCCGGTTCCCTGTGCGCGGCTTTATCGTTACTGCGCCTTCGGATGTGCCTGAGTACGATTTTCTATCCCGGTTTTTTGCCCCTGCCGAGTGTGTCAATGAAGACCCCGTCACCGGCTCGGCGCATTGCGCGCTGGCGCCATTTTGGGCGGAACGTTTGGGTAAGAACGAAATGACGGCCTTCCAAGCCTCACCGCGCGGTGGCGTGGTGAAAGTGAAATTGGTGGGAGACCGGGTTTTGTTGCGCGGCCAAGCAGTGACAGTTTTGCGCGGGGAATTGGCCTAGTTGGTCTTTTGGGCACGGTTTTTCAACTGATCGACCATGACGGCGATTAAAATTACTACGCCGTAAACCACACTCTGCATATGGGCTTCCACGCCGGTGAGGTTCATGCCGTTTCGGATGACTCCGATGATGAGTGCGCCCACCAGGGTGCCAAAGATTTTACCCTGACCACCGGCTAGACTGGTGCCGCCTACGACGACTGCAGCGATCACCTGGAGCTCGACTAATGTCCCAGATTTTGGATCGCCGGTGATATGCAGAGAAGCTTCCATTACGCCGCCCAACCCAGCAAGAAGGCCGCAAAGAGTGTAAACAAAAACCAAAACCCATTTCACCGGGACACCTGATAAACGGGCAGCTTCAGGATTCCCTCCCACTGCATAAATGTAACGACCGATGGAAGTGTGGGTCATGATGACATGAGCGATCCCGTAAAGTAGCAGCATGAGCACGACCGAATTAGGCAGCCCAATAAGGTCTGAACCGCGCCCCAACCAGGCAAACCCTTCGTTGGCAATAGGTATCGGTGCTGATTGAGAAAAGATAAAGGCCAAGCCCTTCGCGATAAACATGACTCCCAGAGTGACGATGAAAGCGGGGATGTTAAAAAGCGTGACTAATCCTCCGGTTCCCATGCCGATAAGCGCACATACGATAATTCCCGCGGCACATCCGAGTAATAGGTGTCCGGTGGTGGGATCGGCACCGCCGGAGAGTTGCTGAATAGAAAGTGCAGTGATAACGCCGCTAAAGGCAATCAAGCTCCCCACTGAGAGATCAATCCCTGCAGTGATAATCACCATGGTCATGCCGATGGCAATAATGGCGACGACTGATATTTGCTTGAGTACGTTAAGTAAGTTCTCTTTTTTCAGGAAGTTCGGCCAAAGGTGCTTCTTTGGTTGATAAGCGGTGGTATTGGCAAGGGTGGGATACTTTTTAGCTAGCTTTGGAAGTTGTTCGAGGCAAAAAGCTGCCATGTGCTCGTCTGTGGCTATGACATCGAGGGCTTCAGTCTGTTTTCCCAGCGCGGCTCGGGCATCTGCTGGAGTCCCAACGACCGTGTCGGTTACATTGAGGCCGGCTTTTGAGAGAGTGTTTTTTAGTGTGTTGGCAAACTCCTGTTGGCCTTCGCCTCTACGTACGAGTATGAGGATATTGGCATCCTTTCCAGCGCCTCCGACGATTATCGCGGCCAGATTTTCGGCGGCGGCCGTGCTGCGGGGCGATTGCTCCTCCAGTGTCACAACACTGATGACTACACAAAGAAGTAATAGCACGAGGACATTGCCGTAGTCTGATAGTAGTTTTCCGTTATCCAGATTTTTCATGCAGCCATTTCCTCACGCAGAGTTGCGAGTTTCATAATGTCTTCCTGGGTGGCGTTGGTGACATCACTAATTTCTCCAGTAACTCGTCCTTCATTCATGACAATGATGCGGTTACTCATGCCAAGAATTTCCGGGAGCTCGGAGCTGATCATCAGGACCGCCTTCCCTTCATCAGTGAGTTGGTGAATGAGTTGGTAAATCTCGTATTTTGCCCCCACGTCAATGCCCCGAGTGGGTTCATCAAAAATGATTACTTCTGCATTTCGCTGCAACCACTTGGCAAGGACGACTTTTTGCTGATTACCTCCAGAGAGAGTGGCTGCTGATTGTTCGTGGTTGGAGATTTTAATCTTAATCTGCTTCACATACTTCGCGAAGGCATCGCTTTCCTGCTCTCGATTGATCAGCCCTTTATGGGTGAATTGATGCAGGCTCGGTAAGCCAAAGTTTTCCTGCACCGCGAGGCCGAGCACCAGTCCCTCTGATTTGCGATCTTCAGTGAGCAGGCAAATGCCGCATCGAATGGCATCGCGTGGGGAAGTAGCACCAATGGGTTTTCCGTCCAGCTCCACGGTGCCGGAGTCCTTCTTATCCGCACCGAAAATCAATCGGGCTGTTTCCGTGCGACCTGCTCCAACCAGTCCGGTGAGGCCGACAATTTCACCCGCTCGCAGTTCAAAGGAAACATTGCGAACCTTGGTGCCGCGGCTAAGATTTTTTACTGCCAATCGAACGTCCCCAGGTTGGCATTCGTGGGAAGGGAATTCTTTGTCCAGGCTACGGCCGACCATCAGTTCGATCATTTCATGCCGCTCTAGATCTTCTTTTGCACGCGTAGTTACATGGGCACCGTCTCGCAACACAGTGACGCGATCAGCAATGGCATCAATTTCATCCAGGCGGTGGCTGATGTAAATAATGCCAATACCCTGCGAGCGTAATTCTCGGACAACTGTGAGCAGACATTCTACCTCGCGGGGAGTGAGGGCGGCGGTGGGTTCATCCATCACAATAATTCGAGCATCCTGTGCCAGTGCTTTGGCAATCTCCACGATCTGCTGTTGGGCCACGGTGAGATCACGACAGAGGGTGCTGGGATTAATCTCCACGCCAATTCTGGCAAACAACTCGCGGGACTTTTCCTCCTCTTGCGCTCGTGGAATAAAGCAAACCCGAGAAGGTTCCTGCCCGAGAAAAATGTTTTCACGGGCTGTTAAACCGGGGACTAAATTAAACTCCTGATAGATGATTCCAATGCCCGCAGCTTGAGCTTTTAGAGGATTATTGAGGCGCACCGAATTTCCATCAATCTCTATAGTCCCCTCATCTTGCTGATGTGCTCCTCCAAGAATTTTAATCAGGGTGCTTTTGCCGGCACCGTTTTCACCGAGCAGAGCCAACACTTCGCCTGCGAATAGCGTGAGATCCACCTTGCTCAGTGCCTGTACGCCAGGAAAGGCTTTGCTGATGCCGCGCATCCGGAGCAACGGCGTTTGGGCGGCGTCCGCCATGAATTATTTTAGTTCAGGATCCTGATCCGCCTCGGCTTTGGTGTAGAGGGTCGCAGGGATAAGCGTTTCCGGCTCGAAGCTTTCACCCGCTTGATATTTGACGACTAGTTGAACGATTTGTTTACCCATTTTATCCGGATGTTGAATAGGGTCAGCATAGATTTTACCGTCTTTGATGGCTTGCTTGCCATCAAGCTGACCGTCGAAGCCGATAATTTTAATTTTGGCCTCCCGTTTGGCCTCTTTTACTGCGGTGTACGCACCGAGTGCGGAAGGGTCATTGATGGCAAAGATCGCATCAAGATCTTCATGGGCCTGCAAGGCATCAGCGGTGGACTGATAGCCCTTGGTGCGATCTCCATTGCCATCAAGTTCGGATACAATTTCAATTTTTCCCACTGCTTCTTTGTTGTGGGCATTAATCACTTTTTTAAATCCGTCCACTCGCAAAACACAAGAGTGAGCTCTCTTTAGGTCCAGAATCAGCACTTTACCGCCTTTCCCACCGAGTGCATCAATCATGGCTTTGCCCGCAAGCTCTCCACCCTGGAAATTATCGGTGCCCACGTGTCCTGCGATTTCCGCTCCTTCGGCCGCGCATTTGGCATCGACGGTGAAAACGGGAATCCCCGCTTTATTGGCAGCCTTCACTGCAGGTCCCACGGATAACCGGTCACAGGGGACAAGGACAATGGCTGTAACATTTTTAGCAATGAAATCATCGATCTGATCAGATTGTTTTTTCACATCGTAGTCTGGATCCACGATCAGGATTTCGTAACCGTTCTTTTCTGCTTCCGCCCGAATATGGTCACCAATTACGCTGAAAAATGGGTTGGAAAGAGTTTGAGGTGTGTAGGCAATGATACCCTTTGTTTTTTCAGCGTTCTCGCCATTTACACCGGTATTGGCAGGTTCGGTGGCCTCTTGGTTGCCGCCACACCCCAGCCATGTGGTGAGTAGGATTGCTGGAAGTAGAGTCAGTGTTTCTTTCATGATTACTTTTTAAAGGCTGAATGGTTGCGGTCGCCGCCACTGAGGATGTAGGCGAGTAAATCCATCACTTCATCCTCACGCATCAGGTTTAACAGGCCTGGAGGCATGGGTGAGACCTTGGAGGGCTCAATGCTCTCCACTTGAGGCCGATTCACATTTACTCGTTGGTTGGGGTCGAACATGTCGGTATTTACTGTAACCCGGTCACCGTTCATATTCACGACTACGCCGGTAATTAGATCGCCGTTTTTCATTTTCACGATAACGGGCACAAACTGTTCATTGATTTCCTTGCTCGGATCAATGATCTGTTCGAGCAGGTCATGGGGTGAGTAGCGTCCACCGGCTCCGGTAAGGTCAGGGCCGGTCATTCCACCCTCATTGGCAAACCGGTGACAAGCAAAGCAGCCCCCGGCGGCAAACATTTTGCGCCCTCTTTCAAAGCTACGGTTCTTCAATTTTGTTTTTGCTACCCCGCTGAGTTCCTTAAGTTTCCATTCCTTCACAAAATTACGCCCGATCATGGCCTGGGCCATGATCTCATAGGGGGATTTCTGTTTGGGTTTTTTCGCAAGCAAACCTTTTAACTGCTCGCGGCTCTTGGCATCTAGGCTGGCTCTCGGCATCCCGTCGAATGAATTCAATGAACTTACTAAAGCTGGCTCCTCCGCGGTAGTTGGACGCCTTTAGGAACCAGTTGAAGTAGGATTCACGGAGTTCCATTGTCCAGCCTTGCTTCAACATTCGCAGTGACCGAGCATATTCTATTTGCTCCTCCTGAGTGGCTGCTCCGTTTAGTAATTGAATGCCCTTGGTGGCAGTATTGGGTGCCTGCAGATAGGCCAGCGTCTCACACAACAGCCAGTTTTGCTCGAAGTCAGGCGCCGGGAAATGAGGATCAAGCTGGCCAACAATCTTGGCCACGGCGCGCGAGTTGGGTTCGCCAAAACGCACCAAGGCGATCTGATATGTGCGCACGAGGGTGAGCTTGCCCTGATGATCGAGTTGATTCCATTTCACCTGAGAAAGGGCCTTGAAAATCGGGTTGGATGTGGGGTGATCCACTTCCAGTAAATCCGCTGGCGCATCTGGCTTTCTATTTTTGGGATCCGAACCCTCCACCTTGCACAAACCGAGCAGAGCGACCACGCGCTTGTTGGGATCCTTCTCGCCCAACGCGCGATTGCGCCACTGCTCCACGGGCTGATGCATCACCGCCGTCATGGCAGCCCAACGCACAAAACGGTCAGGATGGCTCAAGTGTGGCCAAGCGGTTGTTACAGCGTTCTTGTGTTGAACGCCGTGAAACTTTTCCAGCTTATGACGAAGCTCGGTTAGTCTGTTCTGTTTGGGTGCATGTTTTACAAGTGCAGTAGATTCTTTTCCAGTGTAGGTCACGCGGTACAATCCGGACTGCACCTTGCGGCCACCAATCGTGAAATACATCGCCCTATCAACAGGATGAATGATCACGTCGGTTACTGGAAGCGGACTACCGGTGATGAAGGTTTCCTTGGTGGCCGTATAGCTGGAACCGTCGGGATTCAAGTGCACGGCATGAATTTTTCCCCAGCTCCAGTCGAGGATATACATGGCATCCTGATACTTGGCGGGAAACTTTGCACCATAGCCGAAAGTCACCCCTGTGGGTGAGCCCGGGCCAATATTGATTACCGGCGGCAGAGTGTCCGGATAAAACTCCGGCCGCTTGCCGGTGCCATTGCGCCATCCGTACATCGAGCCACTGGTCACGTGATTGATACGCGTGGGGCGATACCATGAGGTATTGAAATCATACTCCATGTCCGCATCATAGGCAAAAAGCTCACCATCACGGTTCACGCCTCCGTCGTAAATATTGCGATAACCCGAGGAAACAATCTCCCACGTTTTGCCATCCAATGAGACCTTGTAAATGATACCACCGGGAGCGAGCCGGTCCCGATTATGGCCGCGACCATCTGGCATACGCGGTAGAAGGTGATCCTCACCCCAATGCATCGGCACACGCGAAGTTTGCGTCTTGAGTGGCGTGGTATTGTTACCGGTGATGAGATAGAGCGTGCCCTTCGGTCCGGGCAAAATAGCGTGGATACCGTGATCGCCGCGCGCAGTAAGTTCGCGCAGGTGCTCCACCTTGTCGAGCTTGTCATCCCCATTTGAGTCGGTTACGCGATACAGTCCGCTGGGGAACTTGCGCTCGTAATCATTCACCCCCACGTACAGTGCACCTGCCGCCCAAAGCAGGCCGTTGGCCGCGCGAATCTTGGCCGGCACCGCTTCGATGTCCGATTGCTTGAGCATTTGCCCAGCCGCCGGCGGGCTGAAGCGGTACAGCCCTCCAAATTGATCGCTTACGATGATGCGCCCTTTGTCATCGTGACACATTGCCACCCACGAGCCCTGTGCTGGCTTGGGCACCGAATAGAGGAGCTCCACCTTGAAGCCATCGGCTGCTTTGATGTTCCTAATTGGGGTGGCTGAATCTGCGACCGATTGGGCATGGGCGGAAATACCCAGCGTGAACACAACTAAAGAGACAAAAATATGTAACATGATCCGGTGCAGAAAATACACACTGCAGCCACTCAATGCCAATGAAAAGGAATTTGGCCTAGATTCAAAGCCCGATTAATCCGCTTTTACTTGTCCTTGGATTCTTTCTTTTTGCCCTTTTGGGCAGCCTTCAATTCCTTGAGCTTGCCCTGCTGTTCGCCGGTGAGGAGTTCATCAAGTAGCGCTTTGGTTCGTCAGATCAGTTTGATTGAAGAAAACTATCGCTCAGGATCACTTCGCGGATAAGGGACTTGAGTTTGAAATTCTCCTTCTCTGTTCGGTTGACGATGGCGTCGATGGTCAGGGTATCCGCAGGGCTGAGTTCCTTAGCCAGGGCGAAGCGTAGCAGATGGGCAGAAAATGCCTTTGCAAAACGTCTGTTCTCCTTGGCCAGTGATTCTTTGAATCGGACAATGTCATTGAATTCGTATTTTCGTAACAACTTGCCGCTGGCGTCCACATCACGACCATTCTCGTATTTGTCACGCCACCGGCCGGTGATATCAAAATTCTCAAGGGCAAAACCGAGTGGGTCGAGCCTAGAGTGGCAGCCAGCACAATCTGGATTTTTCCTATGCTCGGCAAACTTCTCGCGGATCGTCTGATTCTTCGGCCCACTATCCTCATTTAAGGGGGGGATATCGTTTGGTGGTGGAGGAGGAGGATCATTAAGAATCACCTCGATGACCCATGCGCCTCGGGCGATGGGATGGGTGCGCTTGGGTCCCGCGGTCATGCTCAGCATGGCTGCGCTAGTGATGATACCGCCGTAGCGTGGGTCTGTGGCGGGCACTCGCTGAAAGGTTTGGGAGCGCAATTTGTTGCGCATCTCATTGTCAAATTTCTGGCGGGCGGCCTGTTGAATTTTACCGGTGTCGCGAGGCTTGGGAATGCTATTCAATGCAGCCTCGGCCTGCTGGAGGGTTTCCTTCAGGGCCGCGTGTTTCTTTTTCTGCGCGGGCAACATAGCCTGCAGGGCATTCGCCTCGGAGATAAACAGATTTTTCCCGGAAGCCGATGCGGCAACCTCTTCTGGCGTGAGGGCGCGGTTGTATAATCGTGCTTTATCGATGCTCACATTAAGGTATTTGTTGCCACCAGGGGGCGTGTGGCGAAGGCCAAAAATAACTGAAGTCTTATTTTTTGGGAAGGTGGCTGAGTCTCGCCGGTAGGGTTTGCCGTAAGGTTTACCGTTACGATACATGGTTGTGGTTCCATCAGTTTGGTAAGTGATAACCAGATGTAATAGTTGATTGACAGTTGTCTCGGGTACGGAATCGGGGAAATCTAGGGTGCGGCTATGACCGTTGCTTCCAGAAATCCAGTGTTGCGACTTACGTTCACCGAGTACGATGGTATCAAAGAAATCACCAGGACCCTGGATGCCCATCACTCCACCTCCGCGTTGGTTCACATTAGGCAGACTGCACCATACCTCGATGGACTTTGCCTTGAGATCAATGGGGATATTGGTGCTTTGAAGAAAGGAACGTTTCAAAACCGCCATACCGTCCTTGTAGGTAACCTTACCGTTGGCCTTAAGCGGAAAATTTCCAATTGAACTTTTCAAATCTCCGTTGAATTCCCAAGCTGCGTATGGTTTTAGGTCAAACGGTTTCTTTTCGCCGGTATTTTTTTTGCGTTCCTTCATCAAGCGTTCCCTTACTGGCTTGATCAATACGTCCAAGTTCGCCTGAGTTGTCTTGATGAGTGCCGACAAGCCTTTGAGACGTTCGTTAATGCGCCGGTTTTCCTCGACGATCTTGGAGACATCAGGCAGGGATGGCTGAAGGTCGGTGGTATACCAAGTCTTCAGGAAATCACTCTGATAATTGAACTCCGGCGTGATGAGTTCAACAATTGGACGATCTTCAATAAATACGGCATCAAATAACAGCAGCGGTTCCATCAACATCTGCAAACTAGCCGGGTTGTTCTTATCCAGGCTGAAGAATCTGTGTTTCTTGGGGTCAGGGGTCGCCGCCAGAACGTTTTCGAGCTGCATCCATTGTGAGGGGAAGGTATCCAAAAACCGCTCGATCTTGGGATCGGTCATCATCCGATTGATGGTCTTGTTCAAGACCTTGGGCTTGGACAGCTCACCACTTTTCGCCAAACCCAAGAGCTCCAAGTCCGGACTGCTGGCCCAAAAGAAAAAGGAGAGGTTTGAGGCCAGTGTAAATAAATCCGATTTTTCATTTGCCGATCCATATCGATAAAGAAACATGGGTGAGGACAAGGCAGCCGACGCAACTTTTTTCATGCTGCCGATAAATGGGAGTCCCTGTTTAATTTTGGACAGGGTGTAGGTTGTGTAACGCTCCAGCACCTCACGATCAACCGGCCGTCGAAAAGCGCGCAATAGAAACGGGCCAAGTCGCTTCCGGACTTCCGCCTCCATGTTGGCGTCAGCAGCTGGTTCCTTGAAGAACCCGTTCCAAATCCCAACGTTACCTTCGTTAAAGTCCGAGCTTTCGAGAATGGAAACACTCAGCCGCAGAAAGGCATCCAGCAATAACGGCGACAAGGTCAGTTGATTGGCTTGATTATCAAACCCGTGGGATGCACGCAAATCTTTTGGAAATGACCGCACGCCCTGCAGTCCTGCTTCCGGCTTCAAGGCAAGGGATCGAACGTTGACTCGATCGGGCATTTTGTGGGAATTCAGGCCGGAATTCAGATAATTCCCCCGTCGCGTCATCAACTTTTCCGGCAACCCAAACACATCGCGGTTTAACCCGAATAAATCCCGAACTGCGTTGTTATACTGAAATCGATTTAAGCGCCGGATGCGCGAGTGTTTCACCTTGGATCCAATTGTCGCTGCTCGCAGCTGCGTCTTTAATACAGCGAGTAGTCTTACCCGCTCCACCTCACTCAGCTGCGGCTCATCCTCAGGCGGCATGTCAACCGCATCGATGACCTCGATTAGTCCCTTGATCAACTCAGGCTTCGCCAAAAACTGTTTCGCCGTTGCGATCTCCTTGAGATTGATCTTCCCCTTTATCTTTTTTTCGCCGTGGCATTTGATGCAATTCCGGGCAAAGAGAGGTTTGAGGAACTGATTGAATTCATCGGCGGCGCGACTTTCAGGCACCAGTCCAACCAGCAGAAATATTAAGCAACTTCCGCGCATTAACAGTTTGGAAAGCATGGAAAACCTTAGGTCCATAAATCGGAGATGACGCCCGTGCTGTCCGCGTAGGAATCCATCTCCACCCCCATCAGTTTCGCCAACGTGAGCCACATATTGGAATTAAGGGTGCCACTTTTGGCCTGGATGAAACGACCTTGCTTCACCTGACCCTGACCACCACCGGCTAAAATCAGTGGCAGATCATAATACTGATGGGTGGAACCATCACCGAGGGCGGCGCCGTAAGTGACCAACGAGTTATCCAGCATCGTACTGCCATCGGACTCCTTTATCGCCTTCATGCGCTTCAGGATGTAGGCGTATTGCTGCATGTGAAAGATGTCGATTTTCTGCACATTCAGATAACCCTTACCCTTCTGGTTGTGTGTAAAGGTGTGATGATTTACTGGATTGTCAAAAACGCCCTCGTATCGCAAGGAAGCTTCCCACCGCTCAGGGCCCACCATAAATGTGCAGATATTCGTGATCCCCATCTGAAAGGCCAACAGCATTAAATCGGCCTGCAATCTGATATACTCGCCTCTTGGCAAGATCTCGTTTTTCGGTTCTTTAATGTTGGCGGTCGAAATCAACTTTTGCAGTTTCGCAATTCTAATTTCAATGTCGCGAATCATCCCCATGAACTCGTCCATTGTCTCTCGATCTTCCCGTGGTAGATTTTTTGAAAGTGCCTTAGCATCCGCCAGCACTAGATCCGTAACATCGGCAAGATGAGTCCGATAACTGTCAGCCAAGAATAATCGGTCATAGAGTTTTTTGGGATCCTTGATTGAAGGTGCAATCTTATCCGGCCCATACCATGAGATATTATTAAAATAAATCGACTCTTTGCCTGCCTTGAAACCGTTGCAGCTAATCTCCAGCGTTTTAAATGCCGTGGACATCCCTACCTTGTCACCAATTACCTGATCTAAACTTCTTCCATTGGGGTGTTTAATGCCCTGTTCAGTCGCCTGTGCCGGTGAAAGACTTGTAAGATAGCACGACGCTCCCTGTGCGTGTACATCCTGCCCATTCTTAAATGTACGATCCAATCCAGTGACCAACGAAATATCCTTCGTGTGATCGGCCAAGGGCTGCATGGTCGAGGTCAGTTCCAGCGGATAGATGCCCGGCTTATTCTGTTTACGTGCCTGGTTCTTGGTTTTGTCGGCATTAAACCCGCCAACAAATTTTGGCGACACCCCCTCCTCCTCACCTGGGAAAAAACAACGGCGTACGAGCCCATTGGGAACATACATGATGACCAGCTTCTTACTCGGCTTATCCTTCTTATTGGGCGCGCCTAATACATCAGCAAACGAATGCAAAAACGGTAATGCCAGCACCGCTCCTTTGGTTTTCAGAAATTTTCTTCTAGAGATACTCATTGGGTTTTATCCTGCAAGAATTTCAAACTGATAAATTATAAGTCCAGCAAATTCCACGGGATGATTTTAGCATAAACGAGTGCAGATGCCCATTCCTCAGTTCGACGTAGGCAAGGTTGATTCCTTCAAGCGATTTGGCTACGCAATCACGTCCTGAATGACACCACCGTGTACATCGGTGAGGCGTAGGTCGCGACCACCGTGGCGGTATGTGAGTTCCTCATGATCTACTCCCATCAGATGCAGCACCGTGGCCCAGAGATCGTATACATCACATTTATTTTCTGTTGCGTGATAGCCGAGTTCGTCAGTGGCACCGTAGATGGTGCCGCCCTTGGTGCCTCCGCCGGCCAACCAGACGCTATAGCCGTAGGGATTGTGATCGCGCCCGTTGGCGCCTTGCGAGAAAGGTGTGCGCCCAAATTCTCCGGCCCAGATCACCAGCGTATCTTTGAGTAAGCCGCGCCCTTTGAGATCCTTTAGGAGCCCGCCGATGGGTTGGTCCACCTGCCTAGCCATGTTTTCGTGGCCGCCCTTGAGGTTGCCATGTTGATCCCACGGGTTGGGGGCCTGACCACCCCCCATCTTTTCCGGTAGGCAGCTTAATTCCACAAAACGCACACCGCTTTCCACCAGTCGCCGTGCCAGCAGTGCCTGATGACCGTAGGCTGCGGTGACGCCATTGGGCGAATCCATACCGTACATTTTCTTGGTGACCTCGGTCTCACCACTCAAATCGCACAGTTTCGGCACAGCCGACTGCATACGGTAGGCCGTCTCATAATTGCGCACAGCGGCTTCTACGTCATTGTTTCCGCCAATGCTTTTCACAAAATCTGTATCCAACCCCTTTACGAATTCGAGTCGGGAACGCTGCGCGGCATCGGTTTCACGCGGCTGAATGTTGAGGACGGCAGGTTGCTTATCGCCCACAATGATGGAGCCCTGATTTTCGGCCGGCAAATAACCGTTGCTGAATAACCCCACACCACCGTGTGGTACTCTAGCACCCCCAGCCTGCAAGACCACAAAGCCGGGCAGGTTCTGGTTCTCTGTGCCCAGTCCGTAGGACATCCACGCGCCAGCGGTGGGATGGCCCATGAACGGAAAGCCCGTGTGAAAAGCATAGTTGCCCTGTGCGTGTTCGTTGACCTTGCTGGTCAAAGACCGAATCACGGCTAATTCATCCGCACTTTCGGCTACAGTAGGAAAGAGGCTGCTAATAGGCAGACCGCTTTGACCGTACTGCTTGAATTCAAATGGCGAAGCCATGATGTTCCCGTTGTTGTTGAACTGGGTGCGCTCCACCTTTACAGGCATCGGTTTGCCATGCAGCTCCTTGAGCTTGGGCTTGGGGTCAAACGTATCCACATGCGATGCACCGCCCGACATGTAACAGAGAATTACGTGCTTCGCGCGTGGCTTGAAATGAGGTTTCTTCGATGAGGAGGCAAACGCTGGGCTGGCCATCAGCCCCTGCAACGCCATCAGGCCAAAACCCGTGGAGCACTGCGCCAGCATCTCACGCCGAGAGAGAATCTTGGGGATGTTCATTATTGGATGTAGATAAATTCCTTGAGATTAAACATTGCCTGCGCGAGGTCTCGCCATGGATCAGGAGAAACGGCTCCGATTTTTTGAAAGGCGCTCATCTCAGCATTCAGTTTTTTCAATGAGGTATTCAACCCCTGGAGTTGTTTGCGCTGGGAGTCGGTCATTGCGGCGAGCATTTCCTTTTCAGAAATGTAATTGGGATTGCCGCCGGCCGAGGCAAGAATTTCACTGGCCTCCAATGCGCGATCGTACAGGTGTGCTTTCAACACTTTGCCGGCCAGCATGCGGCTATTTCCAGCACTGGTACCGTGGCGCAAGCCAAAGATCACCTCAGTGTCGCCGGCGCTAAACGGCTGCAGACCCATCTTGTACGGGCGACCGTAAGGTTTACCATCACGATACCCGATAATGGTGCCATCACTGTTGTAAACGATGGCCACGTGTACGGGACGTTGCGCGGCTTCTTTCTCGGCAGGCCCATTCATGCTGAGTGTGCGTTTAAAACTATTGCTGCCTGCCATCCAGTGCCCGGCCTGTTGCTCGCCAAAGACAATTGCATCGAAGATCACGCCATTGCGTGTCTGTAGGCTCATCACGCCTCCTCCACGTTGGTTGAGGGTGTTCAACTGTACCCACGCCTCAAGAGTCTTGACGCGAAACGCCTTGGTGAGTGGCACGCTTCGGGCAAACGCACTACGGCCATTAAGTACAAGTGCGCCGTTCTCCACCTTAGCCCCACCCTGTAGGCTCAAGTCCAGTTTACCAATCTGGTCTTCTGTGCCCTTGCTGAAATTCCACGCGGCAAATGGCTTGGGACCGGTTGGTTTTGGTTTTTCATTCTCCTTCTTGCGCGCGTTCAAAAGTCGCTTACGAACAGGTTTGCGAATAGCGGTTATATTTGAGATAGCAGCGTTGAGTCGTTCGCGCACGTCCTTCATTTTTTCTTGCGCCTCCAATTGCCGACCGCCGTCGCTTTTCAGAAAAGTTTTCGCTGCAGTGATTTCTTTGCCGGAGGGATCGCGGTTTAGAGTCAGTTGAAACAGTCTTCGGATTTGCGCCCCGGGCGTGGTGAGCGTCTTGTCATTGCGTACACGATTGGCAAGTCGCTCGGCGAGGGAAATGACAAAGGGGTCGTTCATCAGCGTGAGCGATTGCGCGGGCACGTTGGTTTCATCGCGCCGACCCTTGGCGGTGGCGGGGACGGGCATATCAAACACGGAAAGGAACGGGTCAAGATTGTTGCGGATGACCCGCACGTAAATGCTGCGGCGGTTGGTGTTGAAGGCGTCCGAGCCGCCGAGCGGATTGCGGTCCAGTGAGCCGCTCGCTTGCAGCATTGCATCGCGAATGGCCTCGGCCTCGAGGCGGCGCAAGTGCGCGTGAGTGAGCAGGCGGTTATCCGGATCGGCCTCGCGCGCAGTCGGCTCTCCGCGCGGTAGATCCATGCGATTAAAGACACTGAGTTGAAAGGTGCGCGTGAGGGCGAGTTCGCGGATGAGTTTTTTCAGCGACCACCCCTCGCGCACAAACCGCGTGGCGAGGTAATCCAGCAATTCCGGATGCGTCGGCAATTCGCCGAGCTTGCCAAAATTATCCGGCGTGCCAACAAGCCCGCGGCCGAAGAGATGATGCCAAACGCGATTCACAATCACGCGGGCAACCAGCGGATTGTCCGGCCGCAACATCGCCTCGGCCAATTCGAGTCGGCCGGATTGTTTGGTGTCAAACGGCTTCGCATCAAACGCTTCAAGAAAACGACGCGGCACAGGCTTGCCCGGTTGCTTGTGGCTGCCGCGCGCGAAGAGCGGCATGTCGCGCGCATCGCCCTCCACCACTCCCGGCGCGCGTTGCGGCACGGTCACGGCAGCTTCGAGCTTGCGATAATTCTCCACAAGCTGCGCCGCTTTGGGAGTGCTGGCCAGTGTGTTGGGCAGTAAATTGGTGCGCACAAAGTAGCCGAGTAAATTCGCCTGCGCGTCGGTCATCGCGTCGCGTTGCCACGCCCCGATGCTGTTGCGCAGCGCGTCAGCGTACTGCTTGGCGAGCGCATCGCGACTCGCTGGCTTGCCGAGGTCGAATAACGGTGCGACTTCGCTGGCCGCTTCATCACGCGGCGCGGGTTGGCCGGGGTTTTGCACAAGCGCTTCGGTGACGCCAAACCACGAGTTGGCATTGCCCGCAGTGAGCACCGCCTGTTCGCCGGCGGTAGAAATTTCGAGATGCGCGTCATCACCTTCCCAGTATTTCAGGCTCCACTTTTGCCAGCGCCACTTGCCGTCGTTGAGGCGCGTGGCGGGATACACTGTGCCGTTGCGCGTGTAGTTTTGGACGACATACCGCGCCATTACACCACCGCTGCCGCGCACGCGCACCCACAATGTTTCGTTCGGCCCAATGCGAAACCGGGGCGTGCCGAGCATTCCGGTGTGCTTATCCGAAAGCAAATGCGAGTAAACGCCCGCGGGCAAAATGTCCTCGACGATGCGCTCGCCCTTGGGCAACACCCGAAACGCACCCGCCGGGGCCGCCGCGCCGTTGAGGCCGTTGCCGTTTTGCACCCAGCCGCTCGCGGCGCCGTTTCGGAATTGCCAGTGCTGTGCGTACGGGCGTTTGCGTTGCTCCTCAAGTCGCTTGGCGCTTGCGGCAAAATCTGTGGCGACTTTTTTCCAGCCGCCGGCGAACGAGCCGCCCTCCGCCTTGTGTAGCTGCTGCCACGCGTGCAACGGATAGCGTTCGTCCTTCGCGCCATTGATGGCTTTTTGCAAATGGGCATCGGGCTTCAGCAATCGCTGCGCGAACTTGTCGGTTTCCAAAAGCCACTGCTTGGCCAGCACGGCGCGGATGTCGGCCTTGAGTATTTTCATCTCCGCTTGGTGCAACGTTCGACGCGCGGGGGAATCGACGTTGATGGTTGCCGGGCGCGTGCTGGTCATGATGCTGTAAAACGCGTGGTAATCTTTTTGGCTGATGGCATCGAACTTGTGATTGTGGCAGCGCGCGCAGGAAACAGTGAGGCCGAGGAAAGCTTTTGAGACGACGTCAATTTGGTCCTCGGTGGTGCGGACGAGTTCATCGAGCGCGTCGGTGGGTGCAAAGCCCTGCAGCACAAAGCGATAATGCGCTGGGCCGATGGCCGATTCGTTGAGGCCGAGCTTGGCGTTCACGCGCGGCTTGGGCAGGAGGTCGCCGGCGATGTGTTCGCGCAGAAGTTGGTCGTACGGCACACCAGCATTCAGCGCGCGAATGAGATAATTGCGGTATTGCGAGGCGTGCGGAATGCGCGGATCGCCCTCACTGCCGAGCGACTCGGCATAGCGCACCCAATCCATCCAATGCCGCGCCCAACGCTCGCCAAAATGCGCTGATGCCAATAGACGGTCGGTGGCATTTTCGATTGCCGATTTTCGATTGCCGATTGCCGCCTTGGTAAACGCAAGTGTTTCCTCGGGCGTGGGCGGCAAGCCGGTGAGGGCGAAGTAGAGGCGGCGGATTAAAACTTCCGGCTTTGCATCGGGCGCGGGCTTGAGATTTTGTTGCGACCATTTGGCTTGGATAAATTTATCAATGTCCGTCGCTGCCCAATTGCCTTTCACCTTCGGCGGCTTGGCATCGTGGATGGGCTGGAAGCTCCACCATTTTTTGCGCTGTTCTCGAATGGTTTCCCACGAAGTGGCCTTGGCGATTTGTTCTTTCGTGGGCGGCTTCAGTCGCGGGTCCGGCGCGCCCATCGCAATCCAACGCTCGAAATTTTTGACAACTGCCGGCGAAAACTTTGGCCCGTCTTTCGGCATTTTCAGATCCTTTACCTGATGCCTCAGCACGCGCAGCAACAAACTCCCTTCCGGCTTGCCGGATGTAAACAACGGCCCGTTGTCGCCACCGGCCATCCAGCCCCCACGCCAATCCAGCGCCAAGTCACCCTTCGCCTTGCCGCCACTGTTGTGGCATTCATAACAATGCTCCGCGAGGACGGGCCGGATGTTCTTTTCAAAAAATTCCAGTTGAGTAGGCGTGGGTGCGCCCAAGACGAAAGTCGCCGAAAGGCCTAGCCCCAGTAGAATGGTTTTCAGGAAACACCGCATCGCCGTCGATTACACGACAGCGAGCCAATTTGCTCAACTGAAAAGAGACCTCACGCGGCCACAAGTGAAGCTAGAACCTTACGGGTGCCGGAAAACGTGCGGCGGCCGTGCATGGCAATATAATTATCCACCAGAGCCAGATCGCCATCCTGCCACGGGATATCAAAGGTAACTTCATCGGCTAGTTCACTGGCCTTGGCCACATCATCCCGGTCCACCGGGGTGCCGTCGCCGAAGGTGATTGCTTTGGCGGGGTCGTTGCGGGTGTCTTTCCAGCCGTTGAAGGCGGCGATGAGTTGGTTGAAGAAGCTGTGGCGGTCATCGCCCAAGTCGCGCACGGCGGGGAGCACGGGCGTGGTGGCGCGGAGGTCGCCGTTGGGCTGCCATTTCCACGTGTAGCCGAGGGCGGTCATGCGGGCCTCGGCGGCTTCACGGGTTTCGGCGCTGAAGGTGCTTTGCCAACTGCGGCCCATGCCGGAGGATTTATCGGCCTCGGCAGGCATCACGTTGGAATATTTTAAGCCTTTATTTTTGCAATCGTCGGCGAAGGCGGGGCGTTGTTCAACGAGGTGTTCCCACAAAATATCCGAGCGGCAAATGGGCGTGGCGCCGCCTTCGGTCGGCGCGGTTTGGCAAAAGAAAAAAAGTTTACTCGGCGGCGATGGCGTCTGCGCCATTTCGTGATGGAGAAAGATGGTAACCTCCGGTGGCGCCTCGTTGGCGGAGAAAACGCGTGGGGTGTAGTTGATGCGGTAGGCGTTGGAGAGGGAATCGGCGTAGGAAAAAACGGGGAAGCCGATTGCGGCCACGATGGCATTGAAATCCTCGGGCGAGGCCAGCGGCAAACCGCGCAACAACACCGCGCCGTGTGTGGCGGCTTGGGTGTCGAGTTCGGCGGCGCGGTCGCGCGCCCATTCGCAGGCTTCTTCGAGACTGGCGGCATTGACCTTCAGCGCGCGCGGAAAGGGTTGGCCGTGGTATTCGTGCTGGTTGGGGAGCGTGAAGGGTTTGGCTTCGACGCTCATCCGAGGGTCCACGGCTTGCGCAAGCCCAGCTTGTGAAGCAATGCGTTGGCTTGTTTGTCGCCGATGATTTGCTCCGTCTTCGCGTTCCACTTCAGCGCGCGGCCGACTGCGTTTGAAACGTAGCCGAGATGGCCGGGGGTGATGGAGCGGTGGGCGGTCTCGGCGGGGCAGATAGCCGGCTTGCGACTCTTGACGCTGTCGAGAAAGTTGCGGGTGTGGCCGGGGGATTGGTAGGCCTTGATTTTGCCGGGGGTGAAATCCAGCTTCGCCCACGCGGGGTTGGAGGCTTCCACCCGGCCGCGCGTGACGTACACCCAGCCATCCTCGCCGGTGATTTTCACGCCCATGCGATTGTGCGAGCCGATGCTCGTCTTGATGCCGCCGGCGTATTCGCAGTGCACCTCGTACGTGGTGGGGGAGTCGTAACTCTCGGCGGTGCTGCGCCGGAAATTTTTCGCCTCAACACTCGTCGGGCCGCCGTTGTCTTCGCCGAGCATCCAATGGCAAATGTCGTTGTGATGGCCAATCCAATCCATGAGCTGGCCGCCGCCATAAGCGAGATGCCAGCGCCAGTGCCAATGATGGCGGGCGGCCACGTAGGGAAGCATCGGCGCGGGGCCGGTCCATTGTTGGAAGTCCGGGCGCTTGGAATAATCGTGCGGGGTGGAGTCGCCGTTGTCCTTGTCGTGTCCGCGCGGCAGGCCGACCGCCACCGTTTTCACCTTGCCGATAACGCCGTTGAGCACCAACTCCACTGCGTGGCGAAAGCGCCGGTCCGAACGCTGTTGCGAGCCGGTTTGAAAAATCGCTTTTTGCTTCGCCGCTTCTTTGTAGACCGCCACGCCTTCGGCGAACAAATGCGTGATGGGTTTTTCGCAGTAAACATCCTTGCCATTGCGCAGCGCCTCGAGCGTTTGCAGCGCGTGCCAATGGTCGGGCGTGCCGACGATGACCACATCCAAATCCTTGCGCGCGCACAACTCGCGAAAATCCGAGTGCGTGTCGCAAGGCTTGCCGCCGTATTTTTTGCCGACCGCCTCCGCAGCCGGCTTGCGGCCGAGCTTGCGGTTGCGACCGCCGCCATCGTGTGTTTCGTACGCGTCGCACGTGGCAATCACCTGAACATCCGCCTCACGCAGGAACGAACCCATCACGCCCGTCCCGCGACTACCCGAGCCGGTGAGGGCCACAGTGATGCGGTTGCTCGGCGCCACCTTTGCGCGCCCCAGCACGGAACTGGGAACAATAGTGGGAGCAACCACTGCTGTTAACGCGGTGGTCTGCAGGAAACGACGACGGGAGAGTTGAGTTTTTTTCATAAGGCGTGGACGGATTGTGAGCACGTGAACGATTGAATCAAGAAAAGATTCACCCCGCTGGCCGTTTCCGGGTCAGCGGGGTGAGTTGAATGTTTTAGTCTAACAGGTTATTTCACGTGCAGTACGCCCCTCATCAGCAGGTGATGCCCTGGGAAGGTGCATACGTAGGGGTAGTCTCCAGGTGTCGTGGGTGCGGTGAATTCGATCACCTGTTCCTTGCCGTGATCGATCAGCTTGCTGGCCCAGATCACGTCACTGCTCTTAGGAACAAATCCGACATTGAATCCTTCAGCGCCCAGAGCAATGGCCGCAGTGGCGATTGCCTCGAGTTTGCCGGGGTTAACCAGCACGATGTTGTGCGGCATGAAGTCCGGGTTCGCGAAGGTAAGCTTGATCTTCTTGCCGGCTTTCACGGTGAGTTCCGGAGTATCGTACTTCATCTTCTCGACAATGGTCGCAATCCGGATCGTAGTGAGATCCTTAGTGTCAGAAAGAATGCCAGATTTTTGTTTCTCGATGGGTTTCTTTTCTGCTGACTGGCTCGCGATCGAGGCGGAGGTGGCCCAGAACTGCTTGACCGTCGCAGCGGCCACACGGGCATCGCCCATCGGTGAATTCAACATTTGATCAAGTAGTTTCTGGTTCTTCACGTTGTGTTGCTGGTGCAGCCAGAGAGCTTCAAGCAGATGGTGGGCATCTTCAGCCTTCTTGGGATTCCATTGTTTTACCCATTTGGCGAGTTCGCTCATTACCTGGGACGTTTCCCGTTCACTCAGCTCGATGCGTGCGCGATGTCGCGTAAGATTGGTGCGCTCCTTCAGGAGATCGAGCAGCTTGGCGATGGGTTGACCATCCACCTTAACGCGTTTCATAAGTGGCCGGCCTTCGTGAGTGACACGGTAAACACGACCAAATTCGTGGTCGCGACTTGGATCACGCACATTGTGCTGCATGTGGCCGATGATGATGTTTTGCCAATCGGACACATAAAGCGCCCCATCGCCACCAATCTCAAAATCCGTTGGGCGGAAGTTGCGGTCCTTGGGTGATTGCAGAAAGTTTTCTGAATTCTGTACATCTTTCAAGCCTCCACGCACGCCCCAGACGTCTCCCACGGCGCCCTTGGGCTTGGAGTTGGCATCGTCCGGCTTGGTTTTCTTGGCTACTTCGTAGTCGTCGCTGAAACCATCTTGATCGGTGTCCTTGCCCTGAGCGGAGTGGACCAGATGGTAGTTCTTTATGCCAAGGTAACCGATGGTATTTAGGACGATAAAGTTGCCCTGGTATTGATCCGGAAAATGCGGGCTGGAGATGATTCCGCTGGCGGCTACCGGCCGCACGGTTTTGTTGAGCAGTGTCTGCATACGGAAACCGCCTCTACCATCAGGTCGCACTTGATAGACACGCCCGCCGGTGCCGTCGGTCGCGAAGTGGTAGCCCCAGTAGTTGAAGCTTACGCCGTGCGGGTTAGGTGAGTTATTTGCATGAATTCCGTATTCAAAGGTACGCGGGTTAAACCGGTACATGGCACTATTGCCGTGCTGTTGGTTTTTTGTCCAGGGAGTCTCCACATTGCTCACGTGGAATACACCACGCTGGTAGTAGAAGTTGCCGCCCGGGCCGTAAACAAAGGCGTTGGCACTGTGGTGTGTGTCAGCAGAATCCAGACCGTGGAAGAGGCGGATGCGCACATCAGCGACATCGTCTCCGTCGGTATCTTTCAGAAACAGGATATCTGGTACACTGGCGACAATGACACCCCCATTCCAGAATTCAAAACCGGTGGGGTTGTGCACCTTGGCAAAAGTGATGGCCTTATCGGCTACACCGTCACGGTTTTCATCGGGGAGGATCAGGAGCCGGTCATCCATTTTCTTTAGTGGTTCCCATTTGGGATAGGTAGGCCATGTTGCTGCCCAGAGGCGCCCTTTTGTATCTACTGCCATTTGTACCGGATTGGCCATTTCTGGAAACATTTCCTCTGAGGCAAAAACATTGACCTTGAGCCCTTTGGCCAGCTGTAGCTGAGAGGCAGTTTCATTTGGGGTCATGTAGGTTTTACCCCCTTCTTTTTGTGCGTTACTACTCCTAGATTTACCTCCCACGTTGGATTTTACTTTTACCGGTGAGGGTACATTCGAATCATTGACCTTGTAGGATGGATTACCATTAGCATGGGCCCACACCTTCTTGTCGCGGTTGGCCACCATCACATCGATCATATCCAGCTCGTGCATTAGCACGTCGCGATTGGTCTGTCCGTCTACAAACTTCAGTCCGGAACGGCCACCCCACACATCGTTGCCGTCAGTAGCCCGGTAACGATTGTGCCAGTGCCAGTTTTTATCCAGTACGGCAGTGCGAATGCTTTCCAACTGTTTGGTGTCTGAGGAAACCTTCAAGCCCATCAGCTTGCTCGCCAGATGTTGTGCGATCAGCTTGTTGCCGAGGCTATTGGGGTGAATGCCATTGATAGTGAGAGGCTCCTTGTTTTTTGCGTAGAGCATCTTGGAAGCGTGGAACAGATCAACATAAGGAATTTTGCGTACGGCTGCGGCTGCTTCGGTTGCTCCAGCATATTGCATGAGGCGAGCGTTGTTCGCCTTGCCATTGGGCAGATTTGGATTGTTCAGATCCTCGTGGGCAATCGGCGAACAAAGCACAATGCGCGGCGCTCCCTTGCCGCTGTAGTTTTGCTTCTTGGTGTCGTCGATCCACTTCATTAATTCCTGCGCGAAGCTGGCCGGGTTTTTGTCGTATGACTCATTATATCCCCAGAAGGCGATGATCACATCGGCCTTGGAGATCTTTAGATATTCGTGTGGGTTGATGAACCCTCTGTTCCGTGGACGACTGTTCACCTTATCGCCTGAGAAGCCGTGGTTCCT
>CALKBX010000009.1 GCA_937775205.1 uncultured Verrucomicrobiae bacterium | reverse complement strand
CCATCATCGTGTCGCGATCCGCCGCGGTGGCTTCGCGGGCTTTGCGGATAATTTCCTCCGCCTGCTTCACCGCCTCCTGCGCCTTGGCCTCGCCCACTTTCTCAGCAGCGGCGCGCGCTTCATCGATCAATTCCTGCGCCTTGGCGTTGGCGTCAGACAAAATCTTATCCTTCGCCTCCTGCGTGCTCGCCAGCTCGGCCTTAATTTTATCGGCATTCTCGATGCCCTCGGCAATCATCTGCTTGCGATCCTCCAGCACCTTCAGCACCGGCGCATAAGCAAACTTCTTCAACGCCAATGCCACCACCAAAAAGGCAATGCACTGCGATGTGAAAAGCTGCCAGTTGACGCCAAATTCCTTGGCGATTTGCGCTGCGGCTCCGCCGCCATCTTCGGCGGCCAATAAGATCAAGTTTTCCATTTCAAAAATTCAGTTTGCCGGACGGGCGAACCCGTCCGGCAGTTGATGCGTTACTTCGCGAGGAAGATCGCAATAAACACAATACCTTCAGCCAACGCAGCGAAGATGATCGCCTGCGTCCGAATTTCGCCGGCGGCGCCGGGGTTGCGCCCGGTGGCCTCGGCGGCTTTCATACCCACCAAGCCCACGCCAATGGCAGAGCCGAGAGCCGCGAGACCCACGTGTAGTGATCCAGTAATTACTGCAAACATAATGTTGTCCTTCTGTGTTTGTTTTTAGTTGTTCCCAGCGGCCTCCACAGACATGCGTGGTCCGACCGCCGAAATTTTGTTTAGTGCGCGTGTTCCTCGCTGTGGTCGTCGTCGTGCTGTTCACACATCAGCGCGGTGAACACCGAGGTGAGCAGGGCAAACACCAGCGCCTGCACAAGGCCCACCAAAATTTCCAGTAGATAAAACGGCAACACCGCCAGCCAACCGAAAGTATGGCCCGCCGAGTTTCATCACTGTTTCCAGAATGTTTTCACCGGCAAACACGTTGCCGTAAAGCCGGAACGTCAGCGCCACCGGCCGCACGCCGATGGACACCACTTCGATCAGCCCCACAAAAATGAACACGATCACCAGAAAAATGCCAAAGAACCCGAGCCGTGCCCTTTGACATTAAAGATGTGACCCAAAAATCCGCCCGCGCCAATCGCCTTGATGCTCCAGAAAAGCCACAACACCATAAAGAGTGCCGCCATCGCGAGGGTCATATTGAGATCCGCATTCACGCCACGCATCAGCGGCTGGGCGAAGTGGCCGTGCTCATCCATTCCCCAGCCCATCGTGCCCATTCCGGGAATGAGGCCGAACCAGTTGGAGAACAATATAAAATGAAGATGGTGCCGAAGAACCAAAACGTCTGCTTCACCATCTGTGGCCCCACGATGCTTTCGAAAAATCCGTACAGCCCTTCCACAAGATACTCCACGAAATTCTGCAAGCCGGCAGGAATCAGCTGCACCTTGCGCGTGGCCAACTGCGCCACAATGATAATCCCAAGCGCCACGATCATCGTGACAAACATTGAGTTGGTAATCTGCAAGGGTCCCAATTTAAAAATCACCGGCGCATTGGCCGAAAGCCCTTCGGCGTGTTCCGCGTGCTCATTGCCCTCGCTGTGGGTGGACGCAGAATGGCCTTCCTCGTGGCTCTCGGACTTATTTTCGTCGGAAGACGGTTTGTCGGCCAGAGCCAGAGGGATCGCGAGAAACAGGAACAGGGCGACTAAAATCCTCTGCATTTGCATCAAAATGGTGCTTTTTTCGCCCTAAACAGGCGGGGAAACAATTTAAAGCGGGGCCAAAATAGGGTGTGTGAATCATTTCACAAGCTTTTTCCCAAAAAAAATGAAAAAATGTTTTGTGTCCGTTTTTTAAAGGCCCAGATGCTAATCACCTTTCGGAGAGCTCAGGCGATCAACCGCACCAAATCTTTGGCCTTAGTTTCGACCCCATCAAGCATTCGGTCGAGGGCTTCTTCAGTCACGTCATGTTGGCTAAGGACCTGTTGCTTGAAGTGGTCGCACCAGATTTCATCATCCTGTGTTTCCAGGTCGTGCACATAAAAAATCGGGTCGGGCCGCAGTTCGCTATCCGGGTCGTTTTGCGCGCTGATGGCGGCACCAATGTCCTCGGGCATTTCCCACTCATTACACACTAACGCGCCCAGCTCGGCGTGGTCCCAACCGAAAGTTTCTTTTTCCAATTCATGCAAAGGTTTTTCGCTTGTGGCGGAAGCTTTATAAATTTCGGCGTACTCACGACCTTTGCTGGCAGCGATAATCGGGACGCTGAAGTCTTCCAGAAACCCCGCTGAGAAACAAAGCCCGGCCAAAGGCGGCGCGGTGATGTCGGCCAACTCACGGGCAATTACCGCACGACGGCCGGCACGTTGCCAGAAGGCAGTCATATCCAAATAGCTGGGCACGTTGCTAGGCACGGCCATTTTAGCGCCGAGCATCATCACGATGCGCTCAAGCTCGGATTTGCCGAGCATGGTCACCGCGTGGTCGAGGCTCTTGATGGGTGTGCGCGGCGCATACGCGGTGGAGTTTACCGTGCGCATCACGCGCGAGGTAAGGTCGGGATCAAGCGCCATTACCTCGGCGATGTGCGCCGAAGAAGCGCTCGGCTCGCGCAGGCGGTGCAATGCTTCGAAAATAGTTTTGCGAAACTTGGGTAATTCATAGTCACCCAAAATTTCGTGCAGCCGCGCGTGGGGATCTTTGTTTTTGAAAAAAGAAAACATCGCTCAATGCCCTCGGGATGCAAATTTAGTGGCGAGGATGGACAGTAACGCTCCCAGCCCCAAGTAGCCAAAGGCAATGTGCACGATCAGAACTATTTGCCCAATCGCCGAAGTGGGTGACACGTCTCCGTAACCCAACGTAGTGAAAGTAACGACGCTATAATAGAGGTAGCGAATGAAGCCGCCGTCGAGTAAGCCAATGTTTTTCAAATGGCTCGCGCCTTCCGCCGGCGCGGCCCATTGGTCAAGCCCCCAATAAACGAAGGCAAACAGCAGCACGTTTAGCGCTAGGAATACCCCCCACCGCGTCAGGCTGCGCCCACAGTCGCTGGTCCATTTCCATGCATGATAAACGCATCGCGTTACCTTGCTCTGATGCTTGTATTCATACAGAAAATTTTCATCGATGATGTGCTGTCGCACGAGGTACGCGCCGGCGAAGTCAATATCGCGGATGTCCGCGCCGATCCAATCGGCCTTTGTGTAATTTTGCACCTCGCGGAGTTGCGATCCGCGGAGGGAGGTGTTTCGAAAGTTCACGCCTTGAATATTAGTCTCCCGCAAATCAGCATCGCGTAGATCCGCCTGATCAAAGTCCGTGCCTTCGAGGTCCGCTTCGTACAACCGGCATCGGGACAACTTGGCCGCACGAAAATCCACGTTCCGAATTTGCGCCTCCACAAACGTGGCGTCCTCCATTTTTGCGTGATAACAATTCGCATCCGTGAAATCGGTCATGCCGAACCCCGCCTTGAAGGCTTGGCTTTCGGTGAGATTAGCCCCGCGAAATGTGGTGCCGAGAAATTCCGCGCCATCCAAGGTCGCCTTATATAAGTTAGCTCCATCGAAGTTGGCGCTAGGACAGCATGCGTTGGAAAGATTGCACCGGCTCATTTCGCAGCCAGAAAAGTTGCAGCCCGTCAGATCCAGTCCCGAGAGGTCCGCATCGGTGAACCGCACGCCACGCAAATCCAGCAGTTCCGGCCCCAAGGGCTCACCCGTTTCCTTGGCACGTCGCAACGCGTCAATGATGTCTTCCGCTGATTGGGTGGCCTCCATCGCTGCGGGACGATACTGCCGTCCCTTTCAATTAACCTAAACCCGACCTGCCAATTCCTCAAGCAAAATGCACGTTGCCAGCCCCGCCCGCGTGCCTTAACCTCCCGCCCGTGCCCGTCCCGCCCGCCAAGCCCAGCCCCAGCAAGCGCCGAAGATTATCTCGAGCGCATCCACGAACTCATCGAGGCCAAAGGCTCCGCGCACGTGGCCGACATCGCGCAATCGCTGAAGGTCGGCCAACCGAGCGTCACCAGCATGGTGCAGAAACTCGCCGACGAACGGCTACCTCCGCTACGAAAAATACCGCTCCATTACGTTAACCGATGAAGGCCGCGCCGTGGCCCTGCACATTCGCGACCGCCACATCGTGCTTGCCAATTTCTTCACCCTCTTCGGCCTCGACGACGAAACCCAAGCGCGCGACATCGAAGGCATCGAGCACCATCTCAGCCCCGACACCTTAAAAACCCTCGCCGACCTCACTCTCTATTTTCAGCAAAACCCCAAGGCCCTCGCCAAGTTTCAGTCCTCCCGTAAAACCTCCGAGCTGCCATGACCCCCGCCTTCGACCGCCTGCTCGACCTCGCGCGGACCGAAGTGCAAACCGCCATCGACACGCTGCCCGACGAACTCCGCCACGCCGCCGAGACCGTGGTCGGTCACCCTCGAGCCCACCCCCAACGCCGGCTATGTCGCTGATGGTATCGCGTCCGACACCCTCGGCCTTTTCCTCGGCGAATCCATGGCCGACCCGCCCAGCAGCCACCCACAGCCCACACAAATTATTCTCTTCCTCGAAAACCTCTGGCAATTCGCCGAACACGACGAGGCCGTTTACCTCGACGAAGTCCGCACCACTTACCTCCACGAACTCGGCCACTACTTCGGCTTCGATGAGGATGACTTAGAAGAACGCGGGCTGGAGTAATTGGGTTGAGGGGAAACCATTTTGCATTTAGGGTTTCGTCCACGGAATTTTTTATGAGTTGGATTGATATTAGTGTGCCCCTAAAAAACGGAATGGTCCATTGGCCCGGCGATCCCGCCTTCCAATCGCGCCTTGCCAAAACCCTTGGTGACGATTCCCCGTGCAACCTCACCCGCCTCGACATGAGCGCCCACACCGGCACACACATGGACGCCCCGCGCCATTTCATCGCAGACGGCAAAACCATGGAAGCCATGCCCATCGACGCCACCGTGGGTCCGTGCCGCGTCATTGAAATCCACGACGATACCGCCATCACCGCCGCCGAACTCGAACCGCACCAACTCCAACGCAAGGAACGCATCCTCTTCAAAACCCGCAACTCCGCCTGCAGTTGGAAAACCGATGACTTCGATGAAGACTTCATTTACATCGCCCAAGACGCCGCGCGCCATCTCACCGCGTGCGGCGTGATGACCGTGGGCGTCGATTACCTCAGCGTCGGCGGCTACAAAAAAGACGGCGTCGAAACCCACGTCGAACTCCTCGGCGCCGAGATTTGGATCATCGAAGGCCTTAACCTCGCCGCCATCGGCCCCGGCAACTACGACCTCGCCTGCCTCCCCCTCAAGCTCGTCGGCAGCGACGGCGCCCCCGCCCGAGCCATCCTCCGCCCACGGTAAAATGCGAATCCTCATCATCGGTTGCGGTTATGTCGGCCAGCCCCTCGGGCAGGCGCTCGCCAATGCGGGGCATGAAGTCCACGGCGTCCGCCGCACGGACTTCGCTGCCGAGGGAATCACGCCGCACGCGCTCGACATCACCGCGCCCAATGCTTTCGATGCGTTGCCGCGTGATTTCGATTGGGTCATCAATACCGTGTCCTCCGCTCGCGGTGATGCTAAAACGCATTGCGCGGTGTTTGTGGATGGCACAAAAAACTTGCTCGATTGGCTGGGCGATTCATCGGCACGCGTGCTCTTCACCAGCAGCACCAGCGTGTATCCGCAAACCGATGGCGGCTGGGTGGACGAAACCAGCCCTGCCAACGGGCCGGTGCTGCGCGAGGCGGAAAAATTATTTCTCAACGCCCCGCAAGCCGCCACGGTGCTGCGTGTAGCGGGGATTTATGGCCCGGAACGCGGCTTTCTTTTTCGCCAATTTTTGAAAGGCGAAGCCGTGCTCACCGAAGGCGGCGCACGTTGGATAAATATGATTCATCGCGACGATGTCATCAGCGCCATCCTCGCCGCGCTGGAATTGGCGCCGGGAATTTACAACGTGGCTGATGATGAACCGGTAACGCAGCACGAATTTTTTGAGTGGCTCGCGCAGCGTTTGAACAAACCGATGCCGCCGAAAGGCGAAGCCGTTTCCCGAAAGCGGGTGGCGACGAGCAAGCGCGTGCGCAATGCGAAGCTCAAGGCGGCGGGATGGCAGTTGCAGTTTCCGACTTTTCGCGATGGGTACGAAAATTTAATCCGTGAAGAGTAGGGCGAGCCTTAATCAAAAAGCCGCGCCCTACCCGACACGGAACGAAATGCGCGCGATGAAGTCTGGGCCGAAGGCGTGTTGCAGTCGCTGTAAAATTTCGTGCCGACGGTAGCGCACAATTTCGCTGAGCCACACGTTGCTGTCCACATTCACAAAGAGCGTGCCCTTGTGAATACCGGCGGGCTGTGCGTGCGCGGTCACGACGGGATCGATGAGGTTATGCCAAACCTTGGCAACCTCCGCCTCGCGACGGCGTTGATCGAGCCCCAGCCGTTTTAGCAACGTGGGCATCAGGTTGCCAGCGGATCGCGCGCGGTCGGCGCGGGCGCGTTCCTGCTCGGTGAGATCGATGCCCCGCCACGCGGCGAGCACGCGCTGCGCCGCCCGAGTGGGCGGTGACGCGCTCATCGCTTGAGTTTGTTTGGCTTGCACAACGCGCCGAGTGTCGGCCAAAAATGTTTCTCCACGAAGCTCACGTTATTCAAACTTGTGATTGCCAATTCGATGCGAACTTCACGGGAGCAAACCGTGAATAGATGCGAACAAATCAACGTGCTGTTAATAAGAGGCAACGCTTGAAGGCTTGACCACACAAGTGGCTGTGTGGTAATTCTTCGGTGGCCACTACATGTGGCCTTTCTGCCAAGGAGGTTTGGATATTTGACTGATGCGCTGTCCTAAGTGCGAATGTATTGAGGACAAGGTGATTGATTCGCGCTCGTCCAAGGAGGGGGCAATTATTCGCCGTCGCCGCGAGTGTGCCCAGTGCACGCATCGGTTCACCACCTACGAGCAGATTGAGCACCAACGACTCATGGTGGTGAAACGGGATGGGCGTCGTGAGGAATTTGCGCGGGACAAACTGCTCTCGGGTATTTCCAAGGCCTGCCAAAAACGCCCCATCAGTCAACAGGTCATTGAGAACCTCACGCAGGGGATTTATGATTCGATCTCGGAAGAATACTCCGAAGAGGTGCCCGGCATGGCGATTGGCGAGGCGGTGATGAACGGCCTCCGCGAAATCGACCAAGTAGCCTATGTGAGATACGCGAGCGTGTACCGACGCTTTGAGGAAGCCGATGACTTCGTCCAAGCCGTGAAGAAACTCGAGACAAAGCATGATTCAGCTACATACCGACTGCCTGGTTTTTGAAACCTCCGATGGCGAAGCCATCCCATGCTCCGCGCAGGACGTCACCGTCGAACTCCTCGGCGACGCCGCAGACGAGTTGGAACCCATGCTCGTCACCGAGGCCGCCGAGGCGGTGCTGTATCATTTCAAGGTGGACCTCAATCGCAACTCCGTTTCCGTTGGTGAATTCACTCTCGCACTGGAACGCATCCTGCGCGGGTTCGGTTTCAAAGTGATGGCCGCCGATGCCGATGACGAAATCACCGATGACGCCGCCGAAACAAATTTGCACGACCTCGCCCATCAAGCCGGCGAAGGATTGGAGATGGTTTTCTTTTGCACACTGCGCGACCAAATCCACGCCGACCTCCACGGCAAACCTGAGCTGCTCCGCGTGAAGGGTCTGCGCGAAGCGGTCAAAAAACTCACCGGCGCCAAAAAGTGGAGCCCGCGCTGCCAGAAGCTCAACGATCAAATCGTCGATTATCTCCGCCACATCGTTTCCAAGCATCAGCAGCAAGCCAAGCTCACGCTGATGATTGTGTGATGACGTTGTTCGAGAAAATCATCGCCCGCGAAATCCCCGCCGACATCGTCTACGAAGACGACCTCGTCCTCGCCTTCAACGACATCAACCCGCAAGCCCCCGTGCACGTGTTGGTGATACCAAAAAAGCCAATCCCCCGCATCGCCGAAGCCGAGCCCGAAGACCATCAAGTCCTCGGGCATCTACTTTTGAAAGCACGCGAAATCGCCGCCGACCTCGGCCTGCACGAAAACGGATTCCGCCTAGTCATCAACAACGGCAAAGACGGAGGCGAAAGTGTCCCCCATTTGCACCTGCATATTTTAGGTGGTCGATCGATGGCTTGGCCACCGGGGTGAGGGGAGGGCGGTTTCTCCGAAACCGCCACGGCGCGCTCGGAGAGCACGCCCTACCTTTTCTTCAACGAAGCCAAATACTCAATCAAGTCCACCAACTCCGCCTCCTTCATCGTCAAATGCAATCCTGGCGGCATTAACGAAACAGGCTGTTGAGCGCGGCTTTTGATGTTTGCCTTCGCGTGTTTGGTCACCGCGCCGGTCGGGCCTTTTACGGAAATCTCATCGTCCGTTTCACTTTCGATGATGCCGAACGCGGCGTTGCCGTCTTTCATTGTCACCAGCCACGCCTCGTAGCCGAAAGAAATCCCCGCGCTCGGATCGAGGATCGCCGCATACAATTCCTCTTTCGGCAACTTATCGCCAATCTCCGTCAGCGCCGGACCCACTTCGATGCCTGCATCGCCCACTTTATGACAACGCGCGCATTGCACCGCTTCGCGCAAATAAATCTTCGCCCCCTTGGCGATGTTGCCTTTATGTTTCGCCAACTCTGCGACCGGCGGCAACGGTTTCGCATTCGCACCAAAAGGCGATGGCAACACCTTCGCCGCCTCCGCTTTAATCGCCGGCCAACGCACCGTGCTCAACGCAAGACTCGCGGTGAACTTCGCGTTTTGCGGCAACTTCCCATCCTTCGCCAAGCTCAACAAATGCTTCGCGCCCGCCTCATAATTCACCAAACCCTTCACCGCCTCCTTGCGCACATTAGCGTGCAACGTGATATCCACCACCAATGGTGCAAGCATCGGGATGACGGTTGGGTTATTGCTGTTCCCCAACGCCTTGGCCACGGCGGCGGCTTGTTGGGCGTTTTTGCCGATGAGCAAGGCGATCACCGCTTTTTTTCCATCACCCGCCAACACCATTCCCATTGCCTCCACACCGGCGGGGTCATTGGGATGCATCACCGCCACCGACAGCAAATCCGACTCGCGGCCTTTCACTTGAAATTTTTTAATCAACGCCACCGAGCGCGCCTCACCCCGCACCGCATCGAGCACTTGCCCCAATCGCTCCTTGAGCGCGGGATTGGAATTCACCAAAGCCGAATCCAACCGCCCCAACGCCCCAATCAACGTATTCACCTGCTCCGGCGACAAAGGGTTTGCAGCAGATAGATTGCCGGCCAAAAATAAAATGGCGATGAACAGTTTCACTCGGACATTCTAGCGGAGCGTGTTAAAAATGAAAGACACAGATTAGAACCCAATCCGTGGTCATCCGTGAAATCCGTGTCTGAAAAATGCGCTACAAACCCAGCGCAATGCGGGCGAGCGCATCATCCTTCTCTTTGCTCTTGGGAATGAAGTCCAGCGCCCGCAGGTAGCGCGGTTTTTCTTCTTCGGTGGTTTTCTTATCAAGAATGATATCGGCAATATGCTTTGCTCCATGAGTCCCACGGTTACGCCAGATGATGTCGCGAGCAGCAGCAGTATTGAGCTTGGCACCTGCCACCCAATTGTCGAAGAACTTGTTCTCCTGCTTATCAGCGGCAAGGCCGAGGGCTTCGAGATACCAGCGGTCCTTGCCGTCGTGTGCATTGGCGAGCATCGCCCAAATATGAGGAGCCTCCTTGCTCTCATTGTGACGAAGGGCAATCAGGCATTCGCGGCGAACCAACGCACTCCCGTCACCGGACATTTCACTAATAAGCGGAATAACATCAAGCTTGTGCTGGCGGGCAATACGTAAAGCCATCCCACGAATATTTTCATCCTTGTCCTTGGCAGCAAGCACCACCGTCGCCTGCTGATTTCCCTTAATCTGGGAAAGCAACCAGAGAGAGCGAGCTCGCATCCGAGGATTCTTATCTGCTGCTAATTTTAATAGAGCCGGTTTCGACTCATTCTGCTGTTTGTGCAATTCCATCCACGCAACGTGCCTCACTGAGTTGTTCGGATTTTGCAGAGCAGCAATCAGGCCTTCAGTAGTTTTGAAATCGATCTTAGGAAGCTTATAACCCTTATGTCCTTTAGGAGTAACACGGAACAAACGACCGCGATCCAAATCCTGCATATTGTGACCACCCACTCCAGGATCGTACCAGTCAGCAACGATTAAAGAGCCATCAGGCGCAACCTTGACATCGGATGGGCGGAACCACTTATCACGTTTCGCGCCATCAAGGATGTTTACGATTTCAGCAGTGTAGCCCGCACCACTTTGCTTTACAGGATAGGAACGAACGATGCTGGGACCGGCATCACAGTGAATCATTTGGCCCTGGAAAACCTTAGGGAGAAGATCGCCTTCATAGACACATATGCCCGTGGGTGAGCCAGCACCGGTCAGAAGCAGGTTGGGCATCACACCCGGATCATTAAGATGCCAATGCCGTTCGGGCACTGTTTTCTCCATATTGGTGCGTTTGGAACGCCAACCGGCACCAGTAAGCTCATTCCGATAACCGTAGTTACCATACTCCATCACATAATTAATTCGCACACCTCGGTTCCCATCATCATCATTGTCGCTCTGCCAAATCGTGCCAAAGCTATCGACAGCAACCATCCAGTTATTTCGAAAATTCCAGCCCAACGTCTCCAGCTCACTGCCATCAAGATAACAGCGGAAGACCATCCCCTGCTGGTAAGGTTGGCGGCGGTCATTTACCTCATTTCCGACACGATCCACAATCGGCTTACCATCCTTATCCTTTAGCTGTTTCCCGCTGTTACCAAAATTGAAATATAACCTACCATCCGGGCCGAACATGAACTGGTGAATGCCATGGTCATGCTGTGAACCGCTAATACCTGAAAAAAGCGTCTCTTTTTTGTCGGCCTTGTCATCGCCATCCACGTCAGTAAACACTTGCACTTTGTCCAGCGCGCTGACAATGACACGCGTGTTTTTACCATCCGGCGTACTGAGCACACACACACCATGGGCTGAATCGATATCGCGGCCCTGATAGAAAATCTTTTTCGAGTCCGCTTTGCCATCCCCGTTGGTGTCCTCAAGAATAAGAATGGTGTCACCCTCGGGGCGTTTACCATTGTGTCGGCGATAGTTGATCACCTCGCAAACCCACACACGTCCGCGATGGTCGATGTCGATATTTGATGGGCTGAGCATCATCGGCTCGGCAGCAAACACCTCCACCTGCAATGCCTCATGTACATCGAGGTTCTCTATTGCCTCTTCCGGCTTCCTTCCCCCTGTCGATTGGCCGCCGCCTGAAGCCGCCTTGACGAACTTAGGCTGTTGAGTGAACACATGAAACTTCACGCTGGACACATTGCCACAGGCACCTTGGTCGGTGCCGCCGTTGTCGAGACCCACGGTGGAAACAAACTTCATATACTTATGACCTTTAGGAAGCGTATAACTGACAATCGAATTGGCATGCGTACCGAGACCGAATTCCACGGACTTACCCCCAACGCGCAACGGCTTACCGTCGCAATTTTTGTTCAATTGAACGGAGCCAAAACCACTGGAGGCACTCTTCCATTTTAAAGATGTTAATTTTGTCGGCATACCCGCCTCATCGATGAGCGTGGGGTGGACCCAGTCAGCCCAATCACAGGCAAAGCCATTCCCCCCATCAGTCACCACCAGATGCAACTCCTTCGCGCCCTTGATATTCGCCTCCAGCTTGGCCGGTCCAGTTTTCTTGGTGATCAACTTCGATTCCGCTGCTGCCTTGGGGCCGGTTACCTTACCGGAAGGCTTGGGGCCGGGATTGCTCTTTGGCTTAGGCTTACGACCCTTGTTATCTAGGTTTTCGTATAAATCTTTTTCTACCAACTTGCTTGGCACCCCACCGTTCGGCACCTCCGCCTTGGCGACCCACACGATGGCGTTGAGAACGGTCTTGCGGAAATCGTCGTTGGCCCAATTGAGGTGATTGTGTCCGCCGGTGAAGCCAAACCCTCGGCCGCCATTGGGTCGCTCAAACGCCCAGGCCACATGCTGGGGGTTACCTGCCGCCACGCTCTTTCGGACAGCCGGATTGCCGCTGTGAGCACCGTCGCCGCGCTTCATGGTTTCCTTGGGGGCCACGTCGGAAAGAATCGGCGTCACGCCCTTCATCCCCGGCGCAAAGCGCATATGAAAATACCACTCATCATTCGCCTTGAAGGGCTTAACTCCTTGTGTGATGGGGTGCTTTGGAAACTTCGTGAAATTGGCGGTCCAGTGCGGGTTCACTGACCAGTGTGTTTCGAAACAGCCGCCCTGCCACGCGATGAATTCCTTATTACCCTTGTTGGTGGTGGGCTCCACGGCGTAGTGAATGGTGAGGAAACCGACACCCTTGTCCATTAACTTGCCAAGGGTCTCGAGGTTTTTGCCACCTAGAGCAGGATGCCTACCGCCTCCATCACTATAGATCACCACCTCATCAACACCGTCAAAAACGCTGGCATCCTTGGGCCAACCGTTAAGCACAACGACCGGAGTCACCAATTCGCTCGCGCCTTGCTTAAGGCACTTGGCGAGAAGCAGAATCCCCGCGTTATGTTCGTGTGATAGCACACCGTGACTTGGGCCACCGGCAATCATTACAACCTTTTTGGGTTTGGCCATCACGCCAATCGATAGCCCAAGGATTAAGCCGAGTGTCAGAATCTTTTTCATCGTGTTGTCTTTTTGAATTATTTTTTTTGTCGCCCTTACAAAATTATTTAAGGTTCTTTACGCGGATATTGCGAAACTGCACGGTCATCGGTGGGCCTTGGTGCAACTGCAGTGCTAAAAGACCCTCGGCACGGCGGACTTTCTCGTCGTTGTCGATGAGCACAGTCATTTTCTCGCCATTAATGTAATGGGTGAGGTGAAAATCCTTGGCCTCGATGCGGAAGGTGTTCCAGTCCTCCTTCTTCACCAGCTTGCCGAGTGCGGCAGCATCTCCGATTTTCTTGATCGTCTTCTTAAGCTTGCCTCCCTCTTTAGTGAGAGTCGTTTGGTCACCTCTAAGGGACAAGATACCGCGGAACCCTTCGCCGTAACAGATGCCTGAGTAGCGGTCGCCACCGGCTCCAGCAGCAAAGTCGGCCTGATAACCTCCGATGCGCCAGCCATCATTGTTGCCGGGCTTCTTGAAACTGCGGTACTGGATGCCACTATTACCGGCTACGATCTTGAAATCCAACTCGAGCACAAAATTCTTTAGTTTGCCCGCTTCCCAAATAATAAAGGTATTGCCCTTGGTGGGGTTTTCCTTGGTGGTCTGGCCGGTAATGGCACCATCCTTCACGCTCCAGAATTTTGGATCTCCGTTCCAGCCCTTGAGGGTTTTCCCGTCAAAGATAGATTTAAGGCCCTTCTCGTCCGCTAAGGTTGTTAGCGCAAGGGTCGCGGTCAAAAAGGTAATGATGATTTTTTTCATAGTTATTTAATTGGATGGTTTACTTGAACGCTTTCTTCAAAAACTTCAGGCCCTTCACGGCGATTTCCTCGCGAGTAGGCTCCATGCGCCGCCAGATGGCTGCCGCACGGGCGATGACCTTCACATCAGTGGTGAAACTCTCGATCACCACATCGCCCTTGTAGCGGATCCCTTTGAGCGCCTTGACGATGGGGGTCCAGTCAATGTGGTCGTTGCCTGGGGTGCCGCGGTCGCTACCGCAGGCGTGAAAATGGCCGAGCAATTTGCCGGCCTTGCGAATGGCGGCGGCCTGGTTTTTTTCCTCGATGTTCATGTGAAAGGTATCGAGGTGCAGCTTGAGCACGGGGCTGTTGACCGCCTTGATGAGACGCAGTCCTTTTTCGCAGGTGTTGAGAAAGTCAGTCTCGAACCGGTTGAGCGGCTCCACGCAAATCTGCACGCCCTTTTTCTCGGCATACGCGCAAAGCACTTTAAGATTTTTCACCACCAACGCAAACTCGCGTTTCTGCTCCTTCGGATCCACGGCATCGGCCTTGCCGACCACGCTGTACACGGGGCCAATGAGCGACGGGCAGCCGAGGTTTACCATGTGATCTATGAGCGCCTTGCAATATTTCATCGCCTCGCGCTGATCCTTGGCGCTACCACGAAAGTCGCGCCCGGGGCCCATGCACGCGCACACCGAGCCGCAAGCAAGCCCGTGTTTGTCGAGCGCCTTGCGAACCTTCACCGAGTCGATGTGTTCCGGCGCCTCGATGGGAATTTCGATGGTGTCGAAGCCCCATTTCACAAACTTGGGAAAGAGGCTGGTGGATTTCGTCGTAAACGGCGAAGTGAATAAAAAGGAGTTAATGCCAAATCTCATAACGTGGAGCGGCGATGCTAGGTAAAGGAGCGGGGAGGGTCAAATCCCAAATCCAGCTTTTGGCGAGTTCGCTTTTTCTTGTCACACGCAGGTGTTTGGCAATACTCACAGGAGAATGAAACATCCCCTACAATTGATTGGAGCCGTGTGCCTCCTTGCCACGCTGAGTATTGGCTGTGACGTCGAAGACGGCTCGGACGTCGAAAACTCGGAGAGCGCAGCCACGACGCTGAAGCAATCCGAAGCCGCCGCGCGCAAGGGCGACCATCACGAAATGATGAACGTGGGCATGACCTATTATCAAGGGCCCGAAGATGTGAAGCAGGACAACCTGAAAGCGTACATCTGGCTGACGCTGGCGGCAGAGAACGAGGAATTGAAAAATGCCGGGAGCCTCGTGGATGCGCTGGCGGATTTGAACAAGACGCTCAGCAGTGCCGACAAGAACAACGCCTTGATGCAAATCGACAACATTAAAGTTGGGCTCCCGAAAGACTAGCTTACTTTACGAACAGCCTCTCCGCGCCGCTTCGGGAAGGTTTGCAAAAAAGACGGCCTCGCAAACGCGAGACCGCCTTGGACAGGATGCTGAAAGTTAGCGGCTCTTTTCGTACCCGATATTTGGCAGGGCGGCTGTATTCATGTCCGGTTCCATGTAGCCGGGGTTTTTCGCCTCGGTGCGCGAGGCAAGGCCCACATGGTAATCGGCAAAGATGACGTGGGCGCTCGGCGTATTGCACACCTCAAGGATGCGCGCTTTATCCAGCTTGCCGGCTTTTTTGTCCGCCAACAATTGATGAAAATCATCCATATGGCGAAAGGTCACTGTATCCGGATCGCAAAGTTTGAGGCGGCTGTTCCAAGTGGCGAGCATGAAGGGATCATTGATGGCCACCTCAGTGCAGGTGGCACCGGTGTATTGGCCGGTCTTGGGATCGATGGCGGCGGCGCGCCAGCCCCAACGATAGCCGGTGCTGTTCTGCGAACCGTCCGTGGCATTCACGCGATCGGCGGGGTCATGCTGGCAAGCCTCTTCCAACACCACCGCCATATTTTGCGCGCTGGCGAAAACCGCCGGACGATCGCTCAGGCGAGCGTTCATTGAGAAACTGAATTTATAGCCTCGCCTTTTGTGAAAGCGATCTTTGGGATGCACAAAGAGCCTCTCCAGTTCCGTGATATCTTTGGTTCCGAGGTACTGCACGATTTGACTGTCCTCGGGAAATTTATAGTTTAACCACATCGGCTTACTTGCGTCCCCGTTGCCGCCGTACACCTTGGGATATGTTTCGTCATTGTCACCCACATACATTTGGAACGCGAGTCCGATTTGCTTCATATTGTTCATCGCTATCACGTCTTTTGCCTTCTGCTTGGCCTTAGCCAAAACCGGCAACAACATACTGGCGAGAATGCCGATGATGGCGATGACCACCAGCAGCTCAATGAGCGTGAATCCGTTTTTTGTGAGTTTCTTCATTTTGTTGATCCTTATGGCAAAGTTTAGGTTGGGGTGCCAGTGTTGCGTGAGATTCACTCAAATTGCGTGAAATCACACTCACCAGCGACAATTTACTAGGAAAACTCAACAATTTTCGTGGCAGTCATCCTAAGTCACAATTAAAGCAATTAATGTGCCAATATGGGTTTTCACCTCTAAGTGTGCCTCAGGGCCTCGATGGGATCGAGGTTGGCGGCACGGCGAGCGGGGTACACGCCGAATACCACGCCGACCACGGCAGAGATGCCGAAGGCAAGCAGCACAGCGGGGAGGGTGACGATGGTTTTCATTTCGGCAAAATGTTCTACTGCTATAGGCAACGCAACGCCAAGCACTACGCCCACCAAACCGCCGGCGATTGAAAGCACGACGGTCTCCACCAAGAACTGCGTGATGATCTGGCTCCTTTGTGCGCCGAGCGCGCGACGAATGCCGATCTCACGCGTGCGCTCGGTGACGGTGGCGAGCATGATATTCATAATGCCAATGCCGCCGACGATGAGGCTGATGCCGGCAATGGAGCCAAGGACGATGTTGAAAATGCGTTTGGTTTCTTCCGCCTGCCGCAACAGCTCGAGCGGCACAATGATTTCGTAGTCCTCTTTCGCGTGCGAAGTTTTCAGCGCGGCGCGGATGGCGGGCACAGTGGCTTCCACTTGATCAACATCGGCCAATTCGATGACCAGTTCGTGCAGCTCCACGCGCTCGCGTTGGGAACCGCCGGTGGTGCGTTCGGTGAACAGCACGCCCAAGCGCGCGTGCGCGGCGGCGAGGGGGATGTACACGTTGGCGTCAAGCGCGCGGCCGGCATTGTCCTGCCCCGGCGCGCGCGCGCTGGCGGCGGCAGTTTCGCGCACCACGCCCACCACGCGAAAAATCTGCCGGTTGTTCAGCTTCACTTCGCCCTGGAGCGGATCGGAAATGGGAAAGAGTTTGGCGGCTAGGGAATCGGTGATCACACACACGTTGGCATTGGCATCGGTGGCGAGCAGGAACCGGCCCGCCAGCATTTCCATTTGGCTCATGCGCAGGTGGTTGGGTTGCGTGCCCCAAATGGTGCCGGAAACTTCCACGCGCCCAACGCGCACGCTCATCCGATAGCGCCGCTTGGCCAGCGTGTCCGTGATACGCGGGTGCAGGGTTTCTTTCAGCAACTGCACGTCGGAAAGTTTGAGGCCATAGTTGGCGGTGTAGGTTCGTACCGTGTCGGCGGTGGACTGCCCTTTGGGTGGAGGCACGCTGCGGATGATGACGTTGCGGCTGCCGAGCGCGCGAATGGCTTCCTGCGCCTCGTAGCTGGCACCCTCGCCAATGGCGAGCATCGCGATCACCGAGCACACGCCAAAGATGATGCCCAGCATTGTGAGCAACGAACGCATCTTGTGCAGCATCAAGCTTTTGATGCCCAAGTGAATGACACGGATGAGATTCATCGCGGCGGGCTTAGCGCGCTTGCGTTTTGCCTTGGCCGGACTTCGAAGACTCGGCGATTTTCGGCGACAGCGAAACCTGATCGCCCGCGGCAAGGCCCTTGCGGATTTCGATGAAGCGGTCGTTGAACTGGCCGGTTTCCACGGGAACCGTTTCCACCAATTCGCCGCGCTTCACCTGCACCACCTTTTGGCCGCGCCGGGTGGTGACGCATTGCACGGGAATCTTGAGTACATTTTCCAGCTCGGCGATGACAATCTCGGCGCGCGCGGAAACGCCCGGCTTGAGGTCCTTGGGCAATTGATTGTGCGTGTCCTCAATCCACACGTGCGTGTCGTAAACGGCAATGTTTTCATAGTAACGCCGCCGTTGATCGGGCGTGGGAGCCACCAAGCGAACGACGCCAGCGAATTCCTTTTCCGGCAACGAATCGATTTTTACCACCGCCTTCAGGCCGTTGCGAAGGTGGCGCACGTAAGATTCGTGCACTTGCACAACCGCCATCAATTCGCTCACGTCCGGCAAATCGATGACGTTGTAGCCCTTGCGAATATCCGCGCCGAGTTTGATGTAGGTTTCATTGTAGCGCGACGAACTGCGCGCGAAAATCACGAGGCCATCCTGCGGGGCACGCATCTCGGTCTTGATGAGTTGAACCTGATACAATTCCAGCTTATCGCGCTGGGCCTGAAGCCCGGCTTTGCGTCGGGCGACAGTCTCGGTTTGGTTTTCCACGATAGCTCGAGATTTTTCGATCATACGCATTTCACTCACGCGTACTTGGGCTAGCTTGGACTGGCAGCGCTTGGTCGTTTGCGGAATGTCAAACCGCTCCAGCAAGTCCATCTGTTTGCGATATTTGGTGATGAGGTTGTTCTGTTTTTGAATGGTTAGCTCATCTGTCTCCACCTCGAGGTCGGTGGCGTAGCCCTTGGTGCGGAGTTTTTTGGTGCTCACGAGGCGGTCTTCAGCGCGCTTAATTTCCTCCTCTGCAATATCAATGTCGCCCTTTAACGCCAAACGGGCCAGCGGCGCGGTGCCTTCGATGTATTTTTGCAAATCCTGTTCCGCGAATTCCACATTAAGTTCTGCCTGCCGATCCGCCTCGGCGGTTTCAATCTTGCGCAGCGCCAAATCTTTTTTTGCGTTTCCCAAGTCCCGCTCGGCATCCTCCACGGACTTGGTTTGGCCAAAAATCCGCTCACGCAATAGGCCGTCCTCAAACTTCACCAACAAATCGCCCGGCAAAAAAATTGTTTGGCCGGGGCTCAAATTGTCCCAATCCACTTCGGGGTTGATCCGGCGAATGGATTCCTCCAGTGCTTTTATTTGCAGCGGAGTGGGCGGCTCCTTGCCGCTCGGGGGCTGAGCAAGGGATAGATAGGTTTCGGTGAGGATTTGCAATGTATCGCCTGCCTCCGGCTGATGTTCACGCGGACCTTTCACATAGGTGCCCTCATTCACCAACTCCACGATGGTCCCTCCACCATCAAGTTCGCAGCGGAGGTTGATCTTGCGGGTGGAATCGAGTGAGCCGCCTTCGGTCACCGTCACGCGCAGGTCGCCGCGCTTGGCGGTCGCAAACTGCATCACCTGCGCCGAATCGTCCGCAGGCTCCATCCATTTTGCACCCATGAACACGCCGGCGAGCAGCACGATGATCACCGTGGTCCATGCCGGATGGCGTTTGATAAATGCTTTAGCTTTGGCCATTTTTTATTTCTGTTTTCCAAACACCTGCCCAGGGGTCACCACGTTGGGCAATTGCACACCGACACCGGGATTGACCGGTGCGGGCACACCGGGAATCGGCTGATTTTTCAGCCAAAACTGTCCGGTTTCGACGCGCATGATACCTAAATCCTTCAACAATTCCCAGCGCGCAACGTGATAATTGACCATCGCGCTCGTCACGGCGTTTTGCGCGCTGACGAGATCGGCCTGTGCTTCGAGTTGGTCGCGGATGTCCGCCTGATTCGCATCAAGCAGGAGCGGCATCACGGTCACACGCTGTTCGGCGAGGGCGAGGGCGTTTTGCTGGATGAAATAATTTTCGCGCTGTTGAGCGAGTTGCCGAACGCCTTGTCGGATGTCCTCGCGCAATCCGTCCAATTCTGTCGCGAGAGAGCGCAGTTGTTTTTCAAAACTAATGAGACTCGTACGGTAGGCGTTGCGCTCGGTTAATTTATCGAACGGCAAGCCCAGTTGCAGCCCGGCGTTGGCGGCGAATTCTTCCGGCGAAAATGAACTGTAAAATTGTTTGGTCAGCGAAGCATCGACCACGAGGTTGAGGCTCGGTTGGAGGTTATCCGCCGCCACGCGCACTTTGCGCTGCGAGTCCTCGTACTTATCAATTTGGTTTAGCATATCCAATCGATTAGTGACGGCGATGAGATAGCCGTTGCGCGCGTTGAGATCCAGCGGCGTGAGGCCGCGCTGCACCAACTCGCGCAGGGCAGCGTCGTCGAGCTTGAGATCCTCGCCCAACGGTAGCCCGAGCCGTTGCTTGAAGGCATCCAGCGCCGCGCGATAGCTCTCCACGGCGGCAAGATATTTTACGCGGGAAGACAGTTCCTCTTGGCGCGCCTGATCCACCTGAAACTTCGGCAATCGCTGCGCGGCCACCATCGCCTCCGCGCGCGCGCGGGAAGCCTGCAGATTTTGGTAATTGCTGTAGCTGTTGCGGACCGAATCCTTTTTTTGGAGAATGCGGAAATATTCGGACACCGTCTCGATGGCGAACGTTTTTTGGTAATGGCTGAAATTGCGCACCGCATAAACCACATCGCGCTCCGCCTGCGTAAGCACTTCCTCGGCAATGGCGCGGCCGGCACCGCGCAGCAGCGGTTGGGTGAGCTTCAGGGTGATGTCCGGCACCTTGGGTTTGCCGTTGAAATACAGCACGAGGTCGTTCGCCAACGACGCGGTGAGCGTGCCGCCGGTTTTGAACAGTTTAGTGAACGTGAGATCGAGATCTGAATCGCCCTTGAGGCCCTTGCTTGAGTCACGGCCAAGGCCGAGGTCCGCCGTGCTCTTTGTGGGCTGCCACACAAATTTATGCCGCGTTCCGGTGAGCGACAATGCGGAAAGATAAAGTGTCTCTTTTTGCAATTGATAAGCACGGTTGTTCGTGACTGCCATCTCCAGCGCGGCCTCGAGGGTGAGCACGCGGGCGTGGTCGTTGAAACGCGCGGTGATGATTTCCGCGGGCGGAATGGCGTCCGGCGCGCGACCGCTCCATTCGGTGCCGATGCCGTAATCCTGCTCCACACCCAATACGTCGCTTCCTCGTTGTTTCAAAATGCCGTATACTTCATCATCAGCAGCGTCACGGAACTTGGCCGCTTCGCAGCCGGCTAGCAACACCGCGACCAACAAAAGAATGCCAAAAAGTTTAAAGGAATAATTCGTCATCATATTTAGGAGCAAGTTGGACGCGCGACCGGTGGTTTTAATCGAAATTTTATACGTCAAGGCGGACCTACGTGTGCCGCAGGGCCTCAATGGGATCGAGTGAGGCCGCCTTGATTGCTGGCCACAGGCCGAAGGTCAGCCCCACCGCCACCGACAAGCCAAAAGCGATAAGTACCGACCATTCAGTAATGATGGTCGTTGTGTGTAGAATGTTGTGCCGGAATGCGGCAAAAGCTAAACCACCTAAAACACCAATGGAACCACCAATCAGACAGAGTATCAGGGCTTCCACCAAAAACTGTACGGTTATGTCCGTCTTCTTGGCTCCCAGTGCGCGACGGATACCAATCTCCTGTGTGCGTTCAGTGACGGTGGCCAGCATGATGTTCATTATGCCTATACCGCCCACCAACAGCGAGATGCAGGCGATGTAAAGAAGCATGCGGGTGTCACGCGCCTTTTGCGCCTTGAGGGTGTTGAGCTCTTTAATAGGAACCACAATCTCAAAATCCCTCTCAGCACGACCAGTCTGCAAAGCTTCAATGAGCATCGGCAATGACGGAATCACCTGCTCAACAGAGTCGAACTCCACGCGAATCTCCGAGAGTTCCACGCTCTCCAATTTAAGTCTACCCACACTGCGATCAACATTCCTAACGCCGTACAATGACTTAAAAGTAGATAAGGGGATATAAATGTTGGCGGCAATTGTATGGCCCATAGCGTCGGGCAGTTGCGGCAATTTCTCAGTATCAGCACGCTCCTCCAAAATGCCCTTGACCTGAAAAACCTGTGAGGATTCATAGCCTCGCACGATCACCTTTTCCATGAGTGGATTGTGTCCGGAGAATAGTCTCTGCGCCAGTTCCAGAGAAATCACACAGGAGGAAGCCTTACTGTTTTCCTCGGCCTCATTCAGGAATTGCCCGGCGATAATTTTGGATTGTGTGAATTCCGGGTAATAGGGATAGGTGCCGATCAGTTGACAATCCACTTCACGGCTTCCGTGCACGACATTCAGTCGCTTATTCAAAATAGGCAACACGCGCTTCACTCCCGGCACGGTTTCTCTTATGCGAGTTGCGTCCGTATTCTTGAGTCCATAGATCGCCATCCACCGACGGAAGAAACTTTCCCAATCCCCCTGCATTTGGGCATTCATCGAAGGGGGTCTGATGCTTCGAATGATGACATTTTGCGCCCCCAGTGCCTTGATCGCCTCCTGCGCATCGTGGCTGGCCCCTTCCCCTATGGCGACCAGTGTGATAACCGCCCACACACCAATGATCATTCCAAGCATCGTCAGACCGCTGCGCAGTTTGTGCAGCCGAAGCCCTTTGAAGCCAACCTGAATGATGCGGAGAATGGATAAGCCAAGCATAACTAAAAACTGTAAATTCGCTCCCATTCTTACAGCATAAGGAGCTTTAAAGTTACATTTTACGATTCTTTTGGGTCAATCTTTGCACCTATGTACCATAATACACTAATTATGCCGCAGGGCTTCTATGGGATCCAATGCAGCAGCCTTGATAGCCGGCCAAATGCCGAAAAACAACCCGACTACTACGGACAAACCAAAAGCGATGACTACCGACCATTCAGTAACTATGGTCGTTATATGTAGGATATTGTGCCGGAACGCGGCAAACCCCCAGCCACCCACCACCCCAATAGTGCCACCAATCAGACAGAGCATCAGCGCCTCAACCATGAACTGTACGGTAATGTCCGTCTGGGTGGCTCCCAGTGCGCGGCGAATGCCTATCTCCTGAGTGCGTTCGGTGACGGTGGCCAGCATGATATTCATAATCCCAATTCCGCCGACCAACAGTGAGATGCAGGCGATGTAAAGAAGCATGCGGGTATCACGCGCCTTTTGCGCCTTGAGGGTGTTGAGCTCTTTAATGGGAACCACAATCTCGTAATCCATCTCGCCTTTGCGTGATTTATCCAGGCAATCCCTGAGAAGCGGCAACGCCGGGATCACCTCTTCAACCGATCCGAATTCAACTCGAATCTCGGTAAGCTCGACGCGCTCCACCGAGATACTGCCGACGCTAAGATCAATATTCTTGATTCCGTATAGAGCTTTGAAGGTAGACAATGGGATGTACACATTAGCGGAAATCGTACGGCCCGTGGCGTCTGCCAGCTGCGGCAATTTCTCGGTATCAACGCGCTCTTGTAAAATGCCCTTTACCCGGAAGACCTGCGAAGATTCAACACCTCGAACAATCACATTTTCCAAGAGAGGATTTTGGCCCGCGAACAGTTTCTCAGCCAACTCTAGGGTGAGGACGCAGGAGTTTTCTTTTCGAGCCTCCTCCATCTCATTTAGAAATTGACCGGCAACGATGCGGGACTGGGTGAATCCCGGATAGTGAGGGTAGGTGCCTATAAGCTGGCAATCCACATTTCGTTTGCCGTGAACCACATTCTTGCGCTGGCTCAGGATAGGCAACACACGCTTAACTCCCGGCACCGTTTTCAGAATCCGCCCGGCGTCAGAATTTTTCAGGCCGTAGATCGTCTCCCACTGCATTCTGCCCTGCAGTTGAAGTTTGTCTGACAAAGGCTTTACGCTGCGAATAATGACGTTATTCGCGCCCAGCGCCTTGATCGCCTCCTGCGCATCATGACTAGCCCCTTCACCGATGGCGACCAGTGTGATAACAGCCCACACCCCAATGACGATACCCAGCATAGTAAGGCCACTGCGCAACTTGTGAAGCCTTAAGCTTTTGAAGCCCACCTGGACGATTCGAAAGATGTAAAATCCAAACACGGCTATTTACGATTACGCCGCTGCTTGCCGCTAACCGACTTCCCCAATGAAGGTTTTGTTGAAAGAAAACGTTTTACCTTCTCGCCAGCAGCCTGTTTGGCAGGAATAATCCATGCATCATACTTCCTCAACTGATCTTCAATGAGGAATTTTTCAACCTTTGAACGGGAGCTTTCAAAAACTTTGCTCAATACTGAAACGGCATTCTCTTGCGGTATCTCTCTTGATTGAATCTTCTTGATTACCTCCGTAATCTCGCTTGTAGCCTCGGCTTGTGCCGCGTCCCACTTTTTCCTCTGCTCATCACTCAATCCAAAGTTCACGGGTTCGTTATTTCCCCCTTTTGCATTCAAGGTTTCCACGCTGTCTGGATCCCCCAACTCGACTATCCCTTTGTCCATGACAGCATCCTCCAAGTTTAAGTTCTCGGCTTCAGTCAACGGTGATAAGTGGATCAATTCACCTACTCGAAGGCCAAATCCCGGCTCAGTTTCTTCCTTGATCGCGATAAAGTTTTCATCGCTGTATTCAATGGTCACAGGCCGCCACTTGTGTTTATTGGTGGTCGGGTCCAACACATAGCAGCCAGTCTGCGCGGTATCTTCACTGATCATACGAGTGGTCACGCATTGATTGGGAACCTTGATCCGCTGATTTTCGCCCTCAAGATTGATGACTTTGATTTCCACGGTAACAGTCATGCCTTCAGAAACTGCATCTGGAAAATCATTGTTATCAATATACACTTCGCCCTTGAAATATGACTTTTCGGTGTGACCACGACGATTGGTATCAACCGTGCTCCCGAGTACCGAGAGGGTTCCCGGCAGAGTCACATCCTCCACCTGCACCCAAGCTTTCATGCCGCGCCTGAGAAGCCCCCTTTTGGCTTGTGGAACATTGAGTTCTACTTTCAGAGACTTGGTCTTGGGAAGCTTGATGAGGTTGCGACCCCGGTGCACCCGGGCTCCATCCATGATGGGTCCGTATTCCTTATAGCTTTCCGAAAAATAGACAACCGTGCCATCCGAAGGCGCATAAATTCTTGTGGCCGCCATTTGCTCCTTAAGATCTTCGAGCCTTTCCTTTTCCAGATCAAAGGTCTTCTTCTGGGTGGCAATGGTTGAATTGGCATCCCTCAAGTCAGCAACATTCCTCACCTTTACCTTCTCAATGGAGACCGAGGCCTCATCAACAGCCAATTCGCTTTGATTCAGAATAGATACACTATCGTACTTCTGGTAAGCATTCAGCCGCTCCTGAGCCATCGCGATTTGGTGGCGAAGATTCTGGGCATTATTCCGCTCCCTAGTCAGTTTCAGTTCCTCCTCACGCAGAGACATCTTGGAAAGGAATTTTTTCTCCTCCAACTCCTTGAGCCACTTGAGCTTGGCTTCAGAGATTGCCATCTGTTCCCTGGATTCCTCCACTTGGTTGGCAAGATTGGTGATACTACCCATGTCAGTCTTGATCTTGTTCTTGATGGTACTGTTTACCGCCTTGTCCTGTGCCATGACTGCCAACTTGTGATTATTTTCCGCAACTTTTAAAGTGAAGGCCGCCGAAAGCTCGGTGTTTTTTAGGTTTCCAGTCATTCGTAAGAGGGCATTCTCGGACTTTTCCACCACGATCTCCATCTGGTTAATCCTCTCCTTGAGATTGAGAGGATCCAGTTCCACCAGTAGATCACCGGGAATCATGATCGACTGGCCTTCAGGCAAATCATCCCAATCAATATCTTCTACTGAATTAAGCAGGCGGATGGAAAGCTCATCTCTAGCCATGTATCCGGCAATTGACGCAAGTGTATCACCTGCCTGGATAGCGTACCGGAATGGACCTTTGACCTCGGTCCCTTCGTCCACAATCGACTCGATCGTTGTGCTCCCTTCCAACTCGCACTTGAGTTCCAGCACATCCGTGGAAGCCAGCCTGCCGGTGAGTTTCACTGTCACCAAAAAATCCGCCTTCTCCGCAGTCCAGTACTTTTCCTGACGAACCTTATCTTCTTCCTTGGAAAGCAAATGCTTAGCACCCCAAATGCCTCCGGTCACCAAGCCAATCAACGCTAACAAGCCCAGTAGCTTTCCCAAGGTAAACCCCTTCTGGGCGGCAGTCGTTTGATTTTGTTTTTTCATGATCATTGCCTCAACTGGCAACTTGGACGTATGTCCCGATGCCCTGTCTTCACCCCAACGGAAACTGTTTATATTTTATAAAAATTCGCCGGTCTTTTCAATAAAATTTACGCACCAAGCTTCACTTTCATTTACACAGCGGGAATGTCATCCGCGTTACAAAATAATGATGCTCCGGAGCGAAGCGAAAAACCGGCATTAAGAATGCCGCAGTGCTTCGATGGGATCCAGGTTGGCAGCGCGAAAGGCGGGGTAAATGCCAAAGATGATACCAATACAAACCGAGATACCGAAGGCGAGTGCCACCGACCAGTTGGTAAACAGGATGGCCAGATCATATTGGTAATATTCCGCGAGGATCCACTGCGCCAACAAGGGCGCGGACAAGCCGACCCCGATGCCCAACAATCCGCCGGCCACGGAGAGCACGCTGGTTTCCACGAGGAACTGCCGGATGATGTGCAGCTTCTTGGCACCCAACGCGCGGCGCACGCCGATCTCGCTGGTACGCTCGGTAACAGTCGCGAGCATGATGTTCATAATGCCAATGCCGCCGACCAAGAGCGAGATGGATGCGATGGTGGCGAGCACGACAGTGAAGATGAGGTTGATCTTGCGCGCGGTGGCTAGCTCATCGAGCGGCACGCGGATGACGAAGTCTTCAACGTTCTGGTGCCCGTAACGCATTGTACGTTCAAGCATTTTGGCACCGGGGATCACATGATTCATTTTATCGAACTGCACGCGTAGCCGATCGATCTGCACTTCCTTGGCCGAGATCCCGCCGGATTGCCGCTTGAATTCACGATCGCCATAATCCTGCCTCAACGTGTGAAAGGGCACGTACACGTCGCCATAAAATTCGTTGGCCTTGCCGAGGTTGCTTTCCCGATTGCCCATATCCGCCTCCATCGCCATCCGCATCACGCGCCCATGGCCGAGGTGGCCGGCCAGCTCGGCTTTGTTGCCTTCGTAAGCGTACACCCAGTTTTCGGGCGTCACGAAAAATTCCTTGCCGGATTGATCGGAAAACCATTTGGACTCCGGCGTGTCCTGACTTTCCAATCGTTCCTGAAAAACGATCGGGGGCAATTTGTTGAGCTTCGAAATATCCGAGTTTTCGATGAGATGCTCGCGCTCAATCACCTCGCCTACCATGCGTTCCTTGGTGGAGCCGGTCTTTAACTTTTTCCGCCGCTGATCGATGATTTTTTTCTGCTCCGCCAAGCCCTCCTCCAACCGCGCCGCGGCCTCACGCAATACGGCTTCGTCAAGCACACGTTGTTTTTGCTCCTTGAAATCACGCAATAAATCCGCCGGCGTGCGCACAAGGCCCACCACGCGGTAATAATATTTCCCGACTTTAATTTCATTGGTGAGCGGATTTTGGTACGCAAACAATTCCGAGGCCAACGTGGTGGAGATGACACACACATTGTTCTTGGTCATCTCGTCCTCCTCGCTGAGGAAGCGCCCCATCACCACTTCGGCTTGGCTAAACTCTAAAAAGTATGGAGTCGTGCCGTAAATGGCTCGGTCCTTTTTCACAAACTGATCGAAGGCCACATCCTCGCGCCGAATTTTCTCGGGCAACACGCGGATCACGCCGGCATCGCGCAGATCGGCAATGCGCGCGGCATCATCATATTTCACGCCGTACTTGGCCACAAACCCCGTGCGCTGGCCCTGCACTTCCTGCGCGATGGGTTTTTGGCTGGTGATGATGATGTTGATGGCGCCGAGTTTTTTGATTTCCTCCTCGGCCTTTTGTTTTTGGCCCTCACCAATGGCCAGCATCGCGATTACTGAACACACGCCAAAGATGATGCCCAGCATGGTGAGCATCGAGCGAAGCGGATAGAGCATGAGGCTCTTGATTCCTTGGATGATGGCGCGGAAGAAGCCCATGTTATTTGCGCGGATTGGGTTCGTCGCGATCCACTAGACCGTCCATGAGCCGAATCACCCGATCGGCGCGTTCCGCCACTTCCTCATCGTGCGTCACCACAACGATGGTCTTGCCATCGGCATGCAGCTTGTCGAGCAGTGCGAGGATTTCCAGGCCGGTTTTGGAATCGAGATTGCCAGTGGGTTCATCGGCGAGAATCATTAATGGATCATTCACCAACGACCGCGCCACGGCCACGCGCTGCTGTTGGCCGCCGGAAAGCTGCAGCGGCCGATGATCGAGGCGGTCACCCAGGCCCACCAGCCGCGCCAATCCCTCGCAATGCTCGCGATGGGCGGAGAGTTGTTTGCCCTGATAAAAAAGTGGCACATGAATGTTCTCCACCACATCAAGCTGCGGAATGAGGTTATATGACTGGAAGATAAATCCGATGCGTTGACCGCGCACTTCGGACAGGGCGCTGTCGCTCATGAGGGACACATCCTGTTCGCCCAGAAAATACCGGCCGGCGGTGGGCCGATCGAGGCAGCCGAGCAAATTGAGCAGCGTGGATTTACCGGAGCCAGAGGGGCCCATGATAGCAACGTAGCTACCCTCCTTGATGTTGATATCCACCCCCGCTAATGCGGGCACCTTGACCTCGCCAAGGTCGTATATTTTTTTCATCCCCTCAATGCGAATGATAGACGTACCGTTACAGTTGAAATTTGGTTCCATATTCGAAGCGTTTTAAAATTAATTACCGCCGCTGCCACCGGCACCCCCACCACCCTGGAAGCGCTGCATCATTCGCTGACGTGCGGCATCGGCTTCTTCCTTGTTGATGCCACCATCACCATCGGTGTCCAGCGCGCTAAACTCACCCACAAACTGCCGCATCCGCTCCGGAGTTTTCGCGTATTCCTCCTCGGAAACTTTGCCGTCACTGTCCGTGTCCAGATCCATCAATGACCCAGCGCGACCCCCGCCACCACCACCGCCGGGCCGATTGCCACTACCGCCGCTGCCGCTGGCGGAGGTACGCAGTGCAGCATATTTTGCGAGTTGCTCTTTGGTGAGAAACTTTTCGAGGTCAGCGGTGAATTCATCGCGCAATGTACGCATTGCCGCCCAATCTTGGCCGGCCATTGCGGTGGCCCGTTTGGCGGACATCGTCTTGGAGGCGGCGGCCCATTTGGTTTTTTGCTCGACGGTGAGGCTAAGCTCGGCGGGAGGCTCACTGGAACGGCCGGAGCCGCCGCCGGGCCGACCTTTGCCTTGCCCCCCTTTGGTGGGCGGCGCCTTTTGGGCGGTGCTGGGTTGGGGCTCCCCCGATGTGGAGGATGGGGTGGGCTTGGCGGGCTCAACGGTTTCGGGCAAGTCCTTGAAGAAATCATCGGCGTTGATTTGCCGGTAGCCAAAGAGACCGCCGCCCACGTTGAGCTCCTTGGCGTGCAGTAGCGGCGCCTTGAGGATGGTGTCGCCCAGAGCCAAGCCGGTGGTAATTTGAATGTGCGTCTGGTCGTAATAACCGGTTTCCACCGGCACGGGCACGGGCTGGTTTTTTTTGTTCATCTTGAAACACACGCGGCGGCCTTCCACGGTGGTGACCACGCTTTGGATAGGCACGCGCAGGGTCTTGATTTTTTTGCCGTCCACCATGCGAACCTTCGGCAGGTTGGCCACGAAGATGCGGCAGGTGGCCGAGGCGCCGGGGCGAATGTAAGGGGGCAGTTTGTCGGAGATGGAGACTTCGCACTTGAAAACTTTTTTGTCGCTGCCCCAACGCTCGGCGGCGGCGGCCACGGGGGCGACGTAGGTGATCTTACCACGGAAGGTGCGGTCGGCGATGGTGTCGATGCGAATCTGCACCTGCAAGCCGGGCTTCACTTGATTGATGCGGCTCTCGTGAATCTTGAGCTGCACTTTCATTTTTGAAAGATCGGGCAGGTGAATGATGTCCTGCCCCTTGCGCAGGGTAGCGCCTTTTTCGATGATGCCGGAAGAGCCGCCGTAGCGTGAGGATTCGCCCACGTGATACACCACCAACCCGCTGGAGGGCGCGTAAATGCGGCTTTTGTTCAACTGATCCTTAACCTCGGTGAGTTTTTCTTCCTCAAGCCGGAGTTTCTGCTTTTGCGTATCCACCTCCTCAGTAGCGGTGATCATATTATTGGTGGCAGTTTGCTCTACAGTCGTCAGCGAAAGCTCGGCCTGTTTGATTTTGGAATTATAATCCTGCTCGGACTTTGGATACACATATTTTTCGTAAGCATCGCTTTCGCCGCGCATCATCCGGATATTGTGGCGGAACTCCTCGACCTTTTGCTCTTCCTCGCGCAAGGACATTTTAGAAAGGAATTGTTTCTTCTCCAGTTCCCGCAGATAAACCAGCTTGGCCTCGGAGATGGATACCTTGTTGGACAGGTTGGAAAGCTGCCCCGCGTAATCCTCTCGCGTGAGGCGGGCATCACTGTTCTTGAATTTCTTCAAATCCAGATCGGCAAAGTTTAGGGAAATTTTCGCGTCATCAATGTTCTGCTCATTCCTCAGCTTTTGAATCTCAAGATCGTTCTGTGATTTGATTAAGGAATTCTTCGACGTGCGCACGGAGATTTCCTGGCTGAGGATTCTATCCTTCAACGACCCTGGATCCAGCTCCACCAATAAATCGCCCGGCACCGTAATAGATTCCTGATTGGCGATAGCTTGTTCGAGGTTAGGGTTGGCTTTGAGCAGGTCGGACTCTGGAATCTTGTGCCGTGCGGCCAGTTTGGCGGGTGTGTCGCCGGCCTCCGCCTGAATCTGGCGCGGCCCCTTCACATAGGAGCCCTCGTCCACAATACTCACGATAGAAGCGGAGCCATCCATTTCATTTTCCACCTTCACCGCATTCACTGACACTAGTTCGCCGCCTTCGGAAAAGGACACGATGAACTGCTCGTTCTCCACTTTATCCGTGCCGTACGTGCTGGAGATTTCATCATCGCCAGAAAAATAATTGCAACCGGCCAGAGCCACAGCGACCAGCGCGGCGGCACTGAATGGAAACAGGTTTGTTTTTTTCATAATGAGTTGGGGTGTGATGTTAATTGCCTAAAATTTGTGCCGGCGGTAGGACGGGCACATCCTGCATGGCACCCGGCGGCAGGGGAACGACTGGCGCCACGCCGGGAACGGGTTGAGGTTTCACCCAAAACTGACTCAAACCGGTATTGAGAATGCCGGTGTTGTTGAGCAGCTTCAGACGTTGGGTATGGAAACTTATGAAGGCCGCGGTCACGGCATTCTGTGCACTGGCCACAGCAGTCTGGGCTTCGAGGATATCGCGGGGGGAAACGTTACCACCGGCCAGCATGTCCAGCTTCGCCTTCTCCAGCTCACGCCTAGACACTGCCAATGCCTTCTGGTTGATGACATACGATTGCTGGTTCTTGTCCAGCGTGCGCACATTGGTACGAATCTCGTCACGCAAGTCATCGAGCGTCTTCATCAAGCTACGCAACTGCTGTTCGAAAGTGATGCGGCTCTTGCGGTAGGCGTTGCGCTCGATGTGTTTGTCCAGCGGCAAATCCAGCGAGAGGCCAATCTTGCCGGAATAATCGCCGAAGTCGAATGAGTTGCGATTGTAAAACTGATCCTTCAGCGAGTAATTCGCCACCACCGCAAGGCTGGGCAACAGATCGTTGGCGGCAACCTCCACTTTGCGTTTCTTGTCTTCAAACTGGTCTATGTTGTTCAGGATATCCAGCCGATTGGTCAGCGCGAGCTGGAAACCGTACTTGTCATTCAAAGGCACCGGCTGCAGGCCGAATTGCTTAAGGTTGCCCAGTTCAGCATCGTCTAGCACCACCGATTCGCCCAGTGGCAGGTTGAGCTGTTTCTTGAAATCATCCAGCAAGGCCTGGTACGATTCGATGGCGTTAATATAACTTACCTTGGAGGAGTATTCCTGCCGCAGTGCCTGATCCAGCTCAAATTGACTAATCAGTTCACCCTGAAGACGCAGCTCCTGTTCCTTCCGAAACAGGATGCGGTTCTGGTACAATTCATATTGAACACGCACCTCATCCTTTTTTTGCAGTAGTTGCAGATACTCGGAAATGCGGTCGACCAGAAAAGTTTTTTGGTAACGAGAAAAGGTGCGGATAGCATACACAAGATCGCGCTCGGATTGCGTCAGCAATTCCTCGGCGAACTTGGCGCCGGCATCCTTGAGTAGCGGTTGGGTGAGAGCGAGGGTGATGTCCGGAATCTTAGGCCCGCCGCCATTGAAAAAGAGCGTGAGGTCATTCGCCAACGTGGCCGTGAGCGTGCCGCCGGTTTTGAGGGCTTTGCTGAGGGTGAGGCTGGCGTCCGATTCGGTGGTGTTGATGTTACTGCTGGAGCGGTTGCGGCTGAGGTCTAGATTGGCATTGGTGGGTTTGAGCGCGAATTTGTGCCGCTCGCCGGTGAGCGACAGCGCGGAGAGATACAGCGTCTCGCGCTGGAGCTGGTAATCGCGGCTGTGGTTCACTGCCATCTCCAACGCCTTGGGCAGCGTAAGCAAATTGGTGCCGTCGGAAAACCGGTTGAGGATAATCTCCACCGAGGGAATGTCGCCGGGCGTGCGCTTGGAATAGGGCGTCTCCACCGCGAACGCGGTCTCCGCGCCAAATAACTGCTGATGCCGCAGATTGAGGATGTCGTACACCTCCTCATCAGCCGCATCGTGGTGTTCCGCCGCGTTTTTGCAGCTAGCAAAGCCTATGGCAAATACGGCGCACATGGCAAAATTCCGGAGAAAATTGCCCAAACTGCTCTTTCGTTGTTTTATCATCAAAAAAAAACGCAACTCACGCACACCCTGCGCAGAGTAGACGCACAGATCTCGGAACTGTTTCAAACATACCGAGGGTATAATGCCATCGCGGATTGCGAGGCACAACAGTTATTCACTATTCGGCCAAGTTATCCACAGCTTTAGTAAAAACCTAGCGAATCACTTGTCACTTGCTGTATGCTCCGCACCCCTTTACCGCGGTTTTTGGAGATTTGTTTCAATTTTAAGAAAAATAATTCCACTTTTTTGAAAAAAAACTAAGTTGAAACGCAAATATAGATTAGAGCGTCTACGTTTACTCATTAGAAAAAACAGAAAATGGCACAGAAATTTGGGAAGTATCGGCTACACGACTGCGTAAATCAGGGTGGAATCACGGAAATTTGGCTCGCAACCGACGAATACGAGAACGTCGTCGCCGTGCGCAGGCTGCGGCGGCGCGTGCTCAAGCAGTCCAACGCGCCCAAGCTTTTCAAGGCCGGCCTCGGCGTGATGCGCAAGCTGGCGCCCCATCCCAACGTCGTCCGCTACATCAATCACGGCAAAGCCGATGGACTGCCATTCATGGTGCTGGAATTCATCCAAGGCGCGAACCTCAAGGAATTGCTTCTGCGCGATCACGATCATCTCGTGGACAACGTAGCCGATGTAATCATCCAAGCCGCCGACGGCATCAACCACCTGCACGACCACGGCTGGATGCATCTGGACATCAAACCCGAAAACCTGATGATCTCGCTCAACGGCCACGTGAGTTTGCTGGATTTCGACACCGCACAAAAAATACCGCGCAAGCCCAAGCAATTTTCCCGCGCCTCCGGCACGCCCTCGTGCATGCCGCCCGAGCAATTGAAGAATGAGAAAATTGACCAGCGTGCGGACATCTACGCCTTTGGCGCCACCATGTACGAGCTGCTCACCCACCGCAAACCCTTCAGCGGGAGCACGCCCGATGAGGCCCTCCGCAATCAGCTCGATGAAAATTTCCCCGTGAAACCGGCCAACCACATCAACCCCGAAGTGCCCGCCGCGCTCAGCCAGCTCATCCTCCGCTGCCTCGCCCAATCACCCGATCAGCGTTACCCGAACATGACCATTCTCAACGCGCAACTGCACACCATCCTCGGCGTGCAACAAGTGCCCGTCAGCTTCAATGGAATGCCGGAAGCGATGATGGTCCCCGCAGCCATCCCCGCTTGAAGGAAAATTGATGGCGCTAAGCCGACGATGAAGTAATCCCCTGCTTCCGCGCCATCGCGGCAAACGCGCCGTTGCGTTCCATCAATTCCGCAAATCCGCCCGTCTCCACCACGCGGCCCGCCTCCAGCACGATGATGCGATCCATGCCGCGCAGCGTGGAAAGCCGATGCGCAACGCACACCACCGTGCGCCCCTCTTCCAGTCGATCGATCGCGCCCTGAACCTCCGCCTCCGCCTTGGAATCCAGCGAAGCCGTCGCCTCATCCAAAATCAAAATCGGTGCCTCGCGCACGAACGCCCGCGCGATGGCAATTCGCTGGCGTTGACCGCCCGAAAGCCGCGTGCCCTGTTCACCCAAGTGCGTGTCGTAGCCCTCGGGTAAGCCCTCGATAAACTCATGCGCATTCGCCGCCTTGGCCGCGGCAATGATGTCCTCGCGCGTGGCGTCCAGTTTGCCGCACGCGATGTTGTCCGCCACCGACTGATTAAAAATCACAATCTCCTGACTCACCAGTGCCATCTGCCCGCGCAAGCTTTCTAATGACGCTTCCCGAATATCCGCGCCATCAATCGTGATGCTCCCCGCCGTGGGATCATAAAACCGCAGCAACAAACTCACCAACGTGCTCTTGCCCGCGCCACTTTCACCCACCACCCCCAGCTTGGTGCCCTTGGGCAGCTCCACATCCAGCCCCCGCAACACCGGCTCATCGCCATAACTGAAATCCACCACCTCAAACTTCAGCCCTTCGCGCAAGCGCGGCAAGGCCTTCGCCTCCGTCACTTCCGCCACCGAGGGTTCCGTGCCAAAAGCCGTCCGCAACATCCCCACGCCCACCGAGGCTTCCTGATAATATTGATTGATACCGCCCAGTTTTTTGATCGGCTGATAGAGCATGATCATCCCCGTGAGAAAGCCCACCAATTGCGGCGTGGATTTCCCGGTATGGAACACGAACAAAATAATCACCCCCGCGCCAAACATACTGAGCAACTCGATGACCGGATTTTGCAAGTGCCGCGCCTGCAAAGATTTCATGCCCACCCGCGCGAGCTTTTGGTAAATCTCAGCAAATCGGCTTTGCTGCAACCGCTCCAACCCGTAGGCCTTGATGGTGCGCATATTGGTGTACACCTCCACCATCAGGCTATCCTGCTCCGTGCCCTTCGTATAAGCCACCTTCGCCACGCGGCGCAGCTTGCGGCCCACAAAATAAATGGGGATTACGCTGAGCGGCGCAAACAAAATGCCAAACAAGGCGAGTTCCCAATCAAGCAAAAACATCGCCGCCACCAAACCGAGAATCGTGAACGGCTCCTTGATCGCATCGGCCACGCCATAAGTGAGGCAGCGATGCAGCGACCCCGCGCCGCGATTGATCAGCATCGTGTGATCGCCCAATTGTCTGGCATGAAAATAATCCATCGACAATCCCTGAAGTTTTTTATGGGCATCAAGCTTGATATCGCGCACCGCATATTCGCTCACCCAGCCCAGGCAATACACGCTGGCATAGCCAATGCCGCTCCGCAAAAAAACCAGGATCGGCAGAAACATCAGGCCGCCGATTATTTGCTTCGTCTCCAGCGGCACCCCCACGCGCGGCAGCCACCCATCCGCCACCGCCAACACGCGATCATTCAGCGCGTTAAGCTTCGCCTTCCACGCGCCCGGCACAGCATTCGTATGGGGGACGTCCATCGTAGATTCCACCGGCTCGAGCCGCTCGAAAAGCGTCTTGGTGCCCCAAACGAAAGTGGCATTAAACAAACCAAACGCCACGCCCAGCAAAATGCCCAGCGCCAACCGTCCCCAGTACCGCCGTACATAGGGCCAGCCGAAATCAAAAATTTGCCGGATATTTTCCACGCGCCCGCCTTGTATGCCACTCAATCCCTCGCGGCAATATTCATCTGCCGCAGCAACCGATATTTCAAGTTTACCTCACGCGCGTTAAACTGGGCGATTTGCCAACCCTGCGCGCCATCGAGAAAGCCGCCGCGAAACAAGTAACCGCGCAGCCAGCGCACCGCCGAGTGAATTGGCCCATCGAGCCGATGAGCAGTTTGCCCCTCCTCAAACTTCATCTCCGCCCAAAGCTGCGCGTACGTTTCGCAACGCGCCCAGTGATCGGCCGCGTCGAGAAAAGAATGATGCTCCAGTTCGCCCGCCAGTTCCTGCACCGTGCCCTCCAGCTCCAGCCGCTCGTGCACCTTGCCCCCGGCAAACTTGGCCGACCCCTTTTGAAATAACCGCACCAACCGATCCGGATACCAATCCCCGCGCCGAATCCATTTGCCCTCATACAAAACACAGCGCGGAAAACTGAAGCCCATGATGCCCTCCGGAAACCGCACCTCCTTCACCGAAAGCAATTCCGAAAACAAATCCACCGACAACGCCTCATCCGCATCCAGACTAAGAATCCAATCGTGACTCGCCAAACTCAGCGCAAAATTTTTCTGCTTCACAAACCCCAGCCAATCCTGATGCACCCACCGCGCCCCAAACTCCCGCGCCACCGCCTCCGTGCCATCGGTGCTGCCCGAATCCACCACAATAATCTCATCCACCACCAACGCCACACTAGCGAGACACCGCCGCAAATTCGCCTCCTCATTAAAAGTGATTATGCACAGGGAAATTTTCATGACTGTCGGCCGACTGCGATGCTTTTCAAATATGCTTCAAACCAGTCCAAAAAGCACTGATAATCGCGGCCTTCTGCCAATCGCAATCCGGATTCTCCCTTGCCCTTGCGGTGGGCGGCATCGGTGGCCAGCACGCGCACGACCTCGATCCAAGCCGATTCGATTGCGGACTGTTCCCCACGAACGGCGAGCACCTGCTCTCCGGGCAATAATTCATTGATGCCCGCTGTGTCGCTCACCAGCACCGGTCGCGCACATGCCATCGCCTCCAAAACCACGTTGGCGCAAGAATCGAAATAGGTGGGATGCAGCAGCGCATCGCCCGCGCCGTACACCGCCGCCATGTCTCGGGCTTCGCCGGCAAAAATCAGCCACGGGGCCGTCCAACGCGGCCGGCGCTTGCCAACCACTACCAGTTTTGCATTGGGTAAATTCAGTTTCCCAAAAACCTGCCGCAATAATTCCAAATTTTTCAGGCGCAAATTATGGGCCACAAACAGAAATGCCACATCCTCGTCAGCTAAGCCCCATTCCGCCCGCAACACGGTTCGAGAGACTTCGGCCTTGGCGGGATTAAATTCTTCAAGTGAAACATGCTGATGACAAACCGTCACACGATCTGCTGCAGCGCCCCCTTCAATGGCGAGGTTTGCGGTGAGATGTGAATTCGCCATGAACCGGGCTGACGGGCGCGCCAACAATTGGCGTTGGCGCCGAATCACCCGTTGATGGCGCGGCGCCCACCGCTCCAGCCGCCGCCACCACCGAGCCGAACCGCTAAAGGCATCGAGGTAATAATCCAAATACCCCGCGTGCGTGCCCGCGCCCATCCGGTGAATATCCGCCGGATGAATGAACCCCCAATCGATGGTGAGGTCAGGCCGCACTGCCGCTTGGGTTTCTGAAATGCGATTGAGCCCGAGATGAACCGTGATGCCGTCGCCGGTTTCCCCGGTATCCGCCGCCACATGCACCGCGTGCCCGCGCGCGGCCAAGCCACGGCACAGCCGCACGGCGCTGTGTTCCAGCCCCGTGCCCTGCCAACGGAAATGCTCCACCAAAAACAACAGGCGCATACTCATCCTCCCTCCAAAGCTTTAACGAATCTACCCTTGAATTTCGAGGATTAACATCGCCTCCCACTCGCGAATGCGATAAGCACGCCCTCGGCATGCGATTGTTGTTCATCAAGCTCAAACACATCGGCGATGCGCTCATCATGACGCCGATGTTAACGGCCGTACGCGCCCGCCATCCGGAGGCCGAAATCCACGTGGTGGTGCGGCGCGGCACCGAAGGCATCCTCGCTGGTTGTCCGGCCATTGATCAGTTGCACACCTCCGCCGCGCCCGCCGGCGAGCGCCAGCGTAGCGCGCTCTGGCACGATATTCAATTACTACGCCGCCTTCGGAGGGTGGGGTTTGACTCTGCTTTTGAACTGGGCGACGGCGATCGCGGCCGGATGCTGGCGTGGCTGTGCGGCGCGCAACAACGCTTCGCCAACGATACCCACCCCCCGATGAGCCGGTGGTGGCGCAGCCGATTCACCAAAGTCAGCACAGAAAACCGGAAACGCCGGCATCAAGTGGAAAAAGATTTTGTGACCGTTCAGTCCGCTCTGAATTTGGATGAACCCATCCCGCCGCTTTGTTTTGAAGAGAGTGCCGCGGAAGCTTGGCCGCACGCCGAACCTTTCATCCTGTTTCACCCCGCCACACGCTGGACGCAAAAGCGCTGGCCGCGCGAACGCTGGATTGAGCTGGGGCGGTCTCTGGCAAAATCGCACTCCATCGTGGTGAGTTGCGGGCCGGATGCGGAGGAGATCGCCGAAGCCCAAGCGACCGTGAATGGCATCGGTGAGCGGGCAACTTCGACGGAGGGCAAACTCTCGTGGGCGCAATTGGCTGGCGCGCTGCGTGCCGCGAAAATGTTTGTGGGGGTGGACACCGCCGCGATGCATTTGGCTGCTGCCTGCCAATGCCCCACCGTGGCGCTCTTTGGTTCATCGCGCGATTGGGCGTGGCACCCGTGGGCGGTGCGGCATCAAATCCTCGGGCCATCGAAAGCGGATTGGCAAACGATTCATGAATCAGCACAAGCCCAACAGGAAATCCGGAAACTGATTTTTAAAGTTTCGGTGGAAGAAACCTTGGCGGTGTGCCGAGCTATGCTGAAAATTCAACCCGGCTTGTAACCTTCGACATAAAGCGAATCCGGCTTGCGTGGGAAGTTTCCGTGTCGTGACACATCAAGGTTGTATTTGTCCCAATCCGGGATGGCCGATTCGTCAAAGCATTTTACCGCGCAGTCCTCGAAGCCCACTTCCTCGAGCAGTTGCGTGAGCGAAAGGCGATCGTACATCCAGCGGTGGACCTCACCCGAGCGGCGAGGGTCTTGGCCATCCCCAGTGGTGAGCTTTAGTTTCCACTTGGCCCAGCGCCGCGCCATCTTCGCACCAAAATCCGCCTCCAACTCCATCGGCGCATCCTTCGCGTCGGCACGCGAACTCTCCAGCTTCACCGGCTCACCCTTAAGCCCGCGATAGGCATCACCAGATTGCTGTCGCGCCTGCGCTTCGTCCACATCGCCACGATTAAGCAGTTGGCGCAATTCGCCGCCGGTTTCCTCGCGCACCATTTGGTCGAGCAACTCAATCACCGCCCAGCGATAACGGCGAAGTGAATCTTCATCGCTCGTTTCGCAGGCAGTTTCCAAATGCTGAAGGTACAGCCGGCAAATCTCCTCCAAATCAGGCACCACCACTCGGCACACGCCACCGGGCTTCAGCACTCGAAACTGCTCGGCCAGCAACTCACGACCCGCCGCCTGCAGCAAATGCTCCAGCACGTGTGAACTGTAAACCGCATCGAACACCACCGCGTCCCACGGGAGCGGTTCACGCAAATCGTGTCCCACCACCTGCCGGCTCGGAAGCAAATCGCAGTTGGTCCACTCAGGAAAATACACGCCGCCACAACCCACATTCAGGCAGGCTTTCCCTTCAGGTGTTTTCTGAATCCCCGGCACGGCGCCAGTGAAGCGAATTCAGTTCCCCCCCGCAACCCGAAAACACACCTAACTACGCCTGCCATCGGGATGAATCCCTTTGACTCCACTGCCCCTCCTCTGATTTGATTCGCCACCCAAGGAAAGCCTTGGCGAGGTTATGTCCCCACAATCCATTTTGGTTACCGGCGGCGCGGGCTACATTGGCAGCATCTGCGTGGAACGTTTATTGGCGGAGGGGCATACTGTCACAGTAGTAGATAATCTTTCCGTTGGCCATCGCGCCGCTGTGGCATCCGAAGCCGCTTTTCATCAGGCAGATATTGGCAACCTCGCCGCCTTACGCGTGGTGTTCAAACAGGCGCAACCCGAAGCCATTCTGCATTTTGCCGGCAGCGCACTGGTGGGTGAATCCATGGAGCAACCGCTTAATTATTTTCAAAACAACACCGCCAACGCACTCAATCTCCTTCATTGCGCGGCGGAATTTGGCGTGGGTAAATTTATTTTCAGTTCCACCTGCTCCACGTACGGAATCCCTGAAATCATTCCCATTTCCGAGACCACCCCGCAACGGCCGGTCAATCCCTACGGCGAATCTAAGCGGATGTTTGAGCAAATGCTGAAATGTCACGCGGAACAAACCCGCACAGAAGCCGTCATCTTCCGCTACTTCAACGCCGCTGGCGCCACTGCAAAACTCGGCGAGCATCACGAGCCCGAAACCCATCTCATCCCGCGCATCCTGCAAACAGCCCTGGGCCTTCACGAATTCTTTTCCATTTTCGGCACCGAGCATCCCACGCCCGACGGCACCTGCGTTCGGGATTACATTCACGTGAGCGACCTCGCCGAAGCACATCAACTCGCCCTGCGCCCCGGCATCACCGGCGATTACAATCTTGGGCGCGGTCACGGCGATTCAGTTTTGGAAGTCCTCCAAGCCTGCCGCGAAATAACCGGCCACCCCATCCCCTCCGAAGACCACCGCGCGCGCGCAGGCGATCCACACACGCTCATCGCCGCCGTGGACAAAGCCCGCGAACACCTCCAATGGGAAGCCCGCCACCCGTCCATCCGCGACATCATCACCAGCGCGTGGCAATGGCATCAGGACAACCCCAAAGGTTATCCAAAATAATCATGGCGCGGAAACCCACTGTTATTCTCGGCACCCCCCTGCAGGGAGGCGCCACCCCTGCCGCCACTCATCTCGGCGAAGCCTTGACCGCGGCGGGCACTCCCCTCAAACTCGCTTAAGATGTTGTTATTAATAAATCTACGCTTACTCAGCAGCACATCTTTCTATGACCTTCGAAAAAACCTCAACGGCTAGCACTAAACTAGAGCTTTTATTTCACGCAGATGAAACTTTCAGTATCTCGAATAAAGGCCTTCGAACCGGCAACAAGCATGCTATTTATAAAAAGGGAGTTTATAAATTCAGAAAGGATGATGGTTATGCCAAGAACTTTGCAAAACAGTGGAAACAATTTCAGACCGAACAGTACGACCATATTAATGGAACATCCTTGAGCCGAGACAGAATTGCAGACGCCACCAAATGGAACCTCGAAGACATGCGAGGCGATTTGATCTTAGAGGCCGGGTGTGGGGCCGGAAGATTCACCCGCATACTCGCTGAGTCTGGAGCTAATGTCGTTTCTTTTGACTATTCATCTGCAGTTGAAGTTTCACAGCATATGAACGGATCTTTTGGAAACGTATCCTTTTTCCAAGCCGACATTCTAGATATGCCCTTTAGGGATAATTTGTTCGATCGTGTTTTTTGTTATGGGGTACTCCAGCACACACCCGACCCGTACAAAGCGTTAGATGAGCTGATAAAGAAGCTTAAACCAGGGGGGTGGATAAGTACGGATATCTATCCACGTGATTTTAAATTACGACCATCTAAATCCAAATATCTTTGGCGCTGGCTCACAACACGAATGGATCAAGAAAAATTATTGGCCTTACTGGAATGGTATATCCCTAGGTGGTTCCCGTATGATACCCGGATAAAAAAGCATCCTATTCTCCGCAAGTACCTTGGCTCAATAATCCCCTGTTGGAACTATTCGCATACAAATCTACCCCGAGAGGACTTAATCCGATGGGCTGTTATGGACACATTCGACGCATTAGCGCCCAAATATGATAAGCCCGCAATGAAAAGCCAGTTTTTCCGGTGGTTTAAAAAGTTAGGGCTTGAGGAAATTGAAGTTCGGCGCGGCAGTAATGGTATTATCGGAAACGGGAAAAAACCGCGCGCATTTGATCAAGCTGATCCTAAATCAATCAATTCTCCTTAAACCTCTTCCCCGCAATTGGGGGGAGACGAAAACATCGCGGCCAGCAATGACGCTTTTAATTGGGCCCTTTCTGCCGTCACCTCTTCCAGCTCGCAATCAGAGACAATCTCGGAGAAACTGTCGCCGATTTGAGACTGATTCAATAATGACAGGGAGACCCATCGTCATCTTGGGCGACGCGCTGCAGGGCGGGGCCGCCAACTCCACTGGCCGACTCATTGCCAATCTGCACAGGCAAGGCTTGCCAGTTAAGCGCTGGTATTTCACGCCTACCCCAACCGATGCGCCGGCGCATTATTGCAGCCTGGATTCCCGAGTCAAGCGGCCGGGGCTGGAGCGGGTATTGAAAAACTTTTCCCGTCTTTGGGCTGACCGGCTTCGGCATCAACGCCATTCTGGCGCCTTGCTGCAAGCAGTGACCGCGTGTTCGCCGGGATTGATCAATGTTCGCAATGTCCATGATTGCGGGATCAACCATGACAGCCTGCGCGCGTTACCGCGCAACCTGCCTTTGGTTTGGACGATGCACGACTGTTGGCCATTTGACCGGCACGCGTTTACCTGGAGTACACACGGAAAAACCGAGCACGCTGCCTCCGATCTTGCGGGCGCAGAGGAAAGGCGGGAACAGTTTTTTAAGGAACGCCCCAATGTGGTTTTGGTGAGCCCCTCCAAATGGCTAGCGTGCGAAGCGAAACGCGCTGTGCCCTCCGGCATTCGTGTGGAGGTCATCCCAAATGGTATTACAACCAGCCAGTTTACTCCCCTCCCCAAAGCAGAAGCAAAAGCCAGACTGGGGCTGGATGCTAAACGGACTTGGATTGCATCCGCTTCCACCTGGGCAAACACTCGAAAGGGGATCGATCTGCTCCCGCCCGCGATGGGCCAATTGGATTGCTCGGGGTTGGGTTTGCTGTGTTGGGGCGGCGAACCGCCCACCTCTGATTTTCCGGCCAACCTCGCCGTGGAATATACCGGGCACATTCGTGATATGGATCGCTCGGCATTGATGTATGCCGCGGTCGACCTTTTCCTGTGCCCCAGCCGCGCAGATAACCTGCCCAACACCGTGCTTGAAGCAATGGCGTCGGGCACGCCGGTGATTGGCAGCGACGTGGGTGGCATTCCTGACATGGTGCGGCCCGGCGAGACCGGATGGCTGCACGAAAATGACAATGCCGATTCGCTCGCCCAAAAAATCCGCGAGGCACTGTCGCAAAGGGACAGGTGGCCAACTCTCCAACGCCGCGCACGGGAAGTAGCGGTGGCGGAATTTGATATTGAAGTCAACGCCCGGAATTATCGGCGCTTGTACGAGGAGTTGCTCGGCGGCAGTTAAGCCACCAAATCATCCAGCGAAACGGACGGGCGTTCGCGCAACCCCTGTTCTACATACAGCAAGTGCCACAGCTGAAACATCAGCACCGGCCAAATGCGATAGGTTTTTTCCGCGCGCCCTTCCAAGTGCGGTTGCACTATGTCTTGGAAAAATTCCGGCCTAAAAATTCCCTGTCGTTTCAGTCTTTCTCGTGACAGCAAATGTTCCACCACCGGTTTTAATCGGCCTCGAAGCCATTCGCCCAGCGGCAGCACAAAACCGCGCTTGCGACCGGCCAGCAAATCATCGGGCAACAAGTCGGCCACAGCTTGTTTGAGGAGATACTTTAAATTGCGCGGATCGGTGCGTTGAGATGCGGGAATGGAAAACACAAAATCCACCAACTCCGTGTCCAGAAAAGGCACGCGCGCCTCAAGCCCGTGCGCCATCGAAAAGCGGTCGGTCATAAACAAAAACTCCTCGGCCAACTGGCCGTGCAATTCCATTCCCGCCAAACGATCGCGCAACGGGCCTGATGCCTGTTGGTCGTATTGCGCTTGAATGAATTTGCTGGTGGAAAAATCGTTGCAGAATTGTTCCGACATCATTCCGGACTTTTCTTCATCCGTAAAATACCGCCTCAAAGCGTGGTAGCTCCCGCCAAAGGGCGCCCCACCCGCAAGGCCACGGGCGTGCAGCCAGAGTTGGAGGCGTTTCCAAGGTTTCTTTTCGTACTCGCGAAACTTGCCGTAGTTGCCGAAAAGTTCATCCCCACCCGAGCCAGTCATGGCCACTTTCACTTCGCGGCCCATCGCCTGAAAAACGTGCCACGAGGGGAGGCCGCCAGCGTAGGGTTCATCGAGCGCCCAGGCCATTTGCGGAAGGTCATCGAGCAAATGCTCCGGCTCAAGGACAATTTCGTGATGCTCCGCGCCCCAGCGATCGGCCACTTGTCGGGCCAGCGTGCGCTCATCCAGCGCGGCCCCTTCCTCGTCGGCAAACCCCAGCGTGTAAGTTCTCATCGGCCCATAACCCGCCTCAGCCATTAGCCCGGTGATGGCGGTGGAATCGATGCCGCCGGAAAGCGAGCAGGCGATAGGGACATCACTGAGGCACCAGCGATGAACTGCGGTCTTGAGGCGTTCGCGCAATTCCTCGGCCCAACCTGTTGTGGTTCGGCCAGTCACCGTCGAAGGCTCCAGCCGCCACCAGCGATTCACCTTGAGTTGGCGCGATTCCAAATCGAACGTGAAGGAATGCCCCGGCGGCAGGCGTTTGGAATTTTTGCAAATCGTTTTTTCACCGGGCACATACAGCAGTGAGAGATAGTGCCACACACTTTCCGGCTCCACCTCCAGCGAATAACCCGGCAGCTGCAAGAGGGATTTCAACTCCGAGGCAAAGGCGAACCGATCGGCGGTTTGATGATAATAGAACGGCTTGATGCCAAACCGGTCACGCGCGCCAAACAACCGCGCGCGCGCCACATCGTGCACCACGAGGGAAAACATCCCATTGAGCTTCGGCAGCATAGCCGGCCCTTCCGCCTCGTATAGACGCAAAACCACTTCCGTATCCGAGTGATCAGTTGTAAATTTTGCGCCTTTGGCTTCGAGCTGCTTGCGCAGTTCGGGAGCGTTGAAAATTTCACCGTTGAAAACCAAAATCACCGAGCCATCGGTATTGACCATTGGCTGCTTGCCCTCGGCCAAATCCACAATGGCAAGCCGACTCATTGCCAGGCCAGGGCTGCCGTCAGGCGCAATATACTCGCCAGTCTCATCTGGGCCGCGATGGGTAAGGGCGGTTTTGAGACGCGTGAGTTCCGCCTCTTCGAATTTTCCTGCTATGCCTGCAATGCCACACATAAATCGCTGGCCCACCGTGTCCTCAAGGCGACTGGCACTCAATTCAATTTCATTCCCAGCCATAAAGAGCTTGCCAGTGGCCCTGCCCACGGCGGATGAAGAGGAAGCGAGCATGAAACTTCTAGCCCTCACTTTTGGCGATGAAAACTGCGCCAGCACCCGATACCGGTTGCTCCAGTATCAACCTTTGATGGAGGCCGAAGGCATAACTCTGGATCACACGCCGGCCAAGTCTTTTGACCAATGGAATGCGCTGCGGGATTATGATGCGGTGATCCTGCAGAAAACGCTGCTCAGCCGCCGTAAAGTGCGCCGCTTGGCCAAGCGCTCCAAGCGATTACTATATGACGCGGACGATCGCATTTGGCTTCGCCCCGGCAAACCCTACAGTTGGCTCACTCGTTTGCGCCTGTCACTGCGCGTGCGGCAAATCTGCCGGTACGCCGATTGCTGTATGGCCGCCAACGGCATCATCGCCGACGACCTCCGCCAACATGGTGCGGATCCCGTGGTGATCCCGATGGCGCTGGACGGCAACATTTGGTACCCCCCCGAAAAACGCGAAGGCCCCCTCACCGTCGGCTGGACCGGTAGCCCCGGCAGCCTCCAATACCTCGAACCCATTCGCCCCGCGATAGTTGCCGCGCAACGTGCCCACCCCGAGGTGCATTGGCAAATCCACTGCGGAAAAGACCCCGCTTGGGGTGATCTAAAATACGAACACATCCCTTTCACCCCCGGCAATGAACCGGCAACCGTCCGGCAATTTGACATCGGCCTGCTCCCCCTCCCCGACGGCGAATTCGCCCAAGGTAAATCCCCCATTAAAGCCCTCCAATACTTCGCCAGCCAAGTCGCCCTCATCCACGCTCCAGTGGGTGCCACAGTGGAGTTGACGCGCCAAAACACTTTGGGACTGGCAGTGGCAAATCCAGAGCAATGGGAAGCTTGCCTGACGCGATTGATTACCAATGACCCCCTACGTGCAGAGCGCTCTGCAACGGCCCGAGATGCATTTTTGGACACGCATAATCAAGCCCTCGTGTTTCAGCTTTGGAATGCGCTTTTACGCGGTTGACTGAAAATCATCCTTTGAGGGGTCATCAAACCATTTTGCCAATCGATTCAGATCATTCGCTGAATCAAGCATTTCAGGTGCATTTGCCCCGATCTCAACCCGAATGGAGGCACTCGCATTCTTCTCGTAATAGAAACGGGCCGTTTCCATTTCCAACGGACGACTAATAAACACTCCCCAAGCATATCGCTGGGCCAGCTCGATTTGTTTTGCTGAAGGAGGTTCCTGCTTATGTAACTCCCCAAGGAGTTGCAAATAATCGTGTTTGGATTGCGGATCCAAAGTGAAGCCGCGGCAGTCGTATCGCCCCGTGCCGGCGGTCACCACTAGCTTTCCAAACATAGCCGCTTCGATGCCCGCCGTTCCGCGCACGGTGACACAAAAGTCCATGCACTTGATCAACGTCAACGTATTCACCGCGCTATCGGCAGAAATTATTTTGATGTGATCCGGCAACGAAGGCAGCACTCTTTCCACGGCCAGTAATTCAGACGGCTTACCCAGATGCCCATCACGCGCATCCTTAACCACGTTGGCCGGATGGATTTTGATCACCCAATTTAGAGCTGGATTCGCCGCTGCTGCCTTGACTGTTTCCACCAGCCATTCCTCGTAACTGGCGAACAAATCGGTGCCCCAAAAAAAAGTTCCATCCCAGAGAATATGCGGAAAAATAACGGCGGTCTTTTTATCGGGATCCAACTCCAGATGGGATCGCAATTCCTCTGGATTGGAGATCTCCTTGTTGAATTGAGTGCCCACTTCACTATACCAGTCACCGCTTTGGTAACAAGCTTGGATCTCGGTTGCGATGGATTCAGAATACGATTCCGCCCAAGTCATCCTCTGAATTTCCTCCCAAGATTGATCCGACAACGATGATGGATGGTCATCGCGGGTTTCCGGACGGTAACGCTTCAGCATCAACACATTGCTTTTGTGAGCAGCATTCCAGGTGATTGTGTCCACGCCCTGACTCACCGAATAATCAAACAGCATTCCATTTCGGTTGTATCCCTTGTCGCTAAAGACAACTAAATCCGGCGAATGTCGCGCCATAATTCGCCGAGCCGCCAGCGCATATTTCAAACCGGTGGCCACATATCGCTCCAGCAGTTCTCGAACCCTTGGATCTTCCAACGATAACTCTCCCAGCCGCAAGTGCCGAAGGACAGTGGATGCCGCTGATTTCCCAACCCGCATCCCCTCAAACTCCAATGCAAACAAATCGTCCACACTCCGCATTTTCCTAATCCATCGGCTAACCAAGTGGCCCCAGACCGGAGCGGTGAACTGATCCCAATGAACGACTTTCGCCCCCGCCAGTTCTCTATATTGTGAGGTCAATTCCGTGCCTCTTTGGTTGAGCACGGTGGTCTGAAAGCCGCTTTTCTTTAGCGCACCCAGCAACACGCATTCGATGGCCAGCATTCGGGAATAATCTGAACTGACAAGAATAACTCGCCGGTTCTGGTGCTGCCCTTGGGAAGCTCGATCCACGATTCGGTGAATCTTCCGCAACTCATCCGCGGAAAATTTTCCCACCTTGTGCCTCGATTGTTCGGCATCGGATACCCTTAATTTCTGAACGCCTGCTTGCACGGTCTTGCAAACGTCCTTTACCCAAAAGAGCCTTCCAAAACGGAAAAGCCCGTCGGAAATTACCCGTTGAAATTGCATTCCAGCTTGCTCAGGCACGCCCCCGAAGTACCGGATTTAGAGCAAATATACAACCTCACGGTTGAGTTGGATGCAAAAATCAGCTTTACCGACCTCTGTACCGTGATTCACACTCGGCTGAGAGGGTGATCGTTGTAAATTTGCCTCCCTTGACCAATGGGATTTTAAGTATTGCCGTTCACCTAAATCAATCGTTAGAGGATTCATTGCAATGTTCCATCGACGCTGACAAATTTTAGCCCATTAACACCTATTATGAACCCTACTGTTTTAGTCACCGGCGGCGCCGGTTTTATTGGCCGCGAAACCGTCCGAAAATTGTTGTCCAACGATTACCCAGTCATCGCCTATGACCTGACCGAGCAGATTGCCAGACATCAGGATTTTTTCGAAACACTAGACTCACCCCGGCTCACGGTAAAAGCCGGATCGATTCTTGACCGAACATCCCTACGATCCGCATTTCAAGGTGCCCAAGTGGTTCTCCACTTGGCAGCTATGCTCGGCGTCCGGCGCACCGAGGACAATCAACTGGCGTGCCTTGAATCTAACATTAACGGGACGGACTATGTGTTGGATGCATGCGTCAGTCATGGCGTCCAGAAAGTGGTGGTGGCCTCATCTTCCGAAGTTTATGGAGAACCCACCCAAAACCCGGTGAGCGAATCAAATGAAACCAAAGGCAAAAGTGTTTATGCCATTTCCAAAATGGCCGGCGAAGAGCTAGCCAAAGGATACCACCAACTCTTTCCGCAGCTTCAATACACAATCACACGTTTTTTTAACACCTATGGCGAAGGGCAAGTAGCACAATTCGTGCTGGCACGTTTTGTACGAAATGTTTTGGAGGGCCGAAATCCTGTTGTTTATGGCACGGGCAAACAGGTTCGCAGCTACTGCCATGTGGATGACACCACCGATGCGCTCATCGAAATCATTGAAAACCCAATTTCCAACGGCAAGGTTTACAACATTGGCAACTCCACACAAGTCACCACACTGGCGGAGTTAGCCCAAAAAGTTATTGATATCCTCGCCCCTGACAAAGGGATCTCCGTCGAAATCTTGGGGGATTTTGAGGGATCCGACCGCATCCCTGAACGCGAAGTTCATACCCGTTACTGCGACACCTCTTTGGCAATGACCGAACTGGGTTTTAAACCCAAAATATCCATTGAAGAAGGCATCCAACGCATTGCGGCCCATGGGCAATCGTATGACAATTGGCCCGGCTTGTAGAGACAGACGTCCGATGCACGACAGTAAACGCATTCTCGCCGTTATCCCAGCCAGAGGGGGATCTGTATCGGTTCCGCGAAAAAACATCCAGCCCTTGGGCGGCGAACCGCTTTTGGTTTATACTCTTCTTCAGGCCCAACAAGTGCCGGAGTTGGATTTATTTGTGGTATCGACCGACAGCGCGGAGATCAAACAAGTGGCATGCGAGTATGGGGTGAGCGTTATTGACAGGCCTTCCGCTCTGGCATCCGACACGGCTTCAACGGAAGCAGCCCTGCTTCATGCGCTAGATGAATTGGAAGCTCAGGGCCGCGCATTATTCGATTATGTAGTGGTCATGGAGCCGACCTCTCCTTTTCGAATGCCCGAAACAATCAGCAAATGCATTCGACGCCTGATCGAATCCGGCGAAGACTCGTTAATGACGGTGAGAGAAACACGCGACAACATTGGAACGATTTGCAATGGCGTCTTCCAGCCATTACATTCGGACGCGCCTAGGCGGCGGCAGGAACGCAAGCCATTCTATGTTGAAAGCAGCACCGTTTATGTATGCCGCGTGCCGTACCTGCGCCAAACCGGCACTTTGGTTTCTCAATCATGGATGGCAGAAATAGTTGCTGACGAGGAAGCAATAGACATCAATACCCCTGTGGATCTCCAGATTGCTGATGCGATAATGCGGTCCCGCAATCACAAATCAAAATGAAAAAAACTGTTACCATTGGGAATCGCGAGGTGGGTGATGGCTGCCCTCCCTATCTTATTGCTGAAGCAGCCATTAGCCACCAAGGCAACTTTGAAACAGCTCAGCGAATGGTTCACATTGCCTACGCGATGGGATGTGATGCGATCAAATTTCAACTCCATGTGCTGGATGATGAAATGCTGCGCACAGCACCACAATCGGACAACTTCGACGAACCCCTTTGGGACACACTGGAAAAAACAAACTTTTCCATTCCGCAACACAAGCAACTCAAAAAACTTTGCGAACAGCTGGGCATCCACTATTTGTGCACCCCCTTTTCAGCCGCAGCCGCGGATATTCTGGATAAAATGGATGTTGTGGCATTCAAAGTGGGCTCAGGCGAACTCACCAATATTCCCTTGCAGCAACACATCGCCGCCAAGAACCGGCCTATGATCGTCTCCACCGGGATGGCACTCATCCCTGAGATTCGCCAAACCGTGAATGCCATCAAGAAACTCAAGACCCCACTTTTGCTAACCCATTGTGTTTCGGCTTACCCGTGCCCATATCACCGTGTGAATTTGGGAAATATTCCCCGCTATCGGAAATTGTTCGGGATCCCAACCGGACTTTCAGACCACAGCAGAGGCATCTACACATCCCTCGGTGCCGTTGCGCTAGGGGCGTGCGTGATTGAAAAGCATTACACACTCGATAAGCTGCAATCTGGGCCGGATCATCCTGTTTCATTGGAGCCATACGAGTTGGGCGAACTGGTCAAGGGCTGCCGCGCTGTCTATGAAGCGGGGGGCTCGGAACGAAAGATTTTCCCGGAAGAGAAGGAAATTATAGCTTGGGCCCGGGAAAGTGTGGTGTCGATCCAGGCAATCCCGAAGGGCACAAAAATTTCCAAAGACCACGTTTGGGTCAAGCGGCCCTCGCCAGGCCCAGGGGCCATCCCCGCAAAAGATTTCGACTCAGTGATTGGCAAATCCGCCAAGGTTGATATCACCAAGGATCGGCAGATTTTAAAGAAGGAAATCGGCTGATGAAGCGCCGTATCTTGGCCATCTTGGAATCAAGAGCCACATATGGCTACTCACGGAACGTTATGCGGGCCATGAGTGATTTTTCGGAATTGGAATTAACAACGCTGGTAACCGGAATGCACTTGGTGCCCGAATTGGGGAATTCAATTGAAACTATTCAAGCCGATGGATTTCCCATTTCCGAAACCGTGCCCATGTACGCCTCAGACTCAAGTCCCGCCGCATGGCCTGAAGCATTGGGCAGGGGGATCGCCGGTTTTGCCCAAGCCTTTCAACGTATCAAACCGGATTTGGTGCTGATTCATGGTGACCGAATTGAAAGCTTCGGGTGTTGTGTTGCCGCGGCGTATATGCGGCTCCCAGTGGCGCACGTTCAGGCGGGGGACAAATCCGGCCATATTGATGACGCGGCCCGGATGGCAATTGGAAAATTGGCTCACGTTCATTTTGCCTCTTGCGAAGATTCCGCTGACCGCCTGCGGCGTATGGGTGAACAGGAGTTTAGAATTTTCAATGTGGGGGCACCTCAGCTGGATGACATCACCGGCCGCACCTTTTCGGAGGAGAGCCTGACCCTGAACGGGAAGACGTTCGGGCTCACAGAGCCGTATATATTGTTGGTGCAACATCCGGTCCTGGCCGAAGTGGATGAGGCTCACCAACAAATGGCCCACACAATTGATGCTTGCCTTGCCACGAAACTACCGGTGGTCTGTATTTATCCAAATTCAGATTCCGGTTTCCAGAACACACTCAAAGCCGTGACCGACCGACTGGAAAATAATCGGGTAATCCTGATTCCAAACATTGACCGGGATCATTTCCTCCTATTGCTTGCCAATTGCGCCGCACTCGTTGGCAATTCATCCAGTGGGATCCTCGAGGCACCCAGTTTCAAGATACCGGTTGTCAATATTGGAAACCGCCAACGAGGCCGACCCCAAGCATGCAATATTTTGAATTGCAGCCACGACCCCGAGGAATTAACCTTTGCCATTCATCAAGCATTGACCGACCAGGAATTTCGCCAATCTTGCCTACAGGCCGTGAATCCCTACGGCGATGGAAAAAGTGGCAGGCGGATTTGCGAGATTCTACAGACGATTCCCATCGACAAACAGTTGATTGACAAGGAGACCATCTACTAAAATCTCTCGCCCCCATTGCTTGGCCTCTTGTCGGGTGACGATTCTAAGAATAGGTTGACGTTTTCTTGGCAATCTTATTAACTAACCGGCGCTGTTAACACGCCTGCACTTTTGAGCATCCTACCGAAACTTTTAAGGTATATCCGGCCCGAATCCCGCCGGGCTTGGGTGAACAGGGTTTACACGCCTTTCGGACTCCAGCAGAAGAAGGATATTTTCGTAAGCATCTCCAGATTTGCCCACATTAACCGGCCGGTTGAGGGTATGTATATGGAGTTTGGTTGCCACGGGGCGATCACCATTGGAATGGCTTGGGAGTGTTTTCACCACATGTTCGATTGGGAATATTACTGCTTTGATTCCTTCGAAGGGCTCCCTGAAATCGATGAGATCGATGAGATGAAAATCTGGGAGAAAGGAAAGCTCAAGACCAGCGAGGAGGAGTTCCGGCAAACCGCAGCGAGCTACGGAATCCCGAAGGATCAACTTCACACGGTGAAGGGTTTTTATGACAGTAGCTTAACCCCCGAATTAAAAAAGCAACTGGCAGGCAAAAAGGCCGCCGTCGTCTATGTGGATTGTGATCTGTATGCCTCAACGATTCCGGTTCTGAATTTCGCCAAAGACTTCCTCCAAGTGGGAACGATTATTGTATTTGATGATTGGTTTTGCTTTCATGGGGATCCTGACCGGGGGGAACGGAAAGCATTTCGGGAATTTCGTGAAGCGAACCCGTCATTACGCTTTGAGGAATTTGTAAGAAACAGCGAGTCCTGTTCATTCGTCTACGTGGGTTGTGAAAGCGACCCCTCGGAATCGCCTGAGTAAATTCCCCCGACGATCGCGAAGGAAATGCATTTGCAGCACGGCGAAAGGCAACTATGACAACAAACATTCAACGATACAACTTGGAGCCCGGCTACAGCGGGGAGTGCCAAGTCTGCCAGTCAACCGATCTCCAACCGGTCATCGATCTGGGTTACTCGGCACCCTGCGATTCACTATTGCGCCGGGAAGATCTCCGAAAACCGGAAACAGCGTACCCACTTTCACTGTTCCGTTGCCGCGCTTGCGGTTTGCCTCAGATTGACTATGTCGTGGAACCTGAAGTGCTGTTCCACAAAAATTACCCGTACCGCAGCGGAATCACAGAGAGTCTCCGCAAATTCCTGCACAGCCTATCAGACCGAATGGTGCCGGCGCTGGGTTTGAAAAAGGGAGATCTCATCATCGATATCGGCTCCAACGATGGGACCCTCCTCGAAGGATTCAAGAATCACGAAATGCGTGTGCTTGGAGTTGAGCCGACTGACATCGCTCATATTGCCCGCGAAGCAGGCGTGGAAACGATTCAGAAGTTCTTCACCCTCAGAGTGGCCGAGGAAATTAACGAAGCTCATGGGGAAGCATCCCTCGTAGCCGCCGCGAATGTGTTTGCACATATCAATCATGTGGGGGATCTGATGGCCGGCGTGAAACGAGTACTCAAAGATGGCGGATATTTCGTCACTGAATCGCACTACATGCTCGATATTTTAAAGACGCTTCAGTACGACTCCATTTATCATGAGCACTTGAGGTTTTACCTAATGAAACCGCTCATTGAATTATTCGATTCATTCGGCTTCACAGTTGTGGATGTGGAGCGCATTCCCAATTACGGTGGATCCATCCGAGTGACGGCGCAATTGGGAAATGGTCACGAAGTCGCCAGCTCGGTCGGTGAGCTCATCGCTGAAGAGGAGGCCTATAATTGTTATTCAGACGCGACCTATGATGAGTTTGCTAAAAACATCCGGCGCTCCCGCAGCGAAATCCGGTCGACACTGGTTAAAATTCAGGAAGAAGGTAAAACCGTGGCCGGTGTCGGCTGTCCCGGACGGTGCGTTACGCTTCTGACTTACGCGGGAATCACAAACGATTTGCTTCCGTATATCGCCGAGCAAAGCACATCACTTAAACTGGGGCTCTTTACGCCGATGACTCATTTGCCCGTCATCGACGAGGAAATACTGTTTCGAGACCCTCCGGATTACGTCTTGATTCTTTCGTGGCACTACGCGGACGCGATTATGCGGAACCTGAAAAAGAAAGGGCTTCGATCAGATGTGATCGTGCCGCTCCCGGAAGTCAGAATCGTTCGCCACGAGGATATTCCCAATTGAGATGACAGATCCAATCGGGATTGCTCTTTTCGGAACAGGCCCAGCAGCTGCAATTCATTCCAGAACGATTGAGGAGATGCCGGGTGCGTCTGTACTGTGGAGTATTGGGCGGGATGCGGACAAGACCGGAAATTTCGCCGTTCGTTTCGGAATCCCTCATGCCTCCACCAACCCGAATGACGCTTTTAACGATGATCGGGTCAAAGCAGCAGTATTTGCCCTCCCGCCAAGCGAGCAACCCGAGCTTGCGATTTTGGCTGTGAATCGGGGCCGACACATCCTGTGCGAGAAACCGCTTGCACCCACTTCCAAAGAAGCACGGGAAATACGGAAACACGCCAACCGGGCAGGCGTCGTGGCGATGGTGAATTTCTGTTACTCGCTCGCCCCTGAAATCGCGGCGATCCACGATATCTTAAAATCCGGTCATCTGGGAAAGCTTCAGTCGGTTGATCTGACGTGGACGCTTTCGAGCCAGTTGGAACCTGATCTCACCTATTGCTGGAAGAACAATCGGGATGCCGGAGGAGGCGTTTTGAATATCTTCGGCAGCCACGTGTTTGATTATCTATTCTTCGACAGCGGAGATGTGTTTCCTGTCAACGCAACAAAAATAATACGGAATGAGCAACGCAAGGATTTAGACGGAAATGAACATCCGGTAACAGGTGAGGAAGCAGTTACGATCTGGTTGAGAGCGTTCGAGGACGTTCCCGTGACGTGTCATTTTTCTCTTATCGACGGAAAGCCAGAAGGATACCGGTGTGTTGCGCGCGGAAACTCTGGGCAAATGGAAGTGGCAAATCCCTCTCTGATTGCTCACTGGGGACCCTTTTCCCTTCAAGTCTCTCCCCCATGGAAAGAGCTCTGCGAAGAGTCGCCCATGATTGGGGAAGAGGGTATGCCGATCCTGTTTCACAGAATACACGCAGCATTTCAGACAGCGATCCGGGAAGGAAAAGACGGAGCACCATCCTTGGAACGCGGAATTCGTTCACTGGAATTGAGTGAATCCATTTTGGAGGTGATGAAGTGAAAATTCTGTTGGTCGTCTCGAATTACCCCTACGCTCAAGGCGAGGCTGTTGAGGTCGTCGTCCACGAAGTGATCCGATTGATCGCTGAATCGGGCCATGAAATCAGCGTTCAGGTAATTCTGCCTCGTGGAAAAAGTTATTCATCGGAATTGGAATCAAGGGCAAAAGAAACCTTGAAGTCAAATCGAATTCAATGGCTCCGGGCAATCGAATTAGGCCAGCTTCGCCCCGCCAGTTTAATCCCGAAAGGACTCCGCAAACTGGGGATGTACTTGCGGCATATGCTGCGCTTGCCCACAAAACCATCTCCGCTGCTATTTCCATCAATGGCAGCCGCCCCGCTGATACAACAAGTTGTAAACGAGGAAGGGCACGATGCGATATTGAGCATCTGGAGCTGGGAGGCGCTTCCTGCCGTATACGCCCTGATAGGCGCGAAGAAATTCATTTACTATGGGAATCCAAATCACAAACCCGCCGAAGCCCGCCTAAGCCACCCTGAGATGTGGGGAGATGATATTAGGTCAATGCGGGCCCGCCGAAAACGCGCAATGCAAAGGCTCAAAAATCGCATTATGGAAGATCAACACTTGCATATGATGAACCGCTGTGAAGTAGAGGCCAACAATTCCCTCCATGATGCGAAGTACTACGAAACTCAAGGCCACCCCCGGTCTCTCTACTTACAAAATATGTGGCCCGAAGCGGACCGCCCCCCCTCCTGCTCACATACCGTATCCCAAAATCCAATCCGTATCGCGGCAAGCGTGGGTAATTTGAAAGCCACGGGAAACACGATGGCATTTCATTACCTCGGAAAAGAAATACTCCCGCGCCTCATTCGCCTGTTCGGTGAGCGCGAATTCATTTTGGACGTCTACGGCAAGGGCCCCGCGCATCCGCCGGCCGGACAATTCTTGTCAGACAGCCATTTCCGACTGCACGGCTGGGTGGATGATCTCAACGCCGAACTCGTCGACTCTAGCTGCTTTCTCTGCCTCACGAATGCCTATGATTTCATCGTCGGCAATACCCGCGTCCTCCTTGCATGGTCTCTCGGCGTGCCGGTGGTCGCGCATTCAAATAGCGTGCTCTCAATGCCCGAGATCATCCATGACGAGTCCGCGCTGCTCGGAAGCGATCCGGATGAAGTTGCCCACTCGATTCACCAAGTCTGCATGGATGACGATTTGAGAAAGCGCATCGGTCAAGGCGGGCTTTCGGCATATGAAAAATTTTACCGCTCCACAACCGTCGTTCCGAAAATGGTATCCCTGATCGAGCAAATGATTTCCGAAGATAAAAATACCGATCTTACCGAATGCCAAAGGGCGTAGGTCGTTTTGGCGGCTACTTTTCCCAGACGGTAACAACACCCCCCTGCCCCTGATGCAAGGCCCGGTCATCCAGACCACAATTTGCTTGAAGAAAGATGGCCTCGCGTTCGAGGATTTTTTCCAGAAATAAAGAAACGTCCCACCGATCGAGGGTGTTGTTCTCGATGTAGCGGGCATTTCGCGAATTGTTGCTGATAAACAACCCTCCAGTTGAGAGGAGGCGGGCGGAATGCGCAAGATAGTCATTCACCGTTTCAAGTTCCATTTCCTGAAACGAGTTGGTATTGATTCCAAGATCGAATGAGTCATCCGGAAGATCAGCGATTTGATCGGGAACGATGAACTGGATCTGACTGGGACGAATCGGGTTCGTGGAGTCGAATTCGTGGGGAAACTTGATTTGGAAATCAGGAAGGGCACTCCGAAGAAAAACATAGCCCGCCATCATGGTCTGCGGAAGGTCACAAATGACGGCCCCGGTTTTTTCGCAACCCTCACGGCGCAGAAGAAGAGCCAGATTCATGCCGGCACCCGCACCGATCTCAAAAACAAAGTTCAGGGAGCTTGGGTCGAGGGGGACCGCATATCTTCTCAGAATCTCGTATATTTCATGGGAATTAAGATACTGGCGTATCAGGTCTTGGCCCCATTCCACTTCCTGTGTATCCATCTTTACCCCCGGATAACAGCGGCGGTATCGGGCCATCAGTTCCTCCGGACTCGGCTCCGCCACGCCTCTTTTTAACAGGGATATCCCGCGTTTCAAAAGGCGTCCTAAATTGTCAGGCTTTTGCCGATTGTTAAAGTGGTAAGAGGCGGGCACACGGTGCCCGCTGTGAAGGAGAATCTTATTCGACCCAGAGAACCCGATGAAAGTCTCATCAAGCCAACCTTTCCAAAGATCATTCGCAGAGGCATCCCTCGAATTCTGACCCTTCTCCCGGCAATACGCAACCCAGTTGACCAGAGCGAGGGCTTCTTCATCAGAGGCATCAAAGAAAGTGATGTAGTTCCCCCGGTGGGCTTTAGTAATTTTCATGTAGGTATTGAAGTCAGCCGAGAGTCGATATCTCGTACGTAACCAATTTTTCGGCATTGCTTAAGCTGTGTCAAGAAGCGAGTGATCGCGGAAAATCCAACTCGTTCAAATTATGCTCATCTTCGGCACAATCGATGCGAAGGCAACCCCGAGGAAAAAATCACACGCCTCCGATTCAATAAACCCGAATGCCTCATTAGCAATAGCTTCTCACATACGACCAACAACTCCAACTTGCCGAACCGATGTTTCTCCTTACAGCATGTCCGTCTGTTTTGGATCGGATATTCACCATCCTTCACACTGAAGCCTCCACAGGCTGGGGCGGGCAGGAAATCCGGGTCTTCACGGAAATGGAAGCCATGCGTCAGCGCGGGCATCGGCTGTACTTGGCCGCCCCCCCAATCAGCCAGATCTTTCAAGAAGCCGATAAGGCCGGATTCAATCCATGGGAACTCAACTCCAAACGCATCCTGTTTCCGTTCACCATCATTAAAGCTGGCTCGGGCTCTGCGCCGCCACAAGGTGCAGGTGGTCAATCCCCACAGCTCCGCCGACGGCTGGATCGCTTCGGATGAGCCGGGCGGCTGGCGGGCACGCCGCTGATTGTCCGTTCGCGCCATATTGAAGTGGATTATCCCAACCGGCGCACCAGTCGTTTGGCATACGGCACGTTGCCGCACCATGTGATCACCACCAGCGAGCGCATTTCAAAAGGACTGATTGAGCGGTTGCGCCTCAAGCCGGATCGCGTGCAATGCATTTCCACGGGGATTGATCTGGAAAAATTTGATGCCAAGATGGCTGGAACACTTCATCAGGAGTTGGGATTGGATTCGGAGGTGCCGCTGGTGGGTATGATTTCAGTGATTCGCAGCTGGAAGGGGCACGATTATTTTGTGGAAGCAGCCAAAATTGTGGCAGCCCGGTTTCCCGCGGCGCACTTCGTAGTCGCCGGTGGCGGCAACGAAGTGCGTCTTGAGAAAATCCGCCGCTGGGCAAATGAGGCGGGATTAAAAGATTCCTTCCACCTGCTGGGCCACCGCACAGATGTGCCGAATCTGTTGGCCTCCTACTCGGTGTTGGTGCTGCCCTCAACGGGGCATGAAGGCATCCCGCAAATTATTCTACAAAGCCACGCGATGGCTTGCCCCGTGGTGGGGACGACAGCGGGCGGAATACCTGAAGTTGTGGCTGATGAACAATCAGGCCTGTTGGTTCCAACCAAAAATCCGCAAGCACTTGCCGCAGCCATCAATCGGCTGCTCGAAAACAAGGCCTACCGGAACGAGTTGGCCGCGCGAGGCCAAGCGATGGTGAAAGCCAGCCACAGCGAAGAACACATGTGCCAACAACTCGAGACGCTTTATCAGCGATACTTGTCCGGCAACATAGAGTGAAGGCGGTCAATTGTGTGCGCAAGCGGTCAGGCAGTAAATCCAGTTGTCCTTGTTTTTCCAGCCTTCCATCCCAGCGTTGAGCACAACCGGCTTCGCGCCCACTTGAAGCGCCAGATTGCGGAAGCCGGCACTCCATCCTCCCTACATTTGTGCAGCGGTCCACTACGATGGCCAAGGCGTCACGAGTGTAGAGCATATTGGTAAACGCCTGCCCGTGCGGTCCAAACACCACTCGCGCAGACTGGAACAACTCCACCTGCTCGGCGGAAGAATAATCTTTCAGATCGATCTGTTCATTTCCGGCCACACATATGGCACGCCTGAAACACCTCCGCCTCATTCAAAAGCGCCCGATGAGTCGCCCCTTTGCGGGACAGAAAAAGATAACGGGGTTTCACCTTCTTACAGTCCGGTACCAATAAGTCACGCATTGCCCGATAGGTCTTGGAGGCCACCAAATTGCCTTGCCCATAAAAAAATGGGATGTACTCCAACTCCCGACAATGCAATGTGCCCGGCGTTCCCTCTAGCAACCGCTCCGGCCCGAAGCCCAATCGTTCCAAATAATACCGCTGCCAATGAAGGTGGCCCGTTGCCAACAGCAGCTTCACTTCTTTATTATCCAGCAGCCGATCCCGCGCCGCCATCAACCGCGGCAAATGCTGCAACACGAAATGCCCGTGGCTTTCGTGGTTGTTTCCGGTCAGGTGAAAAACCGGGCTATCCACTTTGCGTGCCAGCAAGGGAATCGGCCGGCGAACCTTTCGCAGCTTGATTCGATTGACCTCATCACACACCAACACCATTTTGCGTGATCCTTGAAAAATATAGCCCTGATCGCCAACCACGTTGACTTGATTGAAATTGAATGACCGAACCGGTGAATATTGGATCATATTCTCAACGGGAGATTTTCGATTGTAAAACCGATCCTCCAAATTGACGTCCAACTCTTCCGAACCGCCCTCGGCGAGTTGAGCCGCGCGCGGCAATTTTGTTTCATCTAGCGACTGAACAGGGAACACTGGATTCACGATGGCCGCATATGCATCGTGAACCTTTCGTTCCAGGTACATTGACCAAGTTGCGTCCTTCATTGCGTCAGGATACTTCGCTATCGCTTGTGTTCATGCCCCTCAAGCAATTGTTGAAAAAAATTCCACCGTTCTGGGCAGCCCCTCCTCCAACTCCACCTTCGGTTCCCACCCGAATTGCGATTGCGCCAGGGTGATGTCCGGCTGGCGTTGCTTGGGGTCATCTTCGGGCAGGGGCTGCTCGTTCAGCTTCGAGGCGCCGCCCACCAAGGCCAACACTTGCTCGGCGAGTTGGCGGATGGTGAATTCGGCGGGGTTGCCGAGGTTCACTGGGCCGGTGAATTCGGGGGGCGAGGCCATGAGGCGGATGAGGCCCTCGACGAGGTCGTCCACGTAGCAGAAGGAACGAGTTTGGGAGCCGTCGCCATATATTGTAATGGGCTCGCCGCGAAGGGCCTGCATGATGAAGTTGGAAACCACCCGGCCATCTTCAGGGTGCATGCGGGGGCCGTAGGTGTTGAAGATGCGGGCGACTTTGATTTCTAGTTTGTGCTGGCGATGGTAATCAAAAAACAATGTCTCGGCACAACGCTTGCCTTCGTCGTAACAGGAACGAATGCCGATGGGGTTGACGTTGCCCCAGTAAGCCTCGGTTTGCGGATGCTCGGTTGGATCGCCGTATACTTCACTGGTAGAGGCTTGCAGAATGCGCGCGCCCACGCGCTTGGCCAGACCGAGCATATTGATGGCGCCGTGCACGCTGGTCTTGGTGGTTTGCACGGGATCATGCTGGTAATGGATGGGCGAGGCGGGGCAGGCGAGGTTGTAGATTTCATCGATCTCCACGTAAAGCGGAAAGGTCACGTCGTGCCGCTGCAACTCGAAGTGGGGGTGTTCCAGCAAATGCGCGATGTTGGCGCGGCGGCCGGTGAAAAAATTATCTACGCACAGCACTTCGTCCCCAGCATCAATCAGGCGTTCGCACAAGTGCGAGCCGAGGAAGCCTGCCCCGCCGGTGACTAGCACACGTTTGTTATCCCACTTGTTCATTGGCGGGGCCAGCAAATCAGATTTGTTGCGGCGGAGTCAAAGGGTTATTTTTAGATTTCAGTGTAGAACGATTCGTAATCGGCGGCGACTTCGGGCCATGTGCGGAGGGGCGGGAATTTGCTGGACGGAGTTGCCAGCAGATCGCGGGTGGCTTGAATCCATTGCGACGCGGGGGCGGTGTGCGGCAGCACGTGTCCGGCGGTGCCCACTTCGGCCGCTGCGCCGGTGGCTTCGGAGACCAAAACTGGAATACGCCGCGCCAAAGCCTCGGCCACCACCATTCCGTAGGCTTCGAGTTTGGCGGGGTGCACCAATAATCGGATGCGGCTGTAAAATTCGTCGGGATCTTTAACCCAACCCAGCAATTCTACGCGGTCTTCCAATCCCGCGAGGAGGCGAGCGACCTCTTCGCGGGGCACGCCGGCGATTACGAGCTTGGCCTCGGGGATGGCTCGGAGTATTTCGAGCACGCGGCGCAGGCCTTTGCGTTCCCATTCGCGGCCGATGAATCCGAGGATAGGTTTGGTGGGGATTGGGGTTGCGTTTTCCACGGGAACCACTCCGGGCGAGATGTGCGCGGCGAGTTTGTGCGCTTGCTTTGGATGTGCGCGCAGGAGTTGTTCTCGCACTAAATTGGAAACGGCCGCCATTCGCACTAACTGGCGCGAAGCCATCACCCGGTTTTCCAGCCAACGGTTGAGGTGCCAGGTGGGGTCGAGGCGCTTGCGCCAGGCGCGGGTTTCGCCGGCGCCGTGGACGGTGGAATGAAAGGTGCCCACCTCGGCGCAGGTGACGAATTCGTGGCTGTGCCAAAGATCGCCGGGTTGGAAATGTTGTTGCCGGTAATCGGCTACTCTGCGGCTAAAACGCAGATGATGCCGCCAGCGGGGAAATGGATTGGTGCCACCCAAGGCTTCCACGGTGGCGCCGGGCATTGCTTCGGTTTCCTGTGTTTCGCACACCACTTGCACCGCTCGCCCGCTGGCCGCGAGCGCGCGGGTGAGTTGCCAGGCATAGGTTTCCATTCCGCCGACGGGGCCAAAGCGGCGGACGATTTGTACGATCCGCATGGTCAGTCGTTGTTGAGATGCTGGTTGAGGCCATGGGCACATTTCACGCGGCGCTCCTTGCGCGTAGTCAACAGACGATCATGATTGGAGGGTAGTTCATCGCGCGGGATTTCCACATGGTTGAGGTGATGAATAATGGCGCGGCCATAAACGAGTTTGCGATGGCGGCCCAAATGGTACAGACGGTTGCCTAAGTCGGAATCTTCCAAGCCCCAGCCTTCGTATTCTTCATCAAAGCCGTTTACCTCAATGAGATCCTTGCGCCACATGCCCATGTTGCAGCCGATGATGCCGCGCTGGGCTTGGTCGTGCCGCATAAAAGACAGTGGCCAACGCACGCCCTTGAACAACCCACTCGCCCGGCCGCGCAGCCACCAGTTGAAAAACCCCGATCGGCTGGGCTGAAAGCTCGGGGAAAAATGTTCGCGAATAAAACTGCGCCGCCCCTGCACCCACCAACCCCCCTCCGCGAGTTGGGAATGATCGGCAATAAACCGACGATGCGGAACACAGTCGCCATCCAGCAGCACAATGTAATCTCCGCGCGCCTCGGCAATGGCTTGGTTGAGAATTTTAGTTTTCCGAAACCCAGAATCTTTATGCCAAAAATGCCGCAGCGGTGCCGGCATTTGCGCGGTCAACTTTTCCACCACCGCGCGCGTCAGCTCATCGGAACCATCATCGGCCAACACAATCTCCCCCGGCGGCATCACTTGCCCCGCCACGCCCGCCAGTACTTTGCTCAATGAGCCCGGGCGATTGTAGGTGCTGATGATGAGGGATATGTTCGGGGCAGCCATTTCATTCGCCACGCGGTTTGCCCTTGCGATTCAACTCGGCCAGCTTCGCGTATTTGTAAAAAATACCTTCAAAGTTGCTGAAGGCAATAATGAATCCCGGCAGTCCATCGAGGAAGCCCAGTTTCAGAATATACATTTTCAAAAACATCGCCGACGCGTGCACCAACGCCCCCAAGCCGGAAGTGCGGCGGCCCTTGCGCGCGAGTTTTTCCGCGCTGAGCGAGGAGTAGCGATTCGCCTTCACTAGCACTTCGGAGAGATTGTGAAAGGGCTCCTGCTCGATCGCGCATTTCATTTCCGCCAACCGTCCGTCCAGCTCGTAGCCCTCGTGCACGAGGTCCGCAGCCGGGAAGGTCATCTTGCCACGGCGAAACAGTTGCGGTTGGCGATAGTCCGGATAAAACCCGCTGAACCGAATCGGCCGACCCATAAAAAAATTCCGGCGCGGCGTGTGGTACGCATCGGCGGCGTTGTCAGAATTGATGATTTTCAGAATTTCATCCCGCGCCTCCGGCGTGCAACGTTCGTCCGTGTCCAAGCTGAAAATCCAATCATGCGTCGTGTGCTCAATGCCCGCGATGCGCAGCTTCCCGAAGCCCTCAAAATCAATCTGCACCACGCGCGCCCCGTGCTTTTCAGCGATCGCCCCAGTACGATCGGTACTGTGCGAATCAATCACCACAATCTCGTCTGCCCACTGTGCGCTCTCCAATGCCAGGCCGATATTGGCCTCGGAATTGTAGGCAAGGATGAAAACTGAAATTTTTTGGCTCATGATTCTTTTTGCGCCGTTGGTGCCGCGCCGTACACGCCCGCCAACAGGGCGAAGAGCATACCCTCACGGGAGTCTAAAATAAAGGAATTGAAGCAGCACCCCACCGATAGCCACACCACCATGCCCTGTGCCAGCCAGCGATCCATTCCCTCCCAGCGGGAGGCGGCCCGCCACAGGGCCCATAAGAGAGCCACCAAAATCCCCAAGCCCACCAAGCCAGATTGCACGCCCACCATCAGATATTCGTTGTGCGGATTGCTGGTAACTACCTGTTTCGTTCCCGCCACGTGCTCGGCATATTTTTCATGGAACCGCCCCGTGCCGTGGCCGAACACCGGCGCTTGGCTAAAGAGTGTGAGGCTGTTGCGATAAAATTGCAGTCGCTCACCGGTGGGCGTGAAGGTGGTTTTCCCATTCAACATTTCTTGCACGGCTTTCACATCTTCTTGGGTGGCGGTGCGAAACATCGGCGACACCGCAAACGCAAATGCCACCACAGCAAGGAGACCGCCGGCCATCACCGCGAGCTTGGCGCGCCGCAGCGTTTGCAAACCAAAGAGCAATCCCAACGCCAGCACCAGCACGACGCCGGTGGAAGAATCCACGAGGAAAAATAAATTTGCCAGCACCAGCACCAGCAACGCGAGGATTCCTTTCAGGCCGGTCTTTCGATGATAGTGCAGCAGCCAAAATGCCAGCCACGCCATCAACGCCCCTTGCGTGAGGCTACTGGAGAGGACGGGGTTGCCATGTTTCATCGGCAGCATCCCCGCCGCCTGCATGAAACTCACTTGCATGGCGACGAGCAACCCAATGGCCAGAGCCGTCACGGCGCGTTGGCGGTTGGGCAGCGTGACGGCGAGCCCCATGTAAATTATGACCAGCGCCAGCTCACGATATTTTTTCCAAATGCCGAAGGCTTCGCTGCCGCCACCGTAGATTGCTGCCACGCCGAGCCACGCAAACAGCGCCACACACAACAACGCCACGCGATTTTCGCGCAGCAGTGTTGGCACGCCTCGCCAGCCGCGCAGCATCAGCCACGCCACCACCGCCAGCGCGGGGAATACGCCGGTGCACAGCGCGTTGGAAAGCGGGATGGTGAAGCCAATCAGGACGAGGCTGATTTCGCCGAGGCGTTCGCCGCGGGTTTGCCACGGGTGGGTTGGGGTTTGGGTCGTCACTCCTTGGCGGATTGGTGGAGTTTTTGCGCCGATTTTTCAAGTCAAATCCCGTGCGAGGTTGCTTTTCGCGCGCGGCGAACTACGCTGTGCGGATGCGCGTTTTACTTGTTTTTCTCACCACAGCCTTGGCGGCGCACGCGGCGATTCAGCAGCATTTCGGGCTGCGTCACGTCAATCAATTCACCGTCACTTCAAGCGGTAAAACATTGGCGGTCTATGGCGCGGTGAAGGGGACGGACACGGTTTTGCTCACGCATCATCGGCGGGATGCGCACGGAAAGTTGGCGGGCGCAATCGTTGCGCCGGAGGCGGAGCGCGTGCACTTTGAAAAGGCGCGCGAGTTTTGGACGGGGTTTGCGAAGAAGCGATTTCATTATTACGCGCAGCAATCCACGAAGGTGCCGGTGGAGCCGATCGCGGTGCAGCGGTGGGTGAAGGAGGGCGATGTGGTGACGGTGGGCAAGGTGCGGCTGAGGTGCTGGCCACGCCGGGGTTCACGCGGGGGGCGGTGTCGTACGTGGGCACGGTGGAGGGCCGGCGCGTGGGGTTCACGGGGGATTTGATTATGGGCGATGGAAAGATTTTTGATTTGTATAGTTTTCAGGATGCCATCCCGGAGGCGAAGGTGGGCGGCTATCACGGCTACGGAGGACGGTTGGCGGACTTGATTTCAAGCCTTCAAAAATTGCGCGCGACGAATTTGGATGTGATCTATCCCGCGCGCGGGCCGGTCATCCGTAAGCCAAACGCGGCCATCGATCAGCTGATCGCCCGCGTGCGCGCGCTGTATCGCAACTATCTTTCCACCAACGCGTTGCACTGGTATTTCAAGGAGGAGCGCATGCGTATTTGCGGTGAGCGCGTGTTGGGCAAGGGCGCGAAGATTGAGCTGATGCCCTATTGTCTGCACGTGAAAACGCCGGAGTGGATTATTGAGTTTTCCACCAGCCGCATCATTGTGGCGGATAACGGCCACGGGTTTCTGCTCGATTGCGGTGGGCAACGGCAGTTGGATTTCGCGAAAGATGTGGTGGCGCGGGGCGTGGTGAAAAAAATCGACGGCATTTTTCTCACGCACACGCACGATGATCATTCGCAAATGGTGAAGGCGGCGGCGGAGTTTTTCAAATGCCCCGTGTATGCCACGGCCGAGTACGCCGACGTGGTGGAAAACCCCGGCCATTATCTGATGCCCGGCCTCACCGAACACGCGGTGCCTCGCGTGAAGGCGATGGAGGATGGCGCGAAAATGAGATGGCACGAGTACGAATTCACGTTTCGTTTTTTCCCGGGCCAAATGTTTTATCACGGGGCGTTGCTGGTGAAGCGACCGAAAGCGAAGCCGGTGTTTTTTATTGGCGACTCGTTTGCGCCCTCGGGCATTGATGACTATTGCCTGCTTAATCGCAATCTTGTGCATCCGGATGCCGGCTACAAGCGGTGTTTCAAAATCATCCGCGCGCTGCCCAAGGACACTTGGCTCATCAACCAACACGTGCCGCACGTGTTTCGGTTTTCGGACAAGGAACTGACGTTTCTCGAAACGCGCTATGCCGAGCGCACGCGGATTTTGCGCGAGTTGCTCCCGTGGGATGATCCTAACTACGGCATCGACGAACGATGGGCCACGTTTTATCCGTACGGCACCACGCTGCGCCCCGGCGAAATGCGCGAGGTGGAGGTGCGGACTCGTCAACCACTCGCCGGTGGCGCGAAAATTTACCGTGACCCCGCGCGCCCTTCGTGGTTTGCAGATTTTGGGCGGTGCAAAATCCATCACACTCGCCTCGCGTGGCGAAGGCGCGGTGAAGGTGAAAATCCGCGCGCCAAAAAAACCCGGCGTGTACGTCATCACCGCCGATGTGGATTCCAAAGGCATGCACTTCCGCGATTGGGTGGAGGCGGTGATTGAGGTGAAGTGAAGGGTGGGGACGTTGATGCTTCCGAAACACGGTTGTTTATTCTATAAACCGCGCCAGTGAATCCCCTTCGAGTCATCGCCTTGGCGTGGTTTTGCGTGGCGACCTCCGTCGTCGCGCATCCCATTTCCATGAGCAATACCCTCGCCGATTGCCGCGAGGATGAGGTGCGGGTGACGCTCCGTGTGATGCTTGAAGATCTTGTACTCTTCCACGGGCTCAAGGCCAACAGCGAAACAATCTTCAGCGCAGCCGACCTCCGCGCGGCCGCCAAAAAGCACGAGGCGTTTTTGCTGAAACATTTCTCCGTGCGCGATGGCCAAGGGCAATCGCTCAAGGGCGCGGTGGTGAGTCGCGATGATTCCGTCATCCCCGATGACGGCGTGCGGCTGGAGGATTTGATGAAACTCATCGCCGTGTACGAACTCAAGTACACGCCCGCGAAACCCAAGCCCGCTTTCCTCACCTTCACCCAAACCTTCGGCGGCGAAAAAACCGTGGTGCCTTCCATCATGGAATTTATGCCGCTGCAAACCGGCGTGTGGATTGAAAAACCCGTGCAGCTCCAGCCCGGCCAGCCGCATACGGTGGCGCTCGACTGGGAAAACCCGCCCGACCAAGCCCCGCAAAACTGGCGCGAGCTACGCAAGAAACGCGCCGAGGAATTCCAGAAACGCCTAGGCATCACCAGCTACAGCGGATTGTATTCGTACATTTATTTGACCGACCGCGAAGTGCGCCACGAAATTTTGGTGCCGCTGTTGACCTTCGAAAAATGGCTGCCACTCCCGCGCGCCAATCCGGAATTTCTCGAAGTCGCTGAACAGGAAGCCGCCCGCCAAAAAATCGCCGAATGGTTTCGCGGCCGCAACCCCGTGGAAATCGACGGCGTGCCGGTGCAGCCTATTCTGCAGCGACTGCAGTTTTTCGGCCTCGATATCCGCGACTTTGCGCAAAACGCCGAACCCCGCCGCGTGAGCGCCTATCAAGCGCGGCTCGGCATCATCCTCGTTTACCCCGCCAAGGCCCCGCCCAATCGCGTGCGTTTGACTTGGGATTCCTTCCAGGAAGCCGCGCCCTTTCTCCGCTCGGTCGTGTACGACCACGAAAAAGATCCCACCGAGGAATACTTCGTGCGCGACCAACCGCGCTGGGAATGGACCCGCGAAGGCAACCCGCCCGCCACGCACAATTTCAAATACCACACTCGTGACCGCTCCCGAAAAATCCATCTCAGAAAAATCTATGCGCTTCTTAATCGCCGCCCCGCTTGCTCGCGCTCGCACTGTACGCGGGGCTATTCGCGAAACCATCCGATGCGCCGCATCGGCAGCACGATTGCCGGCGGCGCGTGCGTGTTGGCCGGAATGTTGTTTTTGGCATACGCCCGCCGCCGTCCACCCCCCAAACGCCAGAAGCCGTGACCACGCACGCCGCGACGTTGCTGCAAAATATTTACCGCGCTTATGATTATCGAGACAAGAGCGACGTGTACGACGCGCTGGCCCACAGCGTGACGGGCGACCTTTTGGAGGAATTGTTTTTGAAAATCCAATCCGGCCTGCGCATGCAGGAACAAGGCGGCGCCGTGGCGCACGTGAAACGCGTGCGCATCACCCACATCGAAATGGCCGCGCCCGGGCCGGGAGCACGCCTGCCGGTGGATTGCACGTGGCGCGTCATGGGCACCGTGGAGCATTGGGGGCACATTCACACGCGCGAGAATGAATACACCGCGCGCATCCACCTCAGCACCACGCCGGAAGACCGCGGGCGGATTGTGGCGTTTGAGGTGACCGGACGAAAAACGCGTGCGCTTCGAAACCGTCGTGCGGCAGTTCGAGGATCAATGATGCATTATGCGCGTTGCGATCAATAATCTCGAATTCGAATACGGGCCGGGGCGCTTCCGGTTGTGCATTCCCGATTTGCAAATCGAGGCCGGCGCGCGCGTGGCCTTTGTGGGGCCGAGTGGCTCAGGCAAAACCACGCTACTGCGGCTGCTCGCGGGCATTGTCACGCCGCAATCCGGCACGGTGACCGTGGGCGAAGTGCCGGTGAACGAACTGGCCGATGCCGGCCGGCGCGCGTTTCGCATTCGGCACATTGGCTTTGTATTTCAAGATTTTCGCTTGGTGGAGCACCTCGACGTGCGCGAAAATATTTTGCTACCCTATCGCCTCAACGAGGCGCTGCCGGTTTACGATTCCATCGAGTCGCAGGTGAAACAACAGGCGAGCGTGGCTTGACCTCGCGGACAAACTGGATTCCCCCGTGGACGAACTTTCACAGGGCGAACAACAGCGCGTCGCCATTTGCCGCGCGCTATTGCCGCGCCCCGAACTGTTGCTGGCCGATGAACCCACCGGCAATCTCGATCCCAAAAACAAGACCCGCATTCTCGACCAACTTTTCCAACAAGCCGAAAGCGCCGAAGCCACGCTGGTGATGGTAACACACGACCACGCGCTGCTGGACCGCTTCGACCGCGTGATTGATTTCACAAAATATCACAAACCGAAGGCCACACATGAATAGCCTCTGGCTCGCTTGGCTGTATTTGCGGCGGCGGCGCGTGGCCGCAAGCGTGATGGTGGCCGGCGTTGCCCTGTCGCTGTACCTCCCGCTGGCGGCGCACTGGGCGGCGAACGCATTCGACAAAGCACTGGGCGCCCGCGCGGCAACCACCCCGATGATCGTGGGCGCGCGCGGCAGCCGGTTTGATCTCGTGCTGCACGGGCTGTACTTCCGCGCGCGCAGCGAGGGCACTGTGGCGCACGGCGAATTCACCGCGCTGCGCGAAGCGGGGCACGGGCGCGTGATTCCGCTGCACGTGCAGTTCACCGCGGGCGGGCAGCCGGTGGTGGGAACGTCGCTGGATTATTTTGAATTTCGAGAACTGCAAATGGCGCGCGGCGAATCGATGGCGCTCTTGGGCGATTGCGTGCTGGGCGCGAATGCTGCGCGTAAGTTGAATCTCAGCCCGGGCGACAAGTTGAAAACCGACCGCAAAAATCTTTTTGACCTCGCGGGCGATTATCCGCTGCAACTCAACGTGACCGGCGTGCTGGCGGCCACCGGCACGGCGGATGACGAAGGCGTGTTTGTAGATGTGAAAACCGCGTGGATCATCGCCGGCCACGGCCACGGCCATGACGAACGGGAACACCACACGCGCCCAGCGCGAAGCTGGTGAAAACGCATTTGGAAATCACGCCGAGAAAATATGGGCACGTTTCATTTCCACGGCGACACCACCGCGCTGCCGCTCACGGCAATCCTCGTGGAACCTACCGACGCCAAGGAATCGGCGATGGTGATGAGCCGTTATCAAAATAGCGGCCAACTGCAGGCACTCAAGCCGCCGGTGGTGGTGGCTGAAATGATGGGGATGGTGATGCGGGTACGGCAATTTCTCGACGCGAATTATGCTTTGGTGGCGAGCGCCACCGGTTTGTTGCTGGCGCTGATTGTCGCTCTGTCGCGCCGGCTCCGCGCGCGGGAAATGGAGACGCTCTTTCTGCTCGGTTGCAGCCGCGGCACGCAGTTCGCCTTACAGGCGGCGGAGCTGCTGATTATTTTTGCCGCCGCCATCGTACTCGCCCTTGCCGCCGCGTGGGCCACGGTGGGATGGGCGCGGGATTACCTGAACACACTCGCCGGATGAAACAGCGTCGTTGCTCTAATTTTTATTTTGTGTGATCGGCTGCAAGCCGATGACGGATGCACCCACCCCGCTCGCGGGGAAGCCGCGCGTGGCGGTGGTGAATTATCCGCTGGCGTTTTTTGTGGAACGGATTGCGGGCGATTTGGTGGAGGTGCATTTTCCGGCGATGGAGGGGGATCCAGCGTTTTGGAAACCGTCGGCGTGCGGAGGTGCGCGAGATTCCAGTCGGACGATCTCATTCTGCTCAACGGGGCTTCGTACGCGAAATGGCCGGCTTGGGCTTCACTGCCGGATTCGCGGACGGTGAACACCAGCGCGGCGTTTCGCGATGCGTTCATTGCGGTGAAAGCCGACGCGGCGCATCAGCACGGTAAGGGCGGCGAGCACAGCCACGCGGGTACGGCGTTCACTACTTGGCTGGATTTCCAGCAGGCGCAGCAACAAGCCGCCGCAGTGCATCGTGCGCTGTCGAGTTTGTTGCCGACGAGCAGCGAAGTGCTTGCGAATAATTTTGCCGCACTGCAGCGTGATTTGGTTTCGCTAGATGCGGAATTACGGGGCATCGCCGCCGACTTGGGCGACACGCCACTGCTGGGGTCGCATCCGGTTTATCAGTATTTGGCACGCGGTTACGGTTTCAAAATTCGCAGCGTGCATTGGGAACCGGACTCGATGCCGGATGAAGACAGGCTGGGCGGAATTGACAGCACTGCGCAAAACGCATCCAGCACAGGTGATGTTATGGGAGGCCGCGCCGAACCGAGCGATTGCCGACCAGCTCAAAACGCAGGGCATTCGCGGCGTGGTGTTCGCGCCGTGCGCCAACCGTCCGAACAGCGACGGATTGGCTGGCGATGATGCGGGCGAATGTGGCTGCGTTGCGATTGGCACCGGAGATTGATTAAGCTTTTTGCGAACAAGTTGTTCACATTCAATTCCCCGCGTGTGAGCAATGTGGGATTGGCTGGGATGCGTTCTGCCGCATACTCACGGCGAGGAGGAGGGAGGTGTTGGTTTGTTTTTCACAAAACCACACGGTGTTTTTGTTGCCAATAATGGGGCCGCCTATGACGGGCGGGTGGGCATTCCTTCCAAGTAACCGCAGACAAGTATGAAAAAACTGGTATTTGCTCTTTGCTGCGTGGCGGGGCTGGTGGGGGCACCCAACGCGCGGGCCTTCGTGATGATTGGACCGATGGATCCTTCCGAGGTATCCAGCGGCGGCATCGACTTCAATTACACCGATGACCTTGGCGGGCCGAAGGATCTCAAGACGTTTTACCGGCTGAACACTCCGATGCTGACTTATGCGTTTGATGCGAGCTTCATGCAATATTTTGGGCTGGAGGGGCGTGAGGCGGTGAAGGAAGCGTTCACGATTGTGAACGATTTTTTCGAGAATGACGACTACTCGGGCGTGAGCGCGCTGGACTACACGAAGCACGGGTTCCGCAGTAATTACAATACCACGTGGCAAAACCGCACTGCGAAGGAAGCGGGCATCATCGACATCAAGAGCCTCGTGCTGGGCATGGTGATTAACCAACTGGGCCTCGGCAATCCGCACCGGTATGCGTTTGGCGCGCGCTCGATTACCACCAACTCGACAGGCACGCAGTTGAATTTCAATGTGCGCCTACGCAATTTTGATCCCATCACTTTCAAGCCCACGCCGGTAATCAATGGCGTGACTTACAGCTACCGGCTGATCCACGACGCGCCTCCCTCTGCGGGTTTTACAACCGCGCCGTCCTTCGCGGATATGGAGGAATTCACCACCGACACCAGCGGAAACGCATGGACCTCAGTAGCGGGCATCGTGGATGCCTTCTACGGCAACACAGCGATTTACTGGACGGACCAGCCCACGCTATTTGGATTCGGCATATTTTACAGCGGCAAATACGCGATGGGCGGCCAATACAAACCACGCCACGCGCTCACTTATGATGACGCGGGCGGGCTGCATTATCTTTATCGCAAAGGCAACATTGTATACGAAAATCTAGATCCCAATGTGGCACTGATTATCCCGGCTAATTTCCTGCCAACTTATGCGATTGCCGTTTTTCCCAATGGCAGTCCGCGACAGTATCCGGATCCCTCCGGCGTTTCCGGCGCATACATCCCCCGGCGCAACACGGGCATTGTTCCCGGTTTGCCCATCACCTCTTCTCTGCCCGCGCAAGCTCCGGCGGCTTTGGTGGATGTGGCGCTGCGCGGGGGCATCGACAAGATGACATTTATAGAGCAGCCCTTTCGATTCCTTTCTGGGCATTACCTTTACCGCCACCAACCATATTTGGACCGATCGGTTCGTGAGCACCAACGGTCAAAATGTGGGAGGCCTAAACAACACTACACCGGGTGCCTCCGCTTACATCGGCATCCCCACACTGGCGTGGTTCGAGCAAACAGTTGGCCGGGGCATTTTTCAGCCGGACATTATTTTTGTGGCCGATGAGCTGGGCGTCTCCCCCGATGGCGTGCCCATCGCTTTCAACCGAACGGACAGCACCGCTTGGATTAATAACTACACCAACAACCTCGGCCCAGTGCAGTTGCTCACCACCAATGTGGGCCCGGGCCTGATTGCGTGGCCGCACGCAGTACACGTTTACCAAGCTGGGAATCGGCTTTGAAGTGATCTGGAGCGGTGAGGCCAGCGTGGTGGGCAATACCAATTCCTATTCGCTATGGGGCCACATCAGAGGGCCGGGGCCGAAGGATGTGGTGACCTTCCCGAACGACGCTCAAATGCACATCCTCGAAAACGTGCTCACTCCCGCCACCGCCGTGCCAACCATCACGCGCATTTACGATGCTGGCCAGGACGACATCCTCACCCGCACGCAGGAAGCCCTCACCATTGAGGGGCAGTTGCTCAACTCGGTGGAGCACATCCAAATCATGAACGGCAACCTCGTGGTGCAAACCATCAGCGGTTCGCAGGTGCAAACATTCATTAAGTCGCACCAGCAAATCGTCATCCCCGCCGGCGTGATCAATGAGCTGGCCGAGGGCGCCGCCGGCACACGCACGGTGCGGGTATGGAACACGCTCGGTGCCAGCACCGCCTCCACAGACACAGATTGGCATCTACACTGGCTTGCCAGTTATCACCGGCACCAGCCGAGACAACCTCACCTTTGACCGCACCCAAACGCTGACAGTTTACGGCTACGGCTTCAAGAGCTGCGCAAATCTCCGGCGCCAGCGACGGCAACTCCACACTCACTTATTTCCGCATGGAAAAATCCGATGGCACGATGGTGTACCCCGCCAGCGGGAACAGCACGGAGGTCACGTTTGAGATTCGGTCAGACACCGAAGCGGTGCTGCCCCTGAGCGCCATCGCCAGCAACATCGCCGATGGTTCATACCGCCGCCTGCGCGTCGCCCGCGGCGGCGGCACCTCGGAGCTGACCGTCACCAACAACGTGGCACTCATCGCCAACATCACCACCAAGCCCGTGATCGCCACGCTCGGCTGGGACAGCAGCAGCAACTTCCGGCGTGACGAAGCCATCGACATAAACGGCACCGCACTCAACACCGCTTACCGAATTGAATTGGTCAATACCGATGGCAGCTCGCTTTCACCGGTGATGAAGGTCGACCTCCCCGCCGCGGGCGTGACTGTGGATGACAACGGCTCGCGCATCCAGATTTCGCGTGATGTGTTTTACACCACGCAAGCAGACGGAAACGCCACGGAGAAACAATTCAAAGTATTCAACGTGGTGGGCAACACCGACCTCAATTCCACGCTGGCCTTCAATGTAAACGCCCAGCCCACGGTGCTATTTGTCGCGGGCTTCACAACGCCCAACACCTTTAACCGCGATGCCACCACCGGCGATGATGTGACCCTCACCGGCACAAACCTCAAAAACGTAAGCGCTATTGTGATGGTGGATGAAAACGGCAGCGCACTGCCCGACACGCCCGCCGTTACACTGCCCAACCCGGGCGTAACGGTTGCCGACAACTCCATTGTCATCGACACCCAAACCGCGCAATTCCTCAACGGCAGTTCCGGTGATTCCAACGCCACTTCGCTGTACCGCCGTTTTGCGCTCACCGGCCCGCGCACCACTGTTTACACAGCACAAGATCAGCGTTTCTATGTTGGCGTGCCGCCCAAGTACACCAGCTACAGTGGGCTCACTAGCAGTTCCACTTCAGATGCGGTTAACTACCGTCGTGACAACAACACATTCACCGTCAACGGCTCTGGTCTCGGCGTAATTTCCTCCGTGGAGATCGTGGATATCAACGGCAATACCATCGCCGCCAACACCAGCATTGATACCACCACCGGCGCCACCTATGTGAACAATACCCAATTCACCATCGCCGCAAACTCCTTCCCCAATGCTAATTTGGTGGACGTCGCCAGCAACAGCACCCGCCGAATGAAAATCACCACGCCCTTTGGCATCGTCGTGAGTGACAATAATTCCAGCGGCACCTTCAGCGTAAGCGCCACACCCGCTTACCTCGGCAACGCCGCGGCCACTTTCGCTGGTGGCGGCTACGATGGTGGCAGCAATACCTACGATCTCAGCACAGGTAACCTCGTCATCAACGGCAGCAACTTCCTCGGCGTAAAGACCATCCGTTTCGAGGACAACGCCACCACGCCGAATGTCTCCATTACCGCCACAATCGATCCCGCCGCCCCCCCCGCAGGTATCACCTTCAACAGCACTGGCACCCAGATCACTATCACCAACACGTATATCAGCGACAACAACGCGAGCTGGGCCGACGTGAATGCCACCAACCCGCGCGTGATTCGCCTCACCACTGCCGCAGATCAAAACGGCACTTCGCAACAAATCAACACGCAGCCGTAAACCGGCTTGATTTTCTAATGGCCGTTCCGCTGCTTGATGTTGCTGCCCAAAACCTCGCGCTGAGAGGCGGAGCTGCAGGATGCCTTCACGCGCGTACTGCATTCAGGTCGGTATATTCTTGGCGAGGAAGTTTCTTCTTTCGAAAATGAAACGGCCGCGCGCTGTGGTGCCGCCCACGGCATTGGCACTTCTTCCGGCACGGATGCACTATTGCTCGCGCTGATGTGCCTCGGCATTGGGCCGGGCGATGAGGTGCTATGCCCGTCGTTCACTTTCTTCGCCACCGCCGGCAGTATCGCGCGCACGGGTGCCACACCGGTGTTCGTCGATTCCCACGCGAATACCTTCAACCTCAACGCCGAGGACGCTGACGCCAAAGTCACCGAGCGCACCAAGGCCATTCTCCCCGTCCACCTTTTTGGACAAGCCGCCGATATGACCGCCATCGGCCAACTCGCCCAAGCGCACTCGCTGCACATCATCGAGGACGCCGCGCAAGCGCAGGGCGCCACGTGGGAAGGCATCCCCGTCGGCGGCATGGGCGACTTTGGCGCGTTCAGTTTTTATCCCACCAAAAACCTCGGCGCGCTGGGCGACGCCGGTTTGCTGACCACCAGCAACGACGCCCTCGCCGAACGCGCCCGCCTCCTGCGCGCCCACGGCTGCCAAGCCCAAATATCATCACGAAGCCACGTCGGCGGCAATTTCCGGCTCGATGAACTCCAAGCCGCGCTGCTCCGCGTGAAGCAAACCCAGCTCGACGAATGGATCGCCCTGCGCACCGGCAACGCCGCGCAATACCAATCCCTCCTCGCCGGCACGCCCGACCTCATCCTGCCCGCCGCCGCGCCCGGCCATTCGTGGAATCAATTCACCGTGCGCCTCCCCAACCGCGAACGCCGCGACGCCCTCGCCGCCCACCTGCGCACCGCCGAAATCGGCAACGAAATTTATTATCCCGAAGCTCTCCACCAACAACCCTGCTTCGCCCATCTCCCACCCGCAAACTGCCCCGTCGCCGAGCAACTCGCCGATCAAGTCCTCAGCCTCCCCGTCTTCCCCGAAATGACCGAAGCCCAAGTCGCCGAAGTCACCCATTCCGTCAGCGCATTTTGCGCCTAAGCACACCTCCGGCGTGGTAAGTTCGTAGGGATAATTGAAGCGCCCTATTCGGACGAAGTCGGTTCGTACTCCGGAAGCAATTCGCACAGCCACGCACGCGCAGCGGCGTCATCCAATTCACCGCCCCGTTGCAAGGCGGTTTCCAGCATCTCGCCAATCCGCAGCCGTCAAGGCCGCGCCGGTGATGCGTTGGATTTTTGTGTGATCGGTGTCGGCCAATTGTTCGTCGGCGGAGTGAAGTTCTTCGTGCAGTTTTTCGCCCGGGCGCAAGGCCAATGAATTCGATGGCGATGTCCGTGCCCGGTTCGCGGCCGGTGAGGCGGATCATATCCTCCGCCAATTCCGCAATGCGCACCGGCTCGCCCATATCCAAAATAAAGCGATCGCCGCCTTCGCCCATCGCCGCGCTGCGCAGCACCAAGCCGGCGGCCTCGGGGATGCTCATAAAAAACCGCGTCACCGCTGCATCGGTCACCGTCACCGGCCCGCCCAGTTCGATTTGCCGTTGAAAGATCGGCACCACACTACCGGAGGAACCCAGCACATTTCCAAAGCGCACCGTGATAAAGCGCGTGCCGCCGCCCGCCATCGCGTGCCCTTGCAGCACGCGCTCGGCCAGCGCTTTGGTGGCACCCATCACGCTGGAAGGCGCCACGGCTTTGTCGGTGGAAATCAAAATGAACCGCCCCACGCCGTGCTCCGCCGCCGCGACAGCGAGGCGATCGGTGGCCAGCACGTTGTTGCGAATCGCAACGGCGGGCTGGCGTTCCATCATCGATACGTGCTTGAACGCCGCCGCGTGAAAAATCACATCCGGTGAATAGCGCTCGAAAGCCGCCTCCATCGCAGGCGTGTCCTGCACGTCGATCAACTCCGGAACAGCCTTGATGGCGCCTTCAATTTCCGAGTGGATTTCAAATAACTGAAATTCCGATCGCTCCACCAAAACCAATTTGGACGGCCCAAGCTGGGCGAGTTGGCGGCACAACTCCGAGCCAATGCTGCCGCCCGCGCCGGTGACGAGCACGGTTTTGCCATCCAAAAATTCCCGCACCGTTTCCGTGCCGAGATCCACCGACTCGCGCCCAAGCACATCGGCAATCTCCACCGGCCGCAGTGCCGTGACCATATCGCCCACCGCCAGCTGGCTCATCGAAGGCACCGTACGGCAGCGCAAACCCAATTCATCCAGCAACGCCAACACCTCACGCACCCGCGCGCCCGGCGCGGATGGCATCGCGATAATGACTTCGTCCACCGCCAGCACATTGCCTCGCGCAAACTTTCCACCGCGCCCGCCACCGGCACGCCGTGAATTTGCGTGCCGTGTTTGCGCTTTGCATCATCGAAAAAAACCACCGGCCGCAGCGTGGCTTTGGTTTGCAATTCCCGCGCCAGCGCCGCGCCCACCTCGCCCGCGCCCACAATCGCCACGCGCGTGCCCGCTTGCGTCGCCATTGCTGCCGGTGCCCTGCCGCACCAAACGAAAGCCCAACCGGCACGCCGCCAACCCAAGAAAACTCAGAATGCCATCGAGCACAATCACCCCACGCGACATTTCGTGCACCGCATCCACCGCGTACCATTGGCCGAAAAGCCCGAGGTCACCACGCCCAACGCCAAGCCGAGCCGTTTCAAATCCGGCAGACTAAAGAAGCTAAGCAAACTGTAAAACTGTCCGGCCACCGCGAGCGCCAGAAGTTTCGACGCCCAAACCCAAACCCAAATTTCCTTGATGTGGCGTTGGTGTTCCGTCGGCACATCGAAATCAAACCGCAACCCGTATGCCACCCAAGTGGCCGCTGCGAGTACGGCGAGGTACAGCACTAGCAACACCGCAAACCGCTGGCTGCGCGACAAGTTAGGGGGTTGCAAAATAGACATTATGTTCTGCCCTCCCCGCGTTCATCTTGGCTCCGCCGGAAGACCGTTTCAGCGTAGGCAAAAAACCCGCCCCACACCAGCCCCGCCGCCAGCCACAAAAATTCAACGCGCCACCCCGCGCGCCACTGCCAACACGCCAGCGCGATGACGACGATTTGCAGCGCCCACACCCAGCCGGTGGTCCGCGCGTGGCTCCAACCGCCGCGCACGAGGCGTTGGTAAAAATGCTCGCGATGCGCGTGCGATAAATTTTCCCCACGCTTCAAGCGCCGAATGACGGTCAATCGAACCTTCGAGGAAAAAATAAAACGGCAGCACCGCCAGGTTTTGTACAAGGCTGGATCAGTCGCCGTCACCGCCATCCACAGCAACAGCACACCAAACGAAAACCCCAGCGGCACACTGCCCACGTCGCCGAGAAACATCCGCGCGCGGGGAAAGTTAAACGGCAAAAAACCCGCCAACGCGCCCGCCATCACCAACGCGATCAGCAGTGGCGTGACGTCGCCCGCCACACCAAAGATCAGCGCCGCACCCAAAGACATTAGGATGAGCTGGCCGGAAACCAGCCCGTTGATGCCGTCCATAAAATTGACAAAATTCATAAACGCGACCAACGCGAACACCGCAAACAAAATCAACCCCACCGGCGCCGCGCGCCCCGTGATGGCCAGCACCACGCCCACCGCCACCAGCGTTTGGATGCAAATCCGCACCGCCACCGGCACACCGTGCCGATCGTCGCGCCACGAAATGAACCCGAGCAAAACCAACCCGCCCAGCCACGCCTGCGCGAGCAACCGATCCACCGGCCACACCCACGCCGCCACCGCGCCCGCCACCAACAGCACCGCCGCCAAGCCGCCGCCGCGCAGCGTGGGCTCCGTGTGGCTGGAGCGGTAATTCGGCCGGTCCCAGCATTTCCAACGCCGCAGCAGCGCGCTCACCGGATGACACAGCACCCAGCCCAAAGCCGCCGCGCCCAGAAAAAAACCGCCCACGTCACGGCCGGCCCTCCGTGTAAAGATTCCACCAACGCGGATTCACCACCGAGTCGGCAAATTTTTCATCCACGCGTTTGTGCAAACCTTCGGCCAAGCGTCCGCGCAATTCATCATCCTCCAACACCGTTTGAATCGCCTCCGCCAAAGCCCTTGCATCACGCGGCGCGCAGAGCACGCCCGACTCGCCATCCACCACCACTTCACGGCAGCCCGGCACATCCGTGGCCACTACCGCCCGCCGCGCCAAGCCCGCCTCCAGCAACACCCGCGGCAAGCCTTCGCGATAGGTCGGCAACACCAACAAATGACTCGCCGCGATTTGTTCGAGCACATCATCCCGTCGCCCGAGCCATTTGCAGCCCTCCGCATTTCCAAACGCCTCCGCCTCGGTGCGTGTAAAACTTTTCGGATTCCCCGCATCCACATCGCCGCACAACGCCAGCTCCACTGCCATCCCTCGCGCGCGCAATGCCGCGTGCGCTTCCATGAGTTCCGCCACGCCTTTGTCTTTCAATAAACGGCCCACAAAAATCATCCGCCACGGCGGGCCATCGGAATCGGGCGAAGTCTTCGCAAGCGCGGTGTCGATGCTGCCGGGTAAACACGCGAGTTGGTTTTCCGCAAGAGCCGCGTGATCACGCCACCAATTGAGGTCATCGTGATTTTGAAAAACCGTCGTCGCATCCGGCGCACGGAAAGCCCGGCGCAAGCACCAATCCACCCCGCCGCGCAGCAACCGCAATTTCATCGAGCGCGCCTCGTCAGAATACAAACTGCCCATCCCAATCACGTGATTCACTACGCGCGGCCGCTCGCGCACCCCACGCATTGCCAGCCAACCGAACAACACGCACCGCAGGGAAACGCAATGCAGCACGTCCGCGCGAAACGCCTGAAGCCGTTTCGCGCACGGCCTTGGCAGCGGCCAGAGTTTCTGCTGGGGAAATTTTGTCGCGCGACAGCGCCATCGGAAACACGCGCAAGCCCGCCGCTTCCAGATCCGCCACTGCATCGCCCGGCGGACAAATCACGCCCACCGTTGCGCCCCGTGCCACCAGCCATTTGGCCAAAGACAGGCGATGGGCCCGAAAGGCCCAGTCTGCTGCCGACACAAATAAAATGCGCGGATTTAGTTTTCCTGTTCCCTCAGCCACAACTCCAGCACCAGCAGCGTGTATTTCAACATCGGCAAATTGCGGTCACCCGCCAAGCGATCGGCGAGCAAGTCCTGCAAAAACCGGCGGCTCACAAACTGCTCCGAGCGCGCGCCCGGCGCAAGCGAATCGTGCAGCAACTCCCGCCAATCCTCCGCCAGCCAACGCGCCACCGGCACCTCAAACCCGCGCTTGGGGGCGGCCAACACGGCAGGCGGCAATTCGTCCGCGTACGCGTTGCGCAAAAATGATTTGGTTTGTCCGCCACGCAATAATTCCGCATCCGAAATGCCCGCAGCGAATGCGGCCAACTCCTGATCCAACAACGGTGAACGCGCCTCCAGCGAATGCGCCATTGTCGCCATATCCATTTTCACCAGTAAATCGCTGAGCAAATTGATGCGCGATCCAGATGCATTTGCTGGCGCAGCGGCGAGAGGCCCGGCTCCATTTGGGCCTCCACCCATTCCTCCGTGGACCGCATGGCGTCGCCTTGCCAATGGCGTTGCTTGTCCGTTTCCAAAAGTAAATCATTCGACCATTCCAAATAACGCCGACCCGCAGTCGAGCCCGCCCCGCGCGCGAAGCGTCGCAAAAATCCTAAGCGCGAACGCCGCCCGCCCGCGGGAAGTGCCGCCACAGCCTTCCACAAAAAACGCGGCACACATCCCACGCGGCCCAATTGAAACGCCGCGAGATGCCGGCGATAGCCCGCGAAGAGTTCATCGCCGCCATCGCCGTTGAGCACCACCTTCACATGGCGCGCCGCCGCCCGTGCCACCGCCCAACTCGGCAGCGCGCTGGAATCGGCAAAGGGCTGGTCGTAATGCCGCACCACCGAAAGCAAATCCTCGCGCGGCGAAATCTCCAGCGGCAACACCTCGTGCCGCACGCCCAATGCCCGCGCGGTGTCCGCCGCCACCGCCGATTCATCCAGCGCGGGGTCATCCATTTTCACCGTGAACGTCCGCAACGACTCGCCCACCTCCTTCGCCGCCTCGATCGCCACGATCGTCGAATCCACCCCTCCCGACAAAAACACTCCCACCGGCACATCACTGCGCAACCGCAACCGCACCGATTCGCGAATGTGTTCGCGCACGGTTCCGTGTGCGTTCCCATTGTGCCCACTCTGAAATTGTCGCGTTGTGATTTTGCCGCCATCAAAAGTGAGCACAGTAGCCGGCGGCACTTGCTGCACGTCTTGAAAAATTGTTTCCGGCTGCGGCACACACCCAAGCGAAAGATAATCATAGACCCCCTGTTCCCGCACCGACCACTTCGCATTAGGCAATAACGCCTTCAGCGCTTTCAACTCCGAAGCAAACGCCAGCGAGCCGGCACCGGGTTGCCGAAAGTACAACGGCTTCTTCCCAAACCGATCCCGCGCCAGCACCAGCCGCTGCTTCCGCCCATCCCACAAAGCAATCGGCGAACATCCCACGCAAGTGCTCCACAAACGCATCGCCGTGTTCCTCGTACAAATGTGGCAGCACCTCCGCATCCGTGCGCGACCGCAGTGTGTGCCCGCGCGCGCGCAAGCCCTCGGCCAGCTCCACGTGATTATAAATCTCCCCATTCATCACCGCCACCACCTCGCCGGATTCATTGCGCACCGGCTGCACGCCCTCGGTGAGATCAATAATCGACAACCGCCGGATCCCCAACCGCACCCCGCCCGCGGCAAACTCACCGCTCTCATCCGGCCCGCGATGCTCCAGCCGGTTCATCGCGGCCACCCAATGCGGCTCTTCAACCTTTGCAACGTTCCAATGGCCAATGATGCCGCACATTTTAGGAATCCATTTCGCGCGTGGCGCGCGTGACGCGTTGGCTTTGGGAATGTCGTCGCATTCTGTTAAACAACGTCGAGGCCCACGCATCGGGTAAAATTTTTGCCACGCACAGCCACCGAAAAAATAATGCCAGCGGATAGGTGGAGGGCTGCTGCCGCCATTCGCGCCACGTCGCGCCACAGCGCCCCGAGCCGAAATGCCGCCGCGTGTTTTTTGCGGATGCCACCCCAAAGCGTGCAGTGGCGTTTGCCGGAAAGGCTGAGCAACATGCCACCTTGCGCCACGCGATAATGGAACAGCGGTTGCTCCACGGTCACTCCGCGCCAGCCATTGAGCCGAGACGAATGTTGAATTCCCAATCTTCGTAGCCCTTGGCCGCATCGATTCGTCGTAGCCGCCCGCTTCCTCCCACGCGGCTTTGGGCAGCAGCAAACAATACGGTAATTGATTGAGAAAAAGTTGCTCAAAGTAATTGTAGTTTTTTTTGAGCGGCCTTCAGCTTCGCCCTCGAGAATCATTTGGGGGAAGGCAAACGCCGGAGCGGGGGCGACTTGCTGCGCCTCGAGGAGAAGGTGCTACGGTTTCCGGCTCCAGCCAGTCATCGCAGTCGAGCGGGAGGATAAATTCGCCGCGCGCTTCGCGAAAGGCGCGGTTACGGGCGGCGGGCAAGCCTCCATTTTCCTGGTGAACGATGCGAATGTCATCATCGAGGGCATCGAGAAATTCCAACGTTTCCGGCTCGGTGGAACCATCATTGACGATGAGGATTTCGAGGTTGGGATGCGTTTGCGCGCGCGCGCTCTCGAGGGCTTGGGCGAGATGCGCGTGGGCGTTGTAGCAGGGAAGGATGATGCTGACGAGCGGCGCGCTCATTGGCCGTCGCTTTCAGTGCGCTCGCAGCACATCCAAATTTCGCCCCAAACTGTATGCGTCACCATCGGCCGCAAGCCCGCCTCGGCCAGCTCGGTTTGCAATTCGTCGAGCCGATGCTCGATGAAATGTTCCGCATCAGAAAAATAGTTGAGGCCCAATTCCTTGCGCATCGGCATTTTCCAATCGCGCTCAAAATGCGGCACGCGAATGAGCACGCGCTCGGGCTTTGCATTTTGCAAAATCGCCTTAAGGAAACCCACGCGATCTTCGATGTGCTCAAGCACGTTGGACAACACCACCGCTTGCCACGGGCCATCGGGCAACGAATCGCACACGTCGGTTTTCACGAAGGACAAGTTATTCGGATTTTCCGCCGCGCGCGCTTCGGCAAGGCGCCCGTCATCGCGATCCACACCCACCACTTCGCTGCCCTTCACGCGCGTGGCGATGCTGCGCGCCACCGCGCCCACGCCGCAGCCAATATCCAACACGCGCGCGCCTTCGGGAATGTGTTGCACAAAAAAATCGTGATAGCGCGTGAGGCGATGCTTCGGATGCACGCCGTCGCCCAACGCCACGGCGCGTTCGTTGGTCACCCAATCAAGGCGGTCTTGCAGCCGCAGCATTTGCGCAAGGCCGCCGCGCGGTTCACCGCGCGAATCCAAAACAAATAATCCCGTGAGAATCCCTTCGCGCCAACGCGCCGGCAACAAGCCGCCACGGCCACGACAACACATTGGCCACTGCCAGCAAACAATTCTTTTGCGGGATGCGTTCATTTCAATAATTGCTCGAACACTTCACGGTGGCGCTGAATCCACGGCTGGATGTCAAACCGCTCCACCGCGCGCGCGCGGGCGGCTTGGCTCATTGCTTTGCGTCGGCCAGCGATTTTCACCATGCCCGCGCCCAACGCTTCGGCTGTGGGCGGGCGAGGAGTTTCCCAATCCTCCGGACATTCCAGCCCAATGCCAGCCTCCGTGCCCACCAACTCAGGCACGCCGCCGTTGGCGGAATACAACACCGGCAACCCGCACGCCATCGCTTCCAGCACAGCGTTGGGGCAGGCGTCCTGATGGGTGGTCAGCAAAAAAATATCCGCCGCGCGATAAACATTAGGAGCGTCCGCCTGTGAAAAAGGGCCGAGGATTTTCACGAATTCCTGCAACTCCAATCGATCGATTTGCTGGCGAATTTCCACAAGCATTTCGGAATCAAATTGACCGGCAAGCGTGAGGAACGCATCGAGCCCCGCATCACGCGCCACGCGCAGCCCGGATACGGCCACTTCGAGGCGGTATTGATGATGTCGGCCAAAGCGGCCGGTGACTAAAAAACGAATCGGCCCTTCAGTTTGAATCGAATCGTTGGGCGTAAACTGTGCGGTGTCAACCGCGTTGTACAAGAATCTCGCCCGGTCCATCGCGTTCGCCCAAGTGTTTATGCGCGGCGCGGCGGCAATACTCGCTCTGAAAAAAAACGTGGTCGGCCGCGTGAAAGGCGCGGGCCATCCGACGGTTTTCCGCCCGCCAATCGCCGCCAAACCACGCGGGATAAAAAGTGCCGTTTTGATTATGAACAATCGGCGTGCCCCGCCGCCGCAATCGCGCCAAGGCCGCTGCAGAAAGATGGGACGCGCTGCTGAGTGTGTAGACGAGATTGAAGCGCCAACCTGCCTCGGGGAAATGTTCGCGCAGTCGCCGCACTTTTACCCGCGGTCCGCCCGCGCCGCCTTCACGCGCGCCACCGTAATGCACCGCGATATCGCCCGAACTTGAGGCCAAGCCATTCGCCCACACCCGCGCGCCACACGCCCGGCTGTAAACCGCCCGCGCCAGCCGCTTGGCCAATGATGCCTCAGGCTGCTTCATTTAGCAGCGGTTGATAAACCTCCTCCCAATGCCGCCGCGCAACGACTTTCCAATCACACGGTAGCACCGCTTCGCGCGCCTTGGCGACGAGCTGCGCCCGCGCGGAATCATCCAAAGCAAGCATCGACCGCGCCCGATTCACAAGCCCCTCGACATCCTCCGAGCCGCCAAGCCACCGGTGACCCCATCCACAATTAAATCCGGCGCCATCCCCACTGAAGTGGACACGACGGGCACTCCCGATGCCATACTTTCCATCAACGCCATCGGCCCGCCTTCCTCGCGGGAGGTCATCAGATACAAATCCAGCGCGTGATACAGCTCCACCAAATCCGCGCGCTCGGGAGGGTAATGATGTTGAAACGGAATACCACGCGCCTTCAATCCGTTTTTCACAAACCCGCGTGCCGGACCGGAAAGCAAAACCTCGACGGGTAAATCCTTGGCCAATTGTTCCACCGTATCCAAAAAAACATCCGGCCCCTTGATCGGTTTGGGTTCCAATCCTTCACCCCATCCCACGCCGTCTTTTTGAAAGGAACCCATCACGATCGCATCTTCCGAAAACCCCAAGCGCGCACGGGCGGCCGCGCGTAGTTCCGGAGTCGGCGGCGCAAACATCGCCACGTCTGTCCCGATTGGAATGTGAACGATTTTGTCGGCGGGCACGCCCCAATTCATCAATCGCTCGCGAACGATGCTGGCCGAGGTGACGATGCGGCGCAGTTGAGGTTCAGTTTTCAAAAACGATTCAATGTGCGTTCCACTGCCGGGCCGTCCTCCGGTTTGCCGTGGAAAAAAGAAACCACCGGCTGATTGGTGCGGGAGAGATGCGGCGCCCAATCCACCCACATATATTGCGAGCCAAAATGCGCCACGCGATTGATCAACCGTTGCGGCGCAAGCGTGGTGGCCACTTTGCCTCGCGCCTCTTCGGGCAAGCCATCGCGAATGCCTTCGCCCACCCAACGGATCGCCCAATCCGCATCCTCCACCACAAACTGCACCGGCGCGCCCTTCCCACGACCGCCCATCGCCGCCGCCACACGAGACGGCAGTGATTGCAAACCCAACTTGATGGATCGCAACGCACTCCGCATCACGCATCGTCAAGCGGTTTCCGAGCTACGCCCATCAACATATGAGCGATCCACGCGCCGGGAATAAACGGTGCCATCACCGCACTCAACCCGCGCGTGAGTAACCATTCGTACGGCAGAAAAAACTCGTGATGCAAACAGCGCAGCACACCCTGCCGTTTGTGGATCGGCTTCAACGCCTCCACCTCAAAACCCGCACGCGCCAATTCGCGCGCCCATTCGGCGCGGGTGAAACGATACTGATAAAAACGCTCCTTTAAGTTTGCGTCAGCCGGTTTAGCAAACGTGCCCTTGGTGCTCATCCGCCAATTATCAAACGGCACTGACGCGAACAACAACCCGCCCGGCTTGAGGATGCGAAAGGCCTCCCGCAGGCAATCACCCGGCCCATCCTCAAAATGCTCGAACACTCCCCAAGAAAAACAGGCATCAAACGTGTCGCCCGCCATGCCCGTATCGCGGATATCACCTGTTTGAAAATCACTGTCGGGAAACCGCTCACACAATTGGTTCACCGTTTTCCGGCTGATATCCAGCCCCGTGACCTCAAAACCCTCTCGCTCAAAAAACAAAACCCAATCCCCCAATCCGCACCCCGCATCCAACAAACGCCCCTTCGGAATCGCACCCAAATAATCCCGCATCACGCGAAGCTCATCCTGCCGCGCCACCTTTTCCATCTGTCCCCGCGGGCCGCCTTCCTGTTCCCAAACCTTCGTCCAATACGCCTCGACGAATGCCGTTTCCTCCGTGGCAGAATCTTGAGCCTCAATGAAATCAATACGCATTAAAGAGGAATCTGATTACGCAACACCGTCCACGGCTCCCGCCACAAGCGGCGACGGGCCACAATTTCGTCGCGCTCGGAAACCAGTCGCTCAAATAACTCGATGTACTCCCGACACATACGCTCCGCGGTGTGGGGATATTTCTCCAACGCCGACCGCCAGCGGTCATACTCCGCCATCATCCGCTCCAGCGCAGCCGGCAAATCATCGGGGCCGGCGAATTCCATTCCAAATCCATCGCAGTATTCTGGGAGCGCACCACTGCTTCGATAAATAATTGGCAACCCGCAAAGCGCGCCTTCCACATGATGCATACCCGCCGGTTCGTTAACCGAGCCCGTGAGATAAACGTGGTGCGAAGCCAGCTCATCCGCCAGCGCTTGACCGGACATCGGCGGCAAATGACGTGAATGCGGCAGAACGCACCCGGGAGGCAAGTTGCCCACATAGGTGAACTCAACACGCTCACGCCATTCCTCTGCACCCAACAGAGAATCCAATTTCTCGTAAACATCCGCGCCCTTCAACCGGTTCCCGCCCCAATGATGGGTGACGATTTTCAACGGCATCCCCGGTTTCCACGAATGATTCTCCAAGGGGCGAAACAGGTTCGAGTCGCCCCCATTCAAAATCACCGACGAGGGCCGCCCGCTCCTCCAAACATTGAGTTTGCGCAACCACGAAGCGATGAACACCGTGTGATCCGCCGCATAATTGGCGCGACGCAAAAGTCGGTTCATATGGCGAGTCCCTTTGCGCTCATCGCATTCATTGATGCGATGCACCACCACCGCGCGCGGATTGCGAAACTGCAAATACCGCAACACCGTGCCCGCATGAAACGCCGCCGAAGGACTGCGCCCGCGCACCTCCGTGAGCAAGATCAGATCAATATCCCGGTCGCCCAGCTCAAAGCAAACCTGATGTCCGCAGGCCTCAAGCGCGACCGCCAACGCCCGGGCAAACTGGTTGCCGCCGCCCCATGGCCCTTCCTGAAGGTGATACCCAATGGCAACCTTCATGCCGATTGGATCAAACTCTCCGGCTCAAAAATACGCTCCCACGCATCTGCCATGGATTGAGTGTTCAGGTGGGATCGCACCTGCTGTCTCGCCGAGGCGCCCAGTTGAGTTGCGTCATCTGGGTTCGCCACCAATTCTTTGACTGTCCGTTTGAGTGTCTCCGGCTCGCCCGGTGGCACGAGCTTCCAGTGCCGGTTATCCCGCAGCAAATCACGATTCCAAAGCCCGGCAATGTCACTCACAATTACCGGCCGACCGCAGGCCATTGCTTGCAAGCATACACTTTGTCCGGCGGGTTGGATGGTTTCGCGAACCGGCACCACCACACACATCGCGTTCTGGTACAGTTTCAAAATTTCCTGATCAGTCAACGTTTGCTTTCGCCAATCGCCGCGGATCACTTCCACATTGGGCGGGGCGGGTGGCACCGGGAGGTTGGTAACTATTTTCAACAGGGGCAGAGTCTCATCCCAAGCGGCCACCAATGTTTTCCAATCACGATTTGCATCATTGCCGATGGCTAAAACATAATCCCCGGAAATGTAGCTGCCCCCTGCCGGCCGCCAAAATCGAGTGTCCACTCCGAAGGGAATATAATCAATTGTCTGCTCGGGGAAAAGCTTCGGGCCAAGTGCGCTTGTTCCGATTTGGAAATGGTGACCACCCGAATGTGCTTCCAGCACCTGTCCGATTCTGCGCAAGCTGCCATCTGCTGGGTGACAATGGCAGCAAGCCCATTGCCAGCAGCACCACGGGGCAACGCACCCACCCGCGGGCCCGGCCCAGCCCCAAGGCTAGACCCAGATTATTCGTGGTTGCGATGAGTGGACCTTGGGCGGGCAACCGTTTTTGGACGTGTTTTTTGGCCAACCCCATGGCCATGCCAAGGGGCAGGTGGCCGCAAAACCGGGCGAATTTGTTGACCAGAGATGGGAGTGGCTTGAGCGGGGGCGCCATTTCCAAGTCGGCATCTTCCAGTAAATCGGTTTTCCAGCCGCGTTCGCGCAACTCGGGCAGTCCCATAAAAGAACTCCGTGGGCAAGTGGCCGGGGGCTTCGAGCCTTTCACGCCGGCCGGATCGGAACACCCACGTGGCTCGGCGTTCACTCATCGGATGAACTACGACTCAACAGGAATTCCGCCAATTCAAGATCCCATTCGGTGTCGATATTTACGCAGGGCTCTTCAATGACCAATGCTCCCGTGCGTTTGCCGCGGATGGTTTTCTGCTCCAGCAAACATTCCCGTGTGAACGCGTAGGCAATCCCGTTGCGATGATAAACCGGCTCCAATTGCTGCCGGGCAATGATCTGTGCCCCAGAGGCATCATACAAATCTAATGCGCCCTCTTCACCAACGTTTAGTTGTTTGAGCGGATGGCTCTTGGAATCGGTAGGCGAAACTGTCCACACCGCATCCCAGTTGCCCTCCACCAACATTCGGATGCAGGCGGCCACCTGTTCCGGTTTTCGGAAAGGCGAGGTGGGTTGTAGCATCACGACAATGTCGTACTTGCGCCCATCGAGTTTCTCAGTAGCCTGCAAGGCATGCGTTAGCACCTCAAGATCCCCAATGCGATCGCCGGCCAAGGATTCCGGGCGCCGAAAAGGGGCTGCCAACCCTGCGGCCTCCGCGGCCCCAGCGATACCATCATGATCGGTGGATACCACCGCTCGGTCGATCTCTGCCACTTTTCCCACCGCATCCCCGGCCCATGCAACCAAGGATTTTCCGCGTAGCTTTCGCAGGTTTTTGAGGTACATCCCCTTGCTGCCCCCTCGAGCAGGGATGACCGCCAAAATATATTGATGGTTGACCATCCTAGAAATCCGGATCTTTAGGGTAGTTGGTGGTCTTGGGAATACCACGAGCACGATACTCATCGAAGGGTGGAGGATTTTGTGATGGATACATATCGAACCCACAAACAAATCGCTCGGTGCCCGAACTCACAAACCCACCCTTGTGAAGAAGGTTGTTTCTGAAGAAAAACAACATGCCTCCGTTTGATTTGGGCTGATTGACTCTATTAGCAAAATCACAATCAATTTTTTCTTTCAAAAAGGAAGCACGACGTGCGCGCACTTCCACCTTGCTTAGCTTAGCCGCCTCTAATTCCCACTGCCTAAACTGCTTCCGCTCCAAGACAAACAGCCGGTAAGTATCTTCCCAAGACATACATTCCATGGCCCCATTCTCCGGGCCCACCGGCCCCAGGCAATACATAAGGTTGATGCAGGTTCCAGGTTTTCCATCAAAATGCCACAATTGGGAGCCTGTGGGTTTATCGGCCTGCCGCTGCGACTTGTAGGGTATGCCAGCCCAGATTTTATACTCACACTCATATACTCCCCGAATAAATTCCCCCGCTATCCCAGTAAAAACCTTCTCTAGATTTGGGAATTTTCGCCACACATCCGCCTTTATGTATTGACCGGCCTCGTTCCAAATATCCTCACCATCGGATTCCTCCGATCGCATCACTTGAAGAATCTCTGCCGCAATTTCCTCCGTCTCCGGCGTTTGGAGGGTTGCCCATCCCTGTTCATTAAATTGCCTCACAGCAGGTAATACTGTTTTTGGAATCTCGCCGACATTCCTGCACAAACGCTTCGCTTGTTGATAATAGACCTCGTACGGTCGCGCTTGCCACCCCATGCGTGTCTTGTATTTACGGACAAACCACAGCCACCCAGGATCCTGAACATAGGCTTTTATGAATGTTTTTAATCTTCTCATGTTTGACTTATTTTTTCTCAGTTTCCCTGTCGGCAACCACCGCCTTAAAAAACTCTGTAATCCTGTCTCCATATGGGCTGTCGTGCGGTTCCACAAAATATTCAGCTGCCTTGGTCATTTTTTCTGCCCATCCTTCAGCCCGTGATCGAGCCAGTAATTCAATTGTCCTTGGCAATAGTTCTCTTGTTCCATGAGCCACCAAGATTTCCTGCATCTCAAACATATCCTGAAAGTGCATCAGTTGGCTGTCATGGCGAAAATGATTGGATTGATCGGTGTCTGGGAGGAAACACATTGCTGGTTTGCCGTGCAACGCCGCCTCGAGAATTATGGTAGACAGAGGAGAGATGAGCGCGTCGCAGTGTGTGAGTACTTCATGAGTGTGCCGATAATCGGAGAGACAAATTTGCGTTTGGCCGGCACGAACCTGATCCAAGTACTCGCGCATGGAATGTTCAATGATCACGTGCCGCCAAGGCTCATCCAAAATGTTGGCTCCACCTTCGCCGCCATTTCCCCACGGGTGGGGCCGATAGAGTAGGGTGGTTGGAGGCAGCGCACCGGATTCCACCGCTGCATCCAGTTGGCGCAGGTGATCGATTTCACGGGTGCCTTTGCTGGAGCCGGCATACACGAGTATCGGCAAGGTCGGATCCGCGCCATTTAATTTGCAAAACTCCTCCCGAGTCATCCGAGGCGCCTCGCGATACACCTCGAATTGGGCCGCGCCGAACTTGAGAGTGCGCTCCGGTGGCATGCCGGCCAGATCCACGGCATGCCGGTGCGTTTGTTCGCCCCATACCAGCAACCAATCGGGGATGCCAATCATAGCCCTTTTTGTGCTGGGGTTGTCCCAAGAATTCATGATGACCACCAGCGGGATATTGCGCCGCTTCGATTCTTCGATGAGGTCGTTGAGAAACACCCCTTCCATGACGCACGGATGGATTAGGATATCCGGTTGCTCTCGATCCAGCAGTTCACGCAATCCGTCGAACGGAAGGGCACGCAATTTCCGACGGGCTACCCATTGAAATCCCTGCCGAATTCCTGGCAGTCCAAGCGCAGTCAATAGGATTGCCGCCTTCCATCCTGCGTTGCAGCGATGTAATCGGCGAAGGGCCTTCGCTTGTGCGCCTGATTTCCAGCGCAATTGCTCAACTAGATACAGCCATTTCCAAATGATTTGGCGCTCGGGCAGGATGGTTAAGTGTTCGTGAGGGCCCGGCAATTCCGATTGGCTCGGATCCACTTGTGAAATTCGCCGGTGACCTTGTTCGGGAAACACAAACATCGTTTTATGTCGTTCTGCAAAATCATCAAACGACCGGCTCTGGAGAAAGTGCCGGGCAACGACATTATGCTCAATGAAAACCAGACTCTTCAATTTGGCGATTCTATTCCTGCCTTGGATTTTTCAGGATCAGGTACAAACACTCGGCTCGCCCTTCCGTTTCTAGATGGCTCTTCCACCAGTCATCCGCGCCCGCATTGATCCCCGGCAATCCCTCGGCACCGCCGGGGGCCTTGTCCCTCAGCCAGCGCAACGTATTCGACAGCCCGTACCGCTGCACAGGTTTCACAGCCTCGACTTCCCAACCTGCGCGGCGAGCGCAATCGGCTAGGCTATCGGCATCAAAATACCAGCGATGGACAACTCGATAGAAAAATTGTGGGTAATCATCGGGCAACAGATCCAGCAACAGATCCCGCCGATTGGGCGAGGCCAAGACCATTCGCCCCCCAGGTGCCATGAGGGTTCGGATTGCTTCAAGAAAGGACCGCGGATTCGGGACGTGCTCCACCACATGAATGCTAAAAGCCACTTCCACCCGCCCGGCCCACTTACCGGTAGCTTGAATTAAATCAGGAAAAACATGGTATCCTTGAGCAGCCAGTCGTTCGTGATAAATGTCGCAAGGCTCGATGGCAACTTGTTCGGTAGTGATGCCCCGAACATGGTCCAGCAAACTGCCTCCGGCGCACCCCGCGTCCGCCACAATAGAATCCCTTAGCGACAACGATTGTGCCACCCTGAGGGTATGGAGTTGCAGAGGGTCATGCGTTTTCAGATAATCCTGCGAGTCCAATCCCTGTTTAAGTTTTTGGCGATATTCAGCCGTGGAATAAGCGGACTCGGGCAAGCAAAAGTCCTCCGCCAATCGCTCCACGCCGCACCCGCCACATTGCCGCACTTCTGCCTTCTCTGCCAAGGATCCAAATGCCCCGTCACGGATCGATCCGTGATACGCCGACGCCCATTGGTCGGCTCCGCAAATTTCACATGGATCAAACTGGATCATTTGTTTCAACCTCGTCGCAAACCATGCTCGGCAATTGATAGCGGCCCCAATGATCCACCGTTGTCTTGCGGCTTTTTCGCGGGAGATCGTTGATGACGGCATCGCGGTAAATGGAATCGTGGTTGTGATGGGTGGTGGAAACTTCCTCAAAGACGCAGCCGGTTTCAGTCCAGAAACTGTGCCACACACCGGGCATGACGAGGCAGGTGTCGCCGGGGTGAAAGGTGCGCTCTTGTCCGTCGCGCGTGAGGTGGAGGATGCCGTGTAGCACTTGGAAGGTTTCCTCCTTCAGTTTGTGATAGTGCGCGGGGTGTTTCTGCCCGGGGAGTTGCATCACGATTTTTTTGCAGTAGTTGCGGTTGATGCAGTTGATGATTACCGCACCGTGCTCGCGAAACTTCGGGATGCCGTAGTGGTGGGAGTACTCCACCTCAAACTCAGCACTCAGCGGAATGCGCGCCTCGTTGAGCAGCGCCTTCACTTCGTGCACAGCGTCCTTGATGACTTGCACCTCCGAAGGCGCGGGAATCGCCAAGGCAGCCAGTAACAATGGCCCGTCCGCCTGCACATTGACTTGGGCAGTGATGCCCTCGCGCCATTGGCCGGAAGACAATTGGCCTTCGGCAAATGGCATCGCGAAATATATCTGTTCACGTTGCAAAACCTGTCCTGCCTCAACCGGCTCGCGGGCATACACGCCACGTCGCAGGGAATCCAGCGCGGCAATTTCATCAGCATCCGGCTGGCGTTCGCGCGAGCCGCACAATTGTAGAGCCTTCTGTTGCGCTGCGATCCAGCAATCCAGTTGCTCCGGTGTGGAGGAATAAGCATTCAGCGTAATCGCATCGGTGGCGATGCCCACGTGCCGCTCAAACATTCGCGCGCCTTTGGCAGTCGCCACCGCCACCGGCGCCAATGCATCCGGATTTTCGTGCGTTGACCAGCCAATCACCCGGCCCGGAAAACGGTTGCGCATCACATCGATTTGGTTGAGATGGCATTTTTCAGATGGCGTGGGATAAATCGCAACACAATGCATCAAAGCAAAATCCACCGCGCGATGCTCGAGGAAACTGACCACGTTATCAATCTCCCCCAAGCTCAACCCGCCGGTGGAACAAATGACCGGCAGCCCCGCCTCGGCCACCGCCTCCAGCAAGGGCCAATCGCGCGCCGAACAGCTCGCCACCTTAATGAGATCAAAACCCATCTCGCGAATCACCCCCACCGATTCCTCATCAAAGGGTGTGCACATTGCCACCATCCCCCGCGCCCGCACCGCAGCCAGCAACTCCTCAAACTCCTCCCGCTCCAATCGCGTTGAAAGAAACCGCCCGATATGTTTCTGGTCACTGCCCGATTGGTGCGCCGGATGCACAAAGGAATCCAGCTGCCTAAACTGAAACTTAAACACCCCGCGTACGCCCCGCTTTTGCACCACCCCGCCCACCGCCTCAATAATCTCCCGCGCATGAGCCACGTCGCCCTGATGATTGTTGGCCAAATCAAATACAAATAAGTCGTTGAAATTGAATGTGTTCATGATAGTAATCCGGGTTGGCCGGAACCGAGAAACAACTCCCCCAATTCCGGCTGATCTTGGCCCCACTGAGCCGAGGTGATTGTGGCCAGCAAACCTGATCGGGGTAATCCCGCCTGAAAATATTTTTGGAGCAGCAAAACGTCTCTAGAATCCTTAGCGTGCTTGGAGAACAACTTGCGGTTCCCGGGATTCAACCACCGATGACGGCGCCACCATGGCAATCGAGTGATTGTTTTTTGGTACCCCTGCAAACGTCTCATTTTATACTGGAAGTAGAGTCTGGGTTCAATGAGGGGGATCCCCTCCAAAACCACTCGGTGATGATAGACGGCTTCATCATTATCCTGCGCATCGGTCATCCGCGAATAATTGCCTCCCTCCAAGGCATGAACCCGCACGCGCTTTTCCAGAGGGCCGGGCAGGCCAAAACTTTGCTGGACGGGATAATCCGAAAAACGGCTTTGCCATAATTTGGAACTTAACATCAGATCTAGGTCGCCGTTGACCCGGATACCCATCAAGGCCAGCCACACACTGTTGATCACCACGTACTCGCTGGTGGGCAACTCGGCCTTCAGCAGACCCTCGAGATGTTTCACGCGTTCAAACATTCAGTGTTCGTCGCATATTTTTGCAACACCCGCCGCACAGGCTCGGTCTGGTAATCCGCTTCCGTGGAATGAATGATCACATCGTAAACATAATCATCCACCCGGTCACGGTAACGCCGCCGGATGTCGTCTTTGAGATCGCCAATGGTTTCGCAGCGCACCCGGTTCAAGGCATCCTGCACTGCCATGCGAGGGCACACTAACCTCACCTGCAGAACCGCCAGTCGATGGGGTGGGCGCGCCAAGCGCTCCATCTTCCGGGCCACCTTCTCGGGTCCGGCAAAATCCACTACATAAAGTTCCTCCACCAATTGAGACATTTGACCCGGGCGGATCTCCACCGTCTCGTGTGAGAGCACTTCCACTTGGGCTTCCAAGATGCCACGGATATCCTCAACATACCGAACCGCTGGGGGCCAGATCAGCACCGTCAGATCTATCCTCCGCCAACGAATCCGGTTGATCCAGCCCCAACCAGCCATCAGCACGCGATTATACAAACCGTAGCGAATTACAAAATCATACAATCCTACGCGCTTGAGCATGACTGAGATGCAGGAGAACGAGCTCACGGTTGACCCCAAATCCCTGCAAACGAACGTTGAAAAAATAACTGAGCTTCCTCCACAGAAATAAGCCCTGACCGGACATGAGGCCATTGGTCAGCCTCGGATTCCCGAACCGTGGTGGCTGGAAATTCCCGAGGAATTGCCCGCCCCATCAGCTGCGCGCCCAGACGAAAGACCTTTGAGCTTCGCCAATGATCCGCCTCCCAGCAAGCCCGAGTAGTGGCGTGACCCAAAAAGGAGAGCGTAGCCAATCGATGATTTCCATCCCTCACCACCAGCGCTTCTTGATTATTGTTATTGATGAAACGGAGCAATCGCACATACCCATCCCATCGCCAAACCTGGCGCAAGCCCCTCCGCTGAATGGAATCGAGCACCTTGACCAACCGATCCAGAATAGGATCCAACGCCTCATCCGGAGTCGGGCCAATTTTATGCGAGTGCAGAAATCGTTCCAGCGGCCGAATACGCCGGGATTCCCAAGGCAGGAAATAACATTGCCCGGCGGGATCACCCAAGTCTCGGCACACAGTCTGATTAAACGATTTGATGGGATGGCTGGCATAATGCTCTTTCAACACTTCTGCCATTCGGGATCGATCCGGCCCAGCCGCGAGTGCCTGCACCAGGAAATGGCCTTGAGTCGCACCAAACTGGCTGCCAAACCCATCCCAACATTGATCCAAATCCACGGAGAAAATTCTCTGTCGTTGGAAGACATGATTCAGCAGCCACCGATCCAGTTGGAGAGCCTTCATCTGCTGCGCGTTAGCCATGAAAGTCTCCGACCCGCACGCGAATGCCTTTGTCCTGAGATTCATGCGCCGCGGCAATAACCTCCATCGCCTCCAGTCCGCGCTCCAACGAGAGCGGCGACACTGCGGATGACCCCGCGCCCAGCACCTGTTCCAAGTGCTGAAGCTCCTGAATAAAATCATCCGGCCGGTCTTTTTCAAAAATCTGTTCCTCAAGTGCATCGCCCACCCCAACCCGGACAACATCTTCTCCGGCGGGGTTGCCGCATTGCCACTCTACAAATCCTAAATCACCTTGAATCCTGGCCCATTTGCGGGCTGGTCGGGTCACCACATCCTGCACCACTCGACCCATCAATCCGTTTTCGGTACGCAGTTGCATCAGGCAAATTTGGTCATAATTCACTTTGCCATCCTTTATATAATCCAGTGTGGCCTGTACCTCCATCACCCGTCCCGCGCCAGCAGCATGGGCAAAAAATTGCCAGAGGTGGACGGCATGGGAATGCTCTCCAGAAGCCCCCCCTCCGCGCCTCCAATAACCAAGATAGGAATCAGCCGGCCCGCTCAACCAAGGGTGTGCGGCAAAAATCCCACCCCAATGTTCGCGAAACTCTACGTCCAAAGTTTGAATCGTTCCCAGCCGATTCGAGCGAATCACCTGTTCCACCACCCCTGCGGCCTTACCCACCGCATGGTCGTAACCTGTGAACACACTTACCCGATTGGCCCTTGCCAAATCGACTAATTCCTGCACTCCATTCAAATCAGGTGGACACAGAGGTTTCTCCACGAGTATGGCCCTGGGAGATTCCCGCATTGCCTCCAGTGCCACGGGTAAATGAGAATCGGGAGGCGTGCCGACTGCGATGATATCGAATTCGCCGCGAGGGGCATCCTGCACCAGATGCAGTTCGATGGCCTCGTCCCATTCGCCATAGCGGGCTGGGTAAATCTCTGCCCGCATTCGGCGAATCGCCGCCGGATCCAAGTCGCACACCACCACCTCCCAGCCCAAGCAGCGCGCCGCATGGGCCAAATGATTGCCGATGGAGCCCGCCCCAAATATTTTGAAACGAATCATTTTCGTTGTGTACCGCCCGCTGGAGTCTCGCCGGCCAGTGATTGATAAAGGGCGCTGGATTGGATGAGATCCGCGTGGGTTCCCTGAGCCACCAGCCGGCTCTGGTCGAGCAGGAACACCGTGTCGCACCGGCGCAGGGTGGTTAGCCGGTGAGCGATGATCACCACGGTCAACCGGCCCTGCAGGTTTTCCACTGCATCTTGGATAGCCCGTTCATTTTCCGCATCCAACGCACTGGTCGCCTCATCCAAAACCAGCAAGGCGGGCTGTCGATATAAAGCACGCGCAATGGCCACCCGCTGTTTCTGGCCGCCGGACATCCGCTCACCCCGGTCCCCTAAGCCCGTATCTAGGCCGGCCTTCAACTCAGATAGGAACGCGCCCAAATTTGCCAATTCCAAGCATTCCCTCACGCGGGCCTCGTCCACCTCATCGTCAGGCACTCCGAAGGCAACATTAGCCCGCAGGGTGGCATCAGCGATGTATGGCTCTTGCGGCACAAACCCAATCTGCCCGCGCCACCCAGCCGAATTCAGATTAGCCGAACCTCCAGAATCCACTTTGATTGAGCCCTCACTCGGGGACAACAGACCCACCAAAATATCGATGGCCGTGCTTTTCCCAGCCCCCGAGGGCCCCGCAAAGCCGTAGGAGCCGCCACGCTGAATTTCCAGCGATATGTTGTTTAAGGCAAAATTCTCCGATCCCGGATAACGATAAGAAACCTCCCGCCATTGAATATGCTGCCAACACTCCCCCGGTGACTCAATATCCGATTCGATTAAACTTTCGCCCCAGCTAAGCCCTGAATCGAGATCCTTCAACGCGAGAATTGCCTGCACACTCGGCACTGCCGCCTGCATGCCGCTGGCCTCACTGATAAAACGATTTACCCCGGGGATGGCGCGCGAGGTCACCAGCACGAGCAAGGCCATCTGCGCAGAGATCTCACCGCTGCTGCCCCCCCCATGCCAAAGCAACAACACCATCAACACCAATGCCGACTGCCCCAACAGGATCATCACTATGGGCGGCAGGGCCTGAATAAACCGCAGCACGACCCCACTCCGGCCATATTCGCCAAAATCTTTTGAATAAAACCCCATGAAACTCGACTCCCGCCCGCTCAATTTGATGTCCTTGATGCCCGCGAAAATTTGATGCGCAGACGCTGTGAAACGAGCGCCGGTGACTCGCCGCTGTTCATTGAGCCGGAGCAGAGGGGCATTTACCCAATGCAACATCAGAGCCGCCACCGCCCCCACTCCCAGCAGCCCCAGCAGTCCCGCCCACGGCGCACAATATACCAAAATCCCCATGCTGCTAAGCAATAGAAAGGCGTAGCCCGCCGCGTTGAGCGTCCGCAAAATGGCGTCATTAGCCCACATCAATATATCGGTGGAAACGTGATGGGCAGAAACCGCAGCGTTCCGATTCAAATGCCATTCATAAGGAGCAGCCAAAATGCGGGACATCATTTCGCGGGACATTCGGTTTTGACAGGATACCACAAAACGCCGCACCCGATCCTGCATAATAAATTGCCCCACTTTGCCCAGAACGATTAGCAGGAGGGCACCCACTGCCAGCCAATTGATAAACTGTGACAAGGCCGGCGAGCCCATGGCTTGATGCAGCCAGCGCATGCCTTCGTTGGTCTTTAGCAATTCCGGCTCCACCACCGCGCCAACCAGAGGCATCACGCCAACCAATGCGATGGAATCCAGAAAATGTGAAAGCATTAACAAAACTGCAATCACAATAGCCCGGCGCTTTTCAGGGCGCGTTAACAAACCAAACGCAGCGGGCACCAACTGCCGCCAATTTTTTATCTCAACCGATTCGGACACGTTGTTTATTTCCGGCACAAAATCAACTGACGTTTTCCGCCCGACTCTTCCTGCTGGGTGATTTCCCCCAGTTGCACATCGGCAAAGTGAGCTTCCAGAGCAGTTATGAAATTTTCCAGCGTGTAATCCGCCGCCACAAAAGTGTCCGTCTCGGACTGGCCGGATCGGGCCTTTGTATTCAGCTTAAATTCAGTGATGAGTAATCGATGGGTCAAGCCGGCCAAGGTTTCTGCAATTTCGGGCCACGATAATTGTTGATCCAAACGCATGTGATGAGTAAATCCCAAAGCGAGCACCACGTCTGAAACGAACCGCTCACGTTCCCCCGGATTGAGACGCGTAAAATCAACCACCGCCGGACGCACGGATTGTTGAAAGCGACTCTTAACAAGCGCTGAATAAAGCTGATCGATCGCCCCCATGTCCGTGTCCAAGGCTGTTACTTGAAACCCAAGGTGTGAGGCGAGGAGCGAGAAATAACCCTGGTTGGCACCCAAGTCGAGGAGCGTGCCCCGGGATTCGCCTACTAGCACGTCCTGGATTTGGTTGGGTCGAGGGCCGTGAAAGTGCTTTCGCCAGTCCTCCTGCGCCTGGCAAATCTCCTCAATGGAATGGCGGGTATGATAACTTGTCCATTTACCACTGACCTGATCCAGGCTTAGGCCGTCCAATCGCAGTCGCAGGCGTTTCAACAGGGCACGAGTCCAGGGAGCGTCTGCCGGGCGGCCATGAACCCGCCGATGACGGCGTTCGCGCCAGGCCTGCCGCGCCAGTTGAAGGCATTGGCCGGTGTAATAAAACCCACCAAAGGGGGATTGGGTCAGCAATTGCTGAAGGCCCAAGGCCGTACGCTGCAACCTCGGCTGCCGGATGGCCCAGCGCAGGGTGGCGGTGAGCCGAGGCGAACGGAGGGCCCAGTATTCGCCGAGGTCAACCCGGCCCGCCCGACGCACCAATCCGGCCAAGCCCGGTTGGTGCGCCACCATTTCCAACGGGGCGAGAAACAGGGCGGCAAAGTCCGCAAAGGGGAATTTCCGGTCGCCCTTTTCCGCGATGGCCGATACCCCCAGAAACATCGGTCGGCCGTGATCATCAAAAACCAACTGCCCCGGCTCCAAGTGATTGATGGCCCACCCCTCCTCGTCCAAGTGTTGGGCGGTTTCCAAAATATTCAGGGCGGCGCGCCGGAGCATGGCAGATGACAATTCCTCCAATCGCAGGGGCAGGAGCTGGGATGCGAGCGGAATTGAGAGCTCAAAACCCGGCATGGATTTCCCGGCGTCTGCCAGAGGAAGCATTAGCCCCCGATCCGCCAGGTGCTGCCAGGGGCCGGTTTCGCGCCAGCGGTTGGCCCTCGCTGCCGCATCCCCGTTCAAGCCCAGCCACAGCCTGCCCCGCCAGCGATACAAGTCATGCACCTGCGAACCGCCTCCTCTCATGCTAGGAAACGCCTTCACCGCGCATTCCGGGTTGGAAGTGGTTTCAGCCATGATCCGTTGATTTCAGGTCAGCCTGGAGAAACTCAAGACCCTGCCGGGTGCGACGAATCACCAGCACGCACCCGGCCAAGGCGTCCCGCACTTTGGGCCAGTCCGCCTCATTGGCCGACAGCGACAAGGCCAGCCCAATATCCGCCGAGGCCGCGGGCCGCTCCAAGTTGCCCGCGGCGATGGTTCGAAATTCAATCTGGTCCACCCCGAAGAATGCGGTGGCGTTGCGCCCCACCCGTTGTGCTGCGTCACCATCCGCCAGAGAAACCACGGACTCAGCTCCGGCCAATCGCGCGTGCACCGGCCCCAAACCCATGCTGCCGCCATATTCCAAGACCCGCTTTCCACCAAACTCAATTTTACGCCTGATCTCATCCCAGATGACACCCCAACTGTCACCACCCCAAATGACTGCTCCTTCATCAAATTCCCAGCGGAATACATCGCAAATTTGTTCTGGGAACGCCTCTGCCCAATCCACGACAGATTGCTTCCAAGCGCGAAACAATGTGCTCGAGGACAAACTCCCCTTCACAGGCTCCTGCTTTAAGTCTTCGCGATTTTTCCCCAACTGCAACCGCACAATAATTTCATCGTTAGATTCAAATGACCGTTTGCTTGGAGCCACCTCACCCGAATCGGAATATTTCGGTGATCGCTGAAAGGACTGACGCAAGATGCAGGTAGCAAGATAGCCAAACCGGGATATATGCCATTCACCCTTTTCTTTTTTGATGGGGGCTAAATTATTCCAAAAGGCTTCCCGCCGGGTGCTCCACTTAGAGCCGCCAAAATCTATAAAAACGGGATGACCATCGGATCCAAGAAAAATATGTCTCCCCCGCAGTTGCTTGTAAGACAACCCTTTCCAACTCAGATAAAGCAGCGCATGTATCAGGGAAAATAGCCGAATCTTCCCGGCTTGATTTATTTCTATCAATTGGTTCAAAGTGTGCCCGGACAAGTAATCGAGCTTGAGCATTTCCCACTCCCCGGACTTCTCTTGAAAAGCTGGGCGCAATTCCCACAGCTTTCCTTCGCAAACTTGGTTCATTTCAAATTCATTCCGGAGACAATGTCTCTCTGCATCACTATCCCCTGATCCGACGAAGGAAACCTTGATGATTCGCCCATCGAGTAAATACACTCGTTTAATTAATCCCCATTTGATGAGTTGCGCGGAGGGAAACTGAACTTTCAACAATTCATTCCAGCGGTGTTGATTGCCAAGATACCCTTTTGTCCAATGCGGAAGTTCATCCCAAGAGGCAACCAAATTGTGTTCGGCTTTCAAATTCATCACGCCATTGACCGCCTTTCGATCAATTCGCCTAGCTGCTGGATTGCCAACTTTCTTCACGCACGAAAATTGAGTTCACAACCGTGTCGGCCACTTGATGGTAGCCGGCGGTTTTTAGTCGTTGGTTGATGGCATTGTTTTTTTTGCCGGTGCCGGTCAAGGTTTCCACACAGATGATGTCTGGGCGGTGTGATGTTAGATCGCAGTCCTCTAGAATGGATTCGTCGAGCCCCTCGACATCCAGCGACAATAGATGAACGGGCCCGGGCGCGTGTTGGGCCAATAATTCGTCGAGAGTCATCACTGGCACAGGGATTATTTGTTCGACGGTGTAGCCTTCCTGCTTAAGTTCGCCCACCTGTTTTTCCGAAAAGGTGCCCATGGCGTTGGAGTTCATTACGTGGAAGTTCAAGGGAGATGATCCCACCATTTGTGAAGGCACCACGCCGGCGTGAATGAGTTTGTCTGCGGGCCGGGCCTGGGCGATACGATCAAGCAGCAACGGGTTTGCCTCCACAAGCACGCCCCGGAAACCCATTCTGTAAAATAGGCAGGTGTTGGAAAGATGCACACCATTGCAGGCGCCGATGTCCACGTATCGGAATTCCTCCAGCTTCAGCTGTTTCCGAATGAGATTAATGATCCGGTCTTCGCCGGCCTGCGAGTAGCTGGTGTACTGAAAACCCTCCCGGCCAAAGATGGCGCGATAGATTTGTTTCAATCGCTCTTTCATGCCTCAGTTTTCATCAAGCCGAGCACATCCACAAAACACCATGCGGGCGGACTCCATCCGAGCGGGGCGGGCATCCATTCCCGCTTATGCCAGCCGAGGTTGAATTCCGGTGCCCACACTTCTTTGTCCGGCGTGTCATTCAACCACGCCCCCCACATGGAAAAGGTACTATTGGCCACCACGTTATATTTACAGAGGGTGAAGGATAACAGATCCACTGGGTCGGGATTGCCTTCGATGAGCGTCTTGCATTTTACTGCGGCGAGTTTTTCGCGCGCATATTCAGGATCATCCGTCACTACTAAATAATGCAGACCTTCGGGCAACATTTTCAAAACATGCTGATAATATTCCCAAGGCAAGGCCCAGCCTTGATCTTGATAGGCATAGCCCTTGTCGTGCCAAAGAAAATCTCCGTGGCGAATATGCAAGCAACAACGTTTTTCCGGCGGCACGGGTATTTGCTGCTCCACTTCATCCAATAGTTTCTGATAATTCGGGCGCGGCGTATACCATTCGCAAACAGTTCGCCGGTGGGCTTCGAGCCCCGCAAAGGTGGTGGGTGGTTGGATTTCGGTCCAATCCTCCAACTCCACCCACTGTCCATCATAACCGGGAGAAGCATTTGCTTCTGCCTCCTGGAAAGACATCTCCCGCTCCCACCGCCGTTGCAAGCAGCGGCGGCCCCAAGGGCCGGGAACAGGGCTCAACTCAAAATAATCCGCCAGATCCGCCTTGGCCGTTTGCTTGGGGTGCCGGGTTTGCAATGGGTGACTGGTGGGTTCCTGTGCCGAGCGGGGAACAATCAGTGATTTAATGCCCCCTCGGACGCGGTTCATCAAATTCCGAAATTGATGAGCCGAAGTGGTGCTGCGTGGCGGGAAATAACAAAACTCAAAACCTGCCCGCTCAGCTGCCAAGCGGCTGATGGCATACCCAAATAAATTATTGCCCAAGCCACCGGATAATCGAGTGGCAATCACGACTGACAAACGGGCGTCAATGTTTTCCGTTGATCCATTGCCAACGAGCTTGCCGAATGGAGCACGCTCCAAGTGTGATACCGCCCATGGCCACTGCGCACCCAGTCCGCCATCGATTGGATCTCAGCCTCAATGGCCTCGCGATGTACGCGCACAAATTCCGGCAGGCCGCGATACAATTGCCGTCCCAAGTGTCCGCTGGGATACCGCAATTTATCTTGTGGATGCGCAAAGGTGGCGGCTGAAAAAATCTGGGCGTCTTCCTGTTGCTTCTGAGTGTGGGCAGGCAACTGGTGCATCTCGGCAAGCAGTTCACAATACTCTCTTTCGGTCTCCGCGAAATGGACGAACCCGTGGGATGTGTACGAAGTCGGCGCGCCAACAATGACGCGCAGCCCGATGCCCGCATACTCCACGCCGGATGTGCCGCGGGCGGTCACGACCCCGTGCGCGTGCGAGGCCAAGTCCACCCCCGACGCGCCCTCCGGCCAATGGAACACTCCGGGCGGCAGGCGTTCGCCTGCCAGCTTTCTCAACGTGGTGGTCTGCCCGTACTCCAACTCCGCCGGATGCGGTTTCAACACCCAGTTGCAATGGGGCACATCGGCAACCGTGTTCAGCGTCACGCGGAACCAATCCACATAATCCGAAAACCAAGTGGGGCCGAAACCGTTGGGGAAATCAGGCCAACAGTTTCCCATGATGGCCACGATTGGCTTGGCCGGATCCGCGCCCATGGCTTCACAAAATTCTTCCCGGCTGGCAAAGCGGGATTTGCCATCGCCGTACACTTTCACCCGGGCAAACTCACTCTCATTCCCCCCGCGCACCAATTCCATATAAGATTCCCCTTGCTCAATCAGGGCTTGTCGTTCACCTGCATTCAGCGCTTCCAATTCATCTGGATCAGGAGAATCGTCATATGGCTCAATCATATGCCGCTCTTCATCCATCCGGCGAATCGTGATGTGACCATTCACATAATTGGTTAAGTACACCGGCACGTCCCGCGAAATGAGTGTCCAAACCAAAGTGGAAAATCGCACATGCGTAGGATGGCTTACAATCGCCGCTTTGATTTCATGCCGATCCACAATAGCCTGATACTGTTCAAGATAACAAAAGGCCAAAGCAAAATATTGGGGCAATCGCTCATCCGATAATTCCATGAACCCCACCCGCTCCTGCTTGAGCGCCCCATCATAAATATACGCAGCAGGGCAACCGCCGGGCAACCGCGCGGAACACAGTTCCCTCACCGATCTCAAACCCTGAAGAAATTGCGCTGCCTGCTGCCGATGCGCCTGTGTGCAATCCAAAGCCACACGTTCCGTCCCCGTCAATGGCAGTGCATTTAGTGAAGCCCGCCAGCGCCGCGGAGTTTCATCCGTATCCACCCCCAATAGTTTCCCGCCGTACTTTGGCGCCATCGCCCGGAAAAACATTGCCACCCGTAGCCAATGATATGGATGATCCCAAAGCGCTTCGCAAAGGATTGTGCCGTGTTGGCTAACTCCAGCCGTGCCGACTAGCCCTGCTATTCTCTTCCCCGCCCGAGCACGAAACCAGTCCGTGGGGATCTGCTGAATTTCTGAAACGATTTTTTTTGCGAAGTTCAATGGCACTTAATCAATCACTAGATAGCCCGGGATGGGCTGCAGGGGGCTGCGTTGAATGCGATATTTACCCTTGCCGATCACCTCGTCCAGGGCGCGGGTGGGGCCGGGAAAGGCGTCCCAGTTGCATTCGTCAAAGCCCAGGATGGAGCCGCGGGTCAAATGCGGCAGCACCGCCTCCAAGGCCACTTTGGTGGGCTCATAAATATCCATATCGAAATAGGCCAAGGCGATGATGGTGTGGGGGTTTTGTTTCAGATATGCGGGCAAAGTTTCGCGGACATCACCGGGAATGATTTCGTGTTTCTTGATGTGGGCCAATGGGCACTCCTGCTCCAGACAGTCCAGAACACTTCGCAAATGTTCCTCGTACCCTTTCGAGGTGGCATAGGATCCTTCCAGGGCGCGCGGGTCTTCACTGGAAACCCCCCGCAGGCCATCGAAGGTGTCAAAGCCAAGCAGCTTGCGGTTATGATTGTAAGGCTCATAGATTCCACGCAAGGCGGTGAACAGGGCCAGGTTTTTTCCCCACTTGCAGCCGAACTCCATAACCACCCCGTGCACGTTGATGATTTGCTGATACAACCCATCGAAGAACAACTGACGCATCAAGTGCTGTCGATTCTGGTAAAGGGAAGCCTCGTCCAATAACTCCCCGCCTATTGGAGAATGGCGAAACAGCTCCTTCAGGCGCAGGGCGTTCTCCCGCTCGCTCTTTGAGGCATTCGGGCTGGTGTTTTCAATTTTCTCAGTACTCATAATGGACTTGGGTTCATGCGGGAATTTGTCCCGCGAGTATTCTTCATGCGGCTAGAACCGCTTCCGCACGGGCCAAAAGATCCACGGTCTTCACCGCATTCCGCAGTTGCACGTTGTCCTCGGTGCGGGCTAGCAGTTGATTAACAAATGCGTTGAGCACGTTATCCAGCGGGCGCTCCTCCGGCACCGGGAGGACGATGTCTTTTTCCGTGGAACGAAAGGTCAGGCAATTTTTTGCTTCATCATCGAACACGTATTCGCCAGCCGAAGTGACCACATGCACCTGGCGAGTGCGCCGGGGCATCAGGTTGCCGAATCGCAAGTGGGCGCTCGCGCCGTCGGGGAGGCTCAGTTTCAGGGAATAATTACCCGCCCCCGGCTGGTCGCTGCCGCGAGTGTTGTGTTCGGCGCTGTTCCACGATTGCTGGGCCGCCTGTTAAATCCAGTGCCATGGCCACGTCATGCGGGCCCCAGTCCCAGAGGGCGTTCCATTCGGTGCGGAAGGGGCCGTGGTTGCCGGAGTGTGTGCGGATGGCGGTGATGGGTTCGCCGGATTCGACCAAGCATCGCTTCAATTGAATGTACGCTGGATGGTGCAGATAAATGTGATTTACGGCCACGTATACATTTCGAGCTTTGGCTTGTTCGGCAATTTCGCAAGCCAATGCGGGATTGAGGGCCATGGGTTTTTCGAGCAGCAGCGGCAACCCGACCTCGATGGCGCGGAGAGCGATGGGCGGCTGGACGGTGGGGGGCACAGCCAAAATCAAGCCGTCCAAGCCCAGATCCAAAATTGATTCCCATTGGGATAAAACCTGAACATCCGTGCCAACCAACGATTGCGTCTCCGGATTGCGACTGGCCACGGCGGCCAAGCGCACACCAGGCAGCGCCTCTAAAGTGCGGATGTAATTGCGCCCCCAGCGGCCGGCACCGATGAGCCCGAGGTTCACCATTACAATTCACCGGTGTAGTGTTGCTGCGTCCAATTCAGGAAGCGGCCCAAGCCGTCTTCCAACTCCACTTCGGGCTGGTACTCAAGTTGTAGATTAGCTTTGCGAATGTTGGGGCAACGACGTTGGGGCTCGTCGGCAGGGTAGCTGTCTGGATGCTCCACTTGATCGCTTGCGATGGCGCGCGCGAGCACAGTTTCCATTGCCTTTGCCAATTCCTGTACGGAGACCTCCGGGTGAGTGTTACCAATGTTGTAAGTTTCACCGGGCGCACCCAGCAGTAGCACCTTCAGAAAACCCACCATCGCGTCTGTGATGTAGCAATAAGTGCGGGTTTGTTTTCCCGTGCCATAAATTTGCAGGGGTTTCCCGCCTTGAATGCGGCTGGCGAAATTGGGCAGCACCCGAAAATCGCGCTCTTTCATTCCCGGCCCGTAGATATTAAATGGGCGGATCACGTTCACCGGCACGCCGTGGACGTGGTGGTAAATATGGCACAAGGTTTCGCCCACCCGCTTGCCCTCATCGTAACACGCGCGCGGCCCCACGCAACTGACGTTGCCGCAATAGCTTTCGGGTGTGGGTACGTGGGCGGGATCGGGGTCGCCGTAAATTTCGCTGGAACTGAAATACACAAAATGCGAATGCCCTTCACGAGCGAGATCCAGTAAATTCCGGGTGCCGGCTATGGCCACATCCAGCGTCTCCAGCGGATGCGCGCGATAATAAAACGGGCTGGCAATTCCCGCCGCGTGAATGATGTGGTCGAATCGGCCGCCGGGGTTGCAAGGCTCGATGATATTGTGCTCCACAAATTCCAAGTGCGGGTTGTCCGAGAAAGTTTCCGGCACACCGGCGGCGGTGATGAGGTTATCCATCGCCACGACCGTCACTGGCTGCCCCAACACCTCGTCGTTCAACCGGGCAAAGGCCTTGAGAAAATATCGGCCTAAAAACCCACAGCCGCCGGCCAGCAGAATTCGTTTCCCTTCCAATTGCTTGGCGGCGGTGCCCAGCCTCCGCACGATTTCGGCGATGTCATCCGGAGCCACAAATGATTGATTTTCGTTGGTCATTGAATTTTTGGCTTAGGCAAGGGTACGAGAAACTGCCCGCCCGCGGCCCGAAAGGGTTTTAGGTTTTCCATGATTGAATCCGCGAAATTCCAAGCCAGAATAAACAGGCAGTCCACCGGCTGCGTTTCCAGCACCGTGGCTGGGAGAACCGGAATGTGCAGGCCCGGCGTGTGCAGCCCTTGCTTGAGCGGGCTGTCGTCCACGATATATTCCAGCGTCTCCGGCTCAATCCCAAAATGGTAAAGCAACGTCGTCGCCTTCGCTGGAGCGCCATAGCCCGCCACCTTTGCCCCCCTGCCTCGCAAGTCATCCAGCAAGCCCATCACCGTGTCGCGCACGGCCGTTATCCGGTCGCCAAACTGCAGCAGCGCCTCTGGGCGATTCAGGCCCAACTCTTTCTCCTCTGCCAATCTGTCGTTCACCGATTGCGCCACCGGATGAGGCCCGCCTTTTAACTGCACAAATCCACGCAAACTTCCGCCGTGCGAGTCCACCCGATCCGTTCCAATTAACTCCATGCCGTTTGCCTGAAAAAACCGCACCAACGGCCCAACTGAATGATAGGAGAGATGCTCGTGGTAAATAGTATCAAACAAAGTTTTTTCCAAAACATCCACCAGATAGGACACCTCAAATACAAATACACCATCCGGTTTAAGCAGAGTGCGAACCCCCTCCACCACGGCACCCAAGTCATCAATGTGGGCGAAAACATTGTTGGCAGTAACCACCGCTGCGGGGCCATGCTTTTCGCGAATCTCAAGCGCCAATGCCGGTGTGAAAAAACCCTCAATCGTTTCCACTCCTGCCTCGGTTGCCTTGGCGGCAATATCCCGAGCCGGATCAATCCCCAGCATCCGGCAATCCAATGCTTGAAAACACCGCAACAACGTCCCGTCATTTGAGCCGATGTCCACCACCAATTCCTGTGCCGCCATTGGATACCGCTGCATCACTTCGCTCGCATAACGCGCAAAGTGATCCCGAAACACCGCTGAAGTTCCGGACACATAAACATAATCGCTAAACAAATCCTCCGGTGAAACCACATCCAATAATTGAGCGTGAGTACACTCTACACAAAAATGCACCTCCAAGGGATACGCCGGCTGAACCCCTCCCACCTCGGCCGACGATACAAAAGCATTAGCCGGCGGGGTGGGCGTCAGCGTGAGCACGGGCCGCAACTCACCCGATCCGCACAAGCGGCAACTCGTTCGACGGTGTAGCGCGCTGCTCAAACCTGTACTGATTCCGGGTCAACAAAATTCACCCGCACCACATCCGCCTCATACACCTCCTGCGCGCGACTGTTGCGGCCCAGCGTCAAAAAGGTCGTGTCCTCCAAGAACACCATTGCATGATCCACCATCGGCGGCGTAAAAAACAATTCCCCTTTCCGGATTACTACCTGCTCTCCCAACCCTTCATCACCGTGCGGCCGATGATGATATTCAATCACCCCCTCCAGCACATAACAAAAATGCCAGTCCGTTTGATGATAATGATTCGCCCGCACCGTGCCTTTGGTGGACGTGATGAGCACGCAGCTTTTCATGGGCAAATCCACCAGCGGCTGGATCCCCCCCCGGACGTCCACAAACGGCGCCAACAAAGGCACCTTCACCGTGTCCGGCCACAGCGCACGCTCGGCCTCCGTCACCGGATCAATGTTCACTTCAGGCATAATTAGTAGTTATAAAACAACGGCGGCACATCGGGCGGCAGCGCCTCGAGTTGGCCGCTTATATCTTCCGGCCCGGCTTCGGGCAGAAATTTTTTGGCGGCGCTCAGGGCTCGATCAGTCCGGCCGGCGGCCAGCAAAATACGGGCGGCTACCCGGAGCGAAACTGAATCCGCGCAGGGCAATTGCAGCAGAGCTTCCACCGCCTTGCCCGCCTCATCTGGCTGCCCCGCCTGCCGGTGGCACAAGGCCAACAGGGCCAAAACCCGGGCATCCTGGCGCAGTGCCGCGGGCATGTTTTTCATCCGTTCAACCCAGTCCGCGGGTTCGCCAGTTTGCAGGAACAGCTCCAGCATTTTAACCCAGGCAAACGGGCGCAAAGAGTCCGCCTCAATCGCTTCCTCAAGCCAACGCAACCGCTCCAGGCCATCCCAATTAGATTCTCCATACGCCGAATAGAGAGCGATCCGTTTTTCATAATCCAAACTATCAGCCAGTCGCAGTCCCGGTGGGGGGTGCGCAGCCTGCCGGCGCTCTGCCTCATCCAGGCAGAATTCATAAATACGCCGACCCGCCAAATGCGACTTGTCAAACTCGCGGGCCACGCGCTGTTGCAGGTGGGCCCCTAAGGACTCGCGGTAGCTGGGCTCGGTGATGAACCTGCGGCCCAACGCCATAAAATCGTGCAGGTTGGTGACTGTACACTCGTGACTGCACAGAAACTCGCGCGGGTGCAGGTTCAGGTTGCGGTTGGCGGTCAGCTCGATGCTTGGCTTGCCAATCCGGGCGCACTCAATATCCGTACCGCCCGAGGTGGGAAATGAATTCACCCAGAAATCAATCGATTTCAAGAAACGATAAATCTCAGGAAAACTCCCCACATACCGCAAGCGACCCTGAAGATCTGGATTTCGGTTCAGAAATGCATTCAGCGATTCCTCACAACGCGGCGTGCCAATGAACAGGTGGTAATAATTTTGATGTTCCCGCAATAAGCCGGCAATCCCCTCCAGCAACGTTTCTGTGTCGCCGAAAAAACACTTCCACATATTCGAGCTGGCCGAAACCACCGCATCCTCCGGCACTCCCAATGTCTCCCGAGGCAAAGGCTTCGTCTCCTCCGCCACTCCGTCCTCGTGCAACGGCAACATCACCACCCGCAACCGCTCCTCCGCATCTGATACCATTGGGGCGTAATTAAATACCTGATCCAGCGTCACCAAAAAAGAGACATCCACAAACGGGGCACATTGACCCAACGCAAATGTATAACAATCCTGATTTAAAACCGCCTGAAACGGTGCCGGTCTCGACGCCAACGCATACAGGATGCTGGGATCCCCGTTCGCAACAACAAAATGAATGTCGCGATCCCGCAACCAGTTCTCGATGAACTTCCCGCGTTCCAAGTAGTCCAAGTTGCCGCTGACATTCACGACCTCCTTCGGTTGAATTACTTCACGAAGATATTGCTCGGAATGGGTTGCCTTCGATTCTACTCCGCCCGCGTTCGAGGCCAAAATATAGTTTTCGAAGTGATGACCCCGGGCGGAATAATTCGGGAGCATAAACCGATGTGGAACCGACGCCCCACCTAGATCGTTGAAATAAGAAATGAGAAATGCGACTCGAACTCGCTCTGGCAAAACTGACTGCGGGGGAACCTGAGGATACAACGGGTTCAACTCAGCAATGATTTGATGGATCTCATCATCAAAATAGCACTGCAAATCACAGTTGCGAAACCGGTTCATGAACCGGGACAGCTCGTGAATGGCCTGCAGACACTGATGCGCCTCGCCCGCGTCTGCCAATTGACGCACTCGGTTTTTTTTGGCGCGGCATACCTCTTCGATTTGGTGATTCAAAGCGGGGTCGGACTGAGGCTGCAATCCAAGCATTCTGCGGGCAACATCCATTATTCCGCTAACTTCCGGTACAAGTCGGAGATTCGGCTGTCCTCCTGATTGATCTTGCCGATCAGGGCCCGTGTTTCTTCGGGCGCATGGGTGAAGCCCAGCCGCAGGATATCCATCCAGTTCACATTGTTCCGGGTTCGAACCTGCTCGATTTTATCAATGATCTCTAAGTCTCTTTTCAGTTTTTCATTGTCCATGGGCTTGTTCCTTTTTTTGGTTTAATTCAAACAGCCGCTCCGCCATCTCCCAATCCTCGTCCGTGTTGATGTCCTGCGCATCCCAGCGCGGAATGAAAAAGGGAAACGTATTCTCGTTAATCAGCCGGGGGTCATTTCGGTAGGATTCCACATCCAGCCAATAGCACTGGTTGGCATCCTGGCAGGTTTTGGGGAAATCTTGTGAACGCGTGGAATAATGTTCTGGCCATTGATAAGCCACCCGTCCATCTGCCTCGCATTTCAGGGCGCGCCACGGCGTCATGGCGGAACTGATTGCTATGAGAACGGAATGAGCTTTTTGCTGACACATCACCTCATAACTTCCTTGAATAACTGCGCCGGTTAAAAAAGGGGCGGTGGGGTACACGCAACATAAGTATTTTGGCAGGCACCCGGCAGCTTCGAGCCATTTTAGCCAGTGCGTTAAAACCGCATCGGTTCCGGTAAAATCCTCGCTCAACTCACTCGGGCGAAGAAACGGCACTTCGGCGTCCAGATCTCGCGCTGTTTTTGCCACGGTCTCGTCATCGGTGCTGACATACACTGTGTCAAACAACCCGCTTTCCCGCGCCGCCGCAATGGACCACCCGATCAAGGGTTGGCCGAAAAAGAGCCGAATGTTTTTTTGCGGAATCCGCTTGCTCCCCCCACGCGCGGGGATGACAACCATGCATTCAGGAGAAATCATCCGAGGCAAGGTGCTGGCCGACTTCCAAGTTTCGATTCAAGGTTCGCCCAGAAATATTTTCTAATTCAAAGGGAAGCACAGAGCCAGTAGGCGCGGGGCGCAACGGTACAAATTGTTCTGCCTTCAATATCGTCCCCACTGGGAGGGCCATCTTCGCCCGGAGGCACCGGCGCTGCACCACCATTGTTTCTTGCTCATTCGCCGCCACCACCTTCCGGCTGTGCCCCAAGGCGGCCTCCAGCTCGCGCGTGCGATCAATCATTTCTCGCCATTCTTGAGGCTCCATTGAGAAAGGATGATCGGAGCCGGTTCGATTTCTGTCATCGGTAAAGTGCTTCTCAATGGCACGCGCGCCCAAGGCCACCGCGCCCAATGTGGTAGCGTGGCCCAAAGTGTGATCCGAAAGCCCGGTCACCGCCCCCGGCCAAGTTTGGGCGTAAGTCTCGATCACGTTCAAATGAATGTGAGCAAAATTTTCAGCCGACCCGGTGTAGTTTGTGTTGCATTGCATCAAGCAAATCCGTGCGTTTTCAGCCATCAACACATCCATGGCCCGTTTCACATCTTCCAAATCTGACGCTCCGGTGGCGATGAACACGGGCTTACCGGATTTGCCCACTCGCCGAATGATCTCCGGCCAAGTGATGTCTCCTGATCCAATTTTATGGGCCAATACCCCAACCGAATCCAATAGATCCACCGCAGACAAACTGTAGGGGGTGGAGAAGAAATGCACCCCAACCTCATCACTCACCCCCTTTAATTCATGAGCCCAATCCGCCGGAACCGAAGCTGCGGCGTACATTTCATAAACACTCTTTTCCCACTGTGCCTGATGCGTGCCCTGTTGCCCAAGGGCCTTGAACCCGAAATCCGAAACCAAGGTAGCTGCCTCGAAATGCTGAAACTTGACCGCATCCACCCCGGCCTCCGCCGCAAGGCGAATTAGTTTTTTTGCACGATCAGCATCTCCATCATGATTAGCAGCAATGTCGGCGATAAAATAAGTCGGGTGCCCATTGCCAACCCACCGATCACCCAATTGAAACTCACCATTCATTGCATTAGTGATCCCAACCCATTCTCTCCTAATTCAATAATGCGGCCATTTCGTCGATGCTCAACCATTCCGAATTGGTGTCACTTGAATAATGGAAGCCGTCAGGGACGGGTTTCGCTCCTGCATTAATATAAAAATCCGCTTTCCAAATGTTGAACGCAGGTTGAATCACAAACCGGTCGGCCAACTCCAGCGTTAGCCGAGCGTCATCAGTGGTGATCATCGTCTCGTGCAGTTTTTCGCCAGGGCGAATGCCCACGGTTTCGTGGGGCAAATCTGGCGCCATCACGTTTGCGAGATCGGTGATTTTCATGCTTGGAATTTTGGGCACAAAAATCTCGCCGCCCTGCATCATTTCCAGTGATGACAAAACGAACTCCACTCCGTGTTCAATGGTGATCCAAAAGCGCGTCATGCGCGGATCGGTGATGGGCAGATGGGTCGCGCCGTTGGCGATGAGTTTTTCGAAAAAAGGCACCACGCTTCCGCGTGAACCGATGACGTTACCGTAACGTACCACGGAAAAATGGGCGCGCTCGGCGCTCATATTGTTTGCCGCCACAAAAATCTTATCCGAGGCCAGCTTGCTCGCACCGTAGAGGTTGATGGGGTTGGCGGCTTTGTCGGTGGAGAGGGCGATAATCTTGGGCACGCCCACGCGCGTGGCGGCTTGCACGATGTTTTCCGCGCCGTGCACGTTGGTGCGGATGCACTCGAAGGGATTGTATTCCGCGGCGGGCACTTGCTTCATCGCGGCGGCGTGAACGACAATATCCACGCCGCGCAAGGCCATTTCCAGCCGATCCACATCGCGCACATCGCCAATGAAATAACGCATGCAGCGGTGCTTGGCCTCAGGAAATTCCTGGGCCATTTCGTGTTGTTTGAGTTCGTCGCGGGAGAAGACGATGAGCTTGCGAGGCTGGAAGCGCTCCAGACAGGTTCGCACAAAGGCGTGGCCGAAGGAGCCGGTGCCGCCGGTGATGAGGATGCTTTTGTCGTTGATCATTTCGGAAATCATCAGGCGCGAATGGAATTAGTTTTGACGGGCAACGCGTTGCGGGTGTCCACCACGCAGGGAATCCACTCGGTGAGTTGGGTGTGATCCACGGAATCATGAGCAGTGGCGATGAGGGCGGCATCGTATTGGCTCATGGCTTCGGCTGTCCACGGGACGGACTGGCGACCGGCAAAGTGGCTGTACTCGCGGCTGGGGCGGATGACGGGCACGTGGGGGTCGTGATAATCGACGGTGGCGCCCAAAGCCTCGAGTTTTTCCATGAGCACATAGCTGGGGGATTCGCGGTCGTCTTCCACGTTGGGTTTGTAGGCAAGGCCGACGATCAGCACGCGACTGCCTTTGATTTGTTTTTCCTGTTCGCCCAATGCAGATGTTAATCGCTCGATTACATAATCGGGCATGGCGGTGTTTACTTCGCCGGCGAGTTCGATGAAGCGGGCTTCGAGGCCGTGTTGTTTGGCTTTCCAGCTGAGGTAAAAAGGGTCGATGGGGATGCAGTGGCCGCCGAGGCCGGGGCCGGGGTAGAAGGGCATAAAACCGAAGGGCTTGGTTTTGGCGGCTTCGATGACTTCCCAAATGTCGATGCCCAGTTCGTGATAAATGATTTTCATTTCGTTCACGAGGGCGATGTTCACGCAGCGGAAAATGTTTTCCAAAAGCTTGGTGGCTTCGGCGGCGCGGCAGCTGGAAACGGGCACGAGGGTTTCGATGGCGATGCTGTAAATGGCTTTGGCTTTTTCCAAGCACGCGGGCGTGTAGCCGCCGATGACTTTTGGGATTTTGGCGACTTGGCTGTCGGGGTTGCCGGGGTCTTCGCGTTCGGGCGAATAGGCGAGGTGAAAATCGGTGCCGGCTTTGAGGCCGCTGCCGGTTTCGAGAATGGGACGCAGCTCGTCCTCGGTGGTGCCGGGGTAAGTGGTGGATTCGAGCACGACGACGATGCCCTTTGGCAAATGCGGCGCGATGGCGCGGGCGGTGTTGAGGATGTAGGTGAGGTCGGGCTCGCGCTTGTCGTCGAGGGGCGTGGGGACGCAGATGAGCACGGCATCGAGCTCGTTGACGCGCGCGCTATCGGTGGTGGCCTCAATTTGGCCGGCGTCGCGTTGCGCCTGCACCTCGGCGGCGGGGATGTGTTTGATGTAACTTTCGCCGGCGTTGAGCGCGTTGACTTTGGTTTCATCAACATCGATGCCGAGCACTTGCGCGCCGGATTTGGCGAACTGAATCACCAACGGCAATCCGACGTAGCCTAAACCGATGATGCCAATTTTCATTCGGATGCTTTCGCCACGGGTCGGCCGATGGCGTGATATTCAAGGCCCGCGGCCGACACAACGGCGGGGTCATAAAGATTGCGGCCATCGAAAATGACCGGTTCGGCGAGCGCGGTTTTGATGCGCGCAAAGTCAGGACTTCGGAAGGCCTTCCATTCGGTCACGATTGCGAGCGCATCCGCGCCCTCCAGCGCGGCGTAGGGGTCATCGCAAAACTCCACGCCTTCGCCAACCATCGCGCGGGCCACGGGCATGGATTCCGGATCGTGCGCGCGCACGGTGGCGCCCGCTTCCAATAGCGCGCGGATGAGCACGAGGCTGGAGGCTTCGCGCATGTCGTCGGTGTTGGGCTTGAAGGCGAGGCCCCACACGGCGATGGTTTTGCCGCGCAACTCTCCCAAGCGATTTTTGATTTTTGAAAACAGCACTTCCTTTTGCGCCTCGTTGGCGGCGTCCACGGCGGGCAAGATGCGCGGCGTGTAGCCATGGGCGCGGGCGGTTTGCTCCACGGCGCGCACGTCTTTCGGGAAACACGAGCCGCCGTAACCGCAGCCGGGGTAAATGAACGAGTAACCAATGCGCGAATCGGAGCCAATGCCGAGGCGCACGTGCTCGATGTCCGCGCCGACGCATTCGGCGATGTTGGCCATCTCGTTCATGAAACTAATCTTGGTGGCGAGCATCGCGTTGGCGGCGTACTTGGTGAGCTCGGCGGATCGCACGTCCATGGCGAACACGCGGTCGTGATTGCGATTGAAGGGCGCGTACAATTCGCGCAACAAATTTTCCGCGCGCGGGTCGGCAGTGCCAATCACGATGCGATCGGGCTTCATGAAATCGCTGACCGCATCGCCTTCCTTGAGAAATTCCGGGTTGGACGCCACGCTAAATGGAATCTCTTCGCCGCGCTGTTTGAGTTCATCGGCGATCGCTGCGCTCACTTGATCAGCGGTGCCCACGGGCACGGTGGATTTGTTGACCACCACACGAAAGTCCGTCATGTGCCGCCCAATCGTGCGGGCGACTTCGAGCACATACTTCAAATCCGCCGAGCCATCCGCCGCCGGCGGCGTGCCCACCGCCACGAATTGCAACTCTCCGTGCGCCACCGCCTCGGCGGCATCGGTCGTGAAACGCAAGCGACCACTCTCGACGATTGCGCTTGATGACCCCGGAAAGCCCCGGCTCAAAAATGGGGATCTCGCCGTCGTTCAACGCCGCCACGCGCTCGGCATTCACGTCCACGCACAGCACCTCGTTGCCCACATCCGCAAGGCAGGAGCCGCTGACCAAGCCAACGTAACCGGCACCATAAATAGTGATTTTCATCAGCGAAAAATTATCGAGCGAACCACGGAACCGTAAGCGCCAAGCCCTGCTCCAGCGTGTGCGTCGGCGCGTAGCCCAAGTCGCGCGTCGCGGCGCGAGATGCTCGCGAGCGAATGCCGCACGTCGCCCGCGCGGAATTCTTGATGCACCGGCTTGGCTTTGCTGCCGGTGAGCTTGCGCAATTGACGATGCAGTTGATTCAACGTGGTACGCGTGCCGACCGCCACATTATAAACGTTCCCCGCCGCGGCTTTGGCGGTGGCGGCGAGGAGATTGGCTTGCACCACATTGGCCACGTAACAAAAATCCCGACTGGTTTTGCCGTCGCCATAAATTTCAGTTTGCTTGCCGCAAAACAACTCTTGCGTCCAGCGCGGGATGACGGCGGCATACGCGCCGGCGGGATCTTGGCGCGGGCCGAACACATTAAAATATCGCAGCCCAACCAATTCCTGCCCGTAGCCGCTGCCGAAAACTTGGGCGTACAATTCATCCACCATTTTGCTAACGGCATAGGGCGAAAGCAGCGTGCCGGTGATTGATTCCACTTTTGGCGAAGATTTTACGTCGCCATAAACCGAACTGCTCGAAGCATACACCACCCGTTGCGCTTTTGCTTTGCGGGCGGCTTGCAGCACGTTGAGAAAACCCGTGGTGTTGGGCGCGTGCGTTCCCAGTGGATCCGCAAAGGAACGCGGCACGGAACCGAGTGCGGCTTGGTGCAAAACCAATTCCGCGCCACGACAAGCACGCTGCGCAATCCTTGGCGTCAGTGATGTCGCCTTCGATAAAACGAAAGGCGCGGCGTTGGGCGGCGGTGACATTGGCCCGCACATTATTTAGGTTGGCGGCGTGGCCGGTGGCGAAATTGTCGAGGCCAACCACGCGTTGGTTGAGGCGCAAAAGAGTTTCAACCAAGTGCGAACCAATGAAACCCGCCGCGCCGGTGACGAGCCATTTGCGCGGGCGGCGCTTGAGGGCGCGCTGGAGTTTTTCGTAAGCGGTCACTTGATGAGCCGTTCGAGCAACGGCATAAATTGCTTGGCGCGTTTTTGCAATTTGGTGAGACGCGCGAGGCGTTCTTTGATGAGCGCGTATTCCTCGGGGCTGAGGTCGTCTTTTTCGTCGGCCAACGTATCCGAGTGACATCCGTGAGCCGACGATCGGCATTTTGTGCGCGCATCTTAAAAATTTGGTCGTACGCCGTGCGCACCATTTCGCCCAACTCCAGCACCGCCTCGAAATAATCCTTCCGCTCTTCCTGCAGCCACACCTTGCGGACGAACCCCAACGTGAGCAGCTGCCGCGTGCCGGTACTCACGCTGCCTTTGCTGATGGAAAGTGCCTCGCAAATTTCCGGTGCCGACATCGGCGCGGGCGCCAGATAAAGCAGCCCATAGATTTCGCCGACCGAACGCGGGAAACTCAGCGACTGCGCCATTCGACCAAAAATATCCACCAACTCCAACCGCACGCGGGGCAGCGGTTTGGGTTTTGTTTTTTCGGGAATCTCCTGTTCGGCAATCGCCATTTTGAAGGGAAAAGAACCGGCTTGCGGTTAATTGGGACTGAAACGAAGCCGCCTTACAGGGACGCTTCGCGCCGGTCAATTCGCAAAAACCCGCTGAAAAAGCGACCTATACGCAACTCAACCCAGCCAAAACAACCTATTTTTCAGTTTGTTCAATTCAAATTGAACAAACCGAACTGCTAAAAATTAGTAAATCAAAGCCCTCTTGGCAAGGGGTTTTTATTCCCCGATTCCTCTTTTTTACACCAACTCCAAGTCCTCCACCGACACGTTTACCGCGGCGGCTTGGCCGATGAAGTCCAGCCGCAGCAGCGCCGTGGCCGGGCCGTGGCGATCTTCCACCCACGCCTCAAGCCCCGCGAGCGGGCCGCGCTGGATGAGCACTCGCGTGCCCACGCCGATGTTGGGCACGAGCCACACGTCCTCCATCGTTTCGAGCGCCTGCAAAATGCCGGCCGAGCTGTGCTTCAAATTCCTCTTGATCCGGTGGCACCAGCAAGTTTGCCACGTAATCGCTTTGCATCACCTCGCGTTTGCCTTGGATGGGCAAGCGCAAAAAAACGTAGCCGGGAAACAGCGGCTTGTGGAAGGTCACTTCCTTGCCGCGGTATTTGCGCACGCTGGCGTAGGTGGGCAGTTCGCAGGCGTGGCCCTCGCGGCCGCACCACGCCACGAGCTTTTTCTCGCAACGCGGGCGCGTGTGAGCCACGTACCACGGGTGGGGTTGCTGCTCGCCGGCATCGGACGGGGTGGATTGCATTTCCTTCAGCTCCAAGTAACCAAACCACGATGGGTTTCCTCCTGCCCGATAATGCGCAACCTCGCCCAATGCAGGGAAGCCCCAAAGCCGAAAGTTATCCACCGCGCGCGCATGGTGAATAGCTGGGAGTCGACGCCGCGCCACGCCGCGCGCATGATGCCCGCCGGATTGCCATGGCCAAGACGTTCCAAGCGAAAAAGACAGAGTGACGAGACGAGGCGTAGCACAATCGCCTACTCAACAGGTGCCGCCTGTTCTGCGCGAGGAGGTCATCAATGAGCCGCCGGAAAAAGTTGCATGCAGAGCTGGATGCTGCCTCGAGAACTCCACAACGTTGGGCCAGCCGAACATTGCTGCTACTCGCAATCCTCATTGCGTGGGGCGCGGGCGCGTGGTTGCGCGCCGAATGGGTGCGCAATGCCGACAAGCCGGAGCACGCGGATTACAAATGGAAGGATGGCTACCTGCTCACCACGCATGACAGTTTTTTCTATGCCTCCGTCATCGAACAAGGCACGGCCGCCCAGCCGGATCAACTGGTGCAGCATGCCGATATTTATCATCAAGGCCTGCTCACGTTGCTCGGCGCCGCGCTGGTGAAAATGGGCGTGAGCCTGCCCATGCTCACCACGTGGATGCCCATCCTCATCGCGCCGCTCATCGTTGTGCCGGTGATATTAATTGGGCGCCTTTATGGCTCCACGCTGTGGGGTTTCTGTGCCGGACTGCTGGCGGTGGGGGCCACCAGTTATTTCAGCCGCACCACGCCGGGGTATTTTGATACGGACATGTTCGCCGTCACGTGGCCGGCCATGGCGCTGTACTTTCTGCTGCGCGCGCATCGCGAGGAATCCCGCGCTTGGCTGCTGGCCGGCGCGCTGATGCTGATGTTTTATCCGTTCGTGTACGGCTCCGGCGCCTCGGTCGTCATCGCCATGAGCTTGTGCTTCATTGGCTACCGATTGCTGCTGCTGGTTTTGGAACAACTGCATCAGCGAAACAAAACTGCCGTGGGGGCCGGAGGCCGATGACGACGTTCACGTGGGACGCCATCCTGCTCGTGGCACTGGGCGGTTTGTTTTGCATTTGGACACCCGGCAGTTTGCTTTTCCAAGCCCCATGGAAAATACTGATTGGGCTGATGCTCATAGTCGGGGCGCTTTGGCTGATGTGGCAACGCAAACACTCGCCTTTCCAATCCGAAAAAATAAATCGATGCCATCCGGGGCGCGGCGGTGTTTTTTGTTTTGCTAATGCTTTACCTCGGCGGACCTTGGCATGTGGTGAAGCAGACCCTCGGTTACCTGCCCGGCGTGCAGGCCAAGCTGGAGGCATGGAGCGGCACCAAACCCGCCGCCAATCCAAATGCGGCACCATCCCTGCCGGAATTGAAATTTCAGCAAGTGAAGGAAACCATCGTGGAAGTCAAAGCAACGCCTTTCTTTGCCGCGAAAGATAATCCGAGGGAAACCAACGTGGCCAAGCGAGTGAGTGGATCCGATCTGGGCTTCGCGCTGGCGATCTTTGGCCTGGCGCTTTTGATTATTTTACACCCGGAATTTCTCATTGGCGCGCCCTTGCTGGGCATCGGCATTTATCTAGCCCATATTGCCGGGCATCGGTTCACCATTCACGCCGTGCCCCTGGCTGCTCTGGGCGCTACTTATATTCCACTGGGGCTGTTGGAGCTCACGCGCAGGTTCAGTCCCGATAAACCCAAGGCCATGCTCGGCAGCCTGCCATTTTTTGAGTTTTCCAAAAAACACCAAGGCTGGTTCACTGCTTGGCTGATGGCGGGATTGCTCACTATGCCCTTGGCCTACGGGCTCATCAAACCAAATTATGACCACGACCTGCTCCTGGCCCGGGGCCGACCGCCAGTGCTACGCGAACCCGAAGTAGCCCAACTGGCCGAACTGCGGAAAATTTCCAAGCCCGGTGACTACGTGCTCACCTGGTGGGATTACGGCAGCGCCGTGTGGCTGTACTCCGGACGCAACGTGCTCACCTCGCCCTACAACCAAAGCCACGACAACTATATCATCGCCAAGATTTTCAACTCAAATTCACAGGCCCTCGCCGCCAACCTCGCAAGGCTCTCCGTGGAAGCATTTCATCAAGACGGCCCGCCCCGGGGCGGCGCGCTCGCCGTGGAACAAATCTTTCGCTCCTCCACCCAATCGCCCAACGAGATTTTGGAAATCCTCAAGCACCCCGGCTACCCGGTCCCGGCCGCACGCGCGACGTGTACCTCTATCTGCCCGCGCAAATGATGCCCATTTTCCCTGTGCTGCACCAATTCAGCGAACGCGACCTCGCCACTGGCAAGCCCACCTCCAACCGGTCCACCTTTCTCGAGCAAACCGCCTGGCAACCCATGGGGGACAACTCCAAAGTCATCGCCGTCGGCCGCATCCATCCCGATGGTAAATCCATGGAAGCCACCGCCTTCTGCGATTTGGAGGCATTTTTTTACATCCAAAAAACTCCATTCAAGCCGCCCCTCACACCCGCTAACCTTAACCGCATTTCGATGCCCTATTTCTCCATCGAAACACGCGATGGCAAGCGCCTCCACTGCAACCTCAAAACCCTCTCGCTGACAAAGCGGTGAGAACGCTTTCGCCCTGCCAAACCTTGCCTTCAAAGACCACACCGGTAAAGCCCACCTCGTGCCACAAGCCAACATCGTTGCCGGCTACCCCGCACTACCTCTCAAGTCCATTGAGATCGTTAACCCCGATCCGAAACGCCCCGGCCGCGTCCTCATCCAGCGATTCAACACCGCCAACAATCCCCACATCCAAACCGCCAACCATCACATCGTCTTTTCAAATGAAAACGGGGGTGCCTATCTGCTGGGCACGCCCTACTACGAATCCAATTACATCCAAATGTTTCTACTTGGCCAGCACGACCCGCAATTTTTCGAACCCGTCATCTCCGGCCCGCAAGGCCGCATCTACCGCGTGAAACGCTAACCGCGCTTTGCGCTCGACGCGCGGCAGACGGGCGGTACAGAAGGGCTTCCTTCGTGGGGTCATAGCTCAGTTGGTAGAGCGTCGCGTTCGCAACGCGAAGGTCTGGAGTTCGACTCTCCATGGCTCCACCATTTATCCCTCAACCTATTTTTCCGGATCCAATGTGATTTAACGCACGCCTTCCACGGGGGGGAGGGGGCGGTAGGTTTTGGCATCGGGATCAAGGACGAGGACTTTGAAGGGCCAGTCTTTGCCGGGCTCAATGGTTTGGGTGTAGGCGGAGACGTTTGCATCGGGGATGACTTGGCCGGTGTCATCGAGTAGGGCGAAGTTGACTTGCACGGCGAGGTAACGGTATTGGGAAATGTTTTTAACTGTGCCGATGATGTATTGGGCGCCGTTGTTTTTGTCGGTGGTGAGGCGGTGGTCTTTAAGGAGAAGGTCGGGATCTTTAGCGACGCTTCCGGCGGGGGAGTTGGGGCCTGATTGCGCGGCGGCGGCTTGGGCGGGGGTGAGTTCTTTTCGTAATCCCAATTTCAACAGCGTGGCATGGCGAGTGCGTTGTCGCAGGCCAAAGGGTTTGCCAGTGGTGGTCCATTGCAAAATGAGCACGAGCAGTTCGCAGGCGATGATGATGCCGGCGACCAGGCGGAAGATGGCGATGCCGTTCCAATTACTGACGGTGGGCCGACGATGGCCGCATTCGACGCAGACGTTATCATCTTCACCAAGGACCTCGCCGCAGTTCACGCAGGCGTTTGGGGCATCGGGTTCGGCGGCGGGGATGGATTCGGGAGTGAGTTTTTCAGTTCGCGGCGCGGCGGCGGCAAGGGGATCGGGCTCGGCGCGGCCGCGACTGGGGGGCATCACGCTGCCACGACCGCCGCCGCCTTTCATGGGGGGCGGTGAGGTGGCGGGGACGGCTTGCGTCTCGGTGAACTTGGACTGGTGCAGCTCAGTGCCTTGGCCGCAATGGGGGCACGCCACGATGGTACCCTCAAAATCAGGAGGGTATTCCAGATGCTCGCCGCAGGATTGGCAGGAGCATTTGTGCATGCCGGGGGTACTCATTCGCGCGGCCATTGAAACGCGCCGCGGGTAGGCGAGGCAAGGCCGAACTCACCGGAAAATCTTGCCGCGCGCGCGCGCCTCCGCCACAGTGGCCCTCCCGGAGGGGTGGCTGAGTGGACGAAGGCACACGCTTGGAAAGCGTGCGTAGGTTTACCCCTACCGCGGGTTCGAATCCCGCCCCCTCCGCCACTTTTGCAATTCCTTTTCCTCCACACCGATTGGGGCGATGTCAATAAACGGTGAAAATCCGGTGCATACGAAATAATAACTCCGGCTTGGCCGCGGCTAAATTTGTGATAACTTCTTCTGCGTTGAGCGGCTCTTCGGAGCCCCTCGGTCAGCCAACTGACCACGAGAACTGACGATCCTTCGGGGTAAAAAACTCTCAACCTCACAGCACACCTTCGGGGGTACTGGCAGGGATCAGATGGCAGGTGTCCTACCAAGGGCATTGACCTTCGAGAGAAAGCCCGCAAGGGACGTATCGAAAAGGATTGGTAGCCGCCCGGCGATTGAACTTCGGTTTGGTTCAAGGGCGGCTTTTTTGTGGGCCGCTTTCAATTCTGCCAAACCGCATATCCTTCCGCGCGCAAATCCTCCGCCAGCGAATTCTCTTTTGCCGCCGCCACCTCGTAGCTCATCGGATTGTAGCACTCATAAATCTCCGGCAACAAATGCAGCCCGTATTTTGTCACGTACCCGCTGGCTTTGTAGCCGCGCTTGTGATTCTCGAAACGCACCTCCGGATCCAGCCCCGTCATCCCCACGTACAAGCAGGAAAGGTAAGGGTCAAAGTTCGGGTTGGCAGCACAAAACTTTTTCTGCTTCAACACCGCCTCATCCAGCTCAACCACGTACACGCTGTGATGGTGTTTGGCTTTCGGCATGATTAGTTGTTCCTCATTTGGTCTTGCTTCTGTAGCTCTGCCGTAACGAAAGAACACATCATGAACATTTCCTCCACATCTTTATGGCAACACAGAAACACTCCCTCAACATGCCGCGCGTCATGATTCAAAACGGCGCGGATAGCGATTTTCGCAGCCTTTTTCTTATCCCAACCAAATGCACCCGTGCCAATGGAAGGGAACGCAATGCTGGCGAGCTTGTGTTCCTCGGCAATCGCCAGACTGTTCGTGTAGCAGGCCGCCAGTTCCGCACTCCACCGAGCATGCTCATCAACCCGTTCCTCGTGCCAAACAGGCCCCAGCGTATGGATGACGTGACGGGCTGGCAAGTTATAGCCGCCAGTAATGAATGCTTCGCTGGTCAGAATGCCGCCCAACCTCCGAGAGAGCTTGGCACAAGCCTTCGTGAACTTTGCTCCCGCTCTATTGTGAATGGCTCCGCATACCCCGCCACCTTCGCTAAGCCTACAGTTGGCTGAGTTCACGATTGCATCCGTTGCCATTGTAGTGATGTCTCTTGCTCCTATTCGAATTCCAATTTGCATATTTTCCTTTCCGGGGGGCTTCCCCCTTTTCCCTTCTTCTCCTTACTACGTAAGGGAGAAGAAGGAAAAGGGGATTGGTTTGGCACGGAACGCGGAAGAAGAGGCGGGGGAAGCAGCTGGTTAGAATCTAGCTCACCTCGCCTTCAACTCAATGACCGTCTTCCCCTCTTCTCGTTGCCACTCCAGTTCCGCCCGACTCGGCAATGCCGCCATCACGTTGATGTCAATTAACGGCTTCTCCACCTTTTCACTCTAAATCTGGTGATTCGCCCGCATCAGCTTATCCCAAGTCGACCACGCCTCAATGGCCGTCTTGAGCTGCCGCACATCTTGCGCCTCCACCGCCGCCAATGACTTTGCTTTGACAGGACGCGTGGACTGGCGTTTGTTTGCGGGATGAAATTAATTTGCACTTTTCTGGGCATGGCGCTTTTTTCAACTGCGGCGATGGCGCAGCCATTTGAGCGGTCGTTCTCATTTGATTCGGGTTATTTACGGGAACTCAATTCTGATCGCGCTTGGGAACATTTCGGGCGCGAGTGGGTGGATCTCAATGCATACGCGCTGGAAGAGCTCAACGCAGGCGAACGCTGGGGGCTTTCGCGTGAGGGCGAGTTTTGGTTTGGCAGCGCGGTGAGCCTTTACACGATGAACGTGTACAAGGTGAGCCACCACGAGTTTGGGCACGGATCGCGACTGGAGGCGTTGGGGTATCGAACGCGCTATCGTAGCGGTGCCACGGGCAGCACGACACGATCGCCTTGGCAGTTTTTTGGCCGACGCTTTCTCGATCCCTTCAATGACGCCTACGCGGTCTACAGCACGAGCGACCGCGAATTCACTTCGCCGGTGCGCCGTTTTGTGAATGCCGATGGCACGCTGACCAATGACGGCAATATCCTGATCACCACCGGCGGGCTCAATAACTCGATGGCGTTTGCGGGCAGCTTGGGCGAACGCCTTCGCGAACGCGGCGCAGCACATTACAGCGAATGGCTGCCGTACACGATGGCGCGGCTGGACGCCACATTTTATGGCCGAGGCAGCGGCGATCTCAGTGATCTCGCAACGTATTACGGCAATAAGGGCGTGAGTGTTTCAAAAACCGATATGCGCGCGGCCAATCTTCTTGGCTACGCGCTCAGTGCTTCCACATGGAGTTATCTGCTGGGTGCGGCGGACTACGCCGAGGGCGGCGACGCATGGGTGAAAAGTTACTCGTATAACAGCTTCGCGCTGCCGGACGTGGAAAATTATCTCACCACGCGCGGCATGTCGTGGAAACTCAGCAGCGGTTATCGCTGGGACGCCAACACATATTTCCCCTTCGCCGCCGAAGCCGTGCTCAGCGGCGCCGGCCAGCAGGAATACACGCTGGGCGCACGACATCGCAACGGTTTGTGGGACGATTCATCGGTGGACGCCAGCCTGCGGTTCGGGCGCGGCGTGGGGTTGGGGCTGGGCTTCACTCAACGCATTTCCGAACAGTGGTCGCTCTCGGTTGGCTGGGATCATTTCAACGGACGCAACCTGCACGGCGAACGCAATGCAGTAAGTTTCGAGGACGGTGAGAGCTCGGATGAAATTTGGGCGCGCTTGTCATTTATTTTTTAAAATCTTCTATTTTAACTTTATATTTTAATTTCCGCGCACAACGTACCGTGCGACCGTGCTCTCCAAGGTTTATGCGGCAGCGTTGCGCGGGGTAGAGGCCGTACCGGTGGAAGTGGAGGTGAGCGTGGGACCGGGCCGAACAGAAAGTTGTCGTCGTGGACCTACCGGATGCAGCGGTACGCGAATCCGCCGGTGGCGCCAAAGATACCCGCGCCAATCATAGTGGCGGCCAAGTGGAGGAAGAGTTAGGGTGGTTCCTCCCATGGAGGTGGATAAGTACGGTTATAATCGTCTTGACCCTGCGCGGGTTTTGATGCCTAACGTCCGCAACGAGATCACGTTGCCCTTTTCAGGGTGGCTGGGCTTAAGAAAAATACTGTCATGAACCAGAATGATTTTCTCAATGAGTTGGAAAACTTCGATCTCTCGAAATACAAAGGGGTGATGATAATCTTCGCGGGCATCCTCGTCGTGGCGTTCACCGGATACACCAGCGTATTCACGGTGGACCCCGAGGAACGGGCGGTGGTCCTGAGATTTGGCAAGGTGGATCGGGATGTAGGCCAAGGGCTCCATTTCAAACTGCCGTTTTTTATGGACCAGGAATTTAAAGTTCCCGTGCAACGCCAGTTGAAGCTCGAATTTGGTTTTCGCACCCCCTCGGAAGAAAGTGAGTTTCAAGGAAGGTTCCCATCCACGGCCGGGGGCGGCCTCGCTGAGTCGTTGATGCTCACCGGCGACCTAAACGTGGCCAACGTCGAATGGGTCACCCAGTACACCATCGTTGATCCGGCCGTGTACCTGTTCAAGGTCAGGAATGTGGATCGGACGTTTCGGGACATGAATGAGGCGGTGATGCGGGAGGTCGTGGGCGACCGCACCATCAACGAGGTGTTGACCACTGGTCGGGGTGAGATTCAGGACGAGGCCATGAGGAAACTGCAGGCTCTGGTCAAGGCCAAGGCCTACACGCTGGGCATCACGGTGGACCGGGTGATCCTGCAGAGCGTCAGCCCGCCGGACGAAGTGAAGCCGGCTTTTAACGAGGTGAACCAGGCCGAACAGGAAATGAAAACCACCATCCTAAATGCCGAGGCAACGGTTCAACGTGAGATACCCAAGGCTGAGGGCACCGCCAAGCAAACCATTGAGGGGGCTGAAGGGTATGCAGTGAAGCGGGTCAATGAAGCCATGGGCGCAGCCAGCCGGTTTACGCAGGTTTTTGAGGAATATAAAAAGGCACCCGAAATTACCCGGCAGCGGATTTATCTGGAAACGATGTCGGACATCTATCAGGCGGTGGATCGAAAGATCATCATCGATGAGAACGTCAATGGCGTGTTGCCATTGCTGAATTTGGATCGCGAAAGATAAAAAATGAAAAATCAAATTGCATTAGCCGTATTGGTTCTGCTGGCCATCATCGGGCTGTTTTCATCGACGTATGTTGTGTCCGAGCCGGAACAAGTATTTATTACCCGGTTTGGTAAAATCCCAGGCGTCCTGAAGGAACCGGTTAAGAAGGATGGAAATCAAACCGAGGCTGAAAAGGAAGAATTCCAAAAGCTCCAAAGGCAATTTGAAGAATCCGTTGGAAAAGCCATTAAAGTACCTGGATTGCATTTTAAGATGCCGTTTGTGGACAAGGTGCGGCGGTTCGAGCGACGCATCCTGGAATGGGACGGTCTACCTAGTCAAATCACCACCAAGGACAAGCGGTTCATTGCTATCGACACCTATGCCAGATGGAGGATTTCCAATCCGGTCATTTTTTTCAGGAAGGTGAAGGACGAGGTTTACGCCCAGTCGCGGCTGAATGACATCCTCAACAGCACCACCCGGTCGGCCGTTGCCAACCACGACTTGGTGGAAGTGGTGCGCTCTGAACAGCGTGAGGCGATCGTCGATGCCAACCAAACTGGTGAGTCGGGACAGCAACTGCAGACGTTTGTGATTGGACGCAAGGCCATCAGCAATAAAATCTTGGCTGACTCCCAGCCGAAGGTGGCGGAGTACGGGATTGAACTGCTCGATTTTCAATTCAAGCGCATCAACTATGCCCCTCAGGTGCAAGCGGAAATTTTCAAACGCATGATTGCTGAGCGGAAAAAGATCGCCGAGGGATTCCGATCCGAGGGGCAGGGGCAAGCTGCTGAAATCGACGGGAAAAGGCAGAGGCAACTGGACACGATCGAATCCGAGGCCACGCGCAAGGAAAAGGAAATCCAAGGCCGGGCAGACGCCGAGGCGGCCAAGATTTATGCCGAGGCCTTTGCCCAGAGCCCCGATTCCGAGGAGTTTTATAAATTTATTAAAACCATGGAGACCTATAAACTGACCTTGTCCCAGAAGGATCTGCTGATTCTCTCCACCAAGTCCGAATTCTTCAGTTTCCTGAAAGAAATAAAACCCAAGCCCGCCGCGCCAAAATAATCATGGTGGTGAAAATCGCATTGGGAATTGTGCTCGGGGCATTTTTTCTGTTTCTCGTTCGGCTCATCATCAACAACCTCCGCGACAAACCCTAACCCAGCCCCGCCGGAGCATTTCATCGTTCCCCCGTCACTCTCACCAAGTCCGCCTTGGTGAGTTCGCCCGTGGGCATCTTCAGCGCACCACGAATCGTTTTCTCAATTTTGACATTATTCGGGTCGCTCGGGGCAGAAACCCATGAATTTAATGTAGGGGTTTCCTTTGAGGTCGTCCCACATCCCCCCCCACCAACGCCACCACCGCAATCATCAAGAGAACCTGCTTCATGCCCGCCACCCTACGCCACACCGGCTCTGGTGCAAATGCTGTTGGGGGAGGGTTTGAGAAGAGGCGAAAACTCAGATGAAATCTGGGCGCGGTTGTCTTTTATATTTTAATTCACAAATACCAGAGCAGGGCGTACCGTGCGCCCATGCTCTCCAAGGTTTATGCGGCCGCGCTACGCGGGGTGGAAGCGGTGCCGGTAGAGGTGGAAGTGAGCGTGGGACCGGGCGAACAAAAAGTTGTGGTCGTCGGCTTGCCGGATGCCGCCGTGCGGGAATCGGTGGAGCGCGTTTCCGCCGCGATGACCAGCTCGGGCTTTCATTTGCCGCCGGGCAAAACGACCATCAACCTCGCCCCCGCCGATCTGCGCAAGGAAGGGCCGAGCTTTGATTTGGCAATCGGGATCGCATGGCTGATGGCCAGCGAACAATCGAGCATCGGCGACGCGGCGGACTACACAATCATCGGTGAGCTGGCGCTCACCGGAAAAGTGCGGCGCGTGAAGGGTGTGTTGCCCGTGGCGCTCAGCGCGCGCGCGGAAGGGCGACGCGGTTTGCTGGTGCCGCCGGATAACGCGGCCGAGGCAGCGGTCGTTGAAGGCCTGGAGGTCATCCCCGTGAAAAATCTGCGCGAGGCGGCAAGCTTCATCGCCGGCACCGCGCCCATCTCGCCCACGTATGTGGACACAAAATCGCTGTTTGAACATCAAGCCAATGGCGAGTACGACCTCGCCGAAGTGAAGGGGCAGGAAACCGTGAAGCGTGCGCTGGAAATCGCTGCCGCGGGCGGGCACAATTTGATTCTCATCGGCCCGCCGGGCACGGGCAAAAGTATGATCGCCAAACGGCTGGGTACCATCCTGCCGCCGCTTACTTTGGATGAAGCGCTCGAGACCACCCGCATCCATAGCGTCGCCGGATTGCTCGAGGCCAAGCAAGCGCTCGTCACGCAGCGCCCCTTCCGCGCGCCGCATCACACGGCAAGCGATGCAGGATTGCTCGGCGGCAACATCAACCCATCGCCCGGCGAAATTTCGTTGGCCCATCACGGCGTTTTGTTTTTGGACGAACTGCCCGAATTCCGCCGCAGCGTTTTGGAAACCATGCGTCAACCGCTCGAGGACGGCCACGTCACCATCAGCCGCGCGGCGGGCACGATGACGTTCCCGGCGGAGTTCATGCTCGTCGCCGCAATGAACCCCACGCCCGACGGCAAGATGCCCGCCGAAAGCCGCAGCAGCCCGCGCGAAATTCAAAACTACCTCGGCCGCATTTCCGGGCCGTTGCTCGACCGCATCGATTTGCACGTGGAAGTGCCGCCGGTGAAGTTCCGCGAAATGGATTCGCAATCCGGCGGCGAATCCAGCGCCACCATCCGCGAACGCGTGCTCGAAGCCCGCCGCGCCCAATACCGCCGCTGGCGCGGCAAGCCCAGCTGCAACGCCCGAATGCAATCGCGCCACCTCCAAAAACACTGCGCCCTCGACGATCCCACGCGCGACCTCCTGCGCGCCGCGATGGAAGAGCTCGACCTCAGCGCCCGCGCCTACGACCGCATCCTAAAAGTCTCCCGCACCATGGCCGACCTCGCCGGCACCGAATCTATCCAAGCCGAACACGTCTCCGAAGCCATCCAATACCGCAGCCTCGACCGCCAGATTTGGACGTGAAATGTAGCCCGGGCTACATCGACTCAGTCGATGGTCGGCCGCGTCGTTTCAATTAACGCTTTATGCGGCGCGATGTTACCTTTCCCACACAATGAAGATCGCAAACGTATTTGGAACCATTGCATTAGCCGCTAGCCTCTCGGGCTGTGCGGGCCTCGAACAATCGCGGACTTACTCGCCGCAAGAGGGGGATTTGGTTTTTCAGGCGCTGTCATTGGAGGGGGATTTGGTGGTGGCCATCGAAGGCGTCACGGAATCGAATTACTCGCACGTGGGCGTGCTGCACAAACGCGACGGGGCGTGGACAGTGATCGAGGCGACGGGCGCGGGGGTAATTTATACGCCGTTTGAAAAATGGAAATCGGTGAGCCGCGATGGACGGTGGGCGGCGTTTCGCGTGAAGACGGCGCATCGGGAGCATCTGCCAAAATTTTTGGCGAACCTGCATCCGCACGCGGGGAAGCCGTACGATTTCAAATACGAGTTGGGGCAGGAAAATCTGTATTGTTCGGAGCTGGTTTTTCACGCGTGGAACAAAACGACGGGGCGGGAAATGGGCAAGCTCACGGCGCTTGGTGACTTGAACTGGAAACCGTTTTTGGCGACGATCGAGAAATACAACGGCGGGCCGATGCCGCCGGATCGAAAAATAATCAGCCCGGTTGAGCTTTCACGGGCGACGCAACTGGAACGGGTTTACAATCACGGACTGGATCGATGAGTAAACAATCTGAACAATCGGCGGGACGGGCGATCGTCACTTTCGCGCGCGGCTGGCAGACGTTGGTGGCCGTGCGCAGCCTCGGGCGGCGCGGGGTGGAGGTGGTGGCAGGCGATCATTATTCGATGACGCCAGGGTCGCTGTCGAAATACTGCACGGCGAAATTCAAGTATCCCGATCCCGATCGGGATCCCGAGGGCTTCCTCGATGCGCTGGAGGCGGTGGTGATCGAACACAAACCGGACGACGACCGGCCGTACGTTCTGTTGCCCATTCACAAGGAGAGCTACCTCATCGCGCAACATCGCGAGCGGTTCGAGCCGCACATTTCGCTGGCGCTACCGGGCATCGACGAAATCATGCAAGTGCACAACAAGGGCACGATCGCGGCGTACGCGCAGGAGCGCGGCTTGCCGATGCCGGCCACCTGGATTCCAGAAACGGTGGCGGACTTTCACGCGCAGCTCGGCGAAATGGCGGTGCCGGCGTTCCTGAAAATCCGCGAGTCGTCCTCGGGCGTGGGCATCGCCAAAATTGATACGCGCGACGAATTGGAAAAAACATTTCTGCAGTTCGTGGACCAATTCAATTTGGCGCCCGGCGATTTGCCGATCATTCAGGCGCTCGTCCCCGGCGATGATTATTGCGTCACCACACTTTTCAATCGCGGCAAGCTCGAGGCGTGCATGACCTACCGCAACCTCCGCATTTTTCCCGCCAAGACCGGCCCGGGCGCAATGCGCGAAACGGTCGAAGCGCCTGCGATGGAAAAAATCGCCGGTGAAGTGCTCGGCCCGCTCGATTGGCATGGGGTGGCCGAACTGGATTTTCGGTGGGACGGCCAGCCTGATTCCGCGCCGCATCTCATCGAAGTAAACCCCCGCTTCTGGGGCGGGCTCATCCAAGCCGTCGAGTCCGGCTGGGATTATCCGTGGCTCACGTTTCAACTCGCCTCCACCGGCAAGGTCGACCTCGATGCCGAGCGGCGAATGGATGTGAAAACCGAAATCCCAATCCTCGCCTTCCTCGCCACGCTCAACGAACTCTCCCACAGCGAGGCCGGCCACGCCGCGCTGAAATCCGGCTGGGAAACCGCCAAATCCGAATTCCGCGATGGCTCCAAACGCGCCGGACTTAAGGCATTGTTGCGCGGATTAAAAACCGGCCTCGACCCCAAAGCGCGCCTCGCCGAAGCCCGCCGCGTGCTCGGCGATCACAAACACAATGTGTACGATATTTTTTCCAAGGAAGACCCCGGCCCCGCGCTCGGCATCTTTTTCCCGCTCGCGGTATTTCTGAAACACGGCAAGGTGAACCTCGACCTCATCACCGGCGAGGGCGCGCCCAGCACGGATGATGGAGACCCCCAAAAAGACTAACACCGAAGCCGAAGTCGCCGCCCCCAAACCCCGGCGTTGGCCGCGGCGAGTGGCAATTGGCGCGGGGCTGATGGTGCTGGCGTGCCTCGGCTATCGCATCGTGTTCCCCTTCGCGCTGGATCAATGGGCGGAAAGCAGATTGCCCGCCGATGCGCCGAACATCGCCTTCTCGCCCAACGACACTTGGCTGCGCGAGCTGGGCATCAACGAAGCCTACAAAATTTCCATAACTCGCGCCGGTGGCCGATTGGTTCCTTTTCATCCAGAACAAACCGGCGCGGACTCCGCACGTATTGAGGCGTGGCTGGAAAAAAATAATATCGGCGGCATCATCCTCGGCGGCGGCGGCGATGTGGATCCGCGATTGTACGGCGGCAATCCCGCCGAAGGCGCGGAGGTGAATCGCCAGCGCGATGATTTTGAAATCGCACTCATCCAAGCCGCCGTGAAAAAGCAGTTGCCCATTTTGGGAATTTGCCGCGGCTGCCAAATCTTGAACGTCGCCCGGGGCGGCACGCTGCGCAATCTCGACGACAATAAAACACTGGCCGACCTCCATTTCAATTCCGACGGCCATCCCGTGTCCCTCGCCGAAGGCAGCCGATTGGCGAACATTGCCGAAACCCAACGCCTCGCCAACGTGGGCAGTTACCACCGGCAAGCGGTTTTGAAATTGGGCCGCAACCTGCGCATCACCGCCACCGACCGGAGCGGAGTCATCGAGGCCATCGAAGGCAATGCGCCGGGTGACCCGTGGCTAGTAGCCGTGCAATGGCATCCAGAATTAGCCTTGGGAAATGAACAACAGGAAAAGTTGTTGCGCGCGTTTGTGCGCGAAGCGAAGTGATGCCGCCGGGAGAACTACAATACTACTTCGCCGCACTCCATCCCGTGGGCTTCGGCGACGGCGGGGCAGGTGACTTGGCCGCCCATCACGTTGATGCCGCCGAGTAGTTCGGGCTTGGCGGCGGCGGCTTCGGCGAGGCCGCGGTTGGCGATGATATCCACGTAAGGGAAAGTGACGTTGGCGAGCGCTTGGGTGGCGGTGCGCGCATAAGCGCCGGGCATATTGGCAACGCAATAATGGATGACACCTTCCTCGGTGTACACGGGATCGTTGTGGGTGGTGGGCCGACTGGTCTCGGCGCAGCCGCCTTGGTCGATGGCGATATCCACCACCACACTGCCAGGCCGCATGACGCGGAGCATTTCGCGCGTGATGAGCTTGGGGGCTTTGGCGCCGGGGACGAGCACGGCACCGATGAGGAGATCGACGTTGGGGAGCAGCTCCATAAGATGCGCGGGGTCGGAGTAAAGTGTGTGGGCGGTGTGCAACGTGATGTCGAGAAACCGCATCCGCTCGACGTCCACCTCGAGGATGGTGACATCCGCGCCGAGGCCGGTGGCCATTCGGGCGGCGTTCACGCCACTGACGCCGCCGCCGAGCACCACCACTTTACCGGGCAACACTCCGGGCACGCCGCCGAGCAACGTGCCGCTGCCGGTGAAATGTTTGGCGAGATAATAGCCGCCAACAATGACGGACATGCGCCCGGCGATTTCGCTCATCGGCTCGAGCAACGGCAGGCGGCCGTTGACCTCAATGGTTTCGTAGGCAATGGCCGTGCACTTGCTCGCGGCCAATGCTTGGGTCAACTCGGGCGCCGGAGCGAGGTGGAGGTAAGTGAACAGGATTTGGCCTTCGCGCAGCATCGGGGTTTCTTCCGGCTGCGGTTCTTTTACTTTTACAATGAGATCTGCGGCGGCAAACACGCCCTCGTGCGTGTCGCAAATTTCCGCGCCGGCTTCGGTGTAGTTGATATCGGGATAGCCGCTGCCCGCACCCGCGCCGGTTTCCACCAGCACGCGATGGCCGCGCTGGGTGAGTTGGTACGCGGCGGACGGCAGCAAACCCACACGGTGCTCTTCGGCTTTTACTTCGCAGGGGACGCCAATAATCATTGGCGGAAGCTAGCGGCAAAATGCGGCGTGTCCAATGCCCAATGTGTCCTAAACCGATTCTTGCGAATCGAGTGACTCATGTGCGACCACCGCTTGTTTGCCGTGCGCGGCGCATTCAGCTTCCACCTCGTCGCAGAGTTGGCTTTGGGCATACCACCGCGTCAGCCAAATGCAGCCCAGCGCCAGTGCGATGCCGGCCACGAGATCGATGCCATAATGGTAGCGCAGAAACACCGTGGAAATCCACAGCCCCACCACCGGCGCGAGCACCCACCAGAAATGTTTGCGGCGATGTTCCCAATCGAAGAGCAACAGAAATAACGAAGCCGCCATGTGAATGCTTGGAAAAACGTCCACGCCATTCGTCCTCTGGGCGATGACGCTGCCGCCCACGTTAGTGAGCCAGCCGCCGGTGCGCGCGCCCATTTCCGCAACCGGCCCCGCAGCCGGCAGCAGCATATAGCCCACGTACCCCAACGCGTACAGCGTGCAAAAGCCCACGAGACACACGCGGAATTTGTTCAGATTAGTGATGAAATAAAACAACAGCCCGCCCACGAGATAGTAAAAGAAAAACAGGTAACACCCCATAAACAGATCCGTCACCCACGCCGCCGGTTGGGATGCCATCAGCGCGCGTGGCAGGTCGCCAAACAGCGCCACATCCCATTGGCTCAGCGCGGCATCCTGATGCCAGGCGAGGGCGAGCCCGTGCGGGTTGTGCATCAGTGGCACGGCGGTGGTTAGCGAAAAATACGAGAGCACGCTGACGGTGAGCGTGAACAACATCCGCACCCGCCAACGATACGGCGAAGGCCGCGACTGCGTCCACGCCACCACCATAATGAGTGAGAGAAGATAGAGCCCGTAAATGAGCGTGCTGGAATGAGCGAAGCCGACGACTGTGCCGAGCCGCAACCACACTGCGCCGAGGAAGAGCGCGAACACCACTTCGTGCGGCAGCACGTGCCAACGGTTGGGCAGCTTGAGCGACCATTGCTGCGAGTCCACCCACTCGCCTTGTTTGTCGTGTGACGTAGCCATGGCGCAGCCGACAACAGGAACGGCTGGTTCGCCATCAATAAACCACAATTTCCCGCCAAGCTCAAGCGGAACTTTCACGTGCCAAACTTTTTTTTTAAACGAGTGCTAACGGATGCCAGCCAGCCGTTCGCGCCAAATTTCGTACAGCCGCGTGGTGGCCACCACGTCGCGCACGCAGTACTCGGCAATCTCGCGGTAGCGGCCCTCGGCCATTAGATCGTTCACATCCATCCCCGTGACGCCTTCGGCCTTAGGGGAATCGATGCCAAAAGCTTTGCAATAGAAATCCAGATTGAAGCGCCGCGCCGCGCCGGTCCAGCCGCTGACGTTGTAAAAAGTAAACTGCTCCGCAAGGTCGCAATGCGGTTCGACTTGAAAACGATAGCCCAGCCAATCCTTGCGCGAGATGGGCACATTGAGCAAAGCGGAGCGAAGATAAAGAAAAGGCACGTCGAAAGATCGCCCGTTGAATGTGCAAATCTTGTCGTACTTGGTGGACAGTTTCCAGAATTGATCGAGCAACTCGCTCTCGTCAATGCACGCCACGAATTCCACGGGGCCATCACTTGGCTCCTCGAAGTCATCGGAAATATACAGCACCTTCCCCCGGCCGGTGTCAGCGTTCATGAGGCAGATGCAAACACACTGGGCGGTGAACGGCCAGAGGTTGAACTGCATATCGATCTCTTCGCGCTTCTGCGCTTTGGCCGCTTCATCGAGCATTTTTTCCGCGGGCCGAAACAGGTATTCGAGTCGGCCCTCGTCCAGTTGTTCCTTGGGAAGGGCAGAGGTTTCGATATCAAAGACAAGGCAGGACATGCCGCCAAGGTGGAACAGCCAGCCCGAAGAAGCAATTCCCAAACCGGAGAAACACCCGAAAATCACCGTAAAAGTGCACAAAAAAAGATGGCGGACTTGCGTCCGCCATCGTGTGGAAATAGTTCTCGGTTGAAAGAGACTACTTCTTCTTAGCTTTTTTCTTAGCCGCCTTTTTCTTTTTGGCAGGCTTTTTCTTAGCAGCCTTCTTCTTCGCCGGCTTTTTCTTAGCAGCCTTCTTCTTCGCCGGCTTTTTCTTAGCAGCCTTCTTCTTCGCTGGCTTTTTCTTGGCAGCCTTCTTTTTCTTTGCTGGCTTCTTCTTAGCTACCTTTTTCTTAGCAACCTTCTTCTTCGCCGGCTTCTTCTTCGCTACCTTTTTCTTGGCAACTTTTTTCTTCACTGCTTTTTTCTTAGCTTTTTTCTTGGCCATGAAGCTTACCTCCTTCAGTGGTTATTGTAGGGAACCGCAAGCGATTCGGTTTTTTGTATACAACAGTTTCACCCTGTTTGCATAGCATTTTTTTCAACGAATTGAAAAAAGTATTCACACCTTACCCGACGCGCGCGCTAAAAAATTTCCCTTCGCCTAAATTTTTTTTTCAGTTAGCGTCAGCGCGATGACCGCGAAGATCGCGAAAACAAAACAGACGCCGATGATGGCGCAGTACCATCGCTTGAAAAGCGATCTGCCCGAGGGCGCGGTGTTGTTGTTTCGGCTTGGCGATTTTTATGAAATGTTTTTTGACGACGCGAAAGTGTGCGCAGAGATTTTGAACATCACGCTCACTCAACGCGGCGCCACGCCGATGTGCGGCATCCCCCATCACGCAGCGGAAAATTACATCGGCAAACTCCTCGCCGCCGGTCGCAAGGTGGCGATGTGCGAACAGACGGAAGAGGCCGTTCCCGGCAAACTGGTCAACCGCGAAGTAACCCAAATTCTCAGCCCCGGAACGCACTTCGATGAGAAAATGCTCACGGCCGAACGGAACAACTTTCTCGCCGCGCTCAGTCGTGAAGGCAAAGCCTTTGGATTGGCGGTCATTGACCTCACCACGGGCGATTTCAAAGCCACGGAAATGGCCGACACCGCCGCGCTACAAACGGAGCTAGAACGCCTGAAACCCTCGGAAATCGTGCATCCGGAGGGCGATTCGAGCCTCGTCGCGGCCATCGCCGGCAGCCGCGCGGTCATCAATGAACACGAGGGCTGGGTCTTCGCCAGCGACTCGGCGGGGTACACTTTGCGCGACCATTTCGGCGTGCAATCACTTGATGGATTTGGCCTCAAAAATCGCACCGCCGCCACGGGTGCCGCCGGTGGCGCGTTGCATTATTTAGTAAACACGCTGCGGCGCGATGTGGCGCATTTGCGGCAGCTAACTTTTTATGAAGACCACGACTTCCTCACGCTCGATTCCACGACGCTGCGCAACCTGGAAATCCTCGAACCGCTCACGCGCGATGCGCCGAATGCCGCTTGCCTTTATCACGCGGTAAACCAAACCGTGACACCGATGGGCGCGCGGCGGTTGCGCGATTGGCTCACGCAACCGCTCGCCATCGCGCCCGCCATCCACGCGCGACAGCTCGCGGTGCAAACGTGGGTCGAAGACGGCGCGCGCTTGGAGCAGCTCCGCAATCGCCTGCGCGAAGTGCGCGACTTGGAACGTACGCTCACCCGCCTTTCCGTCGGCACCGGCAATGGACGCGATTTGTTGAACCTGCGTTTTGCGATTGAACAGTTTCCCGGCTTGCGTTCGCTCATCGACGAAGCGCACGGCGAGGCGGGCGAACTAGAATTGCACGACGCGGACGACGTGCCGTTGCTCACACAACTGGCCGCGCAGTTGAAGGAGCTACCGGAAGTGGTGGCGCTCATCGCGCGCGCGATTGTGGATGAACCGCCATTGGCATTGCGTGAGGGCGGAATCATTCGTGAAAAATTTAGCGCGGAGTTGGACGAACTGCGCGGCGGCACCACCGAAGGCAAGGAATGGATCGCGCAACTGCAACAACGCGAAATTGAAAACACCGGCATCCCGTCGCTCAAGGTGCGGTTCAACAATGTGTTCGGCTACTTCATCGAGGTCACCAAAACGCATCTCGAAAAAGTGCCCGCGCATTACGTCCGCAAACAAACTGTCGCCAACGCCGAGCGGTACATCACCGATGAGCTGAAGCAGATGGAGGATAAAGTGCTCGGCGCGCAGGAACGCAGCGAGAAGCTTGAGTACGAGCTATACCTCCAAGTGCGCGAGGCGGTGCTGAAGCATTTGCGCGCCATCCAAACTGCCGCCGCCGCGCTGGCGCAGCTGGATGTGCTGGCCGGATTTGCCGAAACCGCCCGTTTACACGGCTATTGTCGCCCGCACGTGGGCAGCGAGGGCGCGATGGAAATTCGCGAAGGGCGGCATCCGGTGCTGGAACAAACGCTGCTGGACGAGCGGTTCGTACCCAATCGAACGGAATTGAGCGGCGAAAAACAGGTCGCCCTCATCACCGGCCCCAACATGGCGGGCAAGAGTACTTATATAAGGCAAGTGGCGCTGATCGCGTTGCTCGCGCACACCGGCAGCTTTGTGCCGGCGGCGGCGGCGCGAGTGGATTTGCTGGATCGCATCTTCACGCGCATCGGCGCCAGCGACAATCTTGCGCGCGGGCAGTCCACGTTCATGGTGGAGATGAGCGAGACGGCTAACATTTTGCATCACGCCACCGATCGCAGTCTTGTGATCCTCGACGAGATTGGACGCGGCACAAGCACCTTCGATGGCCTCAGCCTCGCGTGGTCCATCGTCGAGCATCTCCATCAACAGCTCGGCGCGAAGACGCTATTCGCTACGCACTATCACGAACTCACCGAATTGTCGCAGCGACTGGCGCGCGTGTTCAACCTCAACGTGGCGGTGAAAGAATACAACGAGCAAGTCGTCTTCCTGCGGCAGATTGTCGACGGCGCGGCGGATCAAAGTTACGGCATCCAAGTCGCGCGCCTCGCCGGCGTGCCGCAGCCGGTGCTGGCCCGCGCCAAGGAGATTCTTGCCAACCTTGAAGAAACCGACCTCACCGCCGCCGGTGGCACCAAGGGAACGACCAACCCCAAAGCCGAACGAAAAAAACTGCGCGACCTCACGCCATCACCGCAATTGGATTTGTTTGATGCGCAAAGTGAAAAGTAAAAAGGCGCGCCCTTTTACTTTTGAATCCTATTCCTCCTCCGGCGTGGTTCGGTACACCACCAGCACACCGAAATCCGTTCCCTTCTTTTCATCGGCCACGTACTGCACGGGATGCACGCCGATGAGATTGTTTTCCTCGAGGGAACTGAGAAATCCTGAAACCGTGTCGTCGAAATTGTCTTTTTTATCCTTCACACAATCGCCATGCAAAATGGTTTTCACGCACAACCGATGGGCGGACATCGCCTCGCGTTCGAGCGATGCCATGTTGCTGCCGTGAAAACCCAATACAATGTCCTGCGACGCAACTTTTGGCGCAGGTGGCGCAACGGCAGAGGCAGCCGCCCCGGAGGGTTGCGCGGCGGTGGGTGTGGCAGCGGGATTACCTTGGGGCGGCGGTGCAGGCGCGGCACCTCCCATCGGAGGCGCGGCGAGCGCACTGGCGGCGGCATGCAATGCCTCGGCTTCTTCAGCAGTGGGAAATAAAATTACCTGACCACAATTCTCAAGCGGGCACGGGTATTCGCCTGCGTAACCGGTGTTCACCTGCGAAAGTTGTTCAGCGTCGATTTCAATCTCGCCCTTGCAATGGGGGCAGCTGAACTTGAACATGCCGTTGGCGAAGCTAGGGTTTTCGTGTTTCATAGTCGGCCAATCACCTCCGTCACGCTAATTCACGCGCCCGCCAGAGGCCAGCTTTTATACCCTACTTTACGCGCCGAACTTTGCCGCCGAGTTTTTTGAGCTTGGCGTCCATGCGTTCGTAGCCGCGGTCGAGATGGTAAATGCGATTGATGCGCGTGGTGCCTTTGGCCACCATTCCGGCAATGACGAGCGCCGCGCTGGCGCGCAAATCGGTGGCCATGATTGCCGCGCCGGAAAGTTCCTGCACGCCGTGCACAATGGCGCTGGGGCCTTCGATGGAAATCTCCGCGCCGAGCCGTTCCAATTCCTGCACGTGCATGAAGCGGCTTTCAAAAATGCGCTCGGTGATGATGCTGATGCCGGGCGTTTGCGTCATGAAGGCCATCATCTGCGCCTGCACATCGGTGGGAAAACCGGGGTGGGGCAGGGTGGTGATGTGAACGCTCTTCAAGCCGCGCCCGCGCTTGAAGGTGAGTTTGCCTTTGGATTGCTCGACCTTCACGCCACTCTCGCGGAGCTTTTCAATCACGGCTTTCATGTGATCGGGCCGTGCGCCTTTAAGGGTTACCTCGCCTTTCGTCGCCACGCCGGCGATGGCGTAAGTGGCGGCCTCGATGCGATCGGGGATGACTTCGTGCTCTGCGCCGCCCAGCTCCTTGACACCGGTGATGGTGAGCGTGGGCGAACCGAGCCCTTGGATTTGCGCGCCGATGCTATTGAGAAACTTGCCGAGGTCCACCACCTCCGGTTCGCACGCGGCGTGTTCAATGACGGTGATGCCCTCGGCCAAAGTGGCGGCCATCATTGCGTTGGCCGTGCCAAGCACCGTGGGTCCGGCGCGGCCGCCGAGGAACATTTCGCCGCCGACGAGCTTGCGTGCTTTGGCGATGATGTAGCCGTTTTCGATTTTCACTTTGGCGCCGAGCGCTTCCATCGCCTTGCGATGAAGATCCACCGGGCGCGTGCCAATCGCACAGCCGCCGGGCAACGACACGGTGGCTTTTTTCAAACGCGCCAGCAGAGGTCCGAGCACACAAATGGAGCCGCGCATTTTTCGCACCAGCTCGTAATCCACGAAATCCCGCACCTTCTCCGCGCGCACGGTGACGGTGTCGCCCTCGATTTTTGTTTTGGCACCGAGGCTTTCCAAAATCTGGCACATTGTTTTAACGTCGGCCAAATCCGGCACGCGATGAATGACGCACGGTTCGCGGGTGAGCAGCGTGGCGGCAAGGATCGGCAGCACGGCGTTTTTTGCACCACTGATTTCCACCTCACCATGCAGCGGGGCGCCTCCTTTGATTTCTAAACTATCCATTTGCTTGGGGGAAACTCCTTGGGCGCATTGTTCACGGATTGGCGGGGGAGGCAATCATGATCCGCAAAACCTTATTCAGATCGGGCAGCAATTCACATTCGCCCCAGCCGGCTTCGGCGAGCAACGCCGCCACCGGCTCGGCCTGGCCATCACCCACCTCGAGCATCAGCCGGCCGGTTGGTTTCAGGCGCGGCAAAGCCAATTTCGCGAGGGCGCGGTAAAACCCCAGCCCATCCGCGCCGCCATCCAGCGCCAGCGCGGGGTCGTGCTCGCGCACTTCCGTTTGCAGCGAGGGCAAATCGTCGGTGGGAATGTACGGCGGATTGGACAGCACCAAATCAAACGCCTCATCGCCGGGCAATCCCTCGCGGCCATCGCCTTCGTGAAAATCTATGTGCGCCGCCACGCCGTGGCGCTCGGCATTCGCGCGCGCCACCGTCAGCGCTTCCGGTGAAACATCCAGCGCCATCACCCGCGCATCCGGACAATGCGCCGCCACCACAATCGCGAGGCAACCGCTGCCCGTGCCGAAATCCAAAATCACGGGCGCGAGCAATCCGCCGGCAAATCCCCACGCTTGTTCGGCCAGCAATTCTGTTTCCGGACGCGGCACCAGCACGTGGCGGTTCACCTCCATTTCCAAGCCGCAAAAAACCGCCGTGCCCAAAAGATGCTGCAATGGAATGCGCGCGGCGCGGCGGGAGATCAGCAAATCCCATTCGGCCTGTTGCGCCTCGGTGAGCGGTTCCTTGGACCGCAGCGCCAGCTCCGCCCGCGGGCAGTCCAGCACGTGGGCGAGCAGCCACTCGGCATCCACGCGCGGCGCGTCCACGCCCGCAGCGGCCAGTGTGGCGGTGGCGGTTTGCAATGCCTCGGCAGTGGTCATGGCGTATGCTTGAAAATTCACTGAAGCGGCGCAAGCCCAAAACCGTCCAATCCGCGCTTGAGGCTTGAATAATCGGCCCCGAGACGTTATTTTGCCGCCATGAGGAATGATATTCGTTTTTCCATTTTGATGCTGGGCGCCGTCGCAGTTTTTGCGTTTGCCCAAGACCCGCCCGCGCCCATTCCAGCACCGCCAGCCAAAGAGCCAGCACAGGAAATCAAGCCCGCACCCGTCGCCACGCCGATCAGTGCACAAGCGCGTTTTTATGCCGAGCAATTCCGGCGGTTGCGCGGGGAGATTGATGAACTCAAGGGCGCCCACGCACTGCAACAGCAGCAGACCGACAAACTGAAAACGGAGGTCAAAGAACTGACGGATGAAAACCGGAAACTCAATCGCCGCCTCGCGGGCAAGTTTGCTACCGCAGAAGAGATGGGGGCCGTGCGCGCGGCGTTGAAAGAAATGGATGCCAACCGGCTTCAGGATCGCGACATTGTCCAGAAAGCCCTCGCCGATCTCGGCAAGCTCATTGCGAAAGTCGCCCAACAAAAAGTCGCCGCCCAACCGGTGGAACCCAACCCGCGCATCGTAGCACAGGATTTTAAATTCAACACGCACAAGGTAGAGACGGGTGAATTTCTCGGCACCATCATCATCGCCTACAACCACGCCTATAAAGAGGAGGGCCTCGGCACTGTGACCCAAAGCCAGGTGCTCAAGGCCAACCCCGGCCTCAAGCCGAATCGATTATTGATCGGCCAAAAAATCAAGATCCCACTGCCCGGGGAAATCAAGTAGGTGAAGCTCATCCGCCGCATCCACCTGTTTCTCGGCTGCTTTTTCACGCCGCTGTTGCTGCTCTATTTGCTGTCGGGATTTTATTTTGTGCTGAAGCCCGCGCGGCAAAAGGATGATGGCGAGGCGCAGACCTTCCTGCAAAAAATTTGGTGGGTGCACACCGCGCAGGAATACCCCCGCACCACCGCGCCGCTGGATCTCGAGGCGGAAATCCAACCGCGCACCATCACCGATTGGGAAGCGAACACACGGGCGTTCAAAATTCTGATTTACATTATGGTTATCGGCGCCGTGGCCACCATGGCACTGGGCATCGTGCTGGCCATCCGCACCACCAAAGACAAACGGCCTGTTTATATTTCGTTGGCCTTGGGGGTGCTGCTGCCGTGCGTGATTTTGTGGTTCAGCCAGAAAAAAGTTACCAAGCCGAATCCGTTTCATCCGGATACCCCGCTCGAATCGTACTTGCCCGGCATCCCCGACGGCGGAGAGGGCACAAACTCAATACTCCCGCCCGGCGGAATCGGGGGTGGCATCGGCGGCTCCATTGCGCCGCCGGAAAAAGAAGGCGATTAGTCGCGGGTAAATTCCGCTGTGACTTTGGCGACGCCTTTTGAAAGCGCCTGCCAGTCTTCCGCTGTGGTTTCCCAGCCGCTGCTGAAGCGCACCACACGATCAGTTTCGTCATCGGCCACGCCCATTGCCTTTAGGACATGGCTCGGAGCTTCCTTGCCGCTGGCGCAGGCACTGCCGGTGGAAACGGCGAAACCCGCTTTATCGAGCTTCACCACCCAGCGCGCCCGGCAATCCCCCGGAAGCAATACGGACACCGTGTTCCACAACCGCCCCTCGCCCGCGCCCAAAATCCGCGCGTCTCCAAGGCTCATCGCAAACGCATTCCGCCAAGCTTCCCTCTCTATAATAGTGTCCCCCGCTAAAACAGCCTCACGTTCCGCCAGCGCCGCCATCATCGAGAGCACCCCGGCGACGTTTTCCGTTCCCGCGCGCCGCCCTTCCTCCTGCGGCCCGCCGACCATTTGCGCCCGCAGTGCGCCCTGCGCCGGGCACTTCAAAAAACCAACCCCCGTCGGCCCGCCAAATTTATGCGCGCAGCCGCTCACGAAATCGCACTTGCCCAATCCCGCCGACGGCAATTTCCCAATCCACTGTGCCGCGTCACAAAAAAATGGAATGTCGTGCTCCGCGCATAACTCCCGCACCACGCGCCATGGCTGCAGCACGCCGGTTTCATTATTCACCGCCATCACCGCGATGAGCCCCGGCCGCTGCTTCACCAATCGTTCGCGCAACACATTCAAATCCAAAACGCCACCGTCTGTCACCGGCAATGTTTTCAAGCGTTCCCCAAAATGCAAACGCGCCGTTTCCAACACACACGGATGCTCAATCGCTGAAACCCAAACCTCCGCCTCCGCCGCCAATGCCGCCGCAAAGTGATGCATCACCAAATTGCTCGATTCTGTCGCACCCGAAGTCCAAACAATATCCAACGCCCCGCACCCCAAAAGCCCGGCCAACTCCTCCCGCGCATCCGCCAGCGCCTTATCGGCCCGCGCCCCCAACCGATGCGGGCTCGAAGGATTCCCCACCAATCGCCCGCTTGCATCCAGCCACGCCTCCCGCGCGGCCGCGCTCAGTGGCGTAGTGGCATTGTGGTCGAAATAAATCATGCGGATGGGCAGGATACTCACCGACCGTTGGCTTTCGAGTTTTTTGTGGCTTGCTTCACACGATAGTTTCAGAAACCTTCACGGCACCGATGGCATCAGGCAACAAAACGCTGCTATTCAAGCGCGTCCATTTCGCGACGCGGTTGCCGGTAGACTGCGTTTACAGCCCCTCGCATTTTTGGGCACGCGAATTGGATGAGGGCGTGTGGCGCGTAGGATTCACAAAATTTGCCACGCGGATGCTCGGTGACATGGTCGACCACGGTTTCGAGGTGAAGGCCGGTGCGTCGATTGCGCCGGGGCAGATTCTCGGATGGGTCGAGGGCTTCAAGGCGATCTCGGATGTGTATGGATTTTGCGCCGGGGAATTTCTCGGCGTAAACCCGGAACTGCAAAAGAACATCACCCTCATCAACAAGAAACCTTACGGCGACGGCTGGCTTTACGAGGCGCGCGGCACGCTCGATGACAAATGCGTAGACGCCGAGGGCTACGCCGCTATCCTCAACCAAACCATCGACAAAATGCTCGAGCAACAAAAAGCACAGGAATGAGCCGCGCACGCTACATTATGATTGGCGGCTTCCTCGGCGCGGGGAAAACGACTTGCGTGGCCGCTTTGGCACAGCATTTAACTGATGTCGGGCGCACCGTCGGGCTCATCACCAACGATCAAGGGCGCGAGTTGGTGGATACCGCCATGCTCCGCGCCAAGGGCTTTGCCACGGAGGAAATTCCCGGTGGCTGTTTTTGTTGCCGATTCAATTCACTCGTCGAGGCCGCCAACAAACTCACTGAACAATCGCGGCCGGATGTGTTCATCGCCGAGCCCGTCGGCAGTTGCACCGACCTCGTCGCCACGGTCACTTATCCGTTGCGGCGCATTTATGGCGATGAATTCAGCATCGCTCCGCTTAGTGTGCTCGTCGACCCCATCCGCGCTACGCGCATTTTTGGCCTCACCGAAGGCGGCCAGTTTTCCGATAAAGTCACTTACATTTACCGCAAACAACTCGAGGAAGCCGACCTTATCGTCATCAACAAAACTGATATGCTCGAGTCCAACACACTCGCTGCGCTCAACAAAAAACTCACCGAAGAATTCCCCAACTCCGAAGTTCTCCAAATCTCCGCCCGTAACGGCAAGGGCTTGGAGGAATGGTTCGCCCGCATCACCGATGCCGAGCAAATCGCCCGCGCCGTGATGGAAGTAGACTACGAACTCTACGCCGAGGGCGAAGCCCTCCTCGGCTGGCTCAACGCCACCGTGCAACTCCGCGCCGCCGACCCCTTCGAAGCCCAGCTCGTGCTGCAACAGTTCGCCACTGACATCCAAACACAACTCAACAAAGCCTCCGCCGAAATCGCCCACCTCAAAATGACGCTCAGCCCCGATGCCAGCCTCGATGGCCAAGTCGCCATCATCAACCTCGTCCGAAACGATTTCATCCCCGAGCTCTCCGCCGACCTCGACGCCCCTATCGACAACGCCCAACTCATTATAAACCTCCGCGCAGAAGCCGACCCCAATACATTAAAAACCGCCGTCGAAACCGCCCTCGCCAACGCGCCAAAAAACCTAACCGCCACCCTCGACCATCTCGAACACTTCCGCCCCGGAAAACCCGAGCCAACGCATCGCGTGACCGACCTCGCCTGACTTTCGCATTGGCAAAACCACTGCATCCCCTTACTCTCCCCGCATTCATGGCCGACAAACCGCGCATTCTTTTTTGCCATTGCAACTACGCTAAAGTGGTGCCGGAGGAGGTGAAGGCAGGGGTGTTGAAATCGTTGTGCAAATCGGGCCAAGCCTTTGAGGCGGTGGCGGATTTGTGCGAAATGGCGGCTCGACGCGACCCCGCGCTCAAACGATTGGCGGCGGGGGAGGAGCCGGTGAAAATTGCGGCTTGTTATCCGCGCGCGGTGAAATGGCTCTTCGGCGGCTGCCAAGCTCCACTGAATGCCGCGCACACGGAGGTGGTGAATATGCGCGAACTGTCCGCCGTGGACGCAGCGGCCGCGATGCTAGATGAATCAGTAACGCCCAATTTGCCAGAGGATGGCTCGGTGGCGGCGGTGGAAGGGGAGAAAAAAATTTAACGATGGCTATTGCTGACGAAACCACTTTGCGCGTCGTCCTTTACGAGGGCGAGGGCGCGGCGACTTTGGATGCGGCGGAGCGTGTCTCCACGTTGACGACACTTTTGGAAAAGGGCTACGCGGTGACGTGCGCCGGCGAAGGCGCAGTGGCGCCGGCGGATGACAGCGCGCTGTTGGTGCTCGGGCGTTTTGAAAATGGCCAAGCGCCGGAGGCCGAGGATGCCAATGGCAAAGTTGCGATTCGGTTTCGCGATATTGATGGGCTCGACTCGGAGGGCATCACGGCGTTAGTGGAGACGGAACGCGAGTCCTCCAATGCCGCACAGCACGGCGAATGGAAACCGTGGTTTCCGGTGATTGATTACGACCGCTGCACGAACTGTATGCAGTGTCTTTCGTTTTGTTTGTTTGATGTGTACGGCACGGATGACGATCAGGGAATCCAGGTGCAGAACAACGACAACTGCAAAACCAACTGCCCCGCCTGCAGCCGCGTGTGCCCAGAGGCGGCCATCATGTTTCCGAAATACAAAAGCGGCCCCATCAATGGCGACGTGGTGAGCGATGGTGAACTGAATCGGGAGAAAATGAAAATCGACATCTCGGCGCTGCTTGGCGGTGATGTGTATCAAATGCTCCGCGACCGCAGTCAACGCTCGCGCAGCCGTTTTTCCAAGGAACGCAGTTCGGACAAAGCGCTGGGCGAACGCACCAAATGCCTCACCAAACTCGCCGCCGAAGCTGACATCGACATCCCGATCGAAGTTTTACAAAGCCTCCCCGGCGCCGATGAGATTGCCCAAAAAGCCGCCGCCGCCAACGCCAGAGCCCAAGCGGTGCTGGATGCGCGGCAGTCCGGTTAACTTGCTTGAAACATTCCGCTCGCATTGGCGTCTCACATTCGCGAAACTGCCGCACGCACAACACCGCCGGTTTCACCGGTATTTATTTGCATGACCACTGCCAGCGCGCCATTGAAAATTCCACGAGTTGTTCCGCAGCGCAAGCCGCGGACGCCGCGCGAGAATATTCCGCAAACCCGCGAAGAGCGCGAAACCATTCTGCGCGAGGTGCGGCATTATGTGGCCGAGCAAACCCTCGTGCCGCCGGTGCCGATGGACGACCTCAAAGTGCACGCGGACGAATTGGTCGCCGCGCTCGGCACCAAGGAAATTTACCGCGACTACATCGGCATTCTCATCAACAACGAACTTTGGCGCGAAACGCTCGCCGCCGTGCCCTTCGAGCGCCGCCTGTTAATGGTCCCCAAATGTCTCCGCGTGGAGGCCAAGTGCCCCGCACCGTTTGATGAGTTTGGTTTGCTTTGCAAAAGTTGCGGCCTGTGCAGCATTCAGGATTTGGAATACGAGGCGGAGAAACTCGGCTACGCGGCGCTCGTCGCCGAGGGCAGTGCAATCGTGATGAGCCTCATCCAAACCGGCAAGATTGATGCCATCGTCGGCGTGGCGTGCATCCCCGTGCTCGAGCGCGCCTTCCCGTACATGGAAGCGGCGGCCGTGCCGGGCGTGGCGATTCCGTTGCTGCAGGATGATTGCATCGACACCGCCGTCGATGAAGATTGGGTTTGGGATTATATTTATCTCACCAGCGACGACCACACGCGCCGCTTGGATTTGAGCGGGCTGCACGACGAAGTGGAAACTTGGTTCAAGCCCGAGTCACTTGAGGAAATCATGGGCGAAGGCGAAGGCGAAACCGAAGCCATCGGCCGCGCTTGGCTCGCGCGCGCCGGCAAACGCTGGCGGCCCTTCCTCAGCGTGGCGGCGTATCAAGCGCTGCGCGATGATGCCACGGAAGCCGTTCCCGACGACCTCAAAAAAGTCGCCGTCGCCGTCGAGTGTTTCCACAAAGCCTCACTCATCCACGACGACATCGAGGACGAAGACGCCGAGCGTTACGGTGAAAAAACTTTGCACGAAGAACACGGCCTCGGCGTGGCGCTCAACGTCGGCGACCTCCTTATCGGCGAAGGCTATCGCCTCCTCGGCGAAACGACCCTCTCCGCCGAACAACGCGCCGCGATGCTGCAAGTAGCAGCAAATGGCCAGCGCCACCTCTGCCGCGGCCAAGGCGCGGAGCTGGTTTGGCAGCGCAACCCCGCGCCGCTCAAGTCCGTGCAGGTGCTCGATATTTTCCGGCAAAAAACCGCGCCCGCATTCGAGGTCGCCCTGCGGCTCGGCTCCATTTCCGCCGACCTCGGCAAGTACGAGGAAGTTTCCGAAGTGCTCGGCGAGTACAGCAAAAACCTCGGCATCGCCTATCAAATTCGCGACGACCTCTCCGACCTCGGCGAGGAAGGCGACACCAACGACCTCGCCGGCCTGCGCCCCACGCTGCTGCTCGCCATCGCGCACGAAAAAGCCAAGGGCGAGCAAAAGGAACAGCTCGCCGAAGTTTGGCGGCGGCGATTGCCCGAAGGCGTCACCTTCGCGCAAATCGAGCAATGGTACCTCGACCTCAAAGCCGTCAAACGCGCCGAGGATTTGCAGCTCACTTATAAAGAACTCGCCATCCGCTCGCTGACCGATTTGGAAAACGCCAACCTCAAAGGCCTCCTCCGCCGCGTCATCGGCAAAATTTTCAACGACACCGTCGTCAAAGGCTGGTGCAGCGAAGTCCAGGAAATCAGCGAGCTAGAAAAAGTCCGCGCCCAAAACAGCAACGGCACGGAAGTGGCACGCTAAGAGCGGCTTGTTTTTCCACCATTCCTCGCTATCTTCCCCCAATGACTGCAAGCGAAGTAATCGAGGTAATTAAGACTCTTGCCGCCATAGAACAGGCGACTGTCGCTGAGTATTTGCGCAAGCTACCCGAACCTGTTGGCGATGAGATTTCTCAAGAAATGGAAAAGATGGCCGAAGAAACTATTGCCCAATACGACGGTCTCTTCAAAAAGTTGGCGCAGTGAATGAGCCTTCGTCTGGAAATGCTGCAAGTGGCGCGGGTGGCGCCGACGGTTTTGGGGGAAGCGGCGGAGTTGGTTCAGGAATTTCTTCGGGGGCAGCAAAATGCCGATGGTGGCTTCAAGGATCGCGCGGGGCAGAGTGACCTTTATTATACTGTGTTCGGGCTGGATGCGTTGGCGGTGTTTCAGGCGGAGCCGGATCTCGATGCGGTTGAAAAATTTCTGGCCACCTTTGCTGATGGCGATGGGCTGGACCTTGTGCACCTCAGTTGCCTCACGCGCTGTTGGGGTTCGCTTGGAAAAGACCGAATGCCGAAGGGCTTGCGCGCGGCGCTGCTCAAGCGGCTCGAAGCATTCCGCAAACCGTGCGGCGGTTGGGACAATAATCTGAAACGCGAACACGGTACGGCGTACGGTTCCTTCCTCGCACTCGGTGCGTATCAGGATATGGGCAAGCTGCCGCCCAAACCGCTGCGCATTTTGCAGAGCCTGAAAAAACTGGAGACGCCCGATCACGCGTGGAACAATCATCCCAACCTCCCCATCGGCTCCACCAACCCCACCGCTGGCGCGGTGGTGCTTCTCAATAATCTACACCTGCCCATCAACGCCGAAGTCGGCCAATGGCTGCGCGATCGGTTGCATCCGCAAGGCGGCTTCGTCGCCGTACCCGGAGCACCGATACCTGACCTCCTCTCCACCGCCACCACCCTCCACGCGCTGGCCGCGTTGGATGTGCGGCTCTCCGAGGAAGAAACCGAGCGCTGTTTGGATTTTGTGGACACCCTCTGGAACGCCACCGGCGGTTTCCACGGCCATTGGTCGGATGATTATCTGGATTGCGAATATACATTTTACGGCCTGCTTGCGCTCGGGCACTTGAGTTTGTAAGTTAATTCCCCGCTCATTTGATGCCATCTCCAAAACAGTCAGTTATCAGGAAAAAATCATGACCGAAACAAACGAACTCAGACCCAACACCCTCTTTATCGAAGTATCGGGATCCGGTCTTCCCGAAGTTGACGGACTCTTCGTCCCCTCAACGGCGCCTCCCGCCAAATCTGAATCAGGAACCGTGTCGAGTTCCGGCTACTGGAACGGCAAGATGGCGTGGGATCGCGCCGATGGCGCCGCGGCCAGAAGCCCCTCTCTCTCATACTCCAACAGTTACCAATCCTGGAGAATCTCCCGTTTGGACGGTCATCTCGCCTACGAAACCACCTGCGAGGACGAGCTGCCGCCGACGGACCGGGAGTGGAACGTCTACAAAATGGGAGTGGCGCCCGCCCCCAAGGTCGTACTCCACCACTGTGACCCGAGACAACCCTGCCCAAAGCCCAATGTCGTCTTTGTTCTAGGAGGACCCGGCACCGGGAAAGGAACCATGTGCGAGCTTGCCGAGACTCAACTCGGCTGGATACACCTCTCCACCGGAGAACTGCTCCGCGCCGAGCGTCAGGCGGGCGGGCCGAGTGCCAACATCATCGAAGAATGCCTCGCAGCTGGAAAGCTGGCGCCCAACGAAATCGTTGTGACTCTGCTCAAAAACGCGATGGAAACCGCCACCCGAACCACGGGAAAGACCAACTTTCTCCTCGACGGCTTTCCCCGCTCCCTGACCAATCTTGAAGGATGGTATGAGATCTTCGGCCGGGAAACTGAACTCCCAAAAATGCTTTACCTTGAGTGCCCCTACGCCGTTCTCGAGCAGCGCATTTTGGGCCGCGCCAACTTTACCGGCAGAAGTGACGATAATGTTGAGAGCATCAAACTGAGATTCGACACTTTCAAGTCAGAGACACTGCCCACCGTCGAGCTCTTCAGGAGCAAAAACCTGTGTGTTGAAATCGACACCAGTCAGGACCGCCAGACTGTCTATGCCCAAGTCGGAAGCAGCCTCGCTGAGTTCACTGATAAGAGCTTCGCCGCCAAACCGCTCACCGAAAAATCTGAAATGCTTCTGGGTCTGAGGCCCTTCCCCAGGAAGGACTGAGCGGGTTAGTTTATTTTTGAAATTAGGTTAACTGCCAACATCATTATCCCATTTGCCAGCGGCCACCTTGTTGGCTGGTGAGAGCCGTTGCCATTATCAGTCGCGCACCAAGGGTTGGAACGACTCGGCAATGACAAACCCACCTAGTTTTCCCGTGCCCCATAGAAGGCATTGGCCAACATTGTCACCACCAGTGTGATCCCGCAGCCAATCATCGTGTACCACGGCCAGTGAATGGCATCTTTCAAACCGTACTTGATGGCAAGCATGGCCATCAACGAAACTGCCATTCCGAGGATGATGGGCGTGCCGCGGCCCTTCTTTATAGTGAGCGCCAACAGCACGCCGCCGAGCAAGCCGCCGCTGGCGAGGCCCACGAGGCTGAAGGCGGCGTTCATTACCGATTCCACTTCGCGGCTGGCGAAGGCCACCACGATGAGCATCGCCCCCCAAAACAAAGTTGTCCAACGGCTGAGTTTGAGTTTGTGGCTGTCGCTCGCTTCCTTTTTTGCGAAGCCGAGATCCATCACGGTGACGGACGACAACGCGCTGAGGGCGGAACTCACCGACGACATCGCGGCGGCGAAGATGCCGACGAGCAGCAAGCCCTTCACGCCCACCGGCGCTTGGGTGAGCATGAAGATGGGGAACACAAAGTCGGTTTGTTTTTTGCCAAACGAATTTTCGGGGATGTCGATGGGGATGGGCGTTTGCTGATAAAGCACCCACAGCAACACGCCGACCATTAGGAAAAGCAGCATCATCGGCAAAATCACGGCGGCGCAAAACACCAACGCCTTGCGGCCATCGGCGATGGTGCGGCAGGCGAGCACGCGCTGCGCCACCAGTTGATCCACGCCATGCGTGAACAGCACAAACACACCCGCGCCAAGAATGCCCATCCAAAGATTGTACGGCGCGGCGAGGGTGAATTGGGTGTTGAGCCATTCGAGTTTGCCTTCGGCGCGGGCGGTTTCCATCGCGCCGCTCCAGCCGCCGTCGATAAGCGTTGGGATGTAAAACAGCGCGAACAATCCGCCGGCCACAAACAAAATGAATTGCGCGGCATCGGTCCACACCACGGCTTTCAATCCGCCCACATAAGTGTACACCAGCGAAAGGCCGACAAAGAGCAGGATGGCCGGCAACACGGGCCAATCGAGCATCAGCTGCAAGGGGATGCAGGTGACAAACACGCGCACGCCGGCGGCCAACGTGCCGACGATGAGAAACATTACGGCCGCCGTCTTGTGCGCGCCGCCGCCGAAGGCGTTGCCGATGAGCGCGTAGGGCGAGTAGATTTCTTTTTTGAAATACAACGGCACCATCACCACCGCCAACACGATGCGGCCAATCACGTAGCCGATCACGATTTGGATGAACATCAAATTGCCGCCATACGCCATCGCGGGCACGCCGATGAAAGTCAGCGCGCTGGTCTCGGTGGCCACGATGGAAAACGCCACCGCCCACCACGGCAGCTCGCGTCCGCCGAGAAAATAATCGCGTGTGGTTTTTTGGCCGCGCCCGAGCCAAACGCCCAGCGCGATGATGCCGATGAGGTAAACAAAGATGACCGCCCAATCAATTGAGGAAATTGGCGGCGCAGCAGCAAGCATCGGGGCATTGTCCGGAGGCAGCGGGCAAGGGCAATCAAATCCAATTCACAGTCCGCAAAACTAGGGAGATTCAGGGTTGACGCTCGCTCGCTTGGAGCTATCCTCTAAAACTCCAATTGGACAACAAAAACAAAGGCGATTTATGAGCACAAAAAAACACTCCCCCAAGGCCGGCGAAACCCGCCGCAAATTCCTCAAAACCACCGGCACAGTCGCCGCTGCGGCCGCTGCGTTTAAGGTGCCGGTGTACGCCGGCAACAAAGCGCCCTCGGCTAATGTGAAGGGCGCGAACGAAAAAATTGTGATCGGCTTTATCGGCGTGGGCGGGCGCGGCTTCGGCGCGCACGTGCGCCAAATGCGCCAACACGCCGAGGGCAACAACATCGCGCAGGCGGCGATGTGCGATGTGTCCAAACACCGCGCCAATGCGGCGAAGGATTTTGTCGCCAAAAATTCCAAGGACAAAGTGGAAGCGTACACCGATTACCGCAAAGTGATCGAGCGCAAGGACATCGACGCGGTGGTGTGCGCCACGGTGGATCACTGGCACACGCGCATTTGCATTGAGGCGATGGAGACCGGCAAGGATATTTATGTTGAGAAACCGATGACGCGTTACCTCGGCGAAGCGTTCAAGTTCTATGATGCCGTGAAGCGCACCAAGCGCAAGGTGCAGGTGGGTTCGCAGATTACCAGTTGCGGAAACTTCGCCAAGGCCGCCGAGTTGATCGCCCAAGGCAAGTTGGGCCCGCTCGTGCTCGCTCAAGGTTCGTACATGCGCAACAACCCAAAGGGCGAATGGAACTACCGCCTGCAACCTTGGGCCACAAAGGGCGACATCCAATGGACCACCGAGAAAGGCAAGATTGGCTGGCTCCGCGAGGACATGAAGCAAAGGGACTTCAACGCCGACCACTACTTCCGCTGGCGCAAGTATCTCCCGTATTGCGCGGGCCTACTGGGTGACCTTGTTCCTCACCGTCTATTCCCGCTAATGAGAGCCCTTGGCAAGCCGGAATTTCCAAGCAGAGTAGCATGCTTCGGTTCCCGTCATGTCACACCCGACCGTGATGTGAGTGACAATACCCAAGTCATGGCAGAGTTTCCGAGCGGAGGAACCTTAATGGTCACAAGTTCTTCAATTCATGGAGCAGGCTTCAATGAGTTAATCCGCGGCCATCATGGAACAATAGCCCTTAGTTCAACCGGTGATACTCTAGAATATAAACCTGAAAAACATTTAGCCGAAGATTTTGACCCAGAGACCTTTACCAATTTAAAGCCGAGCGGAAACACCACCCCGCAGCACCACAAAAACTGGCTCGACTGCATCCGCAACGGCGACGAACCTGTGGCCGGCATCGACCTCGCCATCCGAGTGCAGGCCGTGATTTCCCTCGCGGAAATCGCAGACCGGCGTGGCACGATGGCGCATTTCGATCCCAAGACCCGCAAGATCACCGACGGCTCCGGCCGCGAGATCAAGGCCTACGATTACGCAGAGGAAGCCAGGCTCGACCACGGCCCGTACGGTCCCATCAGGGAAATCGGCAGCTGATCCGATTAAACAATCACCGGCTCTGCGGGCAACCGTGGAGCCTTTTTTGTAGCTATGCCTGAAACTCTCACCGTCGCCGCCGAGGCGATGGCCACTCGCTTTGAGGTCGCTCTGCACAGCGCGCCCGAAGCCACTTTGCGCGCGGCGGCGGAAGAGGCTCTGGCGGAAATCGCGCGGCTCGAAGGCATCCTCAGCCTTTACCAACCCACCAGCGAAATCGCCCACCTCAACCAACGTGCCGCCCACGAGCCCGTGCGTGTATCAAACGAAGTCTTCACGCTGCTCGAACGCTGCGTGAAATTGAGCCAACAAACCCACGGCGCTTTTGACATCACCCTCGCGCCGTTGATGAAATGCTGGCGGTTTATGAACGACACCGGCGCGGAGCCCACCGACGAAGCCATCGCCAAGGCTCTCGCTTGCACTGGAACGCAACACCTCCAACTCAACCTCACCGACACCACCGTGCAATTCGCCCGCGAAGGCGTGATGCTCGACCTCGGCTCTATCGGCAAAGGCTACGCGCTGGAACAAGCCGCCGCGTTGTTGCGCGAAAATGAATTTGAAAATTTCCTCATCCACGGCGGCACCAGCACCGTCTTCGCGCACGGCGCCCAAGCCGATGGCACGCCGTGGCGTGTGGCGGTGGAACATCCCGACGCAAACCAACCGCCGCTGCAAATTATTGATTTGCAAAATGAATCGCTGTCCGTCTCCGGCATCGGCGGCAAATCCTTTATCGATGCGGCTGGCAACGAGCAAGGCCACGTCATCGATCCTCGCACCGGCCACCCCACCCAAGCCGCGCGCGTGGCGGCGGTGGTGTGCGAATCCGCCACCGAAAGCGACGCGTGGGCGACTGCGTTTTTGGTGGAGCCGGCGTTGGAAGTGCCGAAGGGGATGCGGGTTTTAAGGTAGGGCGGTTTCTCCGAGAGCACGCCCTGCCTGTGTAACGGTCTTTAAAACGCTCCCTGTTGATAGGGATCAAACGATCCAATCTTCCATTCGTCGATTAATTCATCGGGCAATTCCTTGAGGAAACGCGATGGGAGTTGGATCATATCATCGCTGCTGCCGGCGGCGACGGTGCGGATGAGTGGATAGCACAGGTACAACTCGTCCATCGCGCGCGTGATCGCGACGTAAAAGAGACGGCGCTCTTCCTCCTCGCCGTCCAGCGAATCGAGCGAGCGATTACTCGGGAACATCCCGTCGCACAACATAATGACAAACACCACTTTGAACTCTAGCCCCTTGGCTTGGTGAATGGTTGTGAGGCGGAGTTTCTCGTCGTCCTCATTTTCGGATCGTTCCTGTTCGGCCTCCACGTTGGTGAGCAGTGCCAGCTCGGCCAGAAAATTTTCCAGCGATTCGTATTGGCGCGCGAACACGCTGAGTTGCTCGATGTCATCTTTCCGCTGCGGTGCTTTATCGTAATTCGCCTCCACGTAATCTGAATAGCCCGCCTCCAAAATCAGTGAAATCATTGCACCCGCATCGCCCGCCACCGGTTTGGTTTCCAGTTGGGCAACGGTTGCGGAAAATTGCGCCCACGGCACCTTGGCTTTCTTGGGCACACCGGCGCAGAGCTGCACTGCCTTAGCTAATGGCCGTACGCCCGCGTGAGCAGTTAGGAATTGGCCCCACAACTTCAGCGCGGTTTTGCCGCCCACGCCGGGCAGCATCAGTGCAAGCCGCTTGAACGCCTGCTCATCTCGCGGATTGGCCAGCCACTTGAGGTGCGACGTGATGTCTTTGATGTGCGCTTGTTCAAAAAACCGGACGCCACTGGTAATCGAAAACGGAATGTTGCGCCGCGTCAATTCCAGCTGCAATTCGAGCGCGTGAAAATGCGAGCGATACAGCACCGCCATGTCGTCAAGCTCGATGCCTTCCTCGCGCAGCTCCAGCGCGCGTTGGGCGACGAAGGCCGCTTGTTCGTCGGCGGCGCTGCACACCACTTTCGCCGGCTTCTCGCCCGAGTCGCGACACGGGGCCAGTTCCTTGGCGAACTGCCGCGTGTTGGCGGCGATGGCGGCGTTGGCGAGGTTGAGAATCTCCGGTGTGCTGCGGTAGTTCGTTTCAATTTTGTACACCGACGCGCCGGGATAACGCTTGGGAAACTCCATGATGTTCGCGTAATTAGCGCCACGCCACGAGTAGATGCTCTGAGAATCATCGCCCACCACCATTACGTTTTTGTAGCGCGCGCCGAGCAAATCGATCAACTCCGCCTGCAGCAAATTCGTGTCCTGATATTCGTCCACCAACACAAACTGAAACCGTTGCTGATACAGCTCGCGCACGTCCTCGTGCTCCTTCATCACCCGCAGCCACAGCACCAGCAAATCATCAAAATCCATCAAGCCATTGGCGAGCTTGCGTTTGGTGTAGCGGCCGAGCACGTCGGTGATTTGCTCCGTCAACGGCTCGAACCACGGGTAACGATCCTCAATAATTTCGGTCACCGGCACTTGCTTGTTAATCGCCAGCGAACCGATGTCGCCCACCAAATCCGGCTTGGGGAAGCGCGTGGCTTTCACGTCGATGTCCGCCTCGGCGATACAGGCCGTGATCAGCCCCTTGGCGTCCTCGCGATCTTGAATGGTGAACGACGGCGTGAACCCCAGCGCCTCCGCGTGCCGCCGCAGCACGCGATGGCCGATGGAATGAAACGTGCCGCCCCACAGCGCGCTCATATCGCGCCCAATCAAATCGGTCACGCGCCCCATCATTTCCTTGGCGGCTTTGTTGGTAAACGTCAGCAGCAAAATGCGATCCGCCGGCACGCCTTGTTCCAGCAAATACGCCACGCGATAAGTGAGCGTGCGCGTCTTGCCTGAGCCCGCGCCGGCAATCACCAACGCCGGCCCCGGCAATGCGGTGACGGCCGCGCGCTGCGATTCGTTCAGCTCCGCCTTGTAGTCGATTTGCAAATCAACCGAATCGCGATAAGGCTGTAAAGTGTACTCCCGTGGCACGCGGGCTACGCTAATGGTTGCAGGCAAAAGGCAGAAGGCTGAAATTGGTTGATAAGTTTTCGTGGGCCAACGAAGGACGGCGAGATATCTTTCGCGCCAGAGGAGGTTATGCCGAATTCGCGACATCACACATTCACACCACGCTGCGTGCGTTTGGTTCGCTTTGCGGACTTGGAATTGCGCGATGTGATCGGCGCCGTGCAGGATTTGCCTACCTCACAAGATTTCTTCGACTGCCTTTCCTATTTCCAAAACGAACGCACCGCCTACACCGGTCGCGCGCAGGCAGTGGATTTCCGCGGGCACGTGACCGCCGAGGGCTACTTTCACGAAGGCCGCCCCGAAGGCCATTGGACGCGTTGGTACGACAACGGCCAAAAGCGCGAAGAATTTTTCATCACCAACGGCGAATGCGCCCAAGCCCAACATTGGGATAAAGACGGCGTGCCAATTTAGCCGGTCCCATTTCAATTATTACCTTGGCGTCTTGGCGTCTTGGCGGTTCCATTCCCGCGCATGTCCAGTCACAGCCACGCTGACCACTCCGCCCCCGCGGGCGACCCCACGTTCACCGCGCGCAAGCGTTCCACGATGGAAGTGCTCGGGCGCGTGTGGAAATATCTGTTGCCCTACAAACGCCTCGCGCTGGCCACCGTCAGCTGCGCCGTGCTGTCGCTGCTGTGCGCGCTCACGTATCCGAAGCTCACCGAATACATCATCGACGGCATCATCGAAAAAGACGGCGGCACCCAACGCCTCAAATGGGCGGTGCTCGCAATGGCGGCTGCGTTTCTGCTGCGCGATTTGTTCAACAGCCTGCGCATTCGCATCAACAATCATTTTGAACAAAACGTTATCTTCGATATGCGCCGCGAAGTGTTCGGCAAACTGCAGCGCTTGCCGGTAAACTATTTCGACAAACGCGCCAGCGGCGATCTGATGACGCGCGTGGTGGAAGACATCAACAACGTCGAGCGCGTGCTCATCGACGGCACCGAACAAGGCACCGTCGCCGTCCTTTGCATCGGCGGCATCAGCGGCATTTTGTTTTACACCAATCCATTTTTGGCCGCCGTCGCTTTGTCGCCGCTGCCGCTGCTGGCGGCGGGCGCGTTGTGGTACACGCTCACCGCACACCGCCGCTACCGCCGTCAACGCGAGGCCGCCAGCGCGATGAACGCGCTGTTGATGGACGACCTGCAGGGCATCCGGCAAATCAAAGCGTACGGCCGACAAGACCACGAGGACGCACGCTTCGCCGACCGCGCCGATGCGCTGCGCCAAGGCAACCTCGGCATCATGCGCGCGTGGGCGAACTATAACCCCGCGATGAATTTTTTCGCAGCGCTGGGCATCGTGCTCGTGCTGTGGTTTGGCGGACAGGAAGTGATGGCGGGCGAAATGACCACGGGCGAATTGGTCGGGTTTCTTTTTTATCTGATGCTGTTTTATGAGCCCGTGGCACGCTTGCACGGGCTAAACCAAATGCTCCAAAGCGCCCGCGCCGCAGGCGAGCGAGTGTTCGACATTCTCGATCACGACACCGAACGCGACGAAACGTGCAAAACCGAACTGCCCGAACCCGTGCGCGGCGAAGTGATTTATGAAGACGTGGGTTTTGAATACGATACCGACCGGCCCATTTTGAAAAACATTTCGCTGCACGCCAAGCCCGGCGAGATGATCGCACTCGTCGGCCCCACCGGCGCGGGCAAGAGCACGCTCGTGAATTTGTTGCCGGCGTTTTACGAAATCAGTTCCGGCCGCGTCACCATCGACGGCCAAAGCGTGGCCGACACGTCGCTCGCTTCATTGCGTCAACACATCGCCATTGTCAGTCAGGAACCGTTTCTCTTCAACGGCACCATCCGCGAGAACATCCAGTACGGCAAACTCGATGCCACCGAGGACGAACTCATCGCCTCCTCCAAGGCCGCCAATTGCCACGACTTCATAACCGCACTGCCCGAAGGCTACGATGCCCGCGTGGGCGAACGCGGCGTGAAACTCAGCGTCGGCGAAAAGCAACGCGTCAGCGTCGCCCGCGCGCTGCTGGCCGACGCCCCGCTCCTCATCCTCGACGAAGCCACCGCCAGCGTGGACACCGCCACCGAGCGACTCATTCAGGAAGCCCTCGAACACCTAATGGAAGGCCGCACCAGTTTCGTCATCGCCCACCGCCTCAGCACCATCCGCAAAGCCAACCAAATCTCTGGTTCTCAAAGAACGGCGAAATCATCGAACGCGGCACGCACGAAACCTTCCTGGCCCAAAACGGCCTCTACGCCAAGCTGGCGCGAATCCAAAACACGACGTTCATCGAAGAGAGGTTTTGAAAAGTTGGAAGGGTGATCTTTCACCACAGAGAACACAGAGGAGGGTAGGGCGTGCTCTCCGAGCGCGCCACGGCGGTTTCGGAGAAACCGCCCTACCTAGCCCTGACCACCAATTTGTTCAACTCCGGATAATTGGTTTTACCGGAGCCGAGCACGGGGATTTCTTCGAGCACTTTGATTTCGCGCGGGGCGGCGAGGTTCGGCAAACCGGCGGCGGTGATGGCTTCGCGAATTTCGCCCAACTCAAGCGCGGATTTGTTGGTGGCGGCGATGAGTTGCTCGCCTTTGTCGGCATCGGGACGGGCCACGACGGCGATGGCGCAGTCTTCGCCGTGTTGCGGGAAGGCTCCGGCCGAGTGCATTTTCCACGGCGGTGAGGCTGACCATTTCGCCACTGATTTTTGCAAAGCGCTTGGCGCGGCCTTTGATGGTGATGTAGCGATCCTCGTCCACGGTGACGATGTCGCCGGTGTCGTACCAGCCGCCGAGTTTTTGAAATTCCGCGTTGGGCTCGGGGTTGAGGTAGCCCTTCATAATGTTCGGGCCTTTGACCAATAACTTGCCGCCTTCGTCCACGCCATCGACTTTCTCCAGCCGATAATCGACGCCGGGGAACAAGCCGACCCACCGCGCCTTCGCGGCTTTCGAGAATGGTGCTGGTGCTGAGCACGGGACCGGTTTCGGTGGCGCCGTAGCCTTCCATCAAGCTCACGCCAAACTTCCGCGCCCACGTGTCGCGCGTGGCTTCCTGAATTTTTTCCGCCCCGCAAATCACGTAGCGCAGTTCGGCGAAATCCGACGGCTGGCCAAAGCGCGCGTAGCCATTGAGAAACGTATTGGTGGCCAGCATCACCGTGCAGCCGCGATCATAAAACACCGCCGGAATTTGCCGGTACATCAGCGGCGATGGAAACAGATAAACAAAATTGCCGCGCAACAGCGGCAGCAACAAACCCGCCGTGAGCCCGAAGCTGTGGAAGAGCGGCAGGCAAGTGAAGAATCGGTCGGATTCTTTGAGGTCAATCACCGAGGCGCACTGGCGCGCGTTGGCGAGTAGATTGCGATGCGTCAGCTCCACACCCTTGGGCACGCCCTCGGAGCCGCTGGTGAAGAGGACCACCGCCGTGTCGGTAAACGGCGTGTAATGTCCCGCGAGCGGGTTGAACTTGTGATTCAATAACGCGCCCAATTTGCTGAGGCCGGAAATATTTTCGCGCACGTCCTCCAGATAAATCAACTCCACGCCCGCTGCCTCAAACGGTTCCGCCTCCAGCTTGGCTTTTTCGAGAAATGCCTTGGACGTGACAATTTGTTTAACCCCCGCCAGCTCCGAACACTGCAGCATCGTGGCCGCGCCGGCTGTGTAATTCAAAATCGCCGGCACCTTGCCTGCCGCCCACAAGCTGGTGAGCGTGGCGACCTTGCCATTCACATTGGGCAACAGCACCCCCACGCGCTCGGCTTGTTTATCCAGCAACCGCTCCCATTGCGCCGCCAACAAATCCGTGCCGATGAGCAGCCGCCGATAGGTCAGCGTTTGAAACGTCGTATCCTCCAGCGCCACTTGATGCGGGATGTGTTTGGCCAACGCGGCGAGCGCGGTGATGATCGTTTGCGGGCCGTGCTCCATCTCTGTTTCAAACTGCTGATTCACCATCCGGTCGCGCAGCCATTGATTGAGCTTCGCCCGTTGCACCGCCGGTTTGCCCTCGTACTGCGGCGGCTCGATGGGGTCGCTGAAATGCGCCGTTACCTTCGGGAACCATTTCGTCCAACCGCCGTGCGGGCTCGCCAACACCCGCGCCGCGCCGCGCAAATAACAGGTGATCACTTTCGCATTTGTTTTTTGGATGAGAAACCCCGTGCCATCAAAGAGCCGCTGCAAACTTCCCGTGCGGCTCATTCTCCCCTCGGCAAACAGAACCAGCTTGCCGCCGCCAGCGAGATGCGACGCCATTCGCTTGAGTGACGCCGCTGGATCCGCGCCAATCAAAATGATGCGCGGATTGCCGAGCACCCACGCGTGGAGTTTGCTGGTGCGCGCGGGCATCTCAGACGCCGCGAACTTCCAATCCGGATCCAGGCACAGCCCCACGAACAACCAATCAATCCACGAAAGGTGGTTGGGGATCAGCAATATCGGCCCCTCGCCGCGCGTGGCCTCCTCGTTGATGGCGCGAAAACGAAACCACACCCGTAGCCCGCAACGCATCAGTTTCAGAAACAATCGGTTAGCCCAAATATTCATCCGTGGGCGAGACTCTACCGCAAGAAGCCCACGAGTGGAAATCGATAAAATCGATGAACCCCAGCGCGCCCTCAATGGTGAGGACACGCGGGAGCGTGTCCCTGCCGGGAGGGACGAGCTCCACCTCGTCCCATTTCAAAAACAATTTGGGGCAAGGCGGAACTTGCCCCTCCCATCCTCTCCATCGAATAACGCCACCACCTTCGGTAGAACCCGCACCCAACACGAGGGTTGCGAATCGATGGTGGTTGGGGATACTTCCCGCACCAACGCAGCAACCCAAACTGAAAGGCATTATCATGGGATGGTTATCTGGACAATTCATTGACATTATCGAGTGGCTCGATGACGGGCAGGACACGATGGTGTACCGCTTCGAGCGGCATAATAACGAAATCAAAAATGGCGCGAAGCTCGTGGTACGGCCCGGGCAGGCGGCGGTGTTTGTGAACGAGGGGAGCACGAGCGTGGCGGATGTGTTCGAGCCGGGCACGCACGAGCTGACCACGGCGAACCTGCCGATTCTTTCCACGTTGATGGGCTGGAAGCATGGCTTCGAAAGTCCGTTCAAGGCGGAGGTTTATTTTTTCAAGACCACAAAATTCACAGATCTCAAGTGGGGCACGCGCGCGCCGATCACAGTGGAGTGCGCGGGGTATGGGATGTTCGACCTGCGCGCCAATGGCAGCTACGTGATCCAGATTGCGGATCCGGCGAAGTTTTTGACGGAGAAGGTGGGCACGGACGGCAATTTTGAGGTGGACGAAATTTCCAACGATCTACGCGAGGAAATCCTGATGAACGTCAGCGATCATCTGGGCGAGATGGAGCTGAACCCCGCCAAGCTCACCGGCAAGATGAAGGACATCTCCGAGGATCTGCAAGCGCCATTGCAGGAATATTTCGGGACGCTCGGCCTTGAGATTACGCGCTTCCGCGTGGGCAGCATTTCGATGCCGGACGATGTGCGCAAGGAGCTGATGGAGATGAGCCGCCTCAGCGCGGGCAAGCTCGCCAATGCCGATCCTAATGCGATGCAAAACCTCACCGCCCTCCGCGCCAGCCGCGCGATGGGTGATTTGGCAAACAACCCCGGTGCGGGTGGCGTTGCCGGTGCGGGTATGGGAATGGGAATGGGCATGATGATGGGCAACCAAATGGGCGCCGCCGCAACGAGCGCAACTCAACCGGCTGCAACCCAAGCCGCCCCGCCTCTCCCCGGCGCGGCCGCCGCGACGGGCACAGAATATACCGTGGCCATCAATGACGAAAAATACGGCCCATACAATTTAACTCATCTCCAAAAGATGGCCGATGACGGCAGCTTCAAAACCGATATGCTCGTGTGGGCCAAAGGGATGGGCGCTTGGACGAAGGCCGGCGAGGTGCCGGAGCTTTCCGATTTATTCGGCCCGCCGCCCTTGCCGGGTGTTGCCGATGATGGTCCGCCACCGCTGCCTTAAATAGCCCGATGCAAATTACCATCAATCGCGCCGGTGACAATCACGGCCCGTATTCCATCGAGCAAGCCCGCGAATTGCTCGCCAACGGCACGTTGCAGGACAATCGACCTCGCCCATTACGAAGGCGCGGCGGATTGGTTGCCGTTGAAGGACGTGCCCGGCTTGCGCGTAGACGGAAGCGCGACGAGCGATGTCCCTCCTGTTTTAGGCAACGAACCTGTCGGCAAAAGCAAGGATCCGGAAAAATCCGGCCCGGCCACTTTCCCTTGCACCGGTTGCGGCGGCGATCTGTTGTTCAAACCCGGCGCGGCCAAGATGGAATGCCCCTACTGCGGCGCGGAAGTGGATTGCCCCGCGCCCACGGGCGAAGTGTTGGAGCACGATTTCGAGAGCCAGCTCGCCTCGCTGGAATCCGGCGCGACCACCACCGTGGTGGCCGAGGTGAACTGCGATGCTTGCGGCGCGAACAACCAACTCGACGCCAACCAAACTTCCGGCGAGTGCGCCTTCTGCGGCACGCCATTTGTCCAGCAACCGCAAACCGCCAACGTGCTGCGGCCGCAAGCGGTGCTGCCCTTCGCCGTCACGCGCGAGGAAGGCCTCGGCCATTTTCGCGAATGGATCAAAGGCCTGTGGTTTGCGCCCAACAAACTCAAGCAATTCGCGCGCGACATCAGCAAACTCAAGGGCCTGTACATTCCGCATTGGACGTACGACAGCGATACCACCACAGATTATATGGGCCAACGCGGTGAGCATTATTACACGACCGAACACTACACCGACAGCGAAGGCCGCAGCCAAACGCGGCAGGTGCGGCACACCCATTGGTACCCCGCCACCGGTCGCGTGTTTGTGGATTTCGATGACATTCTCATCCCCGCAAGCGACACGCTCCCGCGCGAGTACGTGGATGAATTGGAGCCGTGGGATCTCCCGCAGCTCACGCCGTACGCCGACGAATACCTCAGCGGTTTCCAAAGCGAAAGCTACACCACCGACTTGCGCGCGGGCTTCGCCCTCGCCAAAGAAAAAATGGCGCCGGACATCGACAGCAAAATCCGCTGGGACATCGGTGGCGACGAACAACGCATTCTCAGCAAGACCTCCCACTATCAAAACATCACGTTCAAGTATATCCTGCTGCCGGTGTGGATCAGCGCATATCGTTTCAAAGACCGCAACTTTCAATTCCTCGTCAACGCCCGCACCGGCGAAGTGCAGGGCGAACGCCCGTACAGCTGGATCAAGATCACGCTGCTCGTGATTTTCGTCCTCGCCCTCATCGGCACCATCGTACATTTCGCCAACCAATAAGTGAGCGAAAAAACACACGAACGCCCGCTGGGCTTTTGGTCCGCCACCGGGGCCGTCATCGCCACCATGATTGGCGCGGGCATCTTTGGCGCCACCGGCGGCTTCGCCCACGAGCTGGGCACGGACACCAACGTGTTGCTCGTCTGGCTCTTTTGCGGCGGTCTCGCATTGACCGGCGCACTCTCCCTCGGCGAACTCGGCGCGATGATGCCCCGCAGCGGCGGCTGCTACACTTACAACCGCCATCTTTACGGCGACACCGCCGGTTACTTGAGCGGCGTGCTGAGTTTCCTGCTCGCGTTCGTGGGCGCGGCGGCGTTCATAACGCTGTTGCTCGGCGTGTACGTGCAGGAAATTATCCCCGGCATCCCACCCGCCGCCACGGCCTCGGCGGTGATTTTGGTTTTCACGCTCATCCACTGCATCGGCTTGCGCGAGGGAAATTACGTGAACAATTTTTTTACCATTTTCAAAGTGGGCGTCATCCTCGCGTTCATCGTGGCCGGCTTTCAAGCGAACGTAGAACCCACGGTGAATCCCGCCGCCGCCAATCCCGGTGTTTTTTCCGCGCCCTTCGCCAGCGCGATGCTCACGGCGAGCTTCGCCTATCTCGGCTGGGAAACTTCGTCGTGGATTGCCGGCGACATCCGCGACCCCAAACGCAATCTGCCGCGCTCGCTCATCGCCGGCACGGTGTTTGTCACGGTGCTTTATCTTCTGCTCAACACCGTCTTTCTGCGCGCACAATCGGCCTCCACGATGACCGGTGAAATCGAAGGCATCGGCCTGCACGCCACCAAAATTTTATTCGGCCCCGCCGCCAGCCAATGGTTCAACTGGATGGTGGTTGTTTTGCTCATCTCCACCACCAGCACCATCTTGATGGTGGGCGCACGCCTCGTGGCCTCGATGGCGCGCGATGGCCAACTGCCCGCCATGCTCGGCCGCCCCAGCCCCACGCGCGCGCCACAAAACGCGCTCATCCTGCAGGCCGTGCTCACTCTCATTTTCATTTTCGCCGCCAACTCCGTGGGCAGCGTCGGCACGATACTCGATTACATCGGCCTGCCGCTCACGCTCATTATGGGCGCGACGGTGACCGGCGTGTTTGTACTGCGCCGACGCGAGCCGAAAACCGAGCGGCCCTTCCGCGTGCCGTTGTATCCTGTCACACCACTTATTTTTCTCGGCCTGTCCATTTGGATGGTTGTGTCCGCCATCGCTCAAGGTTGGAAAACCGCCGCCGCCTCGGCCGTCACCATCCTCATCGTGTGGGCCTTGAAACCCGTGCTCACGGGAGGAGCGACCTCCACTTCGCCCGATTCATCCCAAAACCATTGACGCACGCCAGCCGCTGACCCCATCATCCGCCCATGGAATTTACCAACGCACGGCTCATTTTGCCGAATGAAATTCAGCGGGGCTCGTTGAGCGTGCGGGATGGGCAGATTCATAAAATCTCCAAGGACGCCAAACCCTCTGCCAAAGGCGGCGATAATGTGTTCGACCTGCGCGGCGGTTTTCTTGCGCCGGGGTTTATTGACCTCCACATCCACGGCGCGCTCGGGCGCGACACAATGGAAGCGCGGCTGGATGCGTTTAAGGAAATCACCGATTTCCATCTCAAAGGCGGCACCACCTCGCTGACGCTCACCACGCTGGCCGCCCCGCAAAGTGACATTGAAAAAACGCTGGCCGCCATCGCCCCCATCCACAACCGATCCATCGGCGGCTCGCGCATCGTGGGCGTGCACGTGGAAGGGCCGTTCATCAATAAAGTACGCGCCGGCGCGCAGAACCCCGAATACTGCCGCGCCCCCACCGCCAAAGAATGGCAGCCCATCCTCAAACACGGCAAGCTCATCACGCAAATGACCCTCGCGCCCGAGCTGCCCCGCGCCCTCAACCTCATCAAAGCCCTCCGCAAGAACGGCACTATCGCCAGCGCCGGCCACACCGACGCCACCGAGAAAGAACTTTTCCCCGCGGTCAAAGCTGGGTTGAATCAAGTCACCCACACCTTCAACGCCATGAGCAGCCTCACCAAAAAAGGCCCTTACCGCACCGCGGGCATGCTCGAGTTTGGGCTGGCGGATGACGATTTGGTTTGCGAAATCATCAGCGACGGCCAACACGTGCCGCCGGTTTTGATGCGCATGCTCTTCAATGCCAAGCCGCGCGAGCAAGTGGTCATCATCACCGACGCCACCAAAGGTGCCGGTCTCAAGCCCGGCACCCAGTTCGAGCTGTGCGGCATCAAAGCCAAAGTCACCACCACCACCGCCGAAGTATTGGACGGCCGCGGCCTCGCTGGCAGTACGCTCACGATGATTCGCGCCGTGCAAACCGCCGTGGAACAAGCCAACGTCCCGCTCGTCGACGCCGTGCTAATGGCCACCCTCAACCCCGCCCGCCAACTCGGCCGCGACAACGAATTCGGTTCACTCGAAGCCGGCAAACGCGCCGACCTCGTATGGTTCGATAACCGCTACCAAGTCAAAGGCGTCTGGCTCGACGGCGAGCTGCGCTTTATGGCGTAGGGCCTTTGAACCGCCAAGGTGCAAAGCCGCCAAGGTTTTTTTGGCGTAAGAAATTTGGCACTCCCGGAAGGATTCGAACCTTCGACCTAAGGTTTAGGAAACCCTCGCTCTATCCAGCTGAGCTACGGGAGCACGGAGGCATCTTGCCGCAGGGGGCTGGATTTGGGAAGTCTGCTCAAGCGATGATTTCTCGAATGGTTCCGTTGCTGTCGGAGAATTTCTGGGCGGGGACTTCCAGTGCTTTTATCAGCGTTAGGTAGAGGTTGGACAGTGGCGGTGCTTTTTTTCCAAAACCATGAAACGCACCCTGTTTGAGACCAAGTTTTTTGCCTCCCACTAACATCATAGGATAGTTGGTGTTGACGTGCGTCTGGCTGTTGCTGCTGCCGTAGAGCACAACCGTATTGTCGAGCATCGTTCCTTCACCCTCAGGTGTGTTCGCCAGCTTAGTGATGAACTCTGCCAGAAGGTCTGCCTGGAACTTGTCGTACTTGCCAAGTTTAACCAGATTCCCACCTCCTTGTAGCGCGTTGTGGGCCAGCAGATGGTGGGTGACTCCGAGCCCGAGAGCGATCGGAATGTTGTCCCACTTGCTGCTGTTCATGCTCTGCAGCATGTAGGTCGCATAACGGGTTGAATCTGTCTTGAACGCCAGATAGATGAGGTTGTACATCGTGCGGATGAAAGCCGCCGGATCTTGCACGGAGGCGTTAAGGGCCAACTCGTCTGTGGGCACCTTTGGCTTGGGAGTTGCCGTCCAGCGCTCCATGCGCTCGATCTCTTTCTCCACATCTCGCAATGCGTGCAGGTAGTGCTCCAGCTTCTGCGAATCGTCGCGTCCGAGCTTGCGTTTCATCTCGCGGTAAGACTCCAGAACGCGATCGAGCCTACGCTTGTCGGATGCCAGTCGCGAACGTTGCCCTTTTTGGAGTTGCGGATCGGAATTAAACATTCCGTCATACAATCCACGCAAGTTGTTCGAGGAAGGAATGCCGCGGCCGAATTGATTGTAAGAAAGCGTGTTCGACCTCCCTTCGCCGCCCAAACCTCCTTCATTCCCAAGCACAAGACTCGGGTAACGCGTTTTATGTCCGTGGGTCATCGCGGCAACCTGGTCCAACGACGAGCTTTTTACCGTTGCGGCGGGGTTGCTGCCGGTAAGGAATGAATCCGCGGTACTGTGCCCGCCGGCACTCACGCAATGGGGATGCTCCAATCCTTTTACAATGGTAACGTGCTTAGCCAACGGGTTAAAGGCTTCCATTGACTTGCCGAAGCGCATTTGGCCATCGACCAATTTCGGGTACCAACTCCAATCACCATGCAGGGCGAATCCGTGCCCCACATACAGCGCTAGGAGCCGCTTGGGCATTTCACTTGCCGGATTGGACGCCATGCAATCGAGAATCGGCAGACTCAGGGCCACACCGCCAGCACCGCGAAGAAATGTACGTCGATTAATATTCATTCTCTTAGCCATCATTCTTGTGTCTTTAATTTAGCTCCTTGCCTAAAAACGCTTGAAGTAACAATCGCTTTGATCAGGCTCCGCATTTTGTATCCGCTTTTTTCGAACTCCGATTGTAGCGCCAGGACAGTCTGCTCATCGCGAAACGTGAGCGTTCTGCCCAGAGCATAGGAAAGCATGTGACGGGTAAAGCCATAAGCGAATTGCTTGTGGCGCTGTTCGACAAGGAATTTTTTCAACGGCAAAAGGCCGTCGATCTCTTGTTCGTCAATCGTGACTTTCTTAACAACTGGGCCAGCTTTTTTAATTGTCCTTCGCAGTAGGCCCACCGCATCGAGGCCTTCGGTGGCAATGCCCCACGGGTCGATATCTTTGTGGCAGTCGTAACACGTTGTGCCTGTCTTGAGGTGCAAATCCAGTCTTTGCTTGATTGATACTGGGACCCTGGCTTTGGCATCGCTGGAGGGTTCCGGCAATGAAGCCACATCCGGTGGCGGATCGGACGGCGGATCACCCAGTAGTCGCGAACGAATCCAAACCCCACGGTTTACCGCGTGGGCATCCTGCCCATTGGATTGGGCCAGCATGACCGCAGCCTGCGCCAATACGCCGCCACCTCGATCATTGGGCGCAGCAACGCGCACAAATCTCGGCGTGAAGACGCCAGTGATCCCATAATGCTCAGCCATTGTTTCGTTCACCATCACGAAATCAGATTCAAGAAAACTGAGGCAACTCACATCCTTGTGAAGAACGCGCGCAAAGAATTCGACACATTCCAGTTTCATGTATTCCCTGATTCGCATGCCACGGTCTTTGAATGAAGGGTAGTAATTCGGATCTACCGCGATCTGATCCAATCGGGTGAAATCGATCCATTGCGCAACAAAATCTTCAATAAATCGGCGCGCACGTTTGTCGGCAAGCAGTCGATCCACCTGCTGTTCAATTTTAAAATCATCAAGATGTTCCTGCTCACCGGCCAACGTGGTCAACGACGTATCCGGTGGCCCGTTCCAAAGGAAGTAAGACAAGCGGGAGACTAAGTCGTAATTGTTTGATTGTCGCAGGTACAGAAACCGTGGGTCGCTAAGGATTGTAACGATTGAGCTTCGCAGGGCTTCAAGGTCACTGCTACTAGCCTTAATTTCTTCCGCCCATATCTTATCTATATGTATCGTGTCGGACTTGGTCAGCGGCCCACGCCAAGCCTTTGCGGCGAATGCCTTCAACTTGCCCGTCATATCTTTTCGCTCTAGCTTATCCTCTGTTAAGAATGGCTGAAGGGAGGGAGGTGGCCAACTTTCAGAAAACGGCGTTTCAAACTCCACCTTTTCGATAACCACGTAGCCATGTGTTTTCATCGCCTCGGGATATACCGCGGGGCCTTTTGCTTCATTGCCGTGTGTGCCGTTGTTTCCATTTGCCGAAGGAATTAAACCGTGAGTATGGCCAAACGCCTTGATCCATTGTTCATCGGGCCGCACAAGATAAATTGGTTCAGTCCAATTAAATCGCGCAGGCAGTTTAAATCCTTTGAGCTTGTTATGATTTACAATAGTTAGCGTGCGGAACTTCAGCCAGTAGCCGGGGCTTCGATCTTCGGCTACAATGGGGTCGGAAACGACGCCGAGATGATCTTCCAGGGTGCCGAATAATTCAAATTGCTGCGGGCCTTCTTTGACGGGGACGGTGATCGGCTCCACCAACTTGTAAGGATGCTTGCCGGACTGATCGAGGTACACGCCGATTTCTTGCGGCGTGCGAGCGGTCCCCCGTTGTTCAAATTTTCTATATCGAATAGCAAGGTCACTCTTCGCAGGCATTGGCGTAAGGACTATCCGGTAAGGGGTTAAGTCGTCTCCATAGCGAGCGCTCACCTGCAGTGGCCCCGCTGGTAAGCGAACTCCCAAAAATGCCGGTTGATGAATAGTTCCGATAAATTCGCGGCCGCCCAAATTCAAGGTCAGTTCCTCCGGTGATTCCAGGGGTTCCCGTACGAATTGTTTTCCCGATTCCAAGAGGGCCTGAATTTCCTTCACGTCCAGAGCTCGCTTGTAAAAACAGACCTCATCAATCTGCCCCTTGAAAAGCCGTGAGCCCTGTATCCGGCCAATGTGCAAAGCCACCGTCGGATTGTCCAAATTAGTGGGAGCAACGGTTCCGGAGGCGACCTCAAAACCGTTGACGTACAATCGTGTTTGATTTTCCCCACGTCGCACCACCGCCGCCACGTGCTGCCAAGTATTCACCCGGATGATACCTGGTTTCGAAGCTACGGTCCCATTGAATTTATTGGCGGGACTGACTGTCTCAATCCGCAACACGCCCTTATCCAGCATATCCAGATACCATCCGTGAACCAAGTTGTAACGGCCCAGACAAACAATGCCTCCTTGTCGCAATTGGCTCGGGTTAATCCACGCCGCAACGGTAAAATTTCCTTTTCCCACATCCATCAAGGGGTTGCGCGGGATCACCAACGCATCATCATGCCCATCTAAGGAAATTGCCTTCCCTTCCTTGCCAATTGGTGAATCAAGGTACTGTGCGCCGCCCACGAGTTTGCCCGTCAATTCCTTGCGCTTGGATTCACTCTGCGTGTCACCGTTTAAACGCCAGGCACCCACCAATCCCTCCCGTAATTTTGAAGCATCCGCGGTGACCGCCACCTTTCTCGGCGGGTTTAAGAAAACATCCACCTGGTAGATGCCCGCCTCCGGGATTTGGACGGTGCGTGGCTTGGCTGAATTTTTTAACACCTCCTGACCGGGAACCGCTTTGGCTATAGCTAATCCAGGTTTGATCAGAAAATGCTCTCCATACCCATCGGTTGGCGGCTCATTGCGTAAGGTTAACTTGATCCGAAATCTGCCCTTGCTCCTGTTTTCACGTAGGAACATTCGGTATTCGTGCTTGGGTGGTATCGGGATCTCGAAATCATCACCGATCCACTTTGGCCCTTCGTACAATCGCCGATGCCCCAGGTAAAGATAGTTGTCACCCGCCCAATGGCATTTTTCCCAATCGTTGCCAGTGATGCGAAACACATCCGGCCGAACTGGATTGATGGGTGGCATCGCCCGCTCGATGATCTGTTCGAGCGCATCTGTATAGAGCTTGAGGTATGAACCCGAAAGATCGAGTTCTGCCTGTCGGGAAAAGCCGTACTTGTCGATTGGGTCACCAATGAGCTGGTCCGCAATATGCTCATGAGTTTTTAATAAATCCTGGAGACTATGTGCGATCTGATTATTAGTCAGGCGCGTCAAGGGATCCCGCAGCCCCTTCGCGTCCGCCTCGTACCTCGTTAATGCTCCAATTGCCTCAGAAAGAAACGCCCGACGTTCATCCTGCGTGGGGTGCTTGGCATCCTTGGGCGGCATGTCGCCCCGCTGAATGTTATGTACAACCTCTTTCCACAATTCGTGATTGTCGCCAGTCACACGCAAATCAAGCTGATCCAGCCGAATATCGCCCTTGTGCTTTTCTGCATTATGGCATTTCACGCAATTGGTCTTCAGAAAAGTGGCTCCGTTTTTCTCAGCTGGGACTGCTGCGTCGGCTGAGGAAACAAAGTGGATTACGAGGAGCAACATGAAATGAAACCTGGAGAAACGGTTCATATTTTCTGACGGAATCAGTGCTTTCATCTTCTAGAAAATATTACCCCACCATTCTGATCCAGAGAAGATCAAAAAACTCCACTCCAACGCCTTTATCCCTCCCAAATTTCCCGCCAGCCTACGACGCAGATTGGAGAAATTTAAAAGTCTACTTGCGGGCGTCCACGCAAACAAGTGTGCCGGCGGCGTTGCGGGCGTAGATGCGGCCGTTGGAAAAAACAGGGACGGTCCAGCAGCGGCCTTGAAGGATTTGGGCTTCGGTGGTGGGGGTGAAGCCTTTGGGCGAGGCGGGGCCGATTGCGAGTTTTCCTTTTTCGCCGAGGATGAGCAATTCGTTTTGCACAGCCATCAGCGAGCCGCAGAGGTAACCGTCCTTGCGCCATTGCACGGCACCATCGGCAAGGCGCAGGCAAACGATTTGCTTGGGAACACGCCCGTGGGTATTGCCATCGAAGCCATAAATGAAATCGCCGAGCACGACGGAGTTGTTCATGTGGTTGCTGAGATGTTTGTTGGTGTAGATTTGTTTCAGTCCGTTGCCGGTGAATTCGAACAGCGCGCAGCCACGCTGATAGCCGGTGGAGATGAAAATTTTGTTTCCAATGATGATGGGCGTGGTGGAGTTAGTGCGGAAGGAGGTGCGCCAATCCTGAAAGGCAACAGTCTTGCCGGTTTGGGCATCGAGGATAACGAGGCCGTCGGTCTTGAGCGTGGCGATATATAAGCGGTCCTTGAATTGAAACGCGACAGGCGTGCCGTAAGCGGGTTTGTACTTTTTGCTGCGCCAGATTTCTTTGCCGGTGGTTTTGTCCAAAGCGCAAGTGAAGGTGGCTTCAACGATGACCATGTTGCCGAGCACCAACGGCGAAGCGGCGAAGCCCCACTCGGGCGGCTTTGGCAGTTCGGCCTTGGCCATCAGTTCGACAGTCCAATGTTTCTCGCCATCGGCCACATTGTAGCAAGCAAGCCGACCGGATTTGCTGAGGCCAAAAACACGTTTGCCATCCACGGTAGGCGAAGCACACGGGCCGCCTTCGTGCAGGTAGTCAACAAGCGCGGCGGGATATGTATCGCTCCAGATTTTTTTTCCGGTGGCAGCATCGAGGCAAGCGAAGGTTTCGAGATTGCCGCGGCGCTGGCCGGTGCAGCCCAGCGCAAACACGCGTCCATCGGCCACGGCCATGCTGGAAAACCCCACGCCAATTTTCGCGCGCCAAGCAATTTTGCTAAAATCGGCCTTGGGCAACGCCTCGCGCGAGATGCCATCGTGCCGGGGTCCGCGCCAGTTCGGCCAATCCTCGGCACGAGCGCAGTTTGCCAAAAGGAGGAGAACGAGAAGTTGCCGCATAGGCCGAGTCTATCGGGTGAGGTAAAACAGGAAAAGCTCCCTTTTTTATACAATTTTCATGTGGATAATGTGCGAATAAGATACGATCAAAAATGACGGACGTCAGTTAAGCACTGTTTTTGTGTGGTTTTAAACCAAATCCGGGAAAGTTTCTCATGGGAATAAAATCTTCACAATTGTTGAATAAACGGTATTTTCCTATAAATTTTACCAAAAGTGCCGGTTTCTTTTTCCTAAGATTGCTGGTATATTATAGTGTGAACCGTATCAAAGGAAGGATGACTTCAAATGACCTTGAAGAAAATTGAGAATAGCTTGGACCGGTGCAATCACCTGATGGAGTTGCTGCGAACGTGTCTGGGCGTGATGACGCTAATTTTGCAGGTGGTAATCCTGCTGAGATTGTTCGAAGTCATCTAGCCGCCGGACTTGGCTTGGGGCTTGCTCTCCCTTTTCGCGCGCTTCAATTCCGCTTACGAAAGTTTTTTGCTCCTTCAACTCCAAGGCGCGCGGTTATTTTTTCTCCGCCTTCTCTTCCTCCACCGGAGGTTTCGGGGCTTCGAAGATGGCGAGGGATTGGCCGTTGGTTAGGTTCCAGATTCGGAGGGTGCTGTCTTGGCCGCCGGCTAGGATGACTTTGCCGTCGGGGGTGGCGGCGCTGGCGTACATGTAATCGGTGCCGCCACTGAAGCTGCGGGCGTCGTTGAGGTTGCTGCTGTTGATGAGGCGCACTGTCTTGTCACCGGAGGTGACGACCGCCTGTTCGCTGAGGCCGACGTAGTGGATGGAGGTGACTTCCTTGCCAAAATTGGTGCGCTGGCGGATGCGTTCGCCGGCCTCGAAGTTCCAGTGGCGGATGCTTTTGTCTGCGCCGACGCTGACGAGTTGGCGGCCGTGCGGCAGCCAACTGACGCCCAGCGCGTGGTGGGTGTGTCCCTCGAAGCTGTGCACCACTTTGCCGGTGGCGATGTCGGTGACTTTCACGAATTTGTCCGCGCTGGCGCTGGCGATGTATTTGCCGTCCTTGGAAAACTCGAGACCGAGCACGCTGTCGCTGTGAACCTCGGCGAAGTTTTTCATGAGCTTGCCGTCAGCGAGGTTCCAGATTTGCACTTCACCGCCTCGACTGGGCTCGCCGCTGCCGGTGGCGATTTGTTTACCGTCTGGACTGAAATCGATGGTGTTCACGCGGTCGGTGAGCGGTGAGTTGTTGTCGCCGATGCCGAGCGTGCGCTCGAGTTTCCACTCGATGCCGGGGCTCCAGACGCGGACGGTCTTGTCGGCGCTGGCGGAGATGAATTTCTCGCCATTAAAAACTAGCGCCATCACCGCGCCCGTGTGGCCGCTGAAAGACTCGAGGGGCTGGCCGGTGGTGGCGGCCCACGTGTGGATTTTCATATCGTCGCCGCCGGTGAAAACCATTTGGCTGTCGGCGGAAAATGCAATCGCGCGGATGGGTTTTTCGGCTTGGGTTACGGTTCCCTTGGTGGTGGTGACGGCGGTCTCGCGCGCCTTGGAATCGGTGTCGGCGGCCTTCTTGCCAGCGTCGGCCTTGGCCACCTCGGTGTCGGATTTTGCCTTGGCCTTGGTGGCGAGGTTGAATTCGTTGACGGCCTGCACGCGCGGCTCCTCCAGTTTTTTGTATTCCGTGTCGGCGGTGGTAACTTTTTTGGCGGTGGCGTCGAGCGTCTTCTTCGCGGCGGCTTGGTCTTTGTTGAGCTTGTCGCGTTTGATCTTGGAATCGTTGGCGACCATGCGCTTGTCGGTGGCGATTTTCGCGGCGGCGTCCTGCGCGACCTTAGCCTTATCGGCGTTAGGCTTGGCAGCGGCGGTTTTTGCCTTGGCGGCGGCGGCTTCGGAGGTCTTGGCCACCGTGTCCAATTCGGGGAAGGTTTTCACCTCGGCGTCGTAGTCGGCCTTGAGCTTGTTGTAAGCGTCCTCGTTCTTTTTCTTTTCGGCGAGAGCGTCATCGAGAATTTTTTTCTTCGAGGCGATGGGCATTCCCTCGGCTTTTTTCTTGGCTTCATCGGATTTCTTTAACCGCTCGGCGGCCTTCGTTCGCGCGGTGGTTTTTGCCTTGAGATTGTTGGTGTGATAGGTGACCTCGCGCTTGGCGAAGGCGAGGTGACGTTCTTTTTTGGCGAGGTCAATTTTTAGGTCGCGTTGGCCGCGCAGCTCGGCGATTTGTTTGCCGTTGCTGGCGGTCCAGATTTTGGCGGTTTTGTTTTCGCTGGCGGAGGCAAACTTGGTGGCATCGGGGCTGATGGCGATGGCGAAAACCGGTGCGCCGTGGGCCATACTGCGGATGGCTTGCGCGGTGTTGGCGTCCCAATGGCGGACAGTGCCGTCGCGGCTGCCGGAGAGAATCTGCGTGGGATGATTCGGCAAACGCGTGAGGGCGAGGATGGGTTGGCTGTGGCCTTTCATTTCCTTGTGCGGCTTGAGGCCGGCCTTGGCGGCGGCGGTCTCGGTGGCCTTCGTCTTGTCCGATTCCACCTTGGCAGCGGCGGCGATTTTCTTGGTGTCGACGATGGCTTTGGCGGTGGTGAGCACATCGGCCTTCGCTTTCGTGTCGGCGGTCTTGGTGGTGGCCGCTGTTGTCGCGGCGGTCTTGGCAGCTTTCTCGGCGTTGTCGGAAGTTGTCTTGGCTTTGGCGACAGCGACGGTCGCGTTGGTCAATGCGGTCGCGGTGACCTTTTGCGCGGCTTGCGCTTGGGTGAGTTTTGTGGCGCCGGTGGTCACTGCGGTTTGCGCGATTTTTTCCTTCGCCTGTATTTGTGTCAATGCGGTCTTGGCGATGTTCGCAAGTTTGCGTTTGTCGGTGGCGGTTTTCGTGGCGGCTTGTTTTTCGGCGGGGTTTTTGTTGGCGTCGGCGGCGATTATTTTTGCTTTCGCTTCGGCGGTCTTGGCGACGGCATCGGCGATGTCGAACGGCTTCTTGGCGTCGGCGGTCGCGGCCTTCGCGGTGGTGAGCGCTTTGTCTGCATTCGTCTTTGCGGTGGTGGCGCTGGTGGTTGCCATTTTGGCGGCCGCGAGCTTGGTCTCGGCGGGTTTTTGCTTTTGGGCAATCGCGGTGTCGTACGCCTTCTTCGTATTCGTGGCGGCGGTGTTCTTGGTGGCGGCGTCCTTCGTCGCGGCGGTCAATGCGGTGGCGGCTTTGGTGGCGATAGCTTTTGCGGCGGCGGCTTTGATGACGGCGGCTTTGACGGTTAGGTCGGCGGCGGTGAAGAGCTTGAGCGAGTCAGTCGCGGTTTTTTTGGCGGCGACAAGGGCTTGGGCGACGGTAGCGTTAATGGTTTTCGCGGTGGCGAGATCCCATGAGCGGATGAGGTTGTCTTCGTGGGCGGTGACGAGGAGTTTGCCGTCGGTGGTCCAGGTGACGGCGGTGATTTTGGAAGGCTTGACGAGCTGGAGCTTGGGCGCGATGTATTTGCCATCGGCGATTGTCCAAATGTGGTAGGTGCCATCGGCGGCTCCGGAGAGGAGTTGCTTGTTGTCGGGGGAGAAGGCGACGTAGCTGACGGGCATCTTGTGGCCGGCGAGGGTCTTGATGGCGGCGCCGGTGTTGGGGTTGATGAGGCGGATGTTGTTGGCCTCGGCAACAGCGAGTGACTGGCCGTCGGGACTGAGCGCGATGATGGCGTCGGCGGTGTTGAGCGGGAAGCTGCGTAGGGCTTTGACGGGTTGACGGCGCCAAAGTTTTACTTCGCGGTATCCGCCACTGGCGAGGAGGTCGCCGGTTTGGTTGAAGGTGAGCGAGTGGACGAGGTCGCGATGACTAACGCCGTTTTTGTATTTGTTGTCCTTGAGCAGCTCGGGGTCGGTGAGGCGGGTGATGAGTTTTTTGGTCGGGACGTGGTAGATGAAGATTTGGTTAGCGCGGCCGGCGGCGGCGTATTGGCCGTCGGGCGTGATGGCGACGGAGTAAATGGGATTGAGGCCCTCGGGCAGCGGCTGCCAGTTGACGGTTCGCGTGGCCTTGACGACGCCCTTCGCGCCTTGGGCAATCCATAGTTTGAGCAGGCCGAGCTGCTGGGGGTTGAGCGACTTGGCGGAGGCTTTGTTTTCGGGCGGCGGCATGGGGGGGTCGTCGAGGTGCGCGGCGAGTTGGAAAAGGATGCTTTCCATCGGCTTGCCGGGAACGACGGCGTCGGCTTCGAGGATGTCCTGCGGCGTCTCGAGGATGAGATCAGCTTTGGCTTTGGTTTGGTTATGGCAGGCGAGACAGTTGGCGCGGAGGAAGGGGAGGATTTCGCTTTGGAAATCGACCGGCTTGGCGCGCTTGATTTCAGAGACGGGCAGCGGGCCTTTCTTGGCGGCATCAGCGCTGTTGGCCAACAGGCCGGCGACAAGCGCGGCCCCCACTATGAGGATTCGGGTCTGTTTCATGGTTCTATTTTAAATTGTCGGTTATTTCTTTGCGGTTTTTTTCACCTCGATGACCTTCAGCTTCAGCGACTGGGTTACCTTGATGGTTTGATTCTGCAATTTCATGGTCGCCTCGATGTTCAACGCGAGATCGCCGACTGTAGCCTTGTCGGTGGCGGTGATGGTGAACTTCCCGGTCTTCTGATCCTTGGCAATGGTCAGCTTGCTGATGGATAGGCCGGCGGTGCCCTTAGGCAGCGCGACACCGATGGTGACGGGGTCAGCGAAGCCATACTTGCGGTCTAGATTCACGGTGAACTCCACCTTCGCACCCTGCTTCACTTGGCTGGCAGCGACGGGCTTCAGATCAATGGGCGCGGCGGTGACCTTCACGGTAATTGGCGTGCTGAAGAATGTCGCAGTGATGTCCTTCGGCTTGCCAGTATCGGTGAGCTTCTTCGTGTTCGCGGCGGCGGCGGCCTTGGCGGTATCGGTAGCCTTTTTCTTTGCGGCGAGGTCATCATTCTTCTTTTGTGCGGCGTCCTGCTTGACCTTAGTATCGGTGGCAACCTTGGCAACAGCAGCGGCCTTGATCTCGCCGGCTTTTGTAGCAGCAACGGACTTGTCGAGAGCCGTCTTGGCGGTGGTGGTGGCATTCTTCGTATCAACCACCTTCTTGTCGGCGGCAGTTTGGTTGACCTTGGCCTTGGCGTCGGTGGTCTTGGCAGTGGCCGTAACCGTCTCAGCGGCCTTGGCGGCAACCTCGGCGGTGTCCGAAGCAGTCTTAGCCTTGGCGACCTCGGCATTCACCGTGGTCAACGCCTTGTCAGCGGCGGTTTTGTCGGTCTGCTCCTTGGTCAGCGCCGTCGCGGCGGCGCTCGCCTTGGTTTGCGCGGGGTTTTGTTTTGTGGTGACGAGATCGTCGTGCACCTTCTTCGCCGTCGTGACGGCGGCGCGCTTGGTGACGGCGCCCTTGGCGACCTTGTCCTTTTCTTCCTTCTTCTTGTTGGCGTCGCCGGCGATTTTCTTGGATAGAGCCTCAGCAGCCTTGGCGGCAACCTCGGCGGTGTCTGAAGTAGTCTTGGCCTTGGCGACCTCGGCATTCGCCGTGGTCAACGCCTTGTCAGCGGCGGTCTTGTCGGTCTGCGCCTTGGTCAGTGCCGTCGCGGCGGCGGTCGCCTTGGTTTGCGCGGGCTTTTGTTTTGTCGTGATAAGTCCATCGTGGGCCTTCTTAGTCGTTGTGGCGGTAGTACGCTTGGTGGTGGCGTCCTTGGTCGCGGTGGTCAATGCAGTCGCGATTTTGGTGGCGTTGACCTTGGCGGTCGCGGCAACGGTCACGGAGGCCTTGGCAGTAGCCGTGGCGCCATCAAACGCCTTTTGCGCGGTCGCCTGCGCGGCCTTTGCGGCAATCACCATCTTGTCGGCAGTGGTCTTGTCGGTGGCGGCCTTGGTGGCGACGGTCTTGGCTGTGTTTAGTTCAGTTGTGGCAGCCTTGGCCACCTTGTCGGCTTCGACAGCAACCGCGTCAGCTTTCTTCTGCTCCTCTTTGGCAGCGTCAATCTTCGCCTTCGGGACGCGGCTGTATTTGCCTTTCACCTGTGTGCGCAGATAGAGCACGTGCTCCCCAACCGGAAGCTTGTAGGTGTTTAAATTCAGGTCGAGTGTTCCCTCATCCTTGTTTTTGGCAAAGGTCACATCCTTGAATTTTGACAGCGAGCTATGGCCAAGGCACTTCACTTTCTTGTCCACGGCCTTGAAGGCGGCGTCCTGCTTGATGGTAAACGGAATCTTCAACTGACCGAAGACGGAGTGCTCATAAACCTTGTTTTCCTTGGGGGCCATGGCGACGGGGATGGTTTCCTGGTCGGTGACCTGCAACTGCAACGTGTTGGTCAGGCGCGCGCGAACATTGCTGCGTTTTGAGGTGCTGTCGTAAACAATGCTGGACACGCCAGCGTTACGCGCTGTTCGAGTGACAGGTTTGTCGGCAATCTTAGACTTGCCGATAATGGTGATGTTACCGAACCAGTTGGGAGCGTTGGTCTTTGCGCTGAGCATAATGAGCGCGCTGTTTTGGCCGGCGGCGAGGGTGGCTTTGCTGGCGGTGAGGTGCGCGGGCAAACCAGCGATGGACAGCTCGATGGGTTCGTTAAAATTATCGCGTTTAAATGCCATCACTTTTATAGGCAAAACCTGGCCGCGCCGGAGGAAGCCGGTGGGCATGGGCACGGGTTGGTTCGCAATAGCGAGCGCGCCCTCGGGCATGGCCACGAGACGGAAGTCGGGCACCTCCTTGTGGATGGACAGGCGGTACAGGCTGTCGGCGCTGCCGCGGCTGTAAAGGTCGTATAGCAAAATGCGATAGGTGCCGTCATCCGGCGCGACGAAGCGGAAGGAGGGGTCGATGGAAGATGTGTTGAACGTGGAGCCGCCGATGTTCACTGGGCTGTCCTGCACCTCCTTGACGGTGCTGACTTTTTCCACGCCCTTGTCGTCCTTGGTGACGCGCTGAATTCGGAAGAACGGATTCGTGGGCGCGCCGAGGCGTTCGCTGATGATCTCCACCCAATAGATGTCGCCTTTCTTCGCTTCGAAAGTCACCCAGTCGCGGTCGCGCCGCGGGTAAAACTGGCCGACGTATTCGCACGGCACAGAAATTTTCTGAGCGCTCTCGGGCCGATTGTTATCGGCAGTGGCCTCGGCAATGACGGCGCTCTCGGCGAAGTGAATGCGGACGGGATTCGACGCGCCGGCGGGGCTGGGAAGGCGGTAGTCGATGCCGTCAAAACCCGCGGCCACAGGGCCGACCGGTGTGCTGCTGGAAATCTTCAGGCGCGAGGCCGCATCGCCGGGCAGTGCTATGGTCACGCCTTTTTTCTGCAACGGCTTGCCGCCGAGCGCAATTCCGGCATCCTGTCCGCCGGGGAGGTTGCGGCCGTACACGGTGTATTTGCCGTTGCTGCCGGGCTTGCCAACGGGTGGGATGATGAAGTCGATGTACGGGCGTTGCGAAATGGTGAGCCGATAAACGTGCTCCGCGCCGCCGCCGTAGGTGAAGTCGTGCAGAGCCACGAAATAATCGCCATCGCTGAGCGGCGTGAAATCGAGTGGCTCGCCGAAGCGATTGCGTTCGAGTTCCAGTCCATTAGCGTCCTTGAGCACGAGCACCGGCGCCATCTTGGAATCGATGTCCGCCGCTTGACACTCGACGAGGATGCCCTGGCCCTTTTCCAGCGTCACTTTAAAATAGCTGTAATTGCGCGAGATGGTCTGGCCGTTGATGGTGGTGCCGAGCTTCACTTCCATCGCCTTGTCTGCCGATGTGCCGGCGGTGGATTTTTCCTCCGGCAAATCGCCGACCGCGAAGGCGCGCACATTCGAGATGCCAAATTGGCCGCCGCCGACTTGCACGTCGTAAATTCCCACGGTCACATTCTTGGCGATGGCGACGGTGTATTGGTTGGCCACGACGTTGCCTTTGTCGTCCTTCTTTTGCGCGGCGGTGATGCCTTTGTGCGAAAAGAAAAGCTGCTTTGCGCCATCAAGATCGCCTCCGGTGATGGTGACGTCCACGCGAGTGCCTTGCTGACCGCCCGCGGGAAAAATGCTGGTGATGCGCGCGCGCGGAAGCTGCTGCGCCGAAGCGTCAAACGCGGCCACGAGTGCCGCAAAAAATCCAAGGAGGAGTGCCTTTTTCATGTGTATGTATTTAGGTGGAGTTATAACAATTCTTCAATCGGTTTGCCAAAGAGCAGCATCCGATGCGGTTTGCTCCGTTCGCTTTCGCCCATCGAGCCTCCGAGTTAGTGGTTGAAGAGAAACTCTTTTGTGTTAAAGAGCGCCCAAATGATGTCTTCGTAGGAAGCCTTGCGCTCGGCGGGTTTTTCTTTGCCGTCCTTGTCCTTGATGGCGCGCTCGAGATGCGCGCGGGCAAGCAACACCTCGCTGCCAGATGGCTCGCGGGCAAACGCCAACAGGAACAGACCGCGAACGCGCTTCTCCTCCTCCACCGACGCGGCGACCTGCGCTTTTTCAAACACTCCCTTCGCTGCAGCCGCCTTGGCTTGCGCGGGCTTTTGCTTGGTGTCGATGAGGGCGGCGAGTTTTTTCTTGAGGACATCGGTCTTGGCGTTGGCCGTTGCCTTTTCGACTTGAGCGGTCACCGCAGCCAACGCCTTGTCGGCGGCAGCTTGTTCGGCCTTCGCCTTGGCCAACGCTTCGCCGGCGGGTGTCTTGGCTTTGGAGAGATTCGCCGCGCGGCCGCTGGCGCTGGCGAGTTTGCCTTGGATGTCCTTGGAGTTGAGCAGATGCAAACTCTGCGCGAGACTGGCGTCGCTCGACCGCTCGCACTCGCAGGAGCTGGAGCTATCCGGCCGGCCGAACACCGTCAGGAAATACGACTGGCTGTTGAAGCTGTTGTCCGGCAGCTGCACCGCGCGCGTGCCCACGGGCAGCCCGCTGAAGCTCGGCTGCGAGCCGGTCATTTGGTTGATGGCGTCATAGAGCACCTCGGCGTTCAGACGTTTTGGATAATATCGACTGAAGTAAGTTTTATCCTTCGCGTTGAAGTCATTGGGAATCGAGCTGAGCTGATACGTCCGCGACTGGCAAATGGTTCGGATGAGCTGTTTCATATCAAAACCACTCTTGATAAAATACTGCGCCAATGCCTCAAGCAACTCGGGGTTCACGGCGGGGTTCGTCTCGCGCATGTCATCCTCTGGCTCCACGAGGCCGCGGCTGAAAAAATGTTTCCAGTATCGGTTCACCAGTGTTTGCGCAAAGAACGGATTGGTGGGCTTCGACAGCCAATCGACCAACGCGTGGCGTGGGTCGTCATCAGCCGTGAGGTCCAGCGGTTCATCGCCGAGACCGGTGGCTTTTACGGTGCCGCCGTCTTTTTTATTGGCGGTCTGCGCGACCTTGCGGGTGTGGTAAATGACCTCCTCGCCGGGGTTGCTCCCCGCTTTGCGGCCGACGGTTGAGAAGAATGCGCTGAAACTATAGTAATCTTTTTGGCTCCATTTCTCGAAGGGATGATGGTGGCACTGCGCGCATTGCATTCGGGTGCCGAGGAAAAGCTGTGCGGCGTCCTCCATTTGCGTTTGCATCGTCTTCACCTCGCGATACCAAATTGCGCCGGGGTTCCGCGCCATGTCGCCCGAGGCGGCGAGCACGTTGCGCGTGAACTCGTCGTAGCGCATATTCTTGTGGAGGCTGTCGCGAATCCATCCGTGGAAAGCGTAGTTGCCGCGTAACGCCGCGGCGCTCGATCGTTTGTTGCGCAGCAGTGCGCCCCATTTGTTGGCGAAATAATCCGCGTAATCGGTGCCCGCGAGCAGCCGGTCGATGAGCTTATCGCGCTTGGCGGGATCTGTGCTTTCCAGAAACGCCTCGGCCTCCGCGTCGGTCGGCAGACGGCCGGCGATATCGATGCTCACGCGCCGAATGAAAGTGGTGTCATCACAAACCGCCGAGGGCGGCATGCCGACGCGCTTGAGTTTTTCGAACACGAGATTGTCGATGAAGTTGCGGGGCTGCGGCACCTTCGCCACCGGCGCGCCCAATGGCACGCTCGCCTGATACACGCTCACCTGGCCGAGATAACGAATCATCACCGACACATCGCCCGGCTGCTCGAAGAACGTCACGCGGCCGGTTTTGTCCACCTCGGCAATCTCCTTGTCGTTCGCCTCGTAAGTCGCGATGTGCGTGGCGTCCTCCGTGTGGCCATCGCTGTAAATCGCCGTCACCGTCAACTGTTGCGCCCCGTTTGCACTCACCAACCGCTGCTTGGGATACGCCTCCAGCCCGACAATCGTCGGGTCGTCCTTGCTGCCGCGCGGCATGCCCTGTTTTATCCAGCGCACCAACAGCGCGTAATCGTAGCTCTTCGGATCCAGCCGCGCGCCGCCGCCGTGCGGCAAAACAGCCGCGCCCTTGAGCAGCAACAAACTGTTCTCCGGTGCCGCCGGGCTCAAACGCCGACCGCGCGATTCCTTCACGAGATACTCATAATCCTCCTGCGGCTCGAAGCCGAGCAACGAAAGCCGGAACCCATTCTGCCCGCCGCTCTTGCCGTGGCAACCGCCCGAGTTGCAGCCGGCCTTCGTAAAGATGGGCGAAATTTCATTCGCAAAATTAATTGGCTGCGTGACGCCAAACTCCGTGACCGTTACCTTCACCGTCGACTTCAACCCGCCCGCGAGCGTCGCCGTGATGGTCGCCTCGCCATCGCCCAGCGGCGTGACCATACCATTGGCGTTGATGGCCACGATATTTTTTGGCGTGGCGGAATACTTCACCGCGCCGCTCACGTCGGCCAACTTCCCCGCGTCCGTAGCCGAGGCCACGAGCTGTTGCCGGCTGTGCTTGCCCTTCAGCGAAAACGCCTTCGCGCCCTTGCCCGTCTGCGCCGATAAATCCAGCGCGCTCGGTTTCGCCGCCACGGTCAACGCACCGACCATCACCGCCGCTGCCATCAAAGTTCCAATATTCTTCATAAGCTTGTGAGTTGTTCTAGTTTACACAAATCCAGGGCCCCGATGCAATCCCCGCTTCGAGGCGCAAAATTCCTATTTTGCCTGCCCATTTTCGACGGTTATCGCGGCTTGAAATTCATAAAAGCGGACTCGCAGGCTCGTCCCTCCAATGTGCTGCCGGCAGCTCATTCAAATCAACTCCTTCATTGGCTGCCAGCCGTCGACCAAATATTGTGGGCGACCGGTGAGGTCGGGGAGGGTTGTGGCGTTGGGGTCGAGGCCCATGGCTTGGTAAACCGTCGCGTGGACTTCGCCCATGTGGACGGGGCGGTCGGCGGGTTCGGCGGCGTGTTTGTCGCTCGCGCCGATGACTTGCCCGTGGCGCATGCCGCCGCCGGCCATGAAGGCGCAGCTGACGTTGGGCCAATGGTCGCGGCCGCCTTTGGCGTTGATTTTTGGTGTGCGACCGAACTCGCCCCACGCCACGACCGTCACATCCTTGTCGAGGCCGCGCTCGTGCAAGTCCTCGATGAGGGCGGAGAGGCCGCGATCGAAGATGGGGGCGTGGCCGTTGACGCCGCTGGTCTTGTCGTAAATTTTACTGTGAAAATCCCAGCGGCCGAAATTTAATGTAACGCAGCGCGCGCCGGCCTCGACGAGGCGGCGGGCCATCAGGAAATGCGTGTTGTCGCGCGGCGCACCGTCGCCGAAATTTTTCGCAACACCCTTGCCGTAACGCTCGCGAATTTTTGGGTCTTCCTTTTCGAGGTTCATTGCGTCGGCGAGTTTGCTGCTGGTGAGCACGCCCATCGCTTGTTGCGTGAATGCGTCCATGCCGCGCACCGCGCCGGAGCTATCGGCTTCGCGCCGGAAGCTGTCGAAGCTCTGCAACAGACTGCGCCGAGCGCCGAAGCGGCCGACGCTGACGTCATTCAAAGTCATGTCGCCGCGGCTGTGATTCGTTGGCTTAAACGGCCCGTGGCCCACGCCGAGGAATCCCGGCTTGCCGCTCGCGCCGTACGGCGGATGGCCCGCCTTGGGTGCAAGGCCGATGAAAGGCGGGATGCCCGGCACGTTGGCGCCGCGCAACTTGGAGAGCGTCGCGCCGATGCTCGGCCAGCCGCCGGCCGCCTGTCCTTTGTTGTTAAAGGTGGAACCCTTGCGGCCGGAGTAGCACATGAACGAATCGTGACTGCCATTGGGCGCGCCGATAATCGATCTGATCGCCGTCCACTTATCCATGATGCGCGCCATCCGCGGCAGCAATTCGCTCACGTGAATGCCCGGCACGTTGGTGCGAATGGGCGCGAGGTCGCCGCGATATTCCCTGGGCGCGTTGGGCTTGGGGTCGATGAGATCCTGATGCGGCGGCGCGCCGGCCATGTAAACCATAATCAGCGCCTTGTGGCTCTTGCCCACGCCCGCCGCGGCCTCCGCCCGCAAAAGCTCCGGCAAAGCCAGCCCGCCAAACGCGCCAATCCGCAGGAAATCCCGCCGAGCGAGCCCGTCACAAAAGCCCCGTTGCGCCTGTCCTTCGATTCTGATCATCCTATATTATGTATAGTGCACCGGCCGACGAAAGGTTCCACCGGCCGGATTTTTGATTTGTTCGCCTGTTTTCAGCAATTATCCGTTTCCTAAATTAAAACAGCTCGGTAATCGGCCGGCCGTTTTCGACGACGTAGGTGGGGCGGCCTTGGTTGTTCATGAACTGGAGCTTGGGGTCGAGGCCGAACATTTGCAGCACGGTGGCCAGCATATCCTGCGGGGTGATGTGGCGCTCGGCGGGGTCCTCGAGTTTGGGGGAGGATTTGCCGATGACCTGGCCCATGTCCAGTCCGCCGCCGGCGAGCATCAATGTGCAGAGGCGGCCCCAATGGTCGCGGCCGCCTTTGGAGTTCACGCGCGGGGTGCGGCCGAATTCGCCGGTGACGACCAGCAACGTGTCGTCGAGCTGGCCGCTGGCCTTGAGATCTTCGATGAGCGCGGAGAGGCCTTGGTCCATTTGTGGCGAGCGGCTTTTCATGGCGTTCTGAATTTTGCCGTGCATGTCCCAGCCGCCGTATTGGATGTTGACGAACCGACTGCCGGCGGCGGTGAGGCGGCGGGCAAGCAGGAGTTGTTCGCCCAATCCCTTGCCGTAACGCGCGCGCACTTTCGGGTCTTCCTTTTTAATGTCAAACGCGTCCTTGGCGCTGCCGAGCACGAGGTCGAAGGCCTGTTGCTCAAAGCCGTCGAGACCGGCCATTTGACCGGAACGGTCGACCTTGCGGTTGATGACGTCGATGCTATTCAATAAGCCACGCCGGTCGCCGAAACGGCTGGCATCCACGGCGAGCTCCATGTTCTTGCGCGCCTGTCCGCTGGGGCTGAGCGCCTGAAAACGCGTGCCCAGCCAGCCCGGGCCGTCGCTGCCGATGCTGCCGATGCGCACGTAGGACGGCAGCCCGGTGTCCGGATGCGCGGTGCCTTTGGCCTTGGCGATGATGGAGCCCATCGAGGGGCGCATCTTGGTGCGGTCGTTGTAGCCGGTCATCACCCACGCGGTGCCGGTGCCGTGGCTGCTATTGCCGTGGGCGAACGAGCGCACGAGCGCCATGCTGTCCATGCACTTAGCGAGCTTGGGATAGGTGCCGCCGATGCTCACGCCGGGGATGGTGGTTTTGCATTCGCCGGTGGTGCTGCGGTATTCGCGCGGCGCGTCCATCTTGGGGTCGAAGGTTTCCACGTGTGTGGGCCCGCCACCGAGCCACACCCAGATGACGGATTTATTGTTCAACGCCGCGCCCGTTTCCTTTGCGCGCAGGAGGTTCGGAAGCGTGAGACCGGCAATGCCCAGCGACCCAACTTGTAAAAAGTTGCGCCGTGACAGTCCGTCGCAAGTGCTTCCGGTTGAGGTGCCGTTAAACGTTATCATAATTTTATCCCTGAGTTGGGTTTATATTTTTTAACTAATCAATTCCTTGAGCGGCCGGCGGCCGTGGTCGACGAGGTAGCGCGGGCGCCCGGAGAGGTCGGGCACGGTGGCGGTCTCGACGTTGATGCCCATGGATGTGTACAGCGTGGCGAACACATCGCCGAAACGCACCGGCCGATCGACAGCCTCGCCGGCGTGCTTGTCGCTGGCGCCGATGACTTGGCCGTGGTTCATCTGCCCGCACGCGAGCACGGCGGTGGAAAGTTTCGGCCAGTGGTCGCGCCCGGCTTTGGCGTTGACCTTGGGCGTGCGGCCGAACTCGCCCCACACGACCACGCTGACATCTTTGTTCATGCCGCGTTGATGCAAATCCTCGACGAGCGCGGTGAGGGCTTGGTCGAGCATCGGCATGTCCTGCCGCGCGCGATTGAAATTTCCGCTGTGCCAATCCCAGCGGCTGAACGCCAGCGTGACGCAGCGCGCGCCGGCCTCCACGAGGCGACGGGCCATCAGAAAATCATCGAGCAACTTGTGCGAGCCGTCCGACTGCTTCTTGGCCGTGCCGCGCCCGTACCGCTCGCGCAGCTTGGGGTCTTCCTTGTCGAGGTTCAGCGCCTCGGCCAAGCGACTGCTCGTGAGCATCGCGAGTGCCTGTTGGTTGAACGCATCGAGGCCCTCGATAGCGCGGGTGTTGTCCACGTCGCGGCGAAGCGTGTCGAAACTGTCGAACAAACTCTTGCGCGAGCCGAGGCGGTCGATTGTCAGCCCGTTAAGCTTCATGTCCTCCTTCGCATTTCCGTCCTTGTTGGAAAGAAACGGACTATGTGCTGGCCCGAGGAAGCCCGCTGTGCCCGGATCTCCCCACTCCTTGTGGCCACAGTTCGGCGCAAGGCCGACAAAAGGCGGCACGCCCGGCTTCACTGTCCCGTGCAATTTCGAAAGCACCGCGCCCATACTCGGCCAACCGCCGGCGGGTTGATTGCCCTTGGAGCTGCGGCCGGTTTGGCATTGCCACGCATCGTGCCCGCCTCCCGCACCGACCATCGAGCGGATGACGGTAAACTTGTCCATCATCTTGGCCATGCGTGGGAACAATTCGCCGATACGAATACCCGGCACATTGGTAGAAATCTCCTTGAGCTCGCCGCGAATTTCCTTCGGCGCGTTCGGCTTCAGGTCCCACATATCCTGATGCGGCGGTCCGCCGGGCAGGAAAATATTGATGATGGCCTTGTGCCCGCGCTTGATGCCCTGCTGCTGCTCGGCTTGAAGAATTTGCGGCAACGAAAGTCCGCCCAGCGCGAGGCCCCCAATTTGCAAAAAACTACGCCGTGTTACCCCGTCGCAAAACCGATATTTTTGACCCGTGATCGTAATCATAGTTCACAGCCTGTCTTGGCTGGAAATTCGACGCCTCGGGCTGGGCGATCATTCAGGTGGAAATGAAAAAAATGTCATAAGAATTTCGCCTTATGAATTAGGGCTGAATTGGCCCTCCCGAGGTGGGTTAGGGCGTGGGAACCGGCGCATCCACGGGCTCGTTTTTGGGAGCCGGTTCAGGGCTTATCCGGTACACGGCTTGAAGGTCGCTGAAGCCTTTGATTTCCATGGGCGGCAAGGTCTCGGCGGTGCGGCCTTCGCGGGCGGCTTCGCAGGTGGCTTCGTCGACCAGAATATCCATCGGGCTGGCCACAGTACAAAGGCGGCTGGCGAGGTTGGCGCCTTGGCCGATGACGGTGAAGTTCAGCCGATCCTCCGAGCCCATAAAGCCCGCTAGCATTTCGCCGGTGGCGATGCCGATGCCGACGTTGATGTCCTGCCCGCGCAGCATGTTGAGCACTTTGCGTTCCTGCAACATATGCCGCGCGCAGGCCACGGCGCGTTCGGGCGCGGTGGGATCCTTGTCGGTGGCACCGAACACGGCCATAATCATATCACCCACAAATTTATCGACCATGCCGCCGTGTTCGTGGATCACCCACGTCATCGCCGTCATGTGTTCATTGAGCAGAGCGACCGTTTCCTCGGGCGATATATGCTGGGTGAGCTCGGTGAATTTTCGGATGTCGCAAAAGAGCACCGTCATCCCGTGCGTCTCGCCGCCCAGAGCCACATTGCCCTCGAGCAAACGATCGACCACTTCCTTGTCGGCCACCTTTTTCAACAAATCCCGATACTTGTTCTTTAACGATAACTCTTGCGCAGTTTCGTTGAATGCATGGGCTAATTTGCCAAATTCATCGTTACTTCGCACAGGGATGCGCACATCGTAATCGCCTTCGCGCAGGCGCATGGTGGCTTTATAGAGGCGGCGCAGGGGCTTGAAGAGGCCCAGCGAAATGATCCAGCTCAGCGCCATAGTGGCCAGGCCCATCAGGCCGCCGAGGAGGAGGATTTGGTCGCGCAACTCCGCGCGCATCGCCAGCGGGGCGGCCCACGAGTAGAGGCCCACTTTGTAGGCGGTGGGCAGCCCGGCGTCATTTTTCATTTGCGAATAAAAAACGCGATAGGGCACGCCGTTGAGGTTGACGAGGTCGATGCGATCCTCGGGTTGCTTGCCGCGCACATTACGGCGCAGCCAAGTAGTAAGGGGCGCGGCGGCATCGGCGGTGATGGCGCGGGAGTGCAAGTGGCCGTCCACCCACATGCCGGTCATTAGATCGCTGATATCGCTGAGAGTTTGTTCGCCGCGAGTGCTCAGGGGGAAGCCGAGTACGAGCGTACCGATTTTGCGGCCGCCGCCCGCTTGTTCCACGGGGGTGCAAACCAGCTCGATGAGACCGCCTTCGCCATCTTCTTCCAGGGCGAGATAGCCCACGCCCTGTTTTTCCAGCATCACCAGTTGCGGCATTCAAATTCCTCGATACGCTGGCGGAACTGGCGGCGGTTTGCGTTGTCAAAAAACCCGCCAAACCGTGCCTCGGGCTGGAGCAGTTCGCCTTGTTCGCCGAGGAAAACGAGGAAGGATGCAGTGATCGTTTGGGCCTGTTCGCGTCCGTCAATGCCCATTGCGTGGCGGGCGGCGGGTGGCACATCGGCCGAGGAAGCCGCTGCGAGCGGGCTGGCTGATCGCGGCAGGTTGCCGGCGCGTTGGATGCCGGCGGAAAAATTGCGCAATTGGTCAGCAATGCCGCGGCGGGTTTCAGCCACGGCACGATCATAAATTTGCGCCATGGCACTCGGCTGTTTTTCCAACGCGGTGCGCAGGGGCGAGGGCGCGAAGGATTTTCGCATGCCGCGTTTGGGATCATCAAGCTGGCTGGCAAATTGATCAATGGCACCGCGCATGCGGCGGCTCATGGCGAGGCGTGCGGCGACGCTTTCTTTTGCCTCCATTTCCTCGGCTAGTTTACGGAATTCCTCGGCCAACATCCGTTGGAGTTGATGCCGGGCGAGCTGATAGAGCCGCGTGGTTTCGCGGCCTTCCAGCGCGGATTGCAACTGTGGGCGGGCGGCAAAATCTGCAGCTTTTTGGCGCACCACACTCAGCCGCGCCTCCTGTTCGCGCGGCAGATAAGTGAGCTGCTCATTCACGCGATCGCGGAAGAGCTGATCATGCGCCGCTTCCACGCGCCGCAGCGACACGCGCAGCATCACCGCGGTGCACAGCGTCACCACTGCCAGCATGGACAGCAGCAGTTTTATTCTAAATCCAAATCGAAACATGTTGTACCAGACACTTCTTTGACACAAATGGGCAATCCTCATTGGCGACATCCTTAAAGACGCAAAAGGCGGCCAAAAGGATTCAATAAATCGCGGCCACATTCCCGCCATTTCCTCCCCACTAAAGCGAGACACTGCCTGAAAACCGCACGGCCTTCGAGACAAAAGAGGCAAAATGACGCGTAGATCCGTGGATGAAAATCAGCTTCACCCATCCCCGCCTTACGTTGGACGCCAACCGAAAGCCAAAAATCCGCTAAAAATGCGATAAACCCCCAAAAAACATCCGTTTTTGGGTGCCGGTAACAACCGATTGCGTGAGCTTCACGCCCAATGCGGAAAACCCACGCTCGTTTTTCTCAACAACCCAAATTCACGGGGTTTTTTCGCCCTAAATAATTGGCATGGAAACTGCGAACAGCTTTACGAATGAAAGAAAGGCGATGGATGTCGCCGTATATAGGCTGCGCTCCGAGATGGACGCATAACCCGAAAACAACCAACCAACAGAAAACCATGAAAAAACAAATCAGAAAGGGCTTTACCCTTATCGAATTGCTGGTGGTCATTGCCATTATAGGCATCTTGGCCAGTATGCTTCTCCCCACCTTGGCGAAGGCCAAGAAAAAAGCGAACCGCTTAAAGTGTGCAAACAAACTTAGCCAACAGGTTAAGGCACATGTTGGATTCGCAAGTGATGCTGGAAAATTCCTCTGGAACCTTCAGGATCGAGAGGTAATTGACGCATACGCCTCAGATTACCGTGATAAAACTCAGGTAACGAGTCACTTCTTCGCCTGGCCATACGATGGTTACTCGGACTGGCGCGCAGGATCCCAGCGGGGAAACACAGCCAACCGGATGCCGGCTGGCTTCCGTTATCACCGCGGATGGCACATCGGCAAAATTGAACACATCTACACTGTGCCGGGCATCCGTCGCTCCTTGGATAACTCCAAATCGCTTCTCTCGCCTTGTGATCCTCAGTCAAAAGCTGACAATCAGAGGGACTCAACGCGGGGGTCAACTTGATGGCGGCAAGTGGGCGGCGACCGGTGGAGTCGGCGGCTCGTACAAGGTCCATATGAACGCTGGCAGTTACGGGATCCACTTGGGAGGAGACTCGACCGCTCCCGAGACCATCCTCGGCGAAACGAAAAACAATGCTGGGCAGTGGGGAGGCTCTTGGAGCGAACTTCCCAGTGGGCATTGGCAGCCCTACCCCCATCATTACTATGCATACACCAACAAAAAACATAATGGTGA
>CALKBX010000008.1 GCA_937775205.1 uncultured Verrucomicrobiae bacterium | reverse complement strand
TCCCACATCAGCGTGCCGTTGGTATCCCACGCGAAAAAGTTGTAGCCAAGATCCAGCGACGAATGGGATTCGAAGGGCTCGTTTTTATGAAAAAACATACCGCCGGTATGGACAGAAAAAAGGAACCGCGCCGTTTCAAATTCATAACCGAGGCCAAGCCCGTGACCCCATTCGTTGTCGTAAATTTCGTAGTCGTCATCGCCCGCGAGAGGCACTTGCAGTAGCGGTTTAAACGTCCACGACCCGCTGCGGCCATCGAGGTTGAAATATTTTTTCAACGGCAACGCCAGCGTGAGATCACCAATGCCGTTGTCGCGTTCCACCCGTTTGCCGCCCAAGCCGTCGGGCATTTCGCGGCGCGCATCCAGCACGTACGGCAGTTTGGCGGTGAGGCGAATGGATTTATCCCAAGTGTACACGCCCTGTAAATGCAGTAGATGAACATCCTCCGTAAAGCCCGGGTATTTTTTTGTTCGGCCCAGCAAGAGATCGCTTTCGTGGCGGTACTCGTGAACGAATTGATACCCCCAACCGCCCGACCAACGCGGCATCATGTTCATAATCGGCTCATCCGCCGCCAAGCGTGGGGCAAGCAATGCGGCCAGCATGGCGAATATTAAAAGAGGCGAATTTTGCCTGCGGATCATCCGATTACTTTTTCTCCGGCGCAGGCTTGAAGGGATGCGGCAATAGTTTTTCTTTGTCCAAACTATACCACTCCACCGCATCGTAGCCCGCATCATCAATGGCCTTCTCGATAAGAAGCGGATCTTGTTTTTTCCCTTGCTTGATTGCCACGGTCAGCAATTGCATTTTTACATCCATATCCACTCCACGCTTAAAACGTTTGGTATCAATGAAATCCAGTTTCTTCAGCTTCACACGGATGCCGATCGCGCAGGAAGGTCACGTCATTCCTTTGACGTAAAGCAGCGTAACTTGTTTTTCCGTGTTCAATGTTTTGACAGCTGCCACCGCCCGCGCTTCCGGTTTCGCATCCGGCGCGCCATCCTGCGCACGCGCAGGCGAAGCCATCAGCGCCGCCACCATCAATCCCATTCCAAAAAGTTTTTCCATTTTCATTCCCTTGATTCCCAATCTATTTTCTATGGCAAAATTTTACCCCTGAACCGGGGGAATGTCATTCTTTTTTTTGTTTGGAGTTCTTGTTCCTCTGTGGTCGCTTGAATTCAGCCACAAAGGGCGGCTTATCAAAGGTACTGCCATCACCTTTCACACGCGGGTCATTGGTTCGTTTCAGTTCAGCCATGAGCTGCGCGTTGAGTTTCTTTTTAATAGCAGCATATTTGGCCTCGCCGGCCACGTTCTTCAACTGATCCGGGTCATCCTTTAAAATGAACAACTCCTCGCGCGGACGTTTGCCGAAGGCGTAGTCGTAGTGCCATCTCCATTCAGCCTCATTGCGATGTTCGATCAACCACGCCTTGGTCGGGCTGGCATCCAGATCGCCATAGGTTACAAAGGTATTGTTGGCCAGCGTGTTGTAGTCCGGTGCCTTGTCATCAGTAAGATTGTACGGGTTGCCCATCGGCCAGCGGTCCGGCTTGAAGTTGATGATGTAAAGATAATCGGGGGTACGCAGTGCGCGTTGCGGATAAGGCAGGAGCCCTTCACGCGCTTGGGCCACATGGCGTTCGCGGCCGGTGATCACCCAGTTGCGTTTGGCATCAACTATGCCGTTGACTTTGGATTGCAAAACCGGAACCAGACTGCGGCCAGTCATCACCTTGGGCGGCTTGACCCCGCCCAATTCGAGAAAGGTCGGCGCGAGATCCATGAGGTTCACGAAATCATCGACCACTCGCCCACCCGGTTTGCCTGGCCACCAAACCGCAAGTGGCACGCCCACACCGAAATCGTACAGATTGCACTTGCCGCCCGGGAATCCCGGAGCACCGTGGTCGCCGCTGACGACGACGACTGTGTTGTCCAGCTCACCGATGGCTTTGAGTTTTTCCAAAATCAAACCGAGCGCCGCGTCGAACGCCTGCACTTCGCCCAGATAATCCGCAAAATCCTCGCGCACGATGGGCACGTCCGGCAGCATCCTCGGCAGCTTGCCCTTCAATGAATCCGGGTCGATACCCCACAGATTTTTGCCAGAGCCCTTGGTCCACTTGCGATGCACCAGCGTGGGGCCAAACCAGTAGCAGAAAGGCTTTCCAGCCGGCTTCGCCTTCAGGAACGCGCCAAAGTTGCCCATCACCTCGTCGTACAAAACCTGTTTGGCCGCCGCCTCGCTCTTGCCGCCGCTGACCATGCGCGTGACGTTTTGTGAAAATTGGTTGAACCGCCGTCCACTCCCCTCGAAACGAAACTTGCCGCCGCCATAGGGCGCATCATTCGGCGTACCGGGGCTCCACACCTTGTACGTCTCGCCGATGTGATAGCCCGCGTCCGCCAGCAACAGCGGGTAGCTCGGAATCTTCGCATCCCAAAACGCCCCCTGCAAAATCGCCGCGCGCCCCGTGCGATAAAAATATTGCCCGCTCAAAAGCGAACTGCGGCAAGGCGTGCACGAAGGCGCCGTCACAAAGGCGTTCTTAAACAAAACCCCCTCCCGCGCCACGCGATCAAAATGCGGCGTCTTAATGACATCATTGGGCGACGGCCGCCCGTCCACTTTCGCGTACGCGCTCGCGTACCGCCCCCAATCATCCGCAAAAGCAAAAAGAATATTGGGGCGCGATTGTTTGCCAGCCGCTTGCACGCCCAACGTCACAAGCAGAAATGAGAAAAATAGAATCCGTTTCATGCGTACAGCGATTCTCCCGTCCAAAAACCGAAAGACAAGCAAAACCGCTAAAGCCTTGAGCCAAGCTGCCGAATGTGTTACTTAGGAAGCAGTGAAACTACTCCGGACAATTGTGGCGTTGACGGTGCTGGCGGCTTGGCTGCCGGCCACCTCGCATTGCCTGTTGGCCGGAGCGCATCTGTTGCCCGGCGACTGCGAGCAGGAGCACCAACACGGCGATGCCCCCACGCACAGTCACGATGACTGCGGCGTGTGTGTCCTAGAATCAGGAAATTTCAAACTGACCGATGCGGGTTCATTCCACTTCGCCTTTCACGCCACCTTGACCTGGGATTTGCAACTGCCATCCGCGCCTGAATTTGTCGACAACCTCGGCCGCCTCCATTCCGACCGCGCCCCGCCGGACCTCACCCGCTGGCAATTTCAAACCCGCGCCGCCCTCCCCGGCCGCGCGCCCGCGATTCTTTAAGGAACCCTTCGGTTCCATCCCCTCCGCATGACCGCCCTCGGTCGTGTTGTTTTTTTGAACCCCTATTTGAATATGAAACGTACAATAAAAATTTTAACACTCACTGTCGCTGTTGGCTGTGCCACTGCGCCGCCCGCGCACGACACGGCGGCGCAGATTCAATCGGCGGCGAGTTTGGAAAAGGCAATTGTGTTTCACACCGAGGCATTGCCCGTGGAGGCTGCGGGCGCGGCGGATTCGCTTCGGCTTTCGGCTGCGGTGGAGCGCGCGTTGCGGCAATCGACTGAGGTGCAAATCGCACTGGCCGAAGTGCGCGCAGCGCAGGCGGCGGCGCATCAATCGCGGTTGCTGCCCAATCCGATTCTCGATATTGCGTTTCGTTTTCCCGAGGGCGGCGGACGCACAGTGATTGAAGCGGGGCTCACCGCCGATCTCACTCAACTGCTCCAGCGCCCGCGCCGCATCAGCGCGGCCGATGCCCGCTTGCGGGCCGCGAGCGCGAAGGCAGTCGCCACGGTTTTGGATGTGATGCACGCCACGCAGCGCGAATATTTTGATGCGGTTGGCCTGCGACGCGAAGTGGCGATTCTCACGGAGCAAAACAATCGCATCGGCGAACTGCTCAAAGTCGCCGAAGCACGGCTTGCTGCGGGCGAAGGCACGCAACTGGACGTCACCACGCTCAAAGCCGAGCGGGCCACGGGCGCGATTGATTTGCGCGAGGGCACTCTCAAATTAACCCAAGCCAACCTCGCTCTCGCCCATCGCCTCGGCCAACCGCGCGGGCGCACGGACTGGCAACTCGCCACGCCGCTTTACACGGAAGTCGCCCTGCGCGGTGAGCCCGATTCCATCGCGCACGGCCTGCGCGTGCGGCCGGAAATTCAAGCCGACCGCTGGCAACTCACCGCCCTCGAGGATGCCACCGCCCTCGCACGCCTCGCGTGGATGGAAAACAACGCCGCCGGTTTAGCCGCCGAACGCGGCAGCGATTGGTCGCTCGGGCCTTCGGTCGCTTTACCGTTGCCGCTCTTTGATTGGGGCCAAGCGCGTCGCGCCAATGCGCGCGCCCAAGCGATTGCCGCGCGACATCGGCTCACGCAAACCACGCGGCAAGTCGTCCGCGAAATCCGCCACAGCCCACGCCGCCGTGGCCGCGCTGATGACCACCGCCCGCCGCGCGCGAACTGAGCTACTGCCGTTGCACGAAGAACGCGTGCGACTGGCGCGGGTGGTTTATGAAGCGGGCCAATCGGATGTGACGCCGCTGCGTTTTGCCGAACTGGATTTGCTAAAAGCGCAGTTGAAAGTAACGCGACTGGAGCAGCGCACGGCGCTGGCAATCATCGCGCTGGACCGCGCGACGGGAGGAGCTGACGGAAGGAATGCCCAATGACCAATGACCAAGGATTCCATGAGGAACTTGCATCCGTGGGCAATCACTCGCAAGCCCACCCAAATGCAAAATGAAAGAGAATTATTATCAAGATTCTAATACTGTACTCGCGTTGCCGGTTTGGCTGGGCGGTTGTGGCAGAGGGGAAACGGATCCGCACGCGGGACATAATCACGGCGCGCACGCTGATGAAGCCGCGCCTTCGGAGTTGAAGCTTTCACCGAAGACGATGAAGGCGCTTAAAATCACGACCGGCGTCGTGAAAGCGCAAATGCTGCAGCCCACGTTTGATGCACCGGCGCGCGTGGCGTTTAATCACGAATCGATGGCGCATGTGGGCACGCTGGTGAAAGGCCGCGTGAGCGAAATGAACGTGCACCTGGGCGACACGGTGAAAAAGGGCAACGTGCTGTTCACCATCGAGAGCCCCGAACTCGGCGCGGCACAAAACGCATTCTTAAAAGCCCTCGATGCCGAAGCAGCAGCCTTGCCAGCGGTGGTATTGGCACAAAACAATGCCGGCGAAGCGCAAGCAGAAGCAGAGGGGAAAGCCGCCGAAGCGATGCTAATCTTGGCGAAAAATCCCGCCGCAGTCGCGCTGGCGCAGGGCAAGCTCGATGCCGCCCAGCCAATTTTGCAACGCGCCACGGAACTTTTGGCAAGCGGTAAAAAACTCGCCGCCGCAGGCGCGTTAGCCACCACGGAACTCAAGCGTCGCGAAGCCGCAGTGCAAACGACCACCGCCGATGTGCAATCCGCCGAGGCCGCACTGGCACAAGCGAAAGCGCAACAGGCGCGCGACATCGCCGCCGCCTCGGCCAAGACGGTCGCCGCTGCTGCCGGTCTCAAGGCCGCGCAAGCGCAACAAGCTAAAGCGCTGGGCGAAGCGATCAGCGCGCTCAAAACCGCTCAGGCCACGGTGGCCACCGAACGCAATCGGCTGGCGCTTTTTGGCATGGACGCAAACACCATCACCGCGCTGGCGAAGGATCGCGCGTTGACGCCGAATTATTCCGTGCGCGCTCCGCGAGCGGGAACGGTGGTGGAACGCGAGGTGACGCTCGGCGAAATCGCCAACCCAAACCAGCCGCATTTGCTGGTGCTGGCTGATCTCTCACGCGTTTGGGTGTTGATGGAAGTGCCGCCCGCACGCGCCGAAGGATTGAAGCCCGGCCAAGCCATCACGCTCGTGAACAAGGAAACCGGCTATCACACCGCTGCGCAGTTGGCGTACGTCAGCCCGCTGGTGGATCCCGAAACGCGTACGGTGCAGGCGCGCGTGGAACTGGATAACGCCAGCGGCAAATGGCGGCCCGGCCAATTTCTCGCCGTGCAAATCCCCACTGGCGGGGTGCCCAAGAAAACGCTCGTCGTGCCCGAGAGCGCCGTGCAAATCGTCGACGGCCAGCCGACGGTTTACAAGGTGAAGAAAAATATTTTCACCGCGCATCCCATCGAAGTCGGCGAACGCGTCAACGGAATGATTCGTGTGCACAAAGGCTTGAAGGAAAATGACAGCGTGGTGATTAAGGGAACCTTTGAACTAAAAGCTGAGTTCGGCAAAGCGGGCGCGGGGCATGATCACAGTCACTAACACCTCATGCTCCAACGCATCCTAAAACTCGCCATCGACCATCGCCACCTCGTGGTGGTCGTCACTGTTGTGCTCGCCATCGTTGGCGCGCGGTCGCTTTGGCGGCTGCCCATCGATGCGGTGCCGGACATCACCAACAACCAAGTCCAAATCAACGTCGTCGAGCCCGCGCTTTCGGTGGAGGATATGGAGCGGCTTGTCACCTTTCCACTCGAGACGGCGCTCACGGGCATCCCCGGCCTTGAGTACACGAGGTCCATTTCGCGCAATGGTTTTTGCCAAATCACGGCGGTGTTTGAGGACAAGCTCGACATCAACCTCGCGCGGCAGCTCGTGGGCGAACGCCTCGACGGCGCGCGCGAAGATTTGCCGGAGGGAATTAAACCCTCGATGGGGCCCATCACCACCGGCCTCGGCGAGGTGCTGATGTGGTCGGTGGAATACGGCGCGGCGCGGACCAACGCCGTGGCCGGCGAGCCCGGTTGGCAGCCCGATGGCGCGTACCTCACGCCCAATGGCGAGCGCCTCACCAATCGCGTGCAACGCCTCACTTGGCTGCGCACGGTGCAGGACTGGATCATCCGCCCGCAACTGCGCACCGTGCCGAACATTGCCGACGTCGATGCCATCGGCGGGTTTGTAAAACAATATCACGTGCTGCCTCGCCCTGTCGCGTTGCAAAGTTTTGGGCTCACGCTGCAGGATGTCATCGCCGCGCTGGAACGCAACAACCGCAGCCTCGGCGCGGGCTTCGTGGAACGCAACGGCGAGGCCGCGCTTGTGCGCGTGGACGGTCGGCTGCGCGGCTTGGGCGACATCGCGCGCGTGGTTTTGAAGGAACACAACGGCACGCCGGTCAGGATTGGGCAAGTGGCGGAGGTCACCATCGGCGGCGAGTTGCGCCAAGGCAGCGCCAGCACGGACGGACGTGAAACGGTCATCGGCACCGCGATGATGCTCACCGGTGCCAACAGCCGCGCCGTGGCCGTGGACACGCTGGAACAATTTAATTACGTCACAAATAATTTGCCGCAAGACATCATCGCGCGTCCCGTGCTCAACCGCTCGCGCCTCGTGGACGACACTATCGCCACTGTGACGCACAATCTTTTTTACGGCGCGCTACTTGTCATCGTGGTGCTCTTTGCGCTGCTCGGAAATCTGCGCGCCGCATTTCTCACCGCGCTCGCCATTCCCCTCTCGATGCTGCTCGCCGCGTTGGGGATGACGCATTACGGCATCAGCGGAAATCTGATGAGCCTCGGCGCGATTGATTTCGGCATCATCATCGATGGCTCCGTCATCATTGTCGAAAATTGCCTGCGCCGATTGGGTGACAAGCAACGCGAACTCGGCCGCGTGCTCACCACCGAGGAACGCCTCGAGACCACCCGCGCCGCCAGCCACGAAGTGCGCCGCGCCACTGCCTTTGGCGAAACCATCATCATTATGGTTTACGTGCCCATCCTCGCGCTGGCGGGCATTGAAGGGAAACTGTTTCATCCAATGGCGCTCACCGTGATTTTCGCGCTCACCGCTGCTTTCATTTTATCGCTCACGTTTGTGCCCGCGATGGTGGCGCTGCTGGTGCGCGGCAAAGTGGCCGAACAGGAAAACAAATTGATGCTCGCCGCGCGCGCGGCATACGCGCCGGTGCTGGACTTCGCCCTGCGCCAGCGCGCCGTGGTGCTCATCACGGCTGTGGCGTTGTTGGGTGCGGCGGGGGTGCAGTTTGCGCGGCTTGGCCAGGTTTTTATCCCGCGCCTTGATGAAGGCGATGTGGCGATGCACGCGATGCGCATCCCCAGCACCGGCATCGAGCAAAGCACGCGAATGCAGCTGGATGTCGAGAAGGCGCTGAAAAATTCCGTGGAAGAAATCAAAGTCGTGTTTTCCAAAACCGGCACCGCCAACATCGCCACCGATCCTATGCCGCCGAGTGTTTCGGACACTTTCATCATTTTCAAACCGCGCGACCAATGGCCCGACCCCAAGCTCTCCAAACACGCGCTCGAGGATAAATTGCGCGCTGCGCTGAAGGATCTGATCGGCAATCGCTACGAATATTTACAGCCCATCGAAATGCGCTTTCACGAAATGATCGCCGGCGTCCGCGGCGAAGTGGCGGTGAAAGTGTTTGGCGATGACCCCAAGGCATTGCGGCGCACCGCCGAGCGCGTGGCCGGTGTGCTCGGTCAAGTGCGCGGAGCGGAGGGCGTCAAAGTGGAGCAAACCACCGGCATGCCCATCATTACCGTGCGGCCCAAACGCAACGCGCTCGCGCGGCTCGGGCTCGATAGCGACACCCTCGTGAACACCGTGAACATCGCCACCGGCGGCCGCGCTGCGGGGCAGGTTTTCCAAGGCGACCGCCGCTTCGACATCGTCGTGCGTTTGCCCGAGGATTTGCGCGAAGCCCCCGGCACGCTCGCTACGCTGCCCATTCCGCTGCCTCGTGATGCGAAAACCGGCACGCACAATTCGCACCTCACCCCCACGCGCCCCTTGGGCGATTTGGCCACCATCACCCGCGCCGATGGCGCAAACCAAGTCAGCCGCGAAAACGGCAGACGCCGCGTGGTCGTCCAATGCAACGTGCGCGGGCGCGACCTCGGCGGGTTTGTCAACGAAGCCCGCGCCGCCATCGCGCGCGACGTCAAACTCCCCGCCGGCGCGTGGATCGCGTGGGGCGGCCAATACGAGCACCTCCTCGCCGCCCGCGCGCGCCTTTCCGTGGTGGTGCCGCTTTGTTTCGTGCTCATCTTCCTGCTGCTGTACACCACCTTCCGCGCCGCGCGCCCGGCCTTGCTCGTCTTCACCGGCGTGCCGTTGGCCTTAACCGGCGGCGTGGCCGCGCTCGCCCTGCGCGGGCTGCCCTTCTCCATCTCCGCCGCCGTCGGTTTCATCGCCCTCTCCGGCATCGCCGTATTAAATGGGTTGGTTTTAGTTACCTTCATCAATCAACTCCGCGAAGAAGGTAAACCCCTCGAAGACGCCATCCGCGAAGGCTCCCTTACCCGACTGCGCCCGGTACTCATGACCGCCCTCGTCGCCTCCCTCGGTTTCCTCCCCATGGCCATCGCCACCGGCACTGGCGCCGAAGTTCAACGCCCCTTGGCGACAGTCGTCATCGGTGGAATTTTGACCGCCACGGCGCTGACGCTGGTGGTCTTGCCCGCGCTATGCCGAATGGCGTTTAGAGAAAAGTCGGAAGAAAGTGAGTAGTGGATTCCCTCTCGCCACTCACTCCCCGCCTTTTCCGCACCCACAATCCTCATCGCATGCGGACGATTTTCGTTTGCGCTTGGCGCGCCAGATCATCACGGCGACGGTGAGGATTACCACGGCGGGCGCAGCCCATGTTTGCCAATCGGTCATGGGATGAACAATCCGCTGAGTTGATAGGTGGCCAGCGCGGCGAGGTAGGCGAAGCCGGTGAGGTAGGCGACTTGAAAAATTGGCCAGCGCCAACTGTTGGTTTCGCGGCGGGTGATGGCCACGGTGCTGAGGCATTGCATGGCGAACACATAAAACACCAGCAAGCTCAGGCACGTGCGGAGGTTGTAGGCGGGAGCGCCGTCGGCACGTTTCTCGTCGGCCATTTTTTCGCGCACGGTGTTGCCTTCGCCGGAGGCGTCCTCGCCGAGGTAAATGATGGACATCGTGCTCACGAACACTTCGCGCGCGGCAAACGAGGCCACGAGGCCGACGCCCATTTTCCAATCGTAACCCAGCGGCGCGATGATCGGCTCGATGGCTTTGCCCATGCGGCCGGCGGCGCTGTGGGCAAGCCGTTCGCTGGCATCTTCGGAATTGCTTTTCGGATAGGTGGTGAGCGCCCACAGCAAAATGGACAAACCGAGAATCACCGTGCCGGCGCGGCGCAGGAAAATTTTGCCGCGCTCAAGCATTTGCAAAATTATCTCGCGCCAACTCGGGCGTTGATATGACGGCAGCTCGAGCACCATCAATGTTTCGCCGGTTTTTTTCAGCGTGCGATTGAACACCCACGCGAAGGCGTACACGCCGAGGATGCTCAGCGCGTAGAGGCCGAGCAGCACGAGCGCTTTTTGCGTGGCGTGGCCGATGGGCAACATGAGCGCGATGAGCATGAGATAAACCGGCAGCCGCGCCGAGCAACTGGTGATGGGCGCGACGAGGATGGTGATGAGCCGGTCGCGCGCGCTCTCCATCGTGCGCGTGGCCATGATGCCCGGGATGGCGCAAGCGTACGAGCTGAGCAGCGGAATGAACGCCTTGCCGCTCAAGCCCACACCGGACATAAGGCGGTCCATCATGAACGACACGCGCGCGAGGTAGCCGGTGTTTTCCATTAGGCCGAGAAAGAAAAAGAGCAGCAGAATTTGTGGCAGAAAAATCAGCACGCCGCCCACGCCGCCGATGATGCCCTCGGTGATAAGCGCGCGCAAATCGCCCGGCGGCATGCCTGCTTTTACCTGTCCGCCGAGCCAATCGAAGCCAGCGGTGATCCAATCCATCGGATACGTCGCCACGCTAAAAATGGTCATGAACAGGCCCGCCATGATTCCGAGCAAAATCGCCCAACCCCAAACCGGATGCACCAGCACGCGATCCCAGCGATCGGTCGGCGTGAGGCGTTCGGTTTCGCTGCGCGCCACGGCACCTTCGAGCAGCGCGCGGATTTTTTCATAACGGGCCGCGGTGTCGCCCTCCACAGTTTCCCAGTTTGGCTTCGCCAATTCCGCGCCGCTCAACGTCACTTGCAACGCCTCCATCCCCACGCGCGCGTTGGCCTGCATGGGCACCACCGGCACGCCAAGCCGTTCGGCGAGTTTCTTCGCCGCGATGGTGATACCGCGCTCGGTGGCTTCGTCGGATTTGTTCAGCACGATGATCGTCGGCAAACCCAACTCCATCACTTGCGTGGCGAGATAAAAATGCCGCTCAAGATTGCTGGCATCAATGAGGCAAATCACCGCGTCCGGCCGCGGCGTGTCCGCGCGTTCGCCGTGCAACACTGCGCGCGTGACTTCTTCGTCCGGCGACTTCGCATCCAGACTATACGCGCCCGGCAAATCAATAATGGAAAATTCATTGCCGTGCCGGTCGCGCGCGGTGCCCAGTTTTTTCTCAACCGTGACGCCCGGATAATTCGCCACCTTTTGGCGCAGTCCCGTAAGCGCGTTGAAGAGTGTTGTCTTGCCCGTATTGGGATTACCGACCAGAGCAAAGAGACGTTCGGCAGCCATGAGAATTATTGAATGAAAATGTTGGCTGCATCCGCGCCGCGCAACGCTAGCCGCGCACCGCCCACCTCAAACTCGATCGGACAGCCCAAAGGTGCCCGCCGCACCAGCCGAATGGACGCGCCCGGCAGTAGGCCCAACTCCATCAAACGCTCGGCGGCGGATTTCGGCAAATTCATATCCTGCAACACCGCTGTCTCACCCACGGCCAGCTCACCAATGTGTTTCGCATCACTCACGAAGGAAAACCCTGTTGAAGCTCAGTCTCAAAAGCAAACCTAATTTCGACCAGTAGCACCCACGGCCTCGCAAGGGAACTAGCGCGGAGAGGTCTGGGCCGAACGCCGATGCAGCGCGGCCATGGTGTCCGTCACATTTTTCAACGAACCAACCAATACGTAGCAGCGAAAGGTGTAATTGCCCGTGCGAATGGCTTTCGGATGGGTAACACGAAACACACAATTCCATTTAACAACCTTCTGCGGCGCGAACCGAAACCGCCCGTAGCCGACCTGCTCAAACCCCTTGGAGGGTTGCCCAGCCGACCACACGCCCATCGCGTGGAGACCCCCGGGCGTGGCGAGGATCACCGGCTTCGCCAGTTCGCCTGGGCCATCGCTGAGCGGCTGGAGTTGCTGACGCACAGGATCAAACATCCAGAATTTAGAAAATGCCGCCGGCATGTAGCCCGTTACCGCCTCAAACACCGCGTGTCGATGCACCTCCCCTTCCGGCACAGTGAAGGTGGTGTCATACTGGATCGCATGTGGCAAACCGGGCACGCCGATCGTCACGCGTTTCTTCAGCCAATGATTCGAGAGCACCGAGGTATTCTTGGCTAGGTTGGTGCCTGAGCGATCTCCGGGCCGCAACCAAAACGCCATTTGCGAGACGGCAGTCAGCTCATTCCCACGCGCGTGCAGGGCGTGTAACACACTCGTGCTCCGCGGCCCCGCTCCATCAAAGCGCGAACCGGCCTCCGTGGGATTATACGTCTCGCTCTGGATCCGTGAACCCGCATCGAAATTGCTAGCTGACTGCAACTGCCGCCCATGATCCGCACTGTCGATAAACTCGCGCCCGTTCCAAGTCAGCGAATGAATGGCGCCGGCCAACCGGCTGGTAGTGGTGATGACAATCTCCGAAGGCCCCGCTTTCGCTCGAATTTGAGCGTCACCCGAGTCCGCCGCTTGTAACGCGCTCCCCACGAAAAATGCCAAGCCGATCGCGATGCGCATCATTTCTCTATAGCATACGCCTTATAAGCTTCGGCGATATCAGCCACCTTCTCGTCGCCGTTGTGGAAGATCACGCGGTGACGGAGGTTGATGCTTTTGCCTTTCTTCAGCGTGAAACTGCCGTCCTTGCCTTGCCCAAGACTTTTCAATCCAAAGGGATTAGCGGTGAAGAGGCCGTAGGTGCGGACGTGCCAAGCAGTGGGATGGCGAAAGCTTTTGGGATGATTGAGAATGGCGACACCAACAGTCTTGCCGTTGACGGGGCCGTGGTAATCGACCCATTCGGCGCGCTTGCCCCATGCGGCTTTGTCGGTGATACCGTTGCTGTTGACGATGCGGCCGCCCTTTTTGCTGTCCACATCTATGCTGGTGGGCACGCGCACACTGAAGCCGGCGTCTTTTTTGTCGGTTAACTTGCAGTCGCCATGCGCGGCGGTGAATGTGATGTCCACATCGATGATGTGATGGCCGTTCGCAACGCGGAAGGTGTGGGTGCGGATGTCGGCCAAAAGTTTTTTACCATTGCTGCCCACGTAATCATTGCGCGTGATGATGACGGCGGTGTCGCCGCCTTTCACTGTGACGAACTCGCGATGCACCGTGGCGCCCAGCCCCGCGATGCGTTTTTTCTTTTGCTCCGCATTACCGCCGCGCTCGTTGATAGTCAGCGGCTCGTGCCACGTATCAAACCCAGCCACGCCTTGGTGCCCGAACCACAGTGAGCGATGATGCGGATGGTCGTGCCGCTCGCCCTCGCGTTTTTCTGTGGGATACGCCCGCGTCATCTCCGTCCCATTCGGCCCCATAACTGGCCACAGAAAGGGCTTGTTGGATTGGCCAATGACGTACCGCGTAAAAAGTTTGCCATCATAATTCACCGTCACCCCGGCCTTGGTTTTTTCAACCGTAAACCCACCCGCCTGCGCAATTGATAAAATTGAAAATAGTAATCCTAACACAAAGAGTCGTGGAAATATGTTCATCGTTACGACAGCATGTCGCTCCTGCACGAAGTTCTCAAGTCCTAATCTAACCGAACCGCTCAGGCGCAAGCTTGGGCATTTCGATTTCCAACTCCGGCTTTCCATTGGTAATGAGGTCGGTGACGAGTTGGCCGGTGACGGGGGCGAGGCTGAGGCCGAGCATGGAGTGGCCGGTGGCGACGGTGGCGTTTGGCGAGGCCGGGGATGGGGCCGATGCAGGGGAGTCCGTCGGGGGTGCAGGGGCGCAGGCCGGACCACGGCTCGACGCCGGCGAAATCGTCGGGGGCGAAGGCGGGGAAGAATTTGCAGAAGCCCTCGATGATGCCTTGCACGCGCTTGGGGTTTACGGACAAATCGGTGCCGCAAATTTCCATGGTGCCGCCGACGCGGAGTTTGCCGCCCATGGGGGTGACGGCGACGCGGGCTTCTTGAAGCAGCGAGCAAAGGCGAGGCAGTTCGGCGGGATTGCGGAGGGTGAGCGAGTAGCCTTTGCCGCCTTGCATGGGAATGCGTAGGCCGAGTTGGCGCGTGAGGTCGGGCGTCCACGCGCCGCCGGCGAGGACGACGTGCTCGGCGTTGAGGCGTTCGCCGGTGGCGGTTTCGATGGCGGTGATACGGTCACCTTTGCGGATGAAATTTTTGCATTCGGCATCCAAGAAAACTCCACCGCGTTCGCGGATGCCGCGCCGGAGTTCTTCCATAAAAATTTGCGGGTCGAGATGGCAATCCTGCGCGAACCACACGCCGCCAACCACATCCATTGCGATGTCGGGATCCAGTTCGCGCACGCGGGCGGCGTCGCACACCTCCGCCTCCACGCCCACGGCCGCGGCTTGGGCGGCGACTTTGGCTTCGTCCTCAAGGCCGGCCTCGGTTCGGCAGAGCATCATCAAGCCGCGCGTAGCGAGATCGAAATTCAATTCATCAGCCAATTCCAAAAACAACCGGCGGCTCTCGAGGCTGAGGGTGCTGAGGATAGGTTTGGTTTTTTCCACGTGGCGCGCGTTGGCGTGGCGGAAAAATTTCCAACACCAACTCCACAACGCGGGGTCAAGTCGCGGCCGCATATAAAAAGGGCTCTTCGGATTCAGCATCCACTTGAGTCCCTGCGCAATGACCCCCGGCGCGGCGAGTGGGATGAAATGACTGGGCACCACCATTCCGGCGTTTTCATCCGAGCACGACTCGCGCCGCGTGGGATCGCGATCGATAATCGTCACCGTGCGCCCGGCCTTGGAAAGAAACCATCCGCAGCAAAGCCCAATGATGCCGCCGCCGATGATAAGAATGTCGTGAGATTTATCGGGCACAGCGTTTAGCGTGGTGCGGACTCGCAAGCTCGTCCCTCCAAGGGAGGAGACGCGTCATCGTGCTGTCGGCAGCACATTGGAGGGACGAGCTTGCGAGTCCGTAAGTGGTAGTCGTCATTTCAAAATCACCTCGCATGATGAATCCCGTGGCGGAATGGATCGTCCGGATGCACGATCAATTCGCTTATGCCGGTGACGAAGGCGCGGCCTTTGATGGTCGGCAAAATGCCGCCTTCGGGAGTTTTCTCTAACGTGCATTCGAAAACAGTATCGAGGATGCCCGCTTGCCGCCATGTTTGGCCGGGCTGCAGTTTGCCATCGGCATGCAAACACGCAAGCTTGGCGCTGGTGCCGGTGCCGCAGGGCGAGCGGTCATATTCGCGACCGGGACAGAGCACGAAATTTTTGCTGTCGGCGTCGTCATTGGCCGGCGGGCCAAAAATCTCAATGTGGTCAATCTCGCCATCGTCCTCGCCGGTGATGCCATTCGCTTCCAACGCCTCGCGAACGGCGCAGGTGAAGTCGGTGAGTTGGTCGAGATTCGCGAAGTCCACCGCAACGGTGCCACCCGCATCAATGAGAAAAAACCAATTGCCGCCCCACGCCACATCGCCGTGCACGGTTCCCCAACCCTCCACTTCCACTGGCACCGCGGCGGCGTAGCGGAAGCTGCGCACGTTTTGCACCGTCACCCAGCCCTCCACCGGTGGCCGCACAGTGACGATGCCGGTGGGTGTCTCGATTTTGTTGTCGCCTTCGCTCAACCGCCCGAGATGCGCGAGCGTGACTGCCACACCAATCGTCCCGTGCAAGCAACCGTGCAGATAGCCGACGTTATTAAAAAAAACAACTCCCGCCAGGCAATCCGGCTGAGTCGGCTCCACGAGAACCGCCCCCACCATCGCCTCGTGCCCGCGCGGCTCGCTGACGACGGCGGTGCGCAGCCAATCGTGTTTGCTTTGCAAAAAATCGCGCCATTCAATTGCCGTCGCTAGCATGCCCGTAAATTCCGGCAAGCCGTCCACCACCACCCGCGTTGACTCGCCGGCGGTGTGCGAATCAATGACCCTAATTGTTTGTGGACTCTCGCTCATTGGAACGCAGCGAGCGTACGAAGAAGTCAACCGAATGGACAGTGTGAACTTGCCGGAGGACAATTAAGGTAGGGCGGTTTCACCGAAACCAGCGTGGCTCATTGTAGCCCGGGCCGTTGGTCCGGGCTACAATGGCGCGCTCGGATAGCGCGCCCTATCACCTTTTACTTTTTCGGAATCTCGTTGAGTGTGTAATACGCGTTCGGGTGCAAGAGCGGCAAGCCGTCCTTGGAACGCACACCGCCGGAAACCAGATGATGCACGTGGCCTTTCACGAGGCCCTCGACCTTGAGGCGGACGCTCTTGTTGTCCTTGGCGACGGTGGCGCTGACGACCTTGGGCGTCTTGTGATCCACCTCCGGGCTGCCGTATTGGGCGCGCAGGATGTAGGTCCACGCTTTCATTGAATAGCTGGCGATGTTGCCGGCGGCCTTGGGGTCAACTTCGTGGGTGAAGGTGAGTTCGAAGCCGTCGGGTTTGGCGCGCATTTCGTGGATTTCAAACGGGACTTTGCCGGTCCAGTTTACGCGATCGAGCGCGAAGCGTTTGCCGCCGCGCGCGCCCCAGCCGCGATCCGAGCCGCCCACAAACATCGCGCCGCTTTCGTGATAAAAGGACGGGATGTTGCCGGAACCAAAGCCGGTCATGAACAAAATCGCCGCGCCCTGATACACGCCGTTTACTTTTTCTAAAATCACGCGGCTCACGTTGGAGTGGCTTTGGTCGCTAACGAGCAGTTGGTTTTTGAAGGGGCCAAATTTGTCGTTGCTTGCGAAGGCGAAGCCACTGGTGGAGTTGCCGAGCTTACCGTGGGGCAGCACGCACGCGGGCGGCACATATTCTTTCACGCGGGCGCGTTCCTTCACGGTGCGACTATCGCTATTGGGCGTGACGGGCGGATTCGGGCCCATGTGTTTTTTGACGAGCGGGAGGTTCCACCATTTATAACTGGCGGGATGGCTTTGAAATGAACCGGCGGTGAGATGCTTGATACAGCTCGAACCATTCCACGGGCCCTGATTGTCCGAATAAAAAACATCGCCGAGATGGTTGAGCCCGATGCCGCCGGGGCTGCGGATGCCGCTGGCGGTGGGAAACATTTCGCCCTTTTTATTCACGCGCACGCACCATCCGCGATAGGGCGTGTTGCTGTTAAACGAGCCCGTGAGGCACAGCACCACCCACATATTTCCCTGCTTATCAAACTGCGATCCAAAGGCGTACTCATGATAATCACCGTTAATGCCCCAGCCGTCGCTGACCGTCTCGAAGACATCGCCGCGGCCGTCGCCGTCTTCGTCCTTGATGCGCGTGACTTCGCAGCGTTGCGTGGCGTAGAGCCAGCCGTCGTTCCAGTGCAAGCCGATCGGCTCGTGCAAGCCGCGCGCGTAAAGTTTCAGCTTCATGTCATCGGCTTTGCCGAGCGGATTACTGACGGTAAAAATATCGCCGCGCCGCGTGCTCACCGCGAGCTTGCCGTTGGGCAACATCGCCAGGCCGCTGGCTTCCAGCGAAATATCCGCCGGAATGGGCACGCGAGTGAACGTGTAATAATCGCTTTGCTTCGGAGCGGGAGCGCCGTGGACAAGGCCGCCCACTAATGCGGCGGCGAGTAGAGTAAGATTTTTCATGGTAAAAATTTCTTTCTTTAAAGTTTAGTTCAAATCCCATTCGTACTTGGCGCGGATGATTGCCTTGCCGCGCACGGTGATGGGCACGAGGAGTTCCTTGCCGCTCGCGCCCTCGCGCAGAATGGGTGCGTCGGGCGAATCGAGCGTGAGCTTGAGGGTCTTGCCGATTTTCCAACTGTTGCCGCGTTTCTCGATGAACCCATCGGCGGCGGCGAGGTAGTAGTATTGGCCGCTGCCGGTGAGCGTGAGCTGGCGCGTGAACGACGGCAACGCGCCCGCTTGCGGGATGACGTAATCTTCAATCACCGTTTCGCCGGCGGTGTATTTGAAAATGGGCCGCCGGCCTTCGACCAAACGATAGCCGCGAAAACGCAAGCCCTTTGCGCGGTCATCGTCGTTGTTGCCGAGTTTGAGCGTGGGCCACGGCGCTTTGGCGTCGGGCAAAACCGCGATGGCTTGGACGCGCTTGAGGTTGATGAGATAGTGCCCGAGCGGCGGTTGGAAACCTTGGCCGCGACCGTTCCAGTGTTTTGCGCCATCCATAAACGCGCCGTGCCACACCATCACGATGTTCATCGCGTTGGCGTCGAAACAGAAGTTCACTTTTTCCGGATAGCCCACACCGATGCCGCGCGGGCTCGCGCCTTGGATGAAGTTGCGATACATGACCGCCTCGTTGTTGACGGGGTTGATGGGATTACCGGTGGCGATGTCCGGCTTGTTGCCGCCTTGCGGGGCGGTGTTACGGGCGAGCTGCAGCTTCTTGATTCCCGGGCCGGACATGTCCACCGAGAGATGTTCGCCGCCGCCTTTTTCAAAAAACTCGATGCGGATGGGCACCAAACCGGCTTCAAGCGAGACGGAGCCCTTGGCGTTTTTCACGCCGTGAATGCCATCGTTATCGACCACCACCTTGCCGTTGAGAATCAACCGCGAGCCGTCATCCGAGCCGAGGTTGAAGGTGTAGTTGCCCTTCTTTTTAATTTCCAAATTGCCCTCGATGACGATTCCAAAGTTGTCACGCTTTTTGGAAAGATTGGTGTCGGCAATGCCAGTCTTGGCCTCACCCTTCTTCACTGGCTTGAGCTTATCAAAATCCGGCAACCTATCCCACGAACCATTGTACACGCGGTACTTGAAATCGCGAATCGCGCCCTTGGCCACAATGCCCCCGGCGGCCGGCGCGGTGCCGTCGCTTAGGCTTTTCACATAAGCGATGAGCGCCTTCATTTCATCATCATTCACCGCGGGCGGTGGCGGCATCGGCGCGGCGGCGTTCTTCACCACTTTGGCCAACGGCTGGCGAATGGACTCGATGAAGTACGCTTCATCGAATTTTACTTTCGCATCCTTGCCGCCGAAGCCGAGCGTGACCGTGCGTTCCTTGCCCCAGAAATTGCCCTCGAACTTCGGCGCTTTCATCGCCACGCCCGCGAGCGCGGGCGGTCCGCCCTCGACTTGGTGGCAGGTGAAACAAATTTTGGTCTGGAAAAGTGCTTTGCCTTGGGTCACGAGATCCGCATTTGCGGCCGACAAATTGCCAGCCAACCCAACGACCGCCAAAACCAGCAGTCCCCAACGAGAAACACATTGTGATTTCATTTTAAAAAAAGTCGATGCGCAGTGTGGCGGCACGCGGACATTCGCGCAAGCGCCCAATGGCACCGAGAAGCAATTAGGACTCCTTAGTTTGAATCCGTATTCAAAAGAGGCGGATCATCATCCGCTCCCGGGGAAGATTCCGGATCGTTCCGCCGACGCAGGCAAAGCCAGCGAATGAGCCAGAAAAATCCCAACGGCCCGAGCAGCAGGGTTAACGCAGTGAAGAGAATAGTGACGAGCGTGGGATACACGATGGAATTCACCGATTCATCCAGCGCAAGATAAACGCCGCTCATGATTTTCCGCTTCGCCAACGCCACCGCTTCGGTGCTGGAAACGTGATCCGGCTGCAACGACCCCAGAAACTCAGCCGCCTCGGTTTCGGTGAACTTGCCCTTGAGTTGTTCGTCCCAAAGAAACTTGGTTACTTGGTGGCCAACCCATTTCTGAAAAACATTACCGCTGGATTGTTTGTCCAACGCTTCCATCGCGCGTTCGCGCATGGCACTTTCGGCGGCTTGCGCTTGGCCGGAGGTTTTGCGCAGTTTGGAAATTGCCTGGGCGAGGTCACGTTCCAAAAGCGACGTGCCATTGGCATCCGTGTCCGTACCTCCGAGCCGCCAAACCATGATTGCGGCATAAGTTTTCACCACCGCCGTCTCGAATATTTCCCCTTCGCGCGCGCCTTGTTTGATGGCGCGTCCGCCGCCCCACACGCCCAAGCCGGAACCCAACCCGAGCGACAACGTGCCCACCATCAGCACCGGCCACAACCAACGCACGTATTTGTAGCCGCACCACGGCACGTCCATCCAACCGCGATCACACAGCCAACGCCACAGGAAAACCCCCGCTGCCGCGCCCAACATCAAACCCAACACACCCCACAGTGAAAAATGCCAAACCGCTTTGAGGGCCAGTTCGCTAAAGCCTTTCACGGCGTCCCAGCCCGAGGTGAGTGCTTGGCTTGAAGCTGAAGGTTCCGCAGCTGCAACTGCTCCGACCATCCCGGCCAACATCAGGAAAAGTATTTGAGAGCGGCAACGATTCACCGGAGTTTTTATTGGGCGCGGTGTGTCACTTTCACGCCTTGTTCATAAACCGATTCACGGCGTGGGTCGCCGGTTGGAGAAAACAAAACGAGCGTGCCCGTGCCTTGCGGCAATTCCGAGGCAACTTTGCCTCCCAGTTTCCACGAAGTGGCGCGCACTAATCGACCGCGCTGGAAAATGGCGTCCACCATTCGTTCGCCGTTGGGGTACCATTCCACAAAGCGCCCGTTGATTTTTCCCTTGGAATAATCCGCCTCCATCAAAGGCGCGCCGCCGGTGTACCACACGCGGATGAGCCCGTCGCGCCGGCCATTGTTGATGCGGCCCTTGTATCGGCAGCCCTCTTTAATATAGTCAAACTGCCCGTGAAATGGTTTACCGCTCTGATGATGAACATAAAGACCGGCGGCATCTTTCACCGGTGGGGAGGAAGAGGGTGGCGCGGGGGTGCCGGATGGGCCGGGGACTTGCGCGCCGTCGCGATAGTGCTTCTCACTTTCGCGGATGCCATCGGGGCGAAAGAGAATCAGCGTGCCGGTGCCATTTACCACGCGGCTGCCTTCGGTGCCGTCAATTTTCCAAGTGGTGCCGGAAATGATTTTCCCGTCCTGCCATTGCGCCACGGCTCGACGCTGGGTGCGGTTGTACCACTCCTCAAACCGTCCGTGCTTGCGGCCGTTTTTGAAACTCAAAACCATTTTTCGGCCCGTGTCCGGATCGGTCATTGTGTTCACGCCGGTATATGGCGCGGAGTCGCCCTTCAAATAGACCATCCCGCCACGCATCACCAACTCGCTGAGCGACCCGCTAGGGGTGGACTCACATCCGGCAAACAGGGCGGCGGCGAGCACCATCAATTGGAGGGTTCGATTCATTTTTTTCTTCCTTCTTGTTTACTGATTTTTCCCGCGCTGCACATGAAGCTGGGGCAACCAGATCTTGGTTTTGCGAATGGCAGTTTGGCGTTGGGCATCGGTGAGTTGGGACGCTAAAGCTTCCAGTTTGCGAGCGGCGGCTTCATGACCGCCCAAGGCTGCCTGGCACCACCACACAAATGCCTTCACCTCATTCGCATCCACCCCCTGCCCCGCGCGGCACAGACCGGCGAAATTAAACTGGGCATCCCCGTGCCCCTGCCAGGCGGCGTGACGGAAACTGCGCGCGGCGGCTTCGGTGTCCTTGGGCACGCCTTGCCCAGCCAAGAGTCGCACGCCCATTTCGTTTAACGCGCGGGGTTGGCCAAGCTGCGCGGCGCGTTGATACCACTTCACGGCTGCCGCCTCGTCCGCCGAGGCCAGTTGCACGGCGAGGTTAAACATGCCGTCGGCATGGCCGCCCTCGGCGGCGCTGGTGAAATATTTCCGGGCGCCAACCGCATCGCGCTTGGCGCTTTCACCGAGGAGCAGTTTCACGCCGAGTTGATTGGCCGCGGCGGCGTGGCCTTGGTCGGCGGCTTGTTGGTAGAGTTCAAAAGATTTTTTGTCATTGAGCGCAATGCCTCGGCCCTGTTCGTGGCGAATGGCGAGCACGTATTGCGCGTCGGCCAGGCCGCGGTCCGCGGCAAGCTGCACCCAGCGCAAGGCTTCATTCTGATTTTGCTCGATGCCAAAACCAAAGGTGAGATTGGCGGCGTATTGGAATAGTGTGGCGGGCGGCGCATCCTCCGGCGGGGTTTTGACTCCCTCCGACTTGCCGAGGCGCGCGGGCCAACCTTCATCCAGGAAGCCGGCAATCGTGGAATGCCTTTCCAATGCCTCCTTGGCTGCCTGATGATCGTTGGCAAAGGATTGGTTATCCTCGTCCCTGTTAAATTCCGTGAGCCGCGCGAGCCATTGGAGGGACACACGATTATCGTGCGGCACGCCGCGGCCTTCATTATAGATTTTGGACAGTTCCAACTGCGCCCCTGAGTTGTCGTTTTCCGCCGCGCGTTTGTACCACTTCACTGCCAGCGCGAGGTTGGATTCGATGCCTTCGCCGGCATCGTACATTCCGGCCAGCTCGAATTGCCCGCGGGCATTGTCATTTTCCGCCGCGCGCCGGTGCCATTGGAAACGCTCCTTGAGAATGGCCGCTTTTTCCTCTTCGGTGTCGCCGTCATTTTTTAGGCGGAGGCCCACGTTATTTTGGGAAACTGAATTGCCGCGTTCTGCCGCGCGCCGGTAATACTCGATGGCTTTTTCCTGATTGGGCTGCCCCTCGCCGCCGCGACCGTAGCCGAGCATCCAGCCGATGTTATTGATCGCACCGGAATCCCCCTGAGCCGCCGCTTTGCGATACCACTCCATGGCCACCGCATCATTAAGCTCCACTCCGTGCCCTTTGCTGTAGCGCGCGCCGAGCATAAACTGCGCCTTGGCAAACCCTTGCTCCGCAATGGGCCGGTGCCAGCGCAATGCCTCCGCATAATCACGCCGACCGTGGCGTTGACTGGCCCAGATGTTGCCCGCCAAAAACATCGCCGACACGCTTCCGTCCTCGCCCAGCGTCATCAGCTTGGGCAACACCTCGCGGTACAACTTGCGTGCGCGGTCGCGGTCGCGCCGCGCACCGAGGCCATCCCAATATTGATCGGCGGATTCTGAAATGGAAAACGGATCGCCCGCCTTAGCCGCCTGTTCAAAAATTTTCAGCGCCGCAGCCTTGTCCATTTCCAGCGCGCCCCAGCCGCGATAATGCAGCAGGGCCAACGCGCGCGACGCCGTGGCATTGCCTGCCTTGACGAGCGCCGGCAAACCGGTCGCGGCGCGTTTCAGGAAATCATTGCTCTTCGCTTCATCCGGATCCACCCCCGTGCCGAAGCGATACATTAACCCCAGTCGAAACCGACCCAACGAGTGCCCCGCCTCGGCGGATTTTTTTGCCCATTGGAAAGCAGCGGGTAAATCCACCGGCACGCCCTGACCCCATTCGAGCAACTGACTCACCTCATGTTGCGCGAGGCCATCGCCGGCCTTGGCCTTAGCCAATTCATCGGCATAACGGGCGGCGAGTTTGGGCGCCACTGCCTTGAGCTTGTCGGGCAATGCAGCACTGCGCGTGGGGGCTTCGGCGGGAACCGGAGCATCTTGCGAAAACATGCTCACGGACAGTAACCCCGTCAGCCCAAGAATGAATGCAAACCGCATGGCGAAAGTTTAGCCAGTTGCCCGTGATTTGTCCTTAAAAATATTACTGATTTATTCCCCGCGCCGGCGCAGAAATGTGGCGCGGTAATTATAGTATTTGCGGGTAACCGGTTCGTGACGCTCCACCCACTTGCCGGGGCGCTCGATGGTGGTGCCATTCACCGTGAATCGCTCGCCCGGCTCGTACTCGCGGCGCTGCACCCATTCCTGTTCACGCCGGTCAAATTCCCGTGAATGCACCACTAATTCTGCCCCCACCGCGCGCCCCTGCTTCAGCAGTTGGCGGTTGCTCGCGGAATTGGAGGTGTTGAATTCTGATTCTCCCAAAATGTCCCAGCCACCATCGGTATGCAATTTCACCCGCTCCGCATGCCGCCGCATCAGCGTTTGCTGCACCTCCGGTTCGGCGATCGGAGCGGACGGCACCGGCACCGAAACAACGGAATTAAGCCAGAAATAATGGGCCTCATAAGGATTAGTGCCCAAATCCTCAAGCACGTTGCAGCCCGTGCCCAAAGCGGCACCCATCAATAATAACCACAATGTTTTCACAATCACAATTCCAGTTCGTACGTGAACGTACTATCGTCAACTTTTTCTCTCGGCGATAGTAAGTACACGTATCATGTTCACTTTGGAGCCAATCAGTACGTAAACGTACCTTATGACGCCTGCTTGTCGAGGGCGAAACCCCCAGCTTATTCACAAGTTATTCACAGGAAAAAAGAAGGCCGCCAACGAGAAGGAGTAGGGGGTATCCCGCTGGCGGCCAGAAGCGGATAGGGGATATCCGCCGGGAGAGTTATTAACAGCAAGTCGATTGATTGTCAATAAGTAGTCTCTCACGGTGGGGAAAGCTGGGCGGCGGATGGCCCTTCGGGCCGGATGGTTTACATCTCCCGCGCGGCGAGTTTTGCCAAGGGTTCACCGCTCATGCGGAAGCACCGCTTATCGGTCAGTTGCTTGGCGCCAAGCCCTTCATAAAACTTAATAGCCGGTTCGTTCCAATCCAACGCAATCCATTCGAAGCGAGGGCAGCCGCGGTCCACGGCAATCTTTGCCAGATGCTTGAGCATCAGTTTGCCAATGCCGCGCTCACGATATTCTGGCTTCACGAAGAGGTCTTCCAGATACAATCCCGCGCGACCGGTGAAGGTGGAGAAATTCTGGAAATAAATCGCAAAGGTCACCGGTTCCCCCTCCCATTCACCAATCAAGGCTTCGGCCGCCGGTTTTTCACCAAAGAGAGACTCCAAGACGCTCTCCTCTGTAGCCACCACTTCATCCAGCAGCTTTTCATACTCGGCAAGGGCGCGGATAAACTCGAGCAACAACGGCACGTCGGCCTCTGTGGCTGGACGGATTTTCAAATTATTTTCAGGCACACGGCACTTTCGCCAAGCGGTGCGCGAATGTCAACGACCGCACTTTGCACTTGGCCGCAACACACGAAAGCGTTTCAATTCGGTCATGTCCAATTATCAACCCAATCCCCGCCGCGGCTTCACGTTGGTTGAATTGTTGGTGGTGATAGCCATCATCGGTGTGCTGATGGCGTTGTTGTTGCCGATGCTCGCGCGCGCCAAAGCCAAGGCCCACCGCGCAACCTGCGTAAACCAAATCGGGCAAGTGGGCACCGCGCTCATTTCTTTTGCCCAAGATAACGTCAACCGCCTGCCGTGGCAGCTCACCCCCTCAAGGCAACTTGAATTATTTGGCCCGCAGCGGGACGACTTTGTCAGCCATCCGGCGGCCATTTTTTCGCTGCCCGATTTTCGGCTCGAACTTGGCTCGGCGGGCATGGTGTGGTCGCCCTGTGATGCTGGACGCGAATCGGCCAATCGAGCCGCCCGCGCGGATTGGGCCCGTTACAATCCCATCGAGGGACGCATCCTCCCACACGAAGCGGTGAGCTACGTGCTCATCCACGGCGCGGACATCGGCCGACCCACCACCGTGCTGGGTGCCACGCGCAACCTTTCCACCTGCGACCTCGGCACCGCGCGCTGGAGTGGTTCAGATGAAAAACCTTCCCGACCCGAGGCGATGAGTGGGCTTAATAAAAATCAGGGCCAATTCGTGGCGGCCGATGGATCCGCACGGCAATCGGATGACGCCGACATTGGGGGCACTGGTAAATGGGTGCTCGCCCATCGCGAATCCGCCGGGGGCGTCACCCTTGGCCGCGCCAAAACCGGCGTGCTCGGCTGCTGCGCAATCTCCGAGACCGTCGACGGGATGCCAATCCCCAACTTATTTCCCAACATCGCCGAAAACGGCAAAGGCACGCGTTACGTGTTCATCCTTGATTGCTCCGGAAGTATGCGCATCGATCAACGCCTGCGGCTCGCCAAAGTCGCCTTGTATCGCACGCTCAAAAAACTGGGCCCCAAGAAAGAATTTTTCATTTATTTTTATTACAGTGCCAAACTCCCGATGGAGGGGGATCCAGTGCCGGCCACAGAAGAAAACATCGCCCGCATCAAGCCGTGGGTGGATGCCATCCCCGCAGCCGGCGGCACCGACCCACGCGGCGCATTGCGCGAAGCGTTCGACAAACACAAGCCCGACACCATTTGGCTGATGACCGATGGCATTTTCAAAGTCGGCAATGATGTCCCCGTCCGACGCTTGATCGCCGATCTTAACAAAGACAAATCCGTGCGCGTCAACACAGTCGGCTTCGGGCGCAAACCCAAAGACGTGGACAAATCGCTCGCCCCCATTGCCGCCGATAACGATGGTAGTTTTGAGTTTATCAACTCCAACCCGAGTGAGTAAACCGCCTCACCAAAACAACCGCATCCCTTGCCAATTAACCATGTACAAACTACTCCCCGCCGCGCTGTTGGCGCTCGCTATGACTACTGAATCCGCATCCCCCACCGCCATTGTTATCCACGGCGGCGCGGGCCGTATGGACAAAGCCAAGCTCACGCCCGCGCGCCAAAAGGAATATCACGCCACCCTCGAGGCTTCGCTGCGCGCCGGCCACGCCATCCTCAAACGCGGCGGCAGCTCGCTCGACGCCGTGGAAGCGGCCATCATGGTGATGGAAGATTCGCCCCTATTTAATGCCGGCAAAGGTGCCGTGTTCACCAGCGCCGGGCGCAACGAACTCGATGCCTCCATCATGGACGGTCGCACGCTCATGGCCGGCGCGGTCGGCGGCGTGACCACTGTGAAAAACCCCATCCTCGCCGCGCGCGCGGTGATGGATCACACCCCGCACGTACTGCTCACCAACGAAGGCGCCGAAGCCTTCGCCAAAAACAGGAGGCTGGAGCTGGTGAAACCTGAATATTTTCACACCGACCAACGCTGGCGACAATTGCAGGAATGGAAAAAGAAAAAGGGCAAGAGCAAACAAACCTTTCTCGATGAAAAACACGCCGACTACTTCGGCACCGTCGGCTGCGTGGCGCTTGATGCCAAGGGCAACCTCGCCGCCGCCACCTCCACCGGCGGCCTCACCGGCAAACAGTTTGGCCGCATTGGCGACTCGCCCATCATCGGCGCCGGCACGTATGCCAACAACAAAACCTGCGGCATCTCCTGCACCGGCCACGGTGAATTTTTCATCCGCTACGCCGTCGCGCACGACATCTCCGCCCACATGGAATACAAACAATCCAGCCTCGCCCAAGCCGCCCGCGACGTCGTCCAGGTGAAACTCAAAAAAGCCAAAGGCAGCGGCGGCGTCATCGGCCTCGATGCCAAAGGCAACATCGTCATGGAATTCAACACCCCCGCCATGAACCGCGGCAGCATCGACAAACACGGCAAGCTGACCACGGGGATTTTTAAGTGACCCTACGCATCCTGTTTCTCGTTTGCTTACCGACTGCCTTTAATGGAGGCGCGAAGGATTTGAAAAACCATGTGCTGGCGATTGAGTCGGACAGCGGCGAGGGGATGAAAGTCATCCACACGCACCCCGCAAGCTTGCCGCGCCTGTTGATCCTTAAAATAACCCGCCACCACAGCCAGCATCAACCCGGCCAATGCAATTCGGAATCCCAGCAATGCCCGGCTTCAGCGCGTGGGCGCGGATTTTGATTCGGATTCCGCTCCCAACTGGAACTCCGTTTCCTCAGGTTTGGCATTTGATTCATTCATAGCTTTCGGCGGCGGGTAGTTTTTCACTAACAACTTCGGGTAAGCAGATACACAACTCCCCCAATCACCCAAACGACATCAAAACCCATTCCTCCCTTTTTTGCATCTTTTCCCTCTTCGGGTTTCTCAGTAGGCGGCTCCGTGCGGGGTTTGTTCCCGAGCCATCTTGCGATCTTGAATCCAAGATTTTGACCCATTGACCCGGGGGCGGGTTCAGGCTGGGCTGCGATTGGATGCGACGACGCGGGTTGTTCATCGGACCAACCGCAAATCCAGCAACGCAAATTGCCCTTCCATTCCTGCAATGGGCCGTGCCCGTGCGGGCAATCCATTGATCCCTCCAACCCTGATTCAAGATCCAAGGATTGCTGGCGAGGTTTGCGTGGGATCACCGGCGGCAGATCATTGGCCGTAGATTTTTCTTTGGCCGAGGATTTTACTTTCGAGTCACCGCGCTTTTGCGCTTTTAGAGCTTTCGGTTTAACGGCTTTGCCGCCCATCGTCGCCAAAATCCGGGCGGCTTCCTCGTGCCCATTCCCGGCCGCGCGCTCGAACCAGTGCCGCGCTTGCTCCAAATCCTGTTCCACGCGGTCGCCCGTTTGGTAAATGACCCCCAGCCGATATTGGATTTTAACCTCACCTAATTCCTCGGCACGGAAAATAAGATTGTCCAGAATTCGCATCAGAAAAATTTCTAAATATATTCACTCAACCCGCCGCCAAGGCCGGGGCATCCCGAAGGCTAGTCTTCCGCAGCCCCGGACGCAACGGAATTGCGCGGGCCACCTATGTGCAGCGAAATGTAAATGCTCAGCAGCACCGACGCGCAGAAGGCCGCCGCGCCCCACTCGATGGCCACGCGCGAGCCGCCGGGCAATCCCTTGATGGCGACGACCAATACCGCGAGCACAAACACATCGAGCATGGACCATTTGCCGAGGTGGTTTACCCAGCGAACGGAAGCGCCGGTATCCAGTCCGCGCGCGCGGCGGGCGGCGGCCATAAAATAAACGCCCAATTTCCAGACCGGAAACACAACGGAAAAGAGCAGCACCACCACGCCAATGAAAATGCTGCCCTCATCAAACATTGAGCGGATGCCTTCAAGGATGGAATAAGTGGTGGGCGCAGTGAGGTCGGGCTTGAGCAGGCGCACCAGCGGGGTGATGTCGCCAAAGGCCGGATGCAGCGTCATACACGGCGCGAAGAGCCCAAGGCCCAACAGACCCGCCGCCGCCGCGAGGCACACTTGAAGTTGCCGCGGATTCATGGCCGGTTAGCGCAACGCCTCCACGAGTTTCTCCACCGGCTGCGCGCTGTCCACCACGCGCAGCACAAAACGCTTCAGCCCGCCGCGATCGGCCGCCATGCGGTCGCGGTCGCGGGTGGGTTTGCCTTCGGCATCGATGAAGTACGCGTTGTCGCCCGGCTCGAGATCGGCCAGCGGAATGGCGCAACCGCCGGCGAAGTCATCCCGCAACGGGTCGTCGTCATACGCGCGAATCACCAGCTCGCCGTTTGGCTCCACGAAAATCGACGCCGCCTTGATGAGGTTGCGCGGCGAGAGCCGTTGCCCCTCGTTGGAGAGGACCTTGCGCAAATCCATCACACTCACATTCGCGCCCAGCCCAAACCACTTGGCGATGAGCACATTTTTCACCACATCATTTTTCGTGTGATAAATCGTCTTGCCGTGCCAGCTTAGTTGATAATACAAATCCGGCGCGGAACTCCCCCCGTCCCAGCTCGCGCCGCCCCGCTTGGCGGGATGAAATTCCATCAACGTCACCAGCACATAATAATCCTTTCCCACCACCACCTTCCGCGAAGGCACGACCTTGTCCTCATTGCCCGTTTTCTCCCCCAAAAAAAACACCGCCCCCACCGCCAACACAATCAACAGCGGCACCCCATAATAAAACGGCGAAGGCGCGGGGGGTGATTCAGTAGATCCATTTTCGGTCATGACGTCTTTCAAGTGATGAGCACGCAAACCGAATTTTCAGTAACCTAATAAATAAGTTCCGGTTATTTATACCAATCACGCAGCCGTACCTCGGCCGCATCGCCCACCAGCGCCTTGAATTTGACCGTGTCCTGCCCGCGCGAGTGGTAAGGGTACACCACCTTCGGCTTGAACGCCCGCACCGCTTTGGCCGCCGCCGCCACGTCCATCGTGTACGGCAGGTTCATGCACAAAAACGCGACGTCAATATCCTTCAACGCAAGCATCTCCGGTGTCCCCTCCGTGTCGCCGCTCAAATATATCCGTTTACCGCCAAGGTTCAGTACGTAGCCATTGCCCTGCCCCTTAGGATGAAACCGCTTGCGCGGCGGCGTGGTGTTATAGCTGGCCACCGCCTCTAGCTTGAAGCCCACCTTGTCCGTGCTTGCGCCATTGGCCACGGTGATTGTTTTGGCCTTCAATTCTTTTTCCAAAACACTGGCCAAGGTCGGCGACGCGACCAGTTGAGTCTTTGGCCCCACCACCGCCTGGAGGATGGCCGCGCGATAATGATCGCCATGAATGTGCGTGAGCAGCACTAAGTCAGGTTTGGGAAAGGCTTTGTACCACGCCGCCTGCCCCACGGGATCTACATAAATGGTTTTGCCGTTCCACTCGATGACCAGCGTGGCGTGATTGATGGGCGTGATGATGAGCTTGCCCTTAGCCGTCTTAAATTCCTCGGCGGCCAAGGCAAGCCCGCCACTCAGGAGGAAGGCTAACAGGATAATCAATCGCAGTGGATTCATGCCTGAGATTACTTTCCCTGAACCGCCAGCGCAATCCCCATGTTTGGCCCGGCCAAATGAATTGAAATTTGTAATTGTCCTCCGGGAATCAGGTGTCGCACAATCGGCCAATGAAATTCCTGTCCATCTCCGCCGCCCTCCTCGCCCTCCTCAGCCTTGTGGGCTTTGCCATCAATTGGTCGCTCATCAACATCGATTCACTCGAAAGTCGTTGGGAAGAGAACTGGCATCAATCACTGTCTGAACTGACCTGGATAATGAACGACGCCGGCGCCGGCTTAGCTATCCTGCTGCTGGCCATCGGCATGGCGATGCAGGCGTTCAAAAAACCCAAGACTGACTCTCCGCCAATGTTACCCGACACCAATTCGTGACGCCAATTATTTGGCCGGCTTCAGGGCCACCGTCGCGCGAATGCCGCGCATGGTTTTCCAAATGGGCGCCGTGCGTTTCTGCGGCGAGGCGCACACGAACAGATATTGATTCGCCGAACCTTTGTACTGCCACGTCTGCAGTTCAAAATACAGCGTCTGTATTTTCTTGGTGTCAAAGGGTTCAATCCAAACCACCTCCGCTCGGTATGATTTTATATTGAGCGCGCCCTTGGGCGTCACGTTGTTTTCCTTTAACGGCTCCAGCTTCACGCTGAAATTGCTAACGTCCAGCTTCGGGTCATTCATGCGCGATTTTGAGAGGCCGGTGTAATAAATGAGTAGCTCCCGCCGCAACACTTCTGCCGTCAACACCGGCTTCCGTTCCAGCGCGAAGAGAAATACGTACGTAAAAAAATTCTCCCGGGCCGCCTTGAACATCCCCGGCGCGAACAGGATTTCCTCAATCCCCACCAACCTCAGCTTGGGCGCAAATCGCGGCGGCAGGTTGATGCGTTCCCCCGCCCATTCCGGCGTGGGTTTTTTCATTTCAAATTTCTGCAAACGCGGCGGCAACGCGGCGTATGCTCCAACCCCAATTCCGATCAACCCGATCAATAAAATTCGCTGCATGCCGAAGTTCTACCGCCATTCACCACCGGCGTAAAGCGCGCAAAGGCATTGCCGCCCGCCCTCGCGGCGCTCTTTTGTACGGGGTTTGCCAATTGCCAGGCCGGTCTATTTTTGCTATGGAATCGCCTGTTGGGGTTGCTATTTGCGATCCCACCCATCGATGAGCAAATCGTTTCGCCAGAATCTTTTCTCCTTTGACCTGCGTTCCTTGGCGTTGTTTCGCGTGGGCTTGGCGCTGCTCATTCTGGGCGACCTCATCCATCGCTCGTTTGACCTCCGCGCATTTTACACGGATTTCGGCGTGCTACCCCGCTGGGTGCTGATGCAAAACTCAGATCATTGCCTCTCGCTGCATGCCATGAGCGGTTCGCTGGCATTTCAGGTAACCCTCTTTCTCATCGCCGGCGGCTTCGCCCTGATGTTGCTCATCGGCCACCGCACGCGTCTGGCCACGGTGGTGTCGTGGGTTTTCATCGTCTCGCTGCACGACCGTAATTTTCTAATTCTCCAAGGCGGGGACGACCTGCTGCGCATGCTTTTGTTTTGGGGAATGTTTCTTCCCCTCGGCGCGCGCTGGTCGGTGGATCACGCGCTGGCCGAGCCAACGCTGCCGGAGAACAACCAGCATCGTTCAATGGGGAGCATCGCGTTGGGCATTCAAATTCTTTTGATTTACTGGACTTCGGCCTTTTACAAAATGGGGCAACCCGTTTGGTTGGAGGACGGCGCGGGAATTTATTACGCGCTGCATTTGGATTATATGGCCACCCAAACCGGACACTGGGTGCGCGAAACTTTTTCCATGGGCACCCTCTCCTTCCTATCCTATGCGACCCTCTTCGCTGAATTTTGCGTGGGCGCCCTGCTCATTGGCACGCACTTGCGCAGTCATTGGCGGTTGCTGGCCATCAGCCTCATCGTGGGACTGCACGTTGGTTTTTCGCTGGTGTTGGAAGTGGGCGTTTTCCCCTTCGTGGTATTCACCGCGCTGCTGGCATTTTTTCCCACTTGGTTCTGGGAGAAAACAATTAATTGGTTTCAGCCTGACAAAAAAAGTGGCATTTTCATTTACTACGATGCCGATTGTTCGTTTTGCAAAAAATCAGTTTTTCTGCTGCGCTCATTTCTCGCGCTTCCCAAGGCAATCCTGAAGCCTGCCCAATCCGATGCCAATGCCTGTGCGCTCATGGAAAAACACAACTCATGGGTAGTGATCGATGGGGACGGGCAGGAACATCTCCAGTTCGATGCGGCACGGGCACTCTTCCAGAATTCGCGCTGGCCCAAGGCACTGCGATTTATGGCGCGCGCTTCCGCTGTGGTGATGTGCCTGATTATTCTACCCTCATTAGCCGGATCGGATTTGCCGGATTTCCTTGCCTGCACTGCCCTGCTGGCGGGCCTGTTGCTCGGTGGGTCACTGCTTATTTTGGCCCTGCTCTCCGAGCAAGCCAGTGCCGGGCTTCGGCATAAAATGGGAACCCGCACATACCAATGGGTGGCCGACCACCGCGAATGGATGGGCCGGCTCACCGCTTGGCTGCGTTGGCGTTCACCGGCCCTTTATCCGAAAGCCGGCGCATCGGTGATTGCGCTTCTTTTTATAATTTATATTTCTCTATGGAACTTAAACGCAATGAACAATCGCTTTAAGTTCATTCCGCGATTGGGTGCCGTGCTGCACCAAAAAGAACACCACAAACTCGCGAACTGGGTCATTGACCTCAACAGCAATCACACCTTCATGCCCAAAAATCTGGTTTGGATTGGGAATTTATCACATGTCGGCCAACAATGGAGCATGTTCGATGAACCCCCAAAAAATGACCGTTGGCTGGTGATGCCCGCCAAGCTGGCCGATGGCAGCCGGGTGGATGTATTTTCAAAAAACAATGCCATCCCCAATTTTGAAAAACCCATCCTCCCCTCGTCGCAGTATCCCAGATTTCGCTGGCGCAAATTTATGGAAAACATTTTAAGCAACGGCCGCGAAGAATATCTCCTTCGCTACGGCCAATTCATGTGCCGCGAATGGAATCGTACCCGCCCCCCCGACAAGCATTTGCAAACCTTCGAAATCATTTTCGTCCAAGAATACACCACCCCTGATGGCCCTGCATCTCCCGAACAAATCCTGCGATGGGCCCACTATTGTCTGGAACCACCGAAACCCATTCCATTGCCCCCCGCCAAGAACGGCGAATAAAAATCCAGCGGTGAGCGATGCCAACCCGCCTTTCTCCTCCCCCAAAAATCGGCCAACGAACAAACCCCTTTATCTGTTTCATTCACTACTTCAAAAACACGAGCAGAAACCCGAAGGCGAAAATTAACCAAACAATCCTAGCACCGGTTTGCCGGGGGTGATTGGGCGGGCGATGCCGGTGTTGTTTTGGGGCTCGTTGAGAGGGATGTCCAGCGCGTGGTAAATGGTGGCGGCAAGTTCCTCGGGGCGCACGGGATTGCTGGTGACGGTCGAACCGATCTTGTCGGATTTGCCGTACACGTTGCCACCGGCAATGCCGCAGCCGGCGATGATGGAGGAAAAACATCTCGGCCAATGCTGTCGGCCGGGAGGTCCTTGGGTGAGCACTTTTGGCGTGCGACCAAATTCTCCGGTCACCACCACCAACGTGTTTTCCATCATCCCGCGTTCTTTGAGATCGGTGAAAAGTCCGGCTAATGCTTGGTCCAAGCGCGGCAGACAGAAGTCCATTCCGTAGGAACCATTCCCGAAGGCGTCGCCCATGCCCATGTTGCCGCCGTGCATATCCCAACTGCTGCTGGGCGGACCCTTTTTACCAACGGTCGATTGGCCTGCCCAGCCGTTGACGGTCACAAACCGCACGCCCGCCTCCACCATGCGGCGGGCCAGCAAAAGATTTTGGCCGAGCGGATGCATTCCGTAACGCTCGCGCATTTTCACCGGCTCGCGTTTCAAATCGAATGCCTCGCGCCCTTCCGGCCGTGTCATCGCGTCATACGCTTTCTCACGCAAATCGCTCCAGTCACGGCCTTTGGCGTCTTTGTCCAGCACGTTGCTCTCGATGCTGCTGAGTAATTTGCGGCGTTGAGCAAGACGCCCCGCATCAGCGAGGTCATAAATTTTCGGCGCTGCAAAATTCGGCATCGCCGGATGATTATTTTCCGAACCCACAAACACCGGCGCATACGCCGAACCGAGGTAACCGCCGAGCGCAAGATTCGGCGCACAAAAAACCGGCGGCCCCACGCACTTGATGAGCCACGCGTTGGAAACAATATTGCGCGTGCTCGGCTTGTGCTTCGCCACGAACGACCCCAAGTACGGCTGATCATCCGGCACGCCTTGCTGCACGCGCTTCGCCGACTGGCCGCTCAGCAGATTATGCATCGCATCGAAATGATTACTGATTGCCCCCGGATGCGTCATCGAGTTGATGAGCGTAAACTGGTCGGTGAGCTTCGCCAGCCGCGTGTGCATCTCGTTGATACGCATACCCGGCACCTTGGTGGAGATCGGCTTGTACGGCCCGCGATACGCCTCCGGCGCGTTGGGTTTCATATCCCAAGTATCCACGTGGCTCGGCCCGCCGCACAGCAGCACAAAAATACACGACTTCTCCGCCGACACCGCGTTGCCCGACTTGTCGAGCTTATCGCTGCCCAACACCGAACCCGGCATGCCCATACTGGCAACGCCTAATCCTCCCGCAATTAGGGCCTGTCGACGATTCAGTTCAAATTCACTCATAGTGTTTTGACGCTAGTCCTTTTTGTTTATTCGCCAAGGCACAACACCTCGCCCGCTTTGGTGGTAAGGTACAGTCTGCCACTCGCGATAGCGAGGCCGTCCCACATCGGCGGCGGCACTTTGCGCGACGCGAGCACTTTGCCATCGGCGGTGTTGAAAACTTTCAACCGACCGTCCTTGTGCACAGCGTAGAGGCGGTTGCCGGCGAGGGCGAGGGCGTGGATGTCATTGTACAACTGCGTGCCGGGTTTGACGGGCTTTGCCTTTTCGGCGGGCGAGAGGAAGGGGTCGACCACCCATTTGGCGCCTTCGGCGACGCGGAGGGTGCGGAAGGGTTTGCCGCCTTTACGGGCCATCGACCCGGCGGCCCAGCCGGTAATCCATTTGCCGTTAAACTTCGCCACCGACTCCGTCATCAAAATCGCGGCGGAAAATATCCGTGCTGCCGTTGATTTGGCCGAACACTTTTCCATCGCGGAACACCACCAATGGCCGACGCGGAGCTTCGCCGCGATAGCGATCTTGGTGGCGCGCGCCGTAGGTCCACGAGCCGCGTGGCACCCAAACCGCACCGCCGCCGGTGTTGAGCTTCGCGAAGGCGTTCCATTTGTCCACCGAACGCAACTTGCCCGCATCGGAAAAAATCCAGCGCGACATCGCCACGCCGCCGTTTTCCTCGTGCAAAATATCCACGGGATCAAACTCCAAGCCGGAGTTTTCATAAAATCCCTTGAACGGATTCTTGCCAGTCGGGTCGTCCTTTTGCGGAATGGAATCGAGCCGATGCACCCATTGCCGTTTCGCCGGTCAACGGGTCGACCGCAAAAATCAACACGCCGCCATCAGCCAACTGCTGGCGGCCAGCCACAAAATAAGCGGTTTTATTTTTGAACAAGCACCGCGCCAGGCACGGGCCACGGGCTTTCCACTTGGCCGTACGCCACGATGCGTTCGTCGACCGGCGCGGCGCGCAGTTCCCACGCCAGCTCGCCGGTGTCCGCGCGCACGGCGTACACAAACCCCGCGTGACAACCGAAGAGCGCAAGCCCGCGATGAATGGTCGGCGGCAAATCCACCCGACCGCGCGCGGTGAAACTCCAAAGCCGCTTGCCGTCGGCGGCATTCATCGCGATGACCTCGTGCGCGTCGGACCGCGCCACAAACACGCGTCCGTTGGCAACGGTCGGCGCGCTGACGGGGCCTTTCACGAAAGGATTCTCGCGCCAATCAAAAGCAATCGGCCCGTCCGCCAACGGCTCGGGCTGCAGCTTCACGCTCCATTGCGATTCAACTTCGCCGGGCCAGCCGCGGTGGAGGCGCCACTGCGCCAGCGGTCGCCGCGATAGGTGGGCCAATCGGCGGCGGCGGGATTTTTCGCATTTGCATCCACCGCCGCGGAGCCTTTCAGCAACGGAAACTTCACTTGGTCGATGGGTGTTTTCAACGGACTGTTTTCCAGCGCCGGCGCCATGGCCACGAAGCCGCGCAGCATCGGCCAGCACGTGCAATGCTTGGGCGTAGTGTAAATTAATCCATTGGCCGGCACCCAGCCGTTCTCGCGCGAGCAGTTGGCCTTGGTGATGCGGTTGGCAACAATGTCGCCGGTTTTCATATCCGTGAGATCGAGCACGCCGGCGAAGACATAACGCGGCGTGGCCACCGGCGGAAAACAATGCGTCATCCCGGCCGGAAGCGTGCGCAGCACCTTGCCGGTTTTGGGGTCCAGCGCGGAGACCTCGATGAGCGCGCGCGTGGTGCCCTCCTTGGTGGTGGTGTTTTCGCGTCCGCCGTGGAGAATCCATAAATCTTTTTCCGTGAACATCGCGCGCGCTTGGCGGCTGTGATTCATGCCGGGCGGGAAAGTTTTCTCCCACGCGAGGCGCCCGGTTTTGGTGTCGAGCACGTGCAGCGCGTTGCCAGCGTCGTGGTCGCTCAGCGACGACACTTCGTACGCCACTTGTTCGCCGTGCATCACGGTGCGATAAACTTTTTTCATCCACGGAAAATGCGACGCCTGCCAATTGACCTTGCCGGTTTTCAAATCCACCGCCATCGCCTCGGCCGGTTCGCCGCGCTTGAGGCGGCCGCGAATGAAGCTCACCGTGTCCTCGGCCGCGGCGAGATTGCGCGGGTCGCCCGCGTCGTGTTGCCAAAGTTGCTTGGCCGTGTGCGTGCTGAACGCACGTACCTGTTTGTCGTCGGACGCGATAATAATATCGCGATGATGAATCACCTCATTCGGCTCGCCCATTCCGGGATACTCACGCGCGACTTTGCCGGTGGCCGCCTCCAGCGCGATGAGCTTGCCCTTGACGATGGCAAACAGAAACTTGCCCGAAGCCACCGGCCGCGCGCGGGTATACGAAAGCTTCGGCAAAGTAAATTTCGGCGCATTCACCTCGCCCTTCATCAAGTCGCGATGCCACAAACGCAGCCCATTAAAACTATCGCGCGCCAGCACGCCGCCATAAAAATTCCGGCCTTCATCGCTCACCAAACCCTCCACCTCTTCCATCGCCGCCGCCACCCAACGCACGCGTTCGGGCGGTCCCACCGCGGTGTCCAGCGAAACCGCATTGCCGCTTGCCCCGTGCCGCGAATGGGTCCACGAATCCATATTCTTCGGCCAAGGCTTGCGCGCGATGAGGCGACCATTCTTCGCGCGTGCAATCGCCTCAAACCCAGCCGCCTTCAACTGCGCCTCCGTCACGCCCGCCCGCGGTGAAGCGCTCACAAACCCGCGCGGCACCAACACCCGAAACACCTCCGCCAACGGCGTTTGCCCCAGCGCGTGCACCGCCACCTCGTTCACCAAATTTTCCGTGTACGGCAGATGTTTCGCGTCATCCAACCGCTCCGCCGAAACCAGCCCATATACTCCGGCCTTCACCAACGCGGCGCGCGCCTTTGCCACCTTCGTCCCATCCGCATCCAAAACATTGACCACAAACCGCCCCGTGCCCACCAGCCGAGCCATCTCGGCAGAATCCGCCGCGCCCAATTGCACCACCAACCCACCCCGTGCCTGAGCAGCTTGGAGTACCGTGGAGCCGGCCAACAGAAAACCTGAGAGAGCGAAACCCATCAGAAACCGGAACGAGCGAAAAGAGAGTGCGTTCATGTCCAAAGCCTATGCCCGCGCCCAATCCCCGTCAACTGGCAACGGGAAAGAAAAAATTCATTAAACATGGATATTCACGATGAACAGGATTTTCTAAAAAATTATCCTGAACATCCTGCCCATCCCTGTTCATTTCCCCGTGCCCAGCCGTGTGATTTTCGCCGTCCAGAAAATGGCGTTTACGAGCATCCGCTTGAAATTTTCATTCTTAAAATCCTCCGGCACGCCGAGCGAGGTGTAAAATGTGCGGTGGCCTTTCACCTCGTTCACCCATGTGATGCCCTGCTTGTCTTTGCCGATGTCACCCTGCTGCAGGAGCGTCGCCGTCTTCGCCAGCGGGCCAGCCTTGTAAAGCTTGCTCGATCCAAACGGCCGCACGCCGCGCAGCACCGGATGCGCCTTGACCACGTTGATGACCTTCAACGGTTCATTGCTAAAATGCCCGAGATAATTCCCGCCCATCACCTTGCGGTCAAACATCTCATTGTCCGATTTTTGAAACGCATGACTCGCCGTACGTACGCCCACTATGGGCTTGCCCGCCATCCAATGCGCGCGAATCAGTTTCATTTGCGACTCGCCCAGTTTCATTCGCCGCGCGAAAACAAACATCACATCCGCGGCCGCCAGCGCATCAAGATTCGCCAGCTCCTCAATCCCATCATGCCCCCACGAGCCGGTGAACTTCACATCATAACGCTTCGTCATCCATTTGCTAAACCCCTTCATCGACGTCTCACTGCGATACTCCTTCGCGCCGGAAATAATATGAACCTTCAAAGGAGCCGCTTCAATAAACGTCCCAATCACCAACAATCCTAGCCAAGTAATCAATCGTGTTTTCATGTCAACACCCCCAATGTGCGCTACCTTCCCCCTATTGGCAATGCCCTTACCTTCTCTGCCGCTAAAACCCTTGCACAGGGATGGCGGAAAACATAGGGTGGCGGAGATGAAAATCACATTGATAGCTTTGTTTACTTTGGCGGTGTGCCTACCCCTTCCGGCACAGGAAAAACCGAAACCTGATACCACGAAAAGTAACGTTGAATGGCAAAATGAGGAGATGTGCCAATTCGTATTTTTTGCAGTGCTCGAAGGTCTTTATCGCGATGGAGTTCAGAATGAAATTGTCGACGCAATCATCGGCGACAAGATCAAAAATAAAGAGAACAAGGTGAAGACACACTTTGTCTTTCGCTGCAAACTCTGCCATGCAACCTACGAGGCGTTCCGGACTTACCGGAACCGGCCGGCCTTTATGCAAACCAAGGGGACATCTACCTTCGGTAAAGGAGCCGACCTCGCCCTGCTGAAACAATTAGGTAGCAAAGATGCCCGCACCCGCATCTATTCCATGGGGGCATTGGTCCGACCCTGGATCATGCACCGGATCAAGGAAACCAGGAAAACGCCTGAGGAAAAAACCGCCATGAAAAAACGGTTTGAAAAGTACGCCCAAGAAGGAAACGATCTGCTCAGAACGCACCAGAGAGCCAAGGATGGCTTTTATCTGGATTGGTCGTTTTATGGAAGCTGCCAAGCGTGCGAAGCGGCGAAGGATCTTGGCAAAGCGGGCTTTTAGTCCCGATCCCCAAAACGTCTCCAGCCAAATCCAAACTCCCTGACTGCTGCCACCGTGCAACACCTTTCCTGCTCCCCCGAGTTCAGCCCTTGAGCCAGCGTGGCGACATGCGTAGAGTGGGGGGAGCAACTAAAGCGACATGGATAACCCAGACTATAACTCACTATCAACAGAGGAACGTTACGTAATTGAAGGCAAGGGAACGGAGCCGGCCTTTTCGGGGGAGTACGATGACTTTTATGAAGCGGGGATTTATGCCTGCCGCCGGTGCAATGCCCAGCTATACCGCTCTAAGGACAAGTTCGACGCCCGTTGTGGCTGGCCAGCGTTCGATAAGGAAATACCGGGCGCCGTGAAGCGCCTGCCGGACCCCGACGGAATGCGAACGGAGATTGAGTGTGTTAATTGCGGAGGCCACTTGGGCCACGTGTTCACAGGAGAGAACAAAACGCCAGCCAACGTTCGACACTGTGTTAACTCCCTTTCAATGAAATTCGTAAAAGGAAGTCTGTAGAGACCATCAACCCTTTTCCCGCATCATTACTTGAGCAGGCGTGGCGCGAGGCGTAGGGTGCGGGCATGAAGCATTTTCCTCTGATCGTTGTGGCAATAGGGTGTGGGGCGGTTATCCTGTCTGCAAACGAATTGCCTCGGTTACCCAAAGCCCTCGACCCTAAAAAACAATCGTACAGTGAGCAGAAAAAACTGCCTGATTTGCCGGAGGCTTACTTCAGCACTTCGCCGCAGGATTTAGGTGACGGACTGAAAGTGGGCAAGTTGGATTTGCCAGGCACAAAAAAAGCAGTTAAGGCACTAATCTCTGAGGATCGGGCGGGTAAATATTCCAACCTCGACAGCATCCTACTCTGGAAAGACGGTAAGTTGCTTTTCGAAATGTATAGCCGTCGCGGACGGGTGGACGCTCCGCACTACGCCATGTCTATCACTAAGACGCTGACGTCAGTCACTCTGGCGCGTGCCATTCAAGTGGGCTTGCTTAAAATGGAAGACCTCGATAAACCGGTCATCAGCTTCATTCCGGAAATTGATAAATCCAAAATCCAACCCGGCGTAGACACAATCACCTTGAGAGATGCCCTCTATATGAAGTCCGGCCTCCGCTTTCCGGATAAAAACTTCACTCGAAATCTCGGCACCGGCTACCCACGTCAAAAATACTTCCAACACTTATTTGAAAAAACCGCTCCCATAACTCCCAAGAGCCAGGAATATAAATATACCGGCACCGACCCGTCTTTGATCATGATGATCATCGATATCAAAACCCGTGGCACGGTGCAGAAATTCATCGCCAACGAGGTCGCCGGAAAATTCGGCGCGATCTATTGCTGGGATGATCAAGACTGCGGGATTCCAAAATGTGGTGCTGGGAGCAGCTTCACCTCACGATCGCTATTGAAAATCGGGTCGGCCATCATTCAAGGCGGTAAGTACAACGGCGAACAACTACTATCAACTGAATATGTTAAGCTGATTATGGACAGGAAAAAGGGCGAAGGGTATTTCTACTATTTCCATAACCGCCGGAAAAAGGCGGCCGGCAAAGACGTCTTTTTCATAAGTGGTATTGGCGCAGGCGGCCAATATATGGCCACATTTCCGGAACTAAACATCGTCGCCGTCGCAACTGCGCATAACCAAAAGCAGATCAACCTGCCTATGCAAGCGGTCTTGGATCACCTTATCCCGCTGTTCGTAAAATAGCCATTATTCTTAACTTTTTGCAGAGGAGCTAAAGCGGAAACAGAGGCAGCCAAACAAAGAAGGCTGGCATCGCTACGGAGGGGCACGATTGGGTTGCACTTTTTTGGTGGGCACGCTTTCATCTCTGCACGTCATGAAAATTCTTCACTCTATTCTTGTTACTTCGCTACTCATCATTGCCTTCCCCACACAAGCCGCTCTGCGCTGCGGGGCGTTAGTCGTCGATGCCACGCCGGTGGTTTTGCCGGTGCATGTGAATGGGGGGATGAGGCAGCGGGAATTGGACGAGGTGGGGTCGCGAATCAAGGTGCGGGCGATTGTGTTGGAGGACGACACAACGACTCTGACCATTGTGGTGGTGGATAGCTGTATGATGTCGCGCGCGTTTCTTGATGGGGCGAAGGCGGCCGCAAGCAAGAAGACCGGCATTCGCACGGACCGCATGTTTATCAGTGCCACGCACACGCACTCGGCGCCGGCGAGCATGGGGTGCCTCGGCACGAATGTGGATCCGCGTTATCCGTTGCTGCTGAAGCGCAAGATCGTGGAGGCGATTGACGGAGCGAAGAAAAATCTGGAACCAGCGCAGGTGGGTGCGGCGGTGTTTGATGCGAATGAATTCACAGCGTTGCGGCGTTGGATCAAGCGGCCGAGCCAAATCAGCAACGATCCTTTTGGCAATCCCACCGTGCGCGCGACGATGCACGCGGGCAGTAATTGGGATAACGTCACCGGCGAGAGCGGGCCGGAAGATCCCGACTTTTCGCTGGTGAGTTTTCAGTCGCTCAAGGGCCGACCCATCGCGGTTCTATCGAATTTTTCGATGCACTACTTCAGCGGCTTGAAAGGGCTCAACGCAGATTACTTCGGGCTGTTCAATGATATGATGACGCTGCAACTCACGCCGCCCAATGATGAAACGCTGCATCCGCCATTTGTCAGTGCGATTGGCCACGGTTGCAGTGGCGATATTTGGCGGCGCGATTATACGAAGCGACCGCTTGCCAATCCAAAGATTGAAGATTACACCGCCGCCCTCGCGAAGAAGACGATGACCGCGTACGGCAAAATAAAATACAACCGCAACGCCACGCTCGCGATGGCCGAGGCCAAGCTGCTTTTGAAATTCCGCACGCCCAACAAGCAGATGCTCGAATGGGCGCAACGCATCGTCGCCAAGACCGAGGGACTGCCCAAGACACAGGAGGAAATTTACGCGCGCGAACAAATTTTCCTGCACGAACGCCCCGAGGCCGAGCTGATTTTGCAAGCCATCCGCATCGGCGATATCGGTCTCACGGGCATTCCGAATGAGGTTTACGCGCTCACCGGCCTCAAACAAAAAGCCCAAAGCCCGCTTGGCACCACCATCACCTTCGACCTCGCCAACGGTTCCGAGGGCTACATTCCGCCGCCTGAGCAACACGTCCTCGGCGGCTACAACACGTGGGCTGCGCGCACTGCCGGCCTTGAGCCCAGCGCCGAGCCGCGCATCGCCGAGGCGTGCATTCAACTGCTCGAAAAAGTCGCTGGCAAGCCGCGCCGCATACCAACCGCCACGCGCGGCCCCGCCGCAAAGACCATCGCCGCCGCCAAGCCCATCGCGTGGTGGCGGATGGATGAATTCAACGGCCCGCGCGCGGTGGACGAAATGAATCGGCACGACGGCATTTACGAAACCCAAGTCGCCTATTACCTCGCGGGCCCGCACGCGGAAAAATTCACGCCCGGCCAAGTCAACCGCGCCGCCCATTTCGTCGGCCAACGAATGCAAGCGCGCCTGCCCAAGCTAGGCAAAAACTACAGCGTGTCGATTTGGTTTTGGAATGGAATGCCCAATGACTCCCGCGCCGTGCTCGGCTGGATGTTCAGCCGCGGCCGCAACCACGCCCGCCAAACCGGCGAACACCTCGGCCTAAACGCCAAAGGCCAACTCATCTTTCAAAGCGGTGCCCAAACTTTCACCGGCAAGGCCAACGCCACCCGCTGGCAATGGCACCACGCCGTCCTCGTCCGCGATGGTGACACCGCCCGCGTGTACCTTGACGGCCAACTCCAATTCGAAGCCCAAGCCAATGCACTGCTCCCCGTGGAGACTCTCCACCTCGGCGGACGCAATGATAACGAATCGAACTGGGAGGGGAGACTGGATGAAGCGGCGGTGTTTGACCGCGCTTTAAGTGCAACGGAGGTGAAGGCGCTTTCTGCCCCTTAGCTACTCTTTGATTGGCCCGGGGTGATTTATCTTCGTTGCGCCGCGTTCTTCGCCGGGCATGGTTCCGCGTTTGTGGTTTTTGGTTCGCTTGCCGTGGGCGTCTTGGCGGTCGTTGGTGGGGTTCTTCGGGACGGTGTCGCCGGTGTCTTCGGCCCAGCGGTCGAGCACGCGGACGAGGTCGCTCAACATCGGCGCATGTTTTTTGTTGGCGATGAGGTTTCGGAGCTGATGGGGGTCATTGCGCAAATCGTATAGCTCCAGCGCGGGGCGGGGCTTGAGGAAAATGTCGCGTTGGGCGGGTTGGAGTTGGCCGGCAGTTTCCATCGCCCACAGCTCGCGGCCGGCGGGGAATGTGGGGTCGCTTTCCATGCAAAGATTTTGGCGGTCGGGATAGCCGTTGCGGATGAGCACCCAATCCTTCCAACGCACCATTCGCTCGTGCGCTTGGAAGACGTGCCAGTTGTGCTCGGCAAAAACATAGTCGCGCACGGTGGCCTTGGGGTTTTGCAAAATGGGCGCGAAGCTCACTCCTTGAATGCGCTTGTCTTTCTTGGCTCCGGCCAGTTCAAGAATCGTGGCACTGATGTCGATGCTGCTGATGAGCGAATCGGTAACCGCCGGCGCGATGGTGCCGGGGCGCGCGATGAGGAAGGGCGTCCGGATGCCGCTGTCGTACAGGCGCGTTTTGCAGCGCGGGAATGGTCGGCCGTTGTCGGCCATATAAATAATGTACGTGTCGCGCTCGATGCCCTGCCGCTTCAGCTCCGCGCGCAGCTCGCCCAGATAATGGTCCGTGCGGCTGACCTCGTGCAGATACTCCGCCAAATCCTTGCGCGTGGCCGGTCCGTCGAAAAGGTACGGCGGCACTTCCACCTCCTCAGGCTTATAGGTGGGCGCATCCTTATTGATTTTCCAGCCCCGGTGGGCATCACTTGAAGCGAACCAGAAAAAGAAAGGCTTATCCTTGGGCCGCTCCTGCAGGATGGGCACCCAATCCTCCTCCTTGCCCGGCCCCTTGCCGCCTGAGACCTTGTTGAACCCACGATCCACGGCTTTACCCATGTGATGTTTGCCGGAGAGCACGGTGTAATAACCGGCAGCCTGCAGGGCCTCAGGGAAAACGGGTTGATCAGCGGGCAAAGTGGTGTGGAGCTCAGCTGCACCGGTATTGTGCGGATAGCGCCCGCTAATAATACTGCACCGGCTCGGCGAACAACTGCTGATGCTCAAGTAAGCCCCGCGAAACAAAAGCCCCTCCCGCGCCATCCGGTCAAGATGCGGCGTCTTGGCGACCTTGCTCCCATAACACCCAAGGTCATCCCAAGAAATGTCATCGGTGATGAAGAGGATAAAGTTGGGCTGCTTGGCGTGGGCGAGAGAAAAAAAGCCAACCGCCGTGATGAAAATGATAAGACGTTTCATAACCGCCCCGAGTGTGCGCCAGTCCCACGGGAGGGGCAAGTTCCACCTTGCCCCATTTTGAAACGCAGGGAACGCAAAGGTAGGGCGCGGTTTCGGAGAAACCGCCCTACCCGCCAACCGGCGTCAGCGAATAGACTTTGGCAAGGTTGCTGACGGATTCAATATCGCCGGATCGCAATGCCTCGCGGACATCATCGAGCTTGTTCGCGTCATCCAGCGAAAGACAAGGCGACCACCCGAGGTCATCTGAAATCAAACGCACTTCCACCTCAGCAACATAACCGCCTTCGCGCACCAGCTTCGTTGGTCGTTTCGTTGATCATATTTCTTTCTTAGAATCGTTGTGAATTTTCGGTGTTTAAATCATCCGGCTTTGAAGCATCCAAGACCATCTTTGAATTCCATCCGGCTACTGTGAGAATTTATTAGATCAACTCCTTGAACAGTTGACTCATCAATAAGCTATTGGGTTCTGGAGCGCAACAGAACTTGTCAGCTTCTTCTGAGTTTGAATGGATCAAATTGCATCATCCTGATAAAACATTCTATTGGCAGGCCGGTTTTGAGCAACGTCACGTAATGAAGGATTGTTGCATGCAAGTATGCCCCAAGATCTTTGCTGGGTTTCAATGGTCATTACGTTCAAAGGTATAGCGCTAGCTCCGCGCCGAATGCTATCTTATCAGGATTCTTGCTTGCTTCTCGACCCTTTTCCCATAAGGTTCAACAGCAGTGTTCCAAGCGCACACCAGCACATCCATACGGTTCGGCTAGAGGGTTATTAACCGCTGTTTCCAAGCGTAATAAATCGGAATCAAGCCTTGCTGGCCACTATGCTCAAAAGTTGCCTGAAAAATCCCATAATCATTTCCTCAATAATTTGCTGATCTAGATCCAGCATTGCGCAAAGGCACACACAGGCTAAACAAAATTTTGCCTAGGGATTTCATTTTTACTTCTCTTTCACCCAATCCGGCGTGCCGAACCAATTGTGCATTTCTTGGGTGAAGGGGGCAACGACTTCTGTGGGCTCGGGGATGTGGCCTCGGTCGTTGGTGGCGGTTTGCCACGTATCCAAGGCGGCGCGGAGGCGTTTTAGGGCGGCTTGGTGGATGGGGTTTTTGGAGGTGGCTAGGTTTTTTATTTCGTGGGGGTCGAGGCGGGTGTCGTAGAGCATTTCGCGGGGGAAGGGTTTCATGAGGTCGGCGGCGGGGCCGGTTAGTTTGCCGGCGGCGTGGAGTTGGCGCATTAATGGTTTTACTAGAAAACATTTTTCTTTGTAGCGGTTTAGGGTGAGGAAGCCGGCGCCTTGGGTGTAGTTGCGGATGTAATGAAAGCGCGGGCCGTGGACGGAGCGGAGGCGGACTTGGGTTTCGTCGATGCGGTCGCGCGCGGCGAAGGCGTAGGTGCGCGGCGGCTCGGCGTGGGGGCCAAGGAAGACGCGGCTTTGCATGCCGAAGGGTTTGGGGATGCCGGCCATCCAAAGGGTGGTGGCGGTGAGGTCGAGCAGGCTGAGCACTTGGGGGTCCACGCGGTTGGCTTTGATCTGGCGCGGGGCTTTTACTGCTTTGGGGTAACGGATAATCATCGGCACGTGCAGCCCGCTGTCCCAGCACCAGTGGATGCCGCGGGCATCGAGCCGGCCGTTGTCGGCGAAGAAAATGACGATGGTGTTTTCGCTGAGGCCGTCCTTGCGGAGTTGGTCGAGAATCCAGCCGATGCGGACGTCGGTGCCGCTGACGGAGTTTAAGTACCGCGCCCATTCTTCGCGGGTGATTTTGTGGTCGGGATAATAGGGCGGCGGCGTGACGTTTTCGGGCGTGGCGATTTTGGGATGCCATTCTTCGCCGACCCATTTGACGCGCGGTTTCTCGGCGGACTTGCGGTCATATATATCATACTCGGCTTCGGGCATATTGATCTGCGCGAAGAAGGGCTGTTTCTTTTTGAGGTCAGCCCAGTTTTTGCCGGCGTACACGGGGCCTTCGGCGGCGAAATTCAAATCGAGTTTGCCGGTGCCCACGATGCGTTTGCCGATGTGGGTGATGTTGGCGGTGTGATAACCGGCGTCCTTGAGCAAATGCGTGATGGGCCGCACGCCGACCGGGAGCCGCCAGCCGTCGGTGCGATGGCTGCGCATGTGGTGCATATCGGTGGTGGTGGCGTACCAACCGGTCATGAGCGCGGAACGGCTCGGCGCGCACACGGGCGAGGTGGAATAAACTTTCGTGTACCGCGTGCCCTCGCGGGCGAGCCGGTCGAGGTTGGGGGTGCGGACGTTTTTCTGGCCGTAACAGGCGAGGTCGAGCGAGAAATTTTCGCCGACGATCCAGAGGATGTTGGGGGTTTTAGATAGGACGGAGGGTGCGGATAAAATGAATAAGATGCAGAGCAGGAGGCGTTTCATGGGTGGGAGAGTGTGACGGAGTAATTTTAGCGGGGCAAGTCTCAGATTCGCAAAACTTGAGACACAGATTGCACAGTTTTTGCGGATTATTTTTTGACAAAAAAAACCGCCCGTTGCAGGGCGGCATAAAACAGACTTACGTCGAACTACTGTTTTTCGCGTCAGAGTTATTTGATCAACTTATCCAGTGCGGCCTCGATGTCGCCGCCCTTGCCAAGCAGGGTTAGTCCCTGAATCTTATCGGCCAACGAAGTCGAGAGAGTCATGGTGCGGGTTGCGCCGGAAGCCTGCGATGCGGAGGCTTTAGGACGTCCAACCTTGTTCGTGCTGGCCTTTGGGCGGCCCGGTTTTTTCTTAACGTTCGTGCTGCCCTTCGGACGGCCCGTTTTTTCTGACGTTTTGCTGCCCTTGGACGGCCCGGTTTTTGCGCTTTGTTTTTGCTGCCCTTTGGGCGGCCCGCTTTTTTCTTTTCAGGTTTTGCCATAGTATTCTTCTTTTTATTGGGTTGAGGTCGCCGGAGGTTGTATCACTGTTTCAGTTAATGTAAACAATAAAGTTTCTTCATTTTGGGTGAATTTTTTGTTGGGTTTTAAAGGGGTGCATTTGTCTCTGTGAGGGTGACAACAAATGGATCAAGGGAATCTTGCCCTTTCCTTGGCCGGGACGCGAAGAAGCGCGGCCTTACCGGAGCAGCTCCAGCACGTTTTCCGGTGGGCGGCCGATGAGGGCGCGGTTTCCTTTGATGATGATGGGGCGCTCGAGGAGGATGGGGTTCGCTGCGATGGCGGCGAGGATTTTGTTTTCGGCGGTGTCTGGCGAGAGGCCGAGTTTTTTGTATTCATCCTCTTTAGCGCGAAGGATGTCGTGCGCGCTTAAATCCAGCTTGCGCAGCAAATCGCGCAGGGCGGATTTGGTGGGCGGTGTTTTGAGGTATTCGATGACTTCGGGCTCCACGCCATTCTCCCGCAGTAACGCCAGTGCTTGGCGGCTTTTGGAGCAGCGGGGGTTGTGGTAAATGATCATTGTTGGCCGGCCTCCTGCGAGGGGAGATATTCGCGGTAGGTAAACAAAGCCGCGCCGGCGGCAAGAAAAAATAGAGTGGCACCGATGAGCACAAACCCGGCGGTGAACGGGGCGGCGGCGGCCCATTGGGATTCGCCTTCCACCATCACGCTCAAGACCATTTTGTTTTGCGCCATCAATGTATGGACGTGTCGCAGGATGGAGAGCTGATTGATGTTGCTCGATTCAACCATGCCGAGGCCCATCTCCACCACGAGCCAGTAGAGAATGCCGATGACCACAAAACGTTGGTGCACCAAACCGAGCAACCCCGCCAGCGCGCTCCACGCAAAGATGGCGAGTATTTGTGTGAGCAACATCATCGGCAGCAACGCGCCCAAGCCCTCGATTTGTTTCACCGCGCCCACCGCGAAGAGCGCGAGTGTGCCCACCAAGAACACCAACTGCAGCCAACCCACGTGGCAGAGGTACTGCAGAAAATATAGTGTGTGCCGGCGCAGCGGGCGGGTGCACAAAAAGCTGAGCGTGTTGGCCTGCACTTCGGCGCGCATCATAGAGCCGCACACGTTGAGGCAGGTGAGTGGGATTAAGAAATGCAGATAAATTCCGACCACCCATTCGAGCCAACCCTTTTCGTTCCCGCTATTGATAGTGAGCAGCATGAGAAAACCCAACGCAGCGGCGCCGAGCCCAAGTCGGATAAAGGCACGGGTGGTGCAGTGTTGCGCCCACACGAGCGCCCACATTCCGCGCAGCGCGCCGCCGAAATGAACCGTGGGTAGCATGGAAGGATCCTGGCTCATTCGGTCATCTTTTCAAAAATATCCTGCAGCGACCGGTCGCGGCTGCGCAGTTCGTGCAGGGCAATGTTGTTGTCGGTTAGCAAATCGACGAGCGAATCGCTGAAACGCCGGGGGTCTTTCACGCGCAAATCCAGCCCGCCTTCGTTGCCATCGTCGCCAGTGCTATCGAAGCCCAGCAACAGATCGGCCTCGAAGAGCACGCGCGTGAAGCGCAAGGGATCACTGCAGCGGATGTGGAGGTTGGCCTCGGTGCCTTGCAGGCGGCGTTGGAGCGCGAGCTGGCTGCCGCTGGCGATCACGCGGCCCCAGTTGAGAATCAAAATCTCCGGACACAGCGCCTCCAACTCGTGCAAAATATGGCTGCTGATCAGCACCGTGGTGCCTTCGGCGGCGAGTTGTTTAAGAATGCGCTGGATGTCCTGCCGCCCCATGGGGTCGAGCCCGTTCATCGGTTCATCCAAAACCAACAAACGCGGATGGTGCAGCAGCGCTTGCGCGAGCTTCACGCGTTGGCGCATGCCCTTGGAAAATTGGCCGAGCGGTTTTTCCCAATGCACGCGCTCGAGTTTTACGCGATCGAGAATGGCGTCCACGTGATCCGGCGCGGCGGAGGACGCGATGCCCGAGAGCATCGCCAAGCCGCGCAGCCACGTGCGCGCCCGCAGGCGATCGGGCAGTGCATCGTCTTCCGGACAAAAGCCAATCTCGCGCAGCACGTCGGGATTGTTCCACGGTTGCATGCCAAACACCGTCAGCTCGCCGTCACTGGGCCGCAACTGACCGGTGATGATTTTGATGAGCGTGCTCTTGCCCGCGCCATTGGGGCCGACCAATCCGGTAAGGCCGGGGCCGATGTCAAAACTGATATTGTTCAGCCCCATCACGATGCCATACCAACGGCTCAGCTCGGCAGCTTGGATGACCGGCGTTGTGCTCGCGGTGCTCATTCGGGTTTCACCTTTTTGTAAAGCGTCAACAAAGCCGCGCCGCCCAATAGGCTGAGGCAGGAGATGGCCACCGCCACGTTATTCGCTGTGACGTCGAGGCGGTTTTTCATTTGTTGGAATACCCCCCCCTCCGTGATGCCCGGAAACTCGGCATCCAATTCTCTAAAGTCTCCGCCGATATCAAAAATCCAGCGCTGCAGCAGCTCGAGGTCGAACCAAAAACTCAGGTACTGCAGCCAATAATTTTTTGAGCCCATTCCAATGCCCGAGAGCACCACGCCCAGCAGCAGCACCCCCACCCAAATCGACGTGGCCGTGCGCGGGCTCGACGTCATCGCCGAGACACCCAGCGCCATCAGCCCCAAAATCACCATACCCGACCCCACAAACGCCACCGAATGCAACAGCGCCGGTGCGGTGTGCCAAAAAAACGAAATTTTGGGCGCCATTAAATTTCCCATCATCCACGTGACCAGCGTTGGCCCCAGCCAAGTGAGGGTGAGCAGCAGCAGCACCCCGCCAAACTTGCCGAGGCAATAATCGAAACGGCTTACGGCTTTCGACGAATAAATGGTGATCGCGCGGCTGGACAGATCGCTGGTAATCAGCCGCGGAATCGCTATGCCCAAAGCCACCAACGAAAGCGTTAGCGAAGACACAATCGCGCCGGTGAAGATGTAGAAAAACAAGTTGTACGTCATGCCAATGGCAATGCGCGGATTCTCCTCCGCCCAACCCTGAAACATCGGCCCGATGACCTTGAAGAACCCAAGATTTTCCGTAATGAACGCGTACACCGCGCTGTCTTGATCCATCAGCTGGCCGAACCCAAACAGGAAAACCCCCTGCAGAAATGCGTAAATCCAACACGACCACACCACCCAACGCATGCCCTTTACCTTGAGGCACGCGGTGAGCGTGGCTTGGGCGATCACCCAACGGCGATAACCGATGCCGCGCGTCTCGCCGTCGCGATGCGTGTAGCTGGAATCAATCTGGGCCATGAGTCGAGAGGGCTTGAAGGAAAACCTCCTCCAAGGCGTTGGGGCTGGGCAGTGCTTCGATGGGGTGGACGCCTTCGTCGCGCAAAAATTTCAAAACCGGCGTGAGGCTCGCGCGCCCGTGCTTCACGGTGATGTGGCCGTTGGATTCCAGTTCGCAGGTGCATTCGTTGGCGCGGAGAATTTCCAGCACACGTTGGTGTTCGCCTTCCACCACCAATTCGGCAAACCCCGCGCGGCGCGCCTTGAGATTTTTCAAAGTGTCCTGCACCAGCACCTCGCCACGGGCGATGATGATGATCTCGCCGCAAATGCGATCCACGTCCTGCAATAAATGCGAGGAGAGCACCACGGAAATTTGGTGCTGCTTCCACAAGCTCTCCACGAGCTGCAAAATTTGCTCACGCCCTTTTGGGTCGAGGCCGTTGGTGGGTTCATCAAGGAAAACCAATTCCGGATCGTGCACAATCGCCTGCGCCAGTTTCACTCGCTGCTTCATGCCGGTGGAATACGTGTCCACCGCGCGATAGCGCTCCTGTCCCATCCCCACGAAATCGAGCATCTCGTGCGCCCGCTGCCGCGCCTCCTGAAACGGCAGCCCGTTGAGCTGTGCGCAGTAAGTCACATACTCGCAGCCGACCATCCCCGAGATGAGGCAATCCTGCTCCGGCGCGTAGCCCACGCGCGTGCGAATCTCGCGGCCCTCGCTGCCCACATCGCGCCCGAGCAACCGCGCGCCGCCCATCGAAATGGGATGCAACTGCAGCAAGCATTTCATGAGGGTGGATTTCCCCGCGCCATTGGGCCCAAGCAAACCAATCGTGCCCGGCGACACACTGAGCGAAACATTATTAAGCGCCGCAAAGTCACCAAAAAGTTTGGTCACCCCACTACACTCAATAATCGCGGCAGACATCCGCGCGGAAGTTATGCGAAACCAACGTGCGGGCCAAGTCAAAGGTAGGGCGGTTTACTCCGAAACCGCCGCGGCGCGCTCGGAGAGCTCGCCCTACTTGCGGCTACGCGTAGTTGGAAACGTAGGGGATGTTTTCGGCAACGGCTTTGGCTTGATCCAAGTTTTCCAAAAGACCGGCGCGGGCGTTCCAGGAGCCGTCGAGGAATTGGGATTGGGCGCCGGGTTGAATTTGCAGAGCGATGGTGCCGCACGGGCCGGTGGCGGTGGCGGCGGCAATGTCGAGCTTGAGTTCGCCTTCGGGGTTGCTCTCGATGGCGGCTTGGAGTTGGGCACAGGTTTCGTGGTCGGCGGTGAAGCACGGGATCGCGAGCGAGACGCAATTGCCATAAAAAATTTCGGAATAGCTCTCGGCAATGATGGCGCGGATGCCCCAGCGTTGGAGCGATTGCGGCGCGTGCTCGCGGCTGGAACCACAGCCGAAGTTTTGGTTGGCAACAAGCACGGCGGCATTGGCGAAACGGGCATCGGCGAAGGAATGGGTTTCGCCTTTGGCGGCGAGCCCCTTAATGTCGTCGGTAAAAGCGTGCTCGCCGATGCCATCGAAGGTGACGCATTTCAAAAACCGCGCGGGGACGATGCGATCCGTGTCGATGTCGTTCCCCCGCAGCGGAATGCCGGGGCCGGTGATTTCAGTTACTATTTTGCCTGCCATTTTAATTCTCCAAATGATTGCGCACGTCGGTGACCTTCCCTTCCACAGCGGCGACGGCGGCCATCGCGGGGCTCATCAATAATGTCCGGCCGGTGGGCGAGCCTTGGCGGCCTTTGAAATTTCGGTTGGAGGTGCTGGCGCTGATTTCGTTGCCCTGCAGTTGGTCGGGATTCATCGCGAGGCACATGCTGCAACCGGCTTCGCGCCATTGGAAACCGGCTTCATCAAAAACTTTGTCGAGCCCTTCGGCGATGGCTTGGCGGGCGACTTCCTGCGAGCCGGGCACGGCGAGCGCGCGCACACCGGCGGCAACTTTTTTGCCTTTCACAAATTTTGCCGCCTCACGCAGATCGGACATCCGGCCGTTAGTGCAGGAGCCAATGAAGACGACATCCACCGGCGTGCCGACGATGGGTTGGCCTTCCTCAAAACTCATGTACTCGTACGCCTCGCGCACGACGAGCTGGTCGGCCTCGGCAAATGAATCAACGGCGGGCAAATTCTGCGCGACGCCCACCGATTGCGCAGGCGTGATGCCCCACGTGACGAAAGGCTCGATGTCTTCGCCTTTGATTTCGATGACGTCGTCGTAATCCGCATCGGCATCGCTGGCGAGGCTTTGCCAATCGGCCACGGCGCGTTCCCACGCTTCGCCTTCGGGACAGTAGTCGCGGCCTTTGAGGTAATCGAAAGTCGTTTGGTCGGGGTTCACATAACCGCAACGCGCGCCGCCTTCGATGGACATATTGCAAACAGTCATCCGCTCTTCCATCGTCATTCGATCGATGACCTCGCCGCCAAACTCGTACGCGAAGCCCACGCCGCCGTTGACGCCGAGGAGGTTGATGTACGCGAGCGCGACATCCTTCGCATAAACGCCCGGCTGCAGCGCGCCGGTAAAATTAATGCGTCGCACTTTGAGCTTTGCCATCGCGAGCGTTTGCGTGGCGAGCACATCGGCCACTTGACTGGTGCCAATGCCGAAGGCGAGCGTTCCAAACGCGCCGTGGGTGGAGGTGTGCGAGTCGCCGCAGGCAATGGTCATCCCCGGCTGCGTGAGCCCACGCTCGGGACCGATGACGTGGACGATGCCTTGATCGTTTTTGTCCGGCGAAAAAAAGTTGATGCCAAAGTCGGCGGTGTTTTGCTCGATGTGCTGCAGCATCTCCTCCGCCAGCGGATCCTGCAGCGGCCGTTGGCGGCCCGCGCCGGTGGTGGGGATGATGTGGTCCACGGTGGCGAAGGTGAGTTCGGGGAAAGGCACGCTGAGGTTTTGCTCGCGCACCATCGCAAACGCCTGCGGCGAGGTGACCTCGTGAATGAGATGCAGCCCAATAAAAAGCTGGAACTGCCCCGAAGCCAGTTGCGCCACGCAATGCCGATCAAAAACTTTATGATATAAATTCTGTCCCATACGAGTGAGCGGGGTAGCCTAGCAGAGAAATGGGCGCGGTTCAAGATTCGGGGGTTTCCACTACTCTTTACTCGCCACCCCCACCATTCCTTTCTTTCCCTTTCGTTTTGACACACCCCTCGCCGGTTGGCATCGTTCCGGCCCTTTATTTGATGGCGGAATTATTAGGCAACTTATTGGTGGCACAAAGCGGCGGACCCACGGCGGTGATCAACTCCAGCGTGGCCGGTGTGATTTGCGAAGCCGGCAAGCACGAGTGCATTGAGGAAATTTACGGCGGCCTCAATGGCGTGTACGGCATCCTGCGCGAAGAGCTGGTCGATATCGGCGAGGAAAACACCAGCGACATCCAGCGCCTCAAGCACACGCCCGCCGCCGCGCTGGGCACGTGCCGTTATAAAATCGATTTCAAGACCGATCCGAAGCAAGCCGAGGCCGATATGAAACGGCTCTTCGAAGTCATCGAAGCGCACAACATCCGCTACTTTTTTTATGCCGGCGGCAATGACAGCCAAGACACCACCAATAAAGTGCATCTCGAAGCCCAAAAGCGCGGCTATGATTTGCGCGCCATCGGCGTGCCCAAGACGATTGATAACGACTTGCCACACACCGATCACACCCCCGGCTACGGCAGTGTCATCAAGTACAACGCCACTACCGTGATGGAAGTGGGCGCCGACGTTCGCAGCATGGCCACCGACGACGGTTCCTGCTGCATCATCGAAGTGATGGGCCGCGCCGCCGGTTGGATCGCCGCCGGCACGGTGCTTGCCAAGCGCGAGCCGGAAGATCCGCCGCACATTATTTTGTTGCCGGAAATTGCGTTTGAAGAAGAAGCAGTTCATTGCGAAGGTGAAAGCAACCGTCGCGCAACACGGCTGCTGCGTGGTCGTCGTCGGCGAAGGGCTCAAGGACGCCGAAGGCAACGAGATCGGCGCGGACAAAGAAAAGCTCGATTCCTTCGGCCATCCCGTGCTCGCCGGTGCCGCCGATCGCTTGGCGGAAATCGTTGAGCCCGCGTTGAACTTAAAAACCCGCACCGTGAAGCTCGGGTACGCCCAACGCGCCGCCGCCCACTACGCCAGCGAAACCGATGTGGAAGAAGCCTTTGCCTGCGGCGAAGCAGCCGTGCGCGCGGCCATCGAGGGCGAGAGCGGGTTTATGGTGAAGCTCGTCCGCCAAAGCGACGAACCCTATATGTGGGGCACCGCGCTGCAACCGCTCGAAGATATCGCTAACCAGGAACGCACCATCCCGCGCGATTGGATCGACGAAGACGGCTGGTTGCCCAACGAAAAATTCATTACCTACGCCCGCCCACTAATCCAAGGCGAACTCCACCTCCCCACCGAACAAGGCCTCCCCGTCTTCGCCCGCCTCAAACGCGCCCGAGTGGACAAAGTACTGCCGCCTTTGGGATAATTTTATTTCCGCAACTGAGCGAGGAAAGTTGGATCGGTGCCCGCAAGATCCGCTTGGCGTTGGGTGGCAAGCAAACCGCCGTACACTTGCACGTCTCGGGTCATCATTTCTAATCGATCGCGAAATTTGTCGCTGATGATTTTGCCGTCGGCCACGTCTTCTTTTTCCATGAAGCTGACGGCGTAGGGGAGGCTCCAAGCGTAGCATTGGCGCGCCACCGTTCGCATTTGGTCGTGGGCGGTAAGGCCTTTTTCGTGGCTGGCAACCATCGGCGCGAAAAGTTTGCCGGTGAATTCTTTCCAGAAATGATCGAGGAAATTCTTCATCGCCCCGCTGATGCTCCCGTGATAATCCGGCGTGCCCAGCACAAACACATCGGCCGCCACCACGCGGTCCTTCAACGGTTCGTAATGGGCGGCGCTGAAGGTGGTGTCAGTATTCACCATCGGCAAATTGGCCTCGGCGAGATCCAGCCAATCGACGGTGCAACCGGCGACTTTGAGCCCATCGGCCACGTGCCGCACGGCGACGCGGGTGACGGATTTTTCCTGCAAACTACCGACCACGGCCATTACGTTAAGAGAATCGCTCATGGGCTGGAGGGTAGTGGAGGCGAGGGCCGAAGGTCGAGAGTCGAGGGAAAACCATAAAAGGGGCGAAGCTCCGCCTGGGTCGTGTGCTCCCGGGGTGGACGTTTTCTGTATTTGTCTTTAGGCTCCTCCGCGCATGGGAATTTTTGATAAATTATTTGGCGGGAAAACTGAAACGGAATCAGCATCGACTGGCGAAGGCGCGGCGGAGCCGGAGATTTCGCCGGAGCAGTTGCACATGGCGTGTGCGGCCTTGTTGCTGGAGGTGGCGGAGGCGGATTATAAGGATGACCCGAAGGAGACGCAGGCGATTTTGCGCGCGTTGGAAAGTGAGCTGGGGCTGAAGCGCGCGACGGTGACAGCGCTGCTGGATCAAGCCAAGGCGGAGACGGAGGGGGCCACGGATTTATTTCCGTACACGCATCTCATCAGTCAACGCTGCACGCGCGAGCAAAAGTGCGCGATGCTGACGGCGATGTGGCGCGTGGCGTTTGCCGATGGTGACTTGGATAAATACGAGGAGCATCTCATTCGCCGCACCACAGAGTTGCTGCGGCTGGAGCATTCCGATTTCATCCGCGCCAAACAAGCGGGGCGGCCGAAGCAGAATTAGCCGGTCAATTGCTCCCGCGCGTAGGCTTCAAACTTCGCGCGAATCTCATCGCGCACGCGGCGGAAGGTGGGGCAGACCTCTTCTTCGTTACCTTCGGCCTTTGCGGGGTCATCAAAGGGCCAATGGTGTTTGGCGGCTTGGCCGGGGAAGGTGGGGCAAGCGGCATCGGCATTGCCGCAAACGGTGATGACGGTGTGCACTTCTTTTTCTAAAAATTCATTCAAATGCTTGGAGGTGTGGGTGCTAATATCAATGCCGATCTCGGCCATCACCTCGATTGCCATCGGGTGCACCGTGCCGGTGGGGTTGGATCCCGCACTGGCCACGATGGCGGCGTCGCCGAGCGCGGCGCGCAGGATGCCTTCGGCGAGATGGCTGCGGCAGCTGTTGCCGGTGCAGAGGATTAATATGAGAGGTTGATCGTTGATGGATGAGGGTTGATGGAAATCGGTTTCACCATCAACCCTCAATTATCAACCGGCGAGCAGCGCGCGCGAACGCACCGATGCCGTGGTGGGTTTATGGGGGGTGGGTGTAGGTGTGGACAGGACCGGTTGAGTTTTTCGGCATCGGGCGGTCCCGTAGCCTCCCTGCGAAAGCTGGCTGGATCCGCCCTAGTCGTCCCGTGTCGTGCGCACTCAGCCACTTTCGTGAGTAATGTTTTACGCGACTCGGATGAAGGATGCACGCGGGAGTTATTTTAAACTGCTCGATGGTTATACGCAGCTTAGAGAGGGAATGGTGAATGGCGGGGGTTCGGGGGATAACCTGAGTTTCGGTAGGGACGCGCTTCGCGCGTCCGGACACGCGAAGCGTGTCCCTACCAAAAACCAACCCGGGCCACCGGCCCGGGTACATAAAAACGCTTACCAAAGAAACGACGCTTGCTCGGCGACTTGCTCGCCGTCCTGCCAGAGGGTGACGCGCCAGGATTCGGATTGACCAAATTTTTTGTAGGTTTCCAAATCGATGAGGATAGGTGTCCAAGTGTTGCCGCCTTCGGGGGTGGCGGTTTGCTCGAGGATGAGAGGAGCGACGCCGGCCTTGGTGCTGCGAAGTTCGAGGCGCACGGTCATCTCCGCGTTGCCGCGCCAGTTGACGTTGTAACGCACGCCATGCACGGCGGCGGGATCTTTGCGGAGTTCCAGTTGATACATGTCGCGCTCAACGAGGGTGACGCCGGTGGTGTGGCGGCCGTACTGGTCGAGATAATGCGGCAACACTTTGATGAGCCCGGGCTCACGGCTGATGGAGCCGCAGCCGAGCCAACTAAAGGCGATGAGGCCAATAAAGAAAAACGCAAGTCCTCGCATGGCGAAACTCTAGCGGCGACCGGCCAAAACTCAATGCCGCGTTATTGACCCGGCAGAAAACTTATGCCCAGCTGCTAAGGTTTTGGGAGGGGCCATCATCTATTGCCATGACGCGGCGCACCCAAATCGCACCTTGCTTGACCTGCCCAGTTTTTCTGGGAAAAAGGCAGTTTCCCGTTGCGTGTTCGCCATTTCGTGGTATGCTTCATAGAGAAGCTGATTTAGAAAACCTAATAACCCAAACAACCCATCGCCCATGAACGAGGAATACGCACTATATAACCGCGCCGATCACACGGCCCGCACCGAGGATTTGTTTTTGAACCGCCGCCAATGGCTCACGCAAGCGGGCGGCGGCTTTGGCGCAATAGCGCTCTCGTGCATGTTGGCCGAACAGGGATTTGGCCAAGACGGCAGCAAGGGCGCACTCGCCCCGAAACAGCCGCCCAACAAGGCCAAAGCCAAGCGGGTGTTGCACGTCTTTTTGCAGGGCGCGGCGCCGCACATGGATTTGTGGGATCCCCGGCCAGAGCTAAACAGCAACGGCGGCAAACAGACCGGCAATCGCAAGCTGCTCGCCTCGCCGTTTAAGTTTCCAAAGTTCGGCCAGAGCGGTTTGCAGATGAGCGAAATCTGGCCGAACATCGGTCGGCACGCTGATGACATCGCGATCATCCGCTCGCTCTACACCGATGCCCCCGCGCACGGCCCGGCCACTTATATGATGAACACCGGCGAGATGCAGGAAATCCGCCCCGCCGTTGGCAGTTGGGCGCTGTACGGTCTCGGCACGGAAAACCAAAATCTACCCGGCTTCATCACCATGCGCCCCGGCAACTCGCCCGACGCGCGCAACTACACCAACGCCTTTTTGCCCGGCGCGTTCCAAGGCACTTTCGTGGATTCCAATAACACGAAAATCGAAGACATCATCAAGAACATCAAGAGCGATTTCGCCAGCCGAAAAGATCAGCGCAAGCAATTGGACTTGCTGCTGAAGCTCAACGAGATTCACAAACAAAAGCGACAGGCCGAAGGCGCACTCGAAGCGCGCATCAACACTTTCGAGCTGGCGTACCGCATGCAAACTGACGCCCGCGAGGCCTTCGACATCGCTGGCGAAAAACCCGAGACCCGCGCCAAGTACGGCAACAACGGTCAAGGCCGGCAGCTGCTCATCGCGCGGCGTTTGCTCGAGCGCGGCGTGCGCTTCGTCCAAGTAAGCCAAGGCGGTTGGGATCTTCACAATGGCATCGCCAGGCGCGCTGCGGGCAATGCCCAACAGCTCGATCCCGCCGTGGGCGCGTTGATGGATGACCTCAAGGAACGCGGCCTGTTCGAGGACACACTGATTTATATCTCCAGCGAATTTGGCCGGAGCCCCACCGAAGATGGCGGCGGCGGACGCAGCCACAACGCGCGAGGCATGAGCACCGTGCTCGCCGGCGGCGGCATCAAGGGCGGAATCGGCTACGGCTCCACCGATGATCTGGGCGGATCAGCCGTGGAAAATAAAGTCCACGTGAAAGATTTGCACGCCACGGTGCTCAACCAGCTTGGGTTTGACCACGAACAACTCACCTTCCGCAATGGCGGCCGGGATTTCCGACTCACCCAACCCACCCGCACGCTGCCACAGGGTGGTACTGTGGTAGAAGGCGTGATCGCATAGCCAACAGTTTACAAATTAAATTACCCCGCGCTCTCCCACACGGGGTCCGTGGAAATATCGAATGCAAACTTGTGCCATGAAAAATAACCTCACCCGCACACTCAACAAACTCCAGCCGACCGCACTGATCGCGGTCGTTTTGGTTTGGCTCACCAACGCAGCAACCGCCCAAGAAATTTCGCCGGCAGACCAGGAATATTTCGAGGCCAAGATCCGGCCCATCCTCGCGGAAAACTGCTACAATTGCCATGGCGACGGTGCCACCAAAGGCGGGCTGGACCTCGGCAGTAAAGGCGGCGTGCGCAATGGCGGCGAGACTGGCCCCGCCGTGGTGCCGGGTGATCCGGGCAAAAGCGTTATGGTCCAGCGCATTAAAAACCTTGCCGACCCCATGCCGCCTTCCAATAAAGATCCGCTCACCGACGAGCAGATCTCCGAACTCGAAAACTGGATCCGCCGCGGTGCGCCTGACCCCCGCACAGGTAAAGCTGTCGGCGTCATCAAGACCCAGTCCGACAAAGAAAAAGCAAAGGCTCACTGGGCATTTCAAAAAGTAAAAACCCCAGCACCGCCTCTGCCAGAATATGTGTTCAACGGCAAACTCAAGGGCTGGATTCAAAACCCCATCGACGCGTACATCCTCAAAACCCTCGAGGAACAAAATATGGTGCCCTCACTCCCGGCGGAAAAATGGGCACTCCTACGCCGCGTGTATTTTGACCTCATCGGCCTGCCGCCCAGCTACGAGGATATCCAGAGTTTCACAAACGGGCAGGAAACCTACGAGCAAGTCGTCGACCGCCTGCTGGCCAGCCCGCAATACGGCGAACGCTGGGGCCGTTATTGGCTGGATGTCGCCCGTTATGCCGACACCACCGGCGCGGACAACCGCCGTAATAACGTATCGCGCTATCTCTATGCCTACACCTACCGCGACTGGGTGATCAATTCACTCAATGAAGACAAGCCGTATGACAAATTTCTCATCGACCAAATCGCCGCCGACCAACAAAAGTCCAGCCACGGTGACCTTGCTGCCATGGGTTTCCTCACCCTCGGACGCAAAGATAATCCCCAAGACAATAGCGATGATGTAATTGATGACCGCATCGATGTGCTGACCCGTGGCACCCTCGGTCTCGCCGTCTACTGCGCACGCTGCCACGACCACAAGTTTGATCCCGTGCCCACTGCTGACTACTACGCTCTCTACGGCGTGTTCAAGAGCTCCAGAGAACCCAACGATGATGACAAGCTCAAGGATGGAAAATACGTGCTGAACCCTTCGACCGCCAACGGAAGCAGCCAAGACGCTTACGCGGGCAGCTCCGATATTGCAGATTATCAATCCAAACTGAAGGAGCTGGAAAAAAACCACGCGCAGTATCGTTTAGGAAAGGAATATGAGAACAACAATAATTCCCGCCAAAACGCAGCCACCTACATGTATTGGACCCACATGTTTACCAAGAACGATGTGCGCGTGCGCGATAAACGCCGCGAATTTGAGCGCACGCTCGATGAGTTGATTAAAAAAGCAACCAAAGGCAAGAAGAAGAAAAGTGACGTTAAGCTCATTGGTGATGTGGGCGATACTTGGCAGAACTACATGCGCCGCAAACGCGAGGACGACCGAGTGTTCGGCCCGTGGGTCACCTACGGAAACGTATCCACCAACGCCGCCGGCCGCTTCATTCCCGCCGAGCTGGCCAAGGCGCAAGCCAAGCTCAAGCCTCTGCTTGCCAAGCCCGATCCAAAAAATAAACGCGCCAAACGCATCAACCCCATCGTGGCCAAATATTTCCCCGCCAGTTCACCCCCCACCTCCATGGGTGATGTGATGAAACGCTACGACGCCCTGTTCAAAATTTCCGACCAACAATGGCGCTTTGCAATTCAGCAATACACCGCCAAGCGCGCCACGGCCAAGCCCGGCGAAACGCTGACCCCGCCCAAAAATATGGAGGACGCCCAAAAACGGTTCGGCGTGGAATTCGACAAACAGTTTGGCAAGGACTACGCGAAAAATATGGAAGAGGTTCGGCGCGTCATCTTTGAAAGTGGTCATCCCTGCAAATCCAATTTCGATGCACTCAAACGCCGCAACGGCGGCCTTGAACGCGAGGAACGTGAACGTTTTCTCAGTAAGATTGAGAGCCTCAAGATCAACCACGCTGGCTCACCGCCTCTAGCCATGGTGATGATAGATAGTAACCCTCACAACGAGAAAATCATGATCAAGGGCAACCGCAACCAGCGTGGCAAGGAAGCCCCACGCCAATTCTTGGAAATCCTATCCGGCGAAGATCGCCAGCCCTTCCCCAAGAACTCCAGCGGCCGCCTCGAGATGGCCAAGGCCATTGCCAGCAAGGAAAATCCCCTCACCGCCCGCGTAATGGTGAACCGCATTTGGATGCTCCATTTTGGCAAGGGCATCGTCAGCTCCGTCAACGAGTTCGGCGTACGCGCCATGGATCCTTCCCACCCCGAGTTGCTCGATTACCTCGCGTGGTATTTCACCACCCACAATTGGTCCATGAAAACACTGCACAAGCACATCCTCATGTCCAACACCTACCAGCAAACCAGCGACGACAACCCGCGCTACAGTATCAAAGATCCCAACAACGTTTATTACTACAAAATGGATCGCCGCCGGTTGGACTTCGAGGCCTTCCGCGACGGCATGCTCACCGTCTCCGGCAAGTCCGACCTCACTATGGGCGGCAAACCCCTGCGCCTCACCGGCGGTGACCCCAACTATCGCCGCACCGTCTACGCCCTTATCGACCGCCGCAATCTCGATGACGTTTTCAAGACCTTCGATTTTGCCAACCCCGATAAAACCGCCGGCCAACGCTTCACTTCCACCGTCGCCCAGCAGGCGCTCTTCATGATGAACAGCCCGATGGTGGCCGACCTTGCCCATCAACTCGTCAACCGCAAGGAATTCTCTGCCATTCAGGACGACCACGCCCGCATCACCGCGCTTTACAACATGATCTACCAGCGCGCCCCCGAGCCCATCGAGCTGAAGCTCGGCGTGCGCTATCTCCAGCAACAAACCGGCGGCGTCACCACCGGCGCCATGAAAAGCGCCCCCACCTGGTACAACGGCTACGGCCAAGCCGATCGCTACGACGAAAAGCAAAAACTTTACGCCATCAAGTTCCACCAATTCCCCTTCACCGATGGCAAAGTTTGGAAAGGCAACACTCCACAGTTTGGCCCGCTCAAGCTCACCGCCACCGGCGGCCATCCCAGCTCGCATCCCAGCGTCGCGGTCATCCGCCGCTGGGTGGCCCCAGCCGACACCATCGTGAATGTCAGCGCCCGCCTCGAGCATAAGCTCGACGACAAAGCCGAAGCCGCCCGCAAGGACAAAATGGGCGACCCCTTACGCAAGTTTTACGATGAAAAAGTGTGGGACGGCGTCACCGGCGTCATCGTCCACAGCCGCACATCCAATGGCAACGCACGCCTCGGCAAAGAACTTTGGCGCAACAACATCCGCCGCACCCAGCGCGATAGCAACCTCTCCAACATCACCGTGAAGCGTGGCGACACCATCGACTTCATCGTGTACAGCGGCAAAGTCATCGACCCCAAGGCCCTCGCCAGCACCCAACGCATTTACAAACTCGACAATCCCCAGCAGGATCAATTCACGTGGAACCCCACCGTGAGTATCAAGACAGAAATCGCCGACGCCATGAACAAAAAAGCCGGCTCACTACAAGTCACCTCCTGGCAAGCCTCCACCGAATTCCTCGGCACCACCTACAAACCCAAGCCCCTCAACGCCTGGGAAAAATACGTCCAAGTCCTCCTCCTCTCCAACGAGATCGCCTTTGTAGATTAGGCTTGGTAGGGACGCGCTGTGCGCGTCCTCACCCGGGCCACCGGCCCGGGTTACATTGAGAGAACGAAGCTTCCCTAATTCACCCCGTCACCGGCGGCAAGGCTTCTTGTTTTTGCACTCGAATTTCTTTCTGCTCCGCCAACACACGCATCAATTCCGCCTCCGGCAAATTAGGCTGGGCGGTCAGCCGCGTGAGCTCGGCGAGTTGCCGATCGAGATGACGGCCGCGCAAGCGACCCACCAAATCCGCCAGTTGATGTGCCGGGTTGGGGATCGGTTCATCCGCGGCCAAGACGCCGGTGAGCAAACGCGCGTTGGCCTCGTCCAGCTCGGACACCAGCGCGCTGGCGTCCATGCCCAGCTCGGGGGCACGTTCCAAAATATGCCGCACTCCGGCGTGCTCCACCCATTCGGGGTTCAACTGCGCCGCCACCCAATCGCCAAATGCCGCATCGTGAAACGCCAACCGCAACAGCCATCCCTCCTGGCGCGAAGGTGGCTCAATGGAAATCACCGGCGAGGGGACATCGTCCTCGCGCGGGCGATACACGCGCTCCTTCGGCAGGCGCGCAAACTCCGCGTGCACCGCCTCGGCGGACGCGCCCACGGCCAGCGCTGTTTGCTGCACCACGCGATCGAGCAGCACCGCGTCGCGCGTTTTGCGCACGGCCTCGCCCATGGCGCGGATGACCGCCTGCCGGCCACGATCGCTGCCGGTGTCGTTTTCGGCCACAAGATGTTGCAGGAAAAATTCAAAGAATCCCGGGGCGGCTTCCATCAATTCGCGAAACGCTTCCGCGCCTTCTTCGCGGATGAAGCTATCCGGATCGTGCGGCGCGGGCACGGTCATCACCCGAATGGCCAGCTCGCTCTCAAGCAACCCATCGAGCGACCGCACGGCGGCGGCTTGGCCGGCGGTGTCGGAATCAAAACACAAAATCACTTCATTGGCATAACGCTTGAGCACGCGCGCGTGGTCGGCGGTGAGGGCGGTGCCCTGCGGCGCCACCACGTTTTCGATACCGGCCATGTGGCACGCGATGGTGTCGAGCTGGCCTTCGCAGATGAGAGCGCTCTCGGCGGCAATAATCGGACGGCGTGCCTTGTCCAGGCCGTAAATCACTTTGCTTTTGTGGAAGAGCGGCGTCTCTGGCGAGTTCACATATTTGGCGCCTTTCACATCCGCTTCGAGCACGCGCCCGCTGAACCCGATCACGCGGCTTTGTTCATCGCGGATGGGAAACATCAGCCGCGCGCGAAAGCGGCCGTACTGCCGACCGTCTTTGCTGGCCACCAAGCCGGCTTGTTCCATCACGCGTGGGTCGTACTTTTGCGCCTTGGCCCAGTTCACCGTGTCCTCCCAATCGCCCGGCGCGAAGCCCAGCCGGAAGGTTTCCACCGCTTCGGCACTCACGCCGCGTGCCTGCAAATAATCGCGCGCCGGTTGTCCGGCGGCGTCATTGAGCAACACACTGTGCCAGCGCTTGGCGAGTTGTTCGTGCACTTTTAAGAGCGTATCTTTTTCGCGACGCTTCTCGCCCGCGCGCGGGTCGTCCTCCAATTCCAGCGGAATGCCCGCGCGCTCGGCCAGCCGTTTCACCGCGTCCAGAAACCCAAGGTGCTCGTATTCCTGAATGAACTTGAACACATCACCGCCCGCGTGGCAGCCGAAGCAATGGTAAATTTGCCGCTGCGGATTGACGTTGAAGCTGGGACTTTTTTCCTTATGAAACGGGCAGAGCGCCACGTGATTGCCGCCGGCGCGTTTGAGTGGAAAATAGCCGCCGATGATTTCCACGATGTCGCTGGCGGCGCGCACCTGTTCGAGGGTGTTTTCAGGAATCAACCGGGCCATGGCGCCATTCAGGGCATTAAGGATGGGCCTGCAGCCACTCGCGAATCACCGGTGCCTGCGCATGGGTCGGTTTCAGGGCCAGCACCCGCTGATAATGCGGGCGGGCGAGGTCAGCCCGCTGGAGTTTTTGTGAATAGAGATTGGCCAACTCGAGGTGTCCGGGCGTGTACGTCGGATACATTTTCAAAAGATTTTTATATTCGCTCGCGGAGTCCAAGGGAAACTTCGCGCGATCCAGCGCCCGGGCAAATCCATAGCGGGCATTCATCGAAAGCGGATTGAGCGTGAGCGCGGTTTCATAAACTGGCAGCGCGGCCTTCACGTCGCCGCTGCTCAAAATAGCCAGCGCGAGATTTTGGTGCGCCTGTTGATAGCCGGGATCCAGCTTCAGCGCCGCGCGATAAGCGGCCCGGGCTTTCTCCAGCTCGTTGAGCCGATGAGCCTGATAAGCTACGTTGAATTTCTCGCGTGCCTTTTCGCGGTCGCCCACCGAGGGCCGTTTGGGTTTTGCGTAATTGTAACGCTCAATGCCCGGGACATTCGGGAGCTTCACCTCCTCCACCTTGGGCTTGGGCGGAGTGGGCGGCTGCGGCTTGGGCGGATTCACCTTGGCGATTTGAATGGGCTTCACCGGCTTGGGCGGCTCCGGAACCACGGGCATGGGCTGGGGTTTGGGCACCTCCACGGTCACCGGCGGGGGCGGAACCACGCGGCGCGGCGGCACCGAATTAGTGGCGACCACGTGGCCGAAATGACCGCCATTGGGGAACACCGCCTGCACGATGAAGGTGGCGTCGTTGGTGTTCACCCGATGCGGCGGCTCGTAGCCCGCCACGGTGTTGGTGGGTGCAAACTCGGGATTTGCCGCCACGGCTACTGGATTCAATTCACGATCCAAATCCGCCACGATGCGCTGCACGGCTTGGGCGGCTTTGGGGTTCAATTCCAAATATTTGCGGTACGCCGCCAGCGCCTGCGCGCGTGGCTGCGAAACGTTGGGCGGCGAATGCCGATGCAGCACGATGGCGAGGTTCAACTGCGCGGCGGAATAGTCCGGCTGTTTTTGCAACGCATCCTGAAAACTTTCCAAAGCTTTCATCGGCTGTTTGCGCTCAAGCTGCACCACGCCAAGGCGATTGAGCGTGCGGGCGGAATCCGGTTGGTGCGCCAATGCGCGGCCGAGTTCCAGCTCCGCTTCGTCCAGCCGCCCGTCGCGATGGCACGCCTCGGCCAGCCAGTAGTGCGCGGCGTGGCTGGATTCCAGCTGCGCGTAGGTGCTGAGGTGCTGCCGCGCGTAAGCCGGTTGACCGGCGTCCATGTATAAACGTCCCATGTTAAAATACAAAACATGCGAGCCCTCGCGCTTACCGAGCATCCGCTCCTGCCCCACCAGTTTGATGGCGTACTGGTAGGCCTTGCCCGCGTCGACGTGTTTGCCGCCGCGATGCAGCGCGAGACCGAGATGATTCCACGTGCGCCAATCCTTCGGCAATAGCCGCGTGGCTTTTTCAAACGCGGCGGCGGCTTGTTGAGGCCGGTTGCCATTGAGGTGTTCGCGCCCTTCGAGCATCGCGCGCGCGCCGGGCGGCGTGCAGCCGATGCCCAACGACAGCAGCAGCATAATCCCTGTCCATTTTAGTCTCGTTCCCATGAAATTTTTCGTTAGCCTTGCGGCTGAGTATGATGGCAACTCCACAGGATTTGGCAAAGGTGCGTTATTCACGGGCTGGGCGCATCTTGTTCACTATTGCGCTGGGGCTGGGAGTTATGCTGCCCGCGACGATGGCACAATCAGCGGAGGGTGAAAAATCCCGTGTCATCCGCGTGCGCGACGCCAAAGCCACACGCTTTCTCACGCCCGATCCTGCCCGCGTGCGGGCAATGCTGGATCGTGCACTACCGAAGTTTACCGGCCAAGCCACCCCACGCGCAGCTTGGCGAAGCTTGGTGACGCCTGCGGATGTGATCGGCCTCAAGGTGGATGCCCAACACGGGCCGATGGCCGGTACGCGGCCAGCGTTGGTGGAATCAGTGGCGCGCAGCCTGATGGACGCCGGCATCCCCGCGCGGCAAATTGTGATTTGGGATCGCTCGCTGGAGGAGTTGAAAAAGGCCGGCTACGCGCGCATGGCCAAAGCCCTCGGCGTGCGGCTGGCGGGCGCGCGCGATGCGGGGTTTGAGTCGCACCCGAATTTTGATGTCACCCTCACCCATCCACTGCAACCGGGCGACCGGTTTTTTGGCAAGCCTGAGGACGCGCGATTGAAACGGCTTTCGCATTTATCCAAACTGCTCACGCGCGAGTTCACCTGCATCATCAACCTGCACCCGCTCATCGCCCATCCCGTCACCGGCTCACGCGGCCATCTCGATGCGCTGGGGCTCGATAGCGTGGACAACACTTTGCGGTTTAAAAAATCCCACCATCACCGACGCCTAGCCGTGCCCAATCTTTATTTGCTGGCGGCTTACTCGCACACCCTCCCACCCGCCCGCGTGACCGCCGTTTTGAAACCAACCGCCAGTGCCCGTGCCTTGCTGTTGCAACCTGTTTCCGGAAATGATTTTTTCTATTTTCATAAAACCGGTGACGAAGCCCTGCCCTTGGCGCGCGCACTGCGCGATGCGCTGAAGGCCGCCACCGCCAAAGGCAACGACGAAGCGCAAGCCGTGCTGGTGCTGGACGAAACCATCGCCTGGCGACAGCACCTCCTGCCCAACGGCGGCACCGTGCTGGGCGCACATCAACTGCGCACCGACCTCCCCCTGCCCGCGCCCCGCGTGCGGCTGTGCATTACCGATGCGCTGTTGTGTCAGTTTCATTTGGCCGACACCCGCCGCGCCGACTACGCCACTACGCTCAATGAGCTGTGGCTGAGCACCGATCCCGTGGCATTGGATATGATGGCCGCCGCACGCATTGTGAAACTGCGGCAGTTTGTGAAGCTCCCCACCCACGCCGAAGCAAATGAAATGCGCCGCGCCGCCGGCCAAATGGGGATGGGCGTGACGCGGCTTGAAGACGTGGAGATTACTGATCTCCCCGCGCGGCAGAAATGAAATCCCGAATGAGCGACAGCTCTTCCTCGCCCGCGATAGTATGTTCCTTGGGTAATTCCTTCGCCTCAATTTGCAAACCGCCGTCCTGCCGCAAAAGGTTTAACTGACCTTTCACTTTGTCCGCCGGGATGAGCGGGTCAAAGGTGCCCAACGTGAACAAAATTTTCTGCTCCTTAGCCACCGGCGAAAGTTCCGCGATCGCCTGTTCCGGTTCGTGAATGTAACCACTCACGCCCACGCAACCGGCTAGCCGATGCGGATAACGCATCGCCACTTCCATCGTCATCAAACAGCCTTGGCTAAATCCAAATTGGAAAGTTTGGTCAGTGGGAAAGCCCGCTTCGCGCTGGGCATCGAGCAATTCAAACAAGGCCGCCCGGCTGCGCTCCACGCCGGGCGCGGGGTTTTCATAAATGTCGTACCACGAAAATCCGCTGGAATAATCATCCGGTGCATTCACGATCAAATAATTCAGCCAAGGCAAACCCATCGCATCCGGCAGCCATCGATAACCTTCCATGCTGTCGCCCAAGCCGTGCAACACCACCATCAACGATTTTGAATCCGCCTCGCCAGCGGGAATGAGTTCGTGCTTTAGCATTTTTACATCCTCGGAATGGTGATGCCTTTTTGGCCTTGGTATTTGCCGGCGCGATCGGCGTAGCTGGTTTCGCAAACTTCTTCGGCTTCGAAAAAGAGGACTTGGGCGAGGCCTTCGTTGGCGTAAATTTTTGCGGGCAGTGGCGTGGTGTTGGAAATTTCTAAAGTCACGTGGCCTTCCCATTCGGGCTCGAAGGGAGTCACGTTGACGATGATGCCGCAGCGGGCGTAGGTGCTTTTGCCGAGGCATACGGTGAGCACGTGGCGCGGGATGCGAAAGTATTCCACGCTGCGCGCGAGGGCAAAGGAGTTGGGCGGCACAATGCATTCGTCGGCCTTGATGTTTACAAACGATTTATCATCGAAGCCTTTGGGGTCGACGATGGTGCTGAAGACGTTGGTGAAGACTTTGAATTCGTCGGACACGCGCAGGTCGTAGCCGTAGCTGGAGACGCCGTAGCTGATGACGCGGCTGCCGTCTTCGGCGGCGCGCACTTGGTCGGCGGCGAAGGGCTCGATCATGCCGTGCTCCTTCGCCATTCGGCGGATCCATTGGTCGGAGTGTACTCCCATCTTGTGAATTAAAAACGGCCCGTGGTTGCCTCGGGACCGTTAAGTTAGGGGCGGCGGCGGTCCCGCAAGACCGCCGCCGCGGTGTTCTCCACCTACCAACTTAAAGATGTTTTTTGATATTCGGTGACGCGGGTCTCGAAGAAGTTTTTCTCCTTGGCGAGGTCAATGGTTTCGGACATCCACGGGAAGGGATTGGTGTCACCGTACTTAGCCTTGAGGCCGATGCGTTCGAGGCGGCGATCGGCGATATACTGCACGTACTCGCGGAACATCCCGGCGTTGAGGCCGAGGATGCCGCGCGGCAGGCAGTCCTGCGCGTAGGCGACTTCGAGCTCCACGGCTTCCTCGATGAGGCCGTCGATTTCCTTTTGGAATTCCGGCGTCCACGCCTCGGGGTTCTCGGCTTTGATGCCGTTGATGAGGTCGAGGCCGAAGTTCATGTGGATGGTTTCATCGCGCATGATGTATTGGAACTGCTCGCCAATGCCGGTCATTCGGTTGCCGCGATGGAAGGACAGGATCATCACAAACCCGGAATAGAAAAAGATGCCTTCCATGATGACGTAGAACCCGATGAGGTTTCTGAGGAAAGTTTGGATGCCTTCGGTGGTGTCGGTGTTGAAACCGTCCTCCATAATTTCGCGGGTGAGGCGCATCTCAAAGTTGTCCTTGTCGCTGATGGACGCCACCTCGTGATACATATTGAACACCTCGCGCTCATCGAGCCCCAGCGATTCACAAATGTAATGGAAGGTGTGCGTGTGGATGGCTTCCTCGAAGGACTGCCGCAGCAAGTACTGCCGGCACTCGGGATTGGTGACGTGCTTGAAAATCGCGAGTACGATGTTGTTGCCGACCAAGCTCTCGGCGGTGCTAAAGAAACCGAGGTTGCGCATAATCACACGGCGCTCGTCGGCGCTGAGCTTGTTGGATTTCCACAGCTCGATGTCTTTTTGCATCGGCACCTCGTCGGGCATCCAATGGTTTTTGCAGCCGTTAAGGTAGTGTTCCCACGCCCATTCGTACTTGATGGGCATCAGCTGGTTGACGTCCACGGCTTGACAGTTGATTAGCCGTTTGTCCTTGGCATTGATTCGTTTGGTGAGGTCGTGCGCCTCGGCGGGTTGGTCACTTACATTACAACAAGACATAGATTTCCTTTGGTTGAGTTTTTTGTTTTAGTAAATTACTGGCAGGCCTCGCACTCTGGGTCGAGGATGCTGCACGTGGGAGCGGCAACCAGTTCGCTGGACGCCGATTTGCTTTTCATCCACTCCGGCTGCACGCCGTATTTGTTGATGTCCACGGTCGATTTTTCAATATTCGTGGCACCGAGGGTGCGCAGGTAGTAGGTCGTTTTCAGGCCGGCTTCCCACGCGAAGAAATACATATCGCTCAAAATGCGGCCGGTCTTGCCGCCCTCGGGCACTTGCCGGAGATCGAAGTAAAGGTTCAGTGATTGGCCCATGTCGATCCACTTTTGGCGGCGCGACGCGCAGGCGATCAGCCATTTGGAATCAATCTCGAATGAGGTGCGGAATATATCCTTCATGTCATCAGGAATGCGATCAATCTTCAGTACCGAGCCATCGTAATACTTGAGGTCCTCCACCATCTGCGCGTCCCACAGATCGCGTTCCTTCAGCTGTTCCACGAGGTAATTATTAACCACCGTGAATTCGCCGGAGAGGTTCGCCTTGGCGTACATATTTTTGTAAGTCGGCTCGATGGATTGGCTGACGCCGAGGATGTTGGCGATCGTCGCCGTGGGGGCGATGGCCATCGTGTTGCTGTTGCGCACGCCGTGTTTCGCGATGGATTCGCGCACGGGCGTCCAGTCCATTTGCGCGCTGCGATCCACCGTGAGGTTGCCGCCGCGCTCTTGCTCGAGCAATTCGATGGTGTCGATGGGCAGCAATCCGCGAGACCATTTGGAGCCTTCGTAAGATTCGTACGCGCCGCGCTCGGCTGCCAGCTCGCTGGAGGTGAGGATGGCGTAGTAGGAAATCATTTCCATGCTGCGATCGGCAAAGGCCACCGCCTCTTCGCTCGAGTAAGGGATGCGCAGTTTATAAAGCGCATCCTGAAACGCCATCACGCCCATGCCCACGGGGCGGTGGCGCATATTCGCCGTGCGCGCCTCGGGCGTGGGGTAGTAGTTGATGTCGATCACGTTGTCCAACATTCGGATGGCCGTTCGCACGGTGCTGGCGATGAGTTCCTCATCGAGTTCGCCGGCCTTGATGTGCGCGGTGAGGTTCACCGAACCGAGATTGCACACGGCGGTTTCCTCGGCGCAGGTGTTGAGCAAAATTTCCGTGCAAAGATTCGAGCTGTGCACAACGCCCTTATGATCCTGCGGCGAGCGCACATTCGAGGGATCCTTAAACGTGATCCACGGATGCCCCGTTTCGAAAAGGCTCATCAGCATCTTGCGCCAGAGATCTTCCGCCTGAACGGTTTTGGTGTGTGGAATCTCGCCGGCTTCCGCCATGGCTTCGTATTCCTCGTAGCGTTTCTCGAACGCCGCGCCGTACAGATCGTGCAAATCCTCCACGTCGCTCGGGCTGAACAGCGTCCACTCGCCGCCCGCCTTGATGCGTTTCATGAACAGATCCGGAATCCAGTTGGCGGTATTCATGTCCGGCGTGCGTCGGCGTTCGTCGCCGGTGTTTTTGCGCAAATCCATGAAGTCCTCGATGTCCAAATGCCACGTCTCGAGGTACGCGCACATGGCGCCCTTGCGTTTGCCGCCTTGATTCACCGCCACCGCCGTGTCGTTGGCAACTTTGAGGAACGGGATTATGCCCTGGCTTTCGCCGTTGGTGCCCTTGATGTGCGAACCGGTGGCGCGGATATTTGTCCAGTCATTGCCAAGACCGCCGGCCCATTTGGACAGGCGCGCGTCGTCGGCGACCAGCTTAAAGATGCTGTCAAGATCATCATCCACCGTGCTGAGGTAGCAGGAGGAAAGTTGCGGATGCAGCGTGCCCGCGTTGAACAGCGTGGGCGTGGAGGACATGAAACGGAAGGAACTCAGCGCGTGATAAAACTCAATCGCGCGTTCCTCGCGGTTGGCTTCGTTCATCGCCAGCCCCATCGAGACGCGCATGTAAAAATATTGCGGCGTCTCAATTCGCGTGCCGCCGATGTGGATTAGGTAGCGGTCGTAAATTGTCTGAATGCCCATGTAGGCAAACTGTTGATCGCGCTCGAGGACTAATGCGTCCGCCAGCTTGGCAAGATCGTACTTCAGCAAATCCGGCGACAACCGGTCGGCGTCCACGCCCTGCCGCAAATAATCCGCAAAATGATCGCGATGCAATTGCGGCAGCTCCACTGGCGAATCGAACTTCGGCAGCACCTCCTCGTAAATTTGATTCAACAACAAACGCGCCGCCACATAAGTGTAAGCCGGCTCCGTTTCAATCCGCGACTTGGCGGACATCACCAGTGCTTTGTCGATCTCATCCGTGCGCACGCCGTCGTACAGATTGCGCATCGTCTCGTCGAAGAGATCGTTGGCTTGGCACTTGTCCTCCACACCGCGGCACGCGCCGTAGATGTCGCGCTTGAGCCGGCTGGGATCGAGCGCTTCCTGTTCGCCGTCCGGCAGCGTCACAAACATTTGCTCCTGCGTCTGGCCGTCCACCGTGCGATCGCCGCGAATGGCGCGCGCCTTGCGGCGTTCCTCGCGATAAACAATGTAGCGCTTGGCCGCACCGTGGAAGCCGCCGGACATCAGCTTCTCTTCCACCACATCCTGAATCCGTTCGATCTCCAACGACTCATCTTTGGACAAACGGATAAGACAACGCTCCACCACTTCGTGCGTGAGCAACTGCGCGTCCGCCTGCATCGATTCCGGTGCGGGCTCGTCCTGTTCCAAACCGGCGTCGGCTTTTAACGCCGCTTCAAGGGCTAAATAAATTCTCGTTTCATCAAACTCAATGATGCGTCCGTCGCGCTTGCACACTTGGAGTTTTTTGCCTTCGAGGGGGTCCAGAGTGGCCATCCGCAATTGGCCGTCGAGCTGCTCATTTATCATACTTATTTTATTCCTATCAATCGTTCAGCGACCGCCACGCCGCATTACATCTTGGGTCGGTAAACTGAGTTTCACCGGCCCGGGGTAGGTTGGGTTAAACCGCCCCAACTGCCTTGGCGAGGCAGCCGCCCACACACTCGCGCGGGACTTGTTTTTCGAGCCGATCCACACCCCAAATCCGCCCGCCCCGCCGCAACGGCGCTTCACAGGCTGAATTGGGTCTAAAAACCATCATTTTACCGAAATAATCAGTGGGTTATTCACAGAAGACTCACACACTGTTATGAAGTTATTTACTGGCATATCCACAAGCTGTTGTGTGACCTCGCGATCAACTGCGCGATATATTGGGGTATGCCCAAAATTAGTCAACACATAAAATGACAAATTGTGAACAACCTGGGCCAGATTTGGGGGTGAGCCGCCGGAGGGCTCAGTATAGGCTCATTTGGGGGGTGAAAAAAATAATTCACACTCCACTATTCACACCCAATTCGGGGTGCGCAATGTGAGTTTGGTGAATACCCGCCCCTCAAGCCGATGAGAGCGTGCTAATCAGTGTGAAAAACTCGGAAAATGAGCGCGATTTATTGGCAAATGTGCCGAGCAATTTCGCTACTCGCCGCGCAGCCAGTCGACGATGCGTTCCATTTGGCGACGCGTGAGTTTTTCATCTTTGCCGAAGGCGGGCATGCGATCGTTCTTTTTACCGTAGAAACGTTCGTGCGCGGGATCATCCACGATGCCGAGCATCCACTCGCGCGAACCGTAGCCGGTCAAATCCGGTGCGGAATAATCATCGGCATTCCAACCGCCCAAGGCGTGGCAATCGGTGCAGCCAATTTCGTCAAATAATTCGCGGCCCTTTTGAATGGCTTCGTGATCTTCCAAATCCAATTTTGATTGCGAGGCCAGCTTGGCCTCGGCGGAGATGGCTTTGATGAGCAAGTCCATATCCGCGCGCAAATCTTTGTCGTCATCGATGCCATCAAATTCGTCCTGAAGAAAATCGTGCATTTTACTTTTCTTGGCGTGCGCGGTGTTACCGAAAAATTTGGCGGACCCAAACCGCTCGGGGTGGAGCAGTTCAGTCAGATACTCGCGACTGGCAAAGCCTTTGAGATCCGGCGCGCTGGGTTTTTCAACGGGGTTGCCCAATCCGTTTTCGTCGCCGTGGGTGTGGCAGCTGGCACAGTGTTGGGCGAAAAGTTTGGGGCCTTGCAATAGGGCAAGCGCGCCCTCGGGTGGGATGCCGCCCTTCGCCAGTTCCTTCACGATGGCGGCTTCGCGCGCGGCTTGTTCTTTGGAGGCGATGTAAGTGGGGTTGTTGCGATCAGCTTTCACGGCCACGAATGTAAGGATGCCGGCGAAAGCGAGGATGCCGAAAAGTAGACCGACATTAAACTGATGACCGCGCTCGGATTTGCCGATGATGGGCATGAGAAAAATCAGGGTCATCGCAATGCCGGGCAACACGACGGCACCGAGCACTTCCCAGTGACCGGGGAAATATTTCAAGAATTGGAACAGGAATAGGAAGTACCAATCGGGCCGCGCTGGATAGGCGGAGGAGGGATCGGCGGGGGCATCGAGGTGCGCGCCGTTGAAGGCAAAGTGCAGCACAAGAATGGTGACGAGCACGGCAAGGCAGGCCACGGCGTCTTTGAGCACTTGCTCGGGCCAGAAATATTCGTCCGCTTTTTTGAGCGGTTTCTTGGGCGTAAGACCGTGCCGGCGGAAAAGATAAATGTGGCCCACCGTGAGCCCGATGACGGCCAGCGGCAAGACGCCCGCGTGCAGTGCGAAGAATCGCGTGAGCGTGTGATGCCCGTAATCCGCGCCGCCGAGCACGAGTTGTTTCATGGTTTCGCCAATGATCGGCGTGCTGCCCATAATATCGGTGGCGACTTTGGTGGCCCAATAGCCTTTTTGATCCCACGGCAAAAGATAGCCGGTGAGCGAAAGCGCCAGCACGAGTTGTAACAAAATGATGCCGAACCAAAAATTGATTTCGCGCGGCGCTTTGTACGCGCCGTCGATGACCACTTGCATCAGGTGCAGCACGAGCAGCACGGTCATCACCTGCGCGGTCCAGTGATGCAGCCCGCGCAGGAAATGCCCGCCGGTCATGTGTTCCTGAATATAGTAGACACTCTCCCACGACGTTTGGCCGCTGGCGCTGTAGCCCATCCACAGGAAAATGCCGGTGATGAACTGGATCATCAGCGTGAACGTGAGCGTGCTGCCCCACACGTAGCGCCAGCGCGCGCCGCCCGGCACGGTTTCGAACAGCACTTCGCGCAGGTGCTCCTTGAAGCCGGTGCGGTTGTCCAGCCAATCGTAAAGTTGCTTCAAGCGCTGCATTATGAAATGGCGATCTTATTCTTTGAGTTGGCTTTGAAGCGCTGGAATTTCACCCACACTTCGGTGGTGTTGCGCAGCTCCACGTCCAGCGTATCCATCCCGCGCGGGCTCACGCCGTTTTTCAATTTGCCATCCAACGCAAAATTACTGTCGTGGCACGGACAGAAAAAATCCTGTTTCTCTTTTCGGTAATCCACAAAACAACCGAGGTGCGGGCACACGGTATTGAAGGCCACCACCGGATTTTCCTCGCCCTCCTTTTGTTTCACCAAATAAACCGCGCCCACGGGCACATCTTTATAGCGCGTCCACTTGTCCGATTTATCGGCCACGATGGCGAACTTCTTCGGCACGCCGGGCTTTAAGTCCGCCAAATCGGCCAAACGAATCATCGCCCCGCCCTCGGCCGCTTCCTTATCCGCGAGCGGGCTGAGCGCTACGCGCACGCCGGCCGCCATCGGCACCGCGCCGATCGCGGCACCAATCACACACGACGCACCTTTTATAAACTGCCGCCGATCCGGCTGATCTTCTTTCGAATGATTTTCGTTCTCGTTTGTCATCGCAACGTGGGGAAATCCTCAAACAATTGGACGAAGATGCTCCCGCAACATTCAGTTTCCAATACACCAAGCCCGCGCGCACTTCAAGCTTGGCGGATTTGAAGTGCAATTTCCCGCCGCAACCCCTACCGTGCCCGCGTGCTGGCAATCAGCCTTTTTCCGGGAGACTCGGCCCTCATGTTGTTCCTGCTCGTGGTGGGCGCGTTCACATTGCTCGGCCTGCAAACCGACGGCTTGCGCATGAGCATGCTGTTCGTGGGCACGCTGCTCGCGCTGATCTTCGCGCCGATGCTCGCCGGCGTTTTAGGAAAATTCATCAACCTGCCCGAGCACCCGCTTTGGTGGGAATTGGGCGCGGGAAAAATTTGGGCCTTCGTGATTTTAATGATCGCCGTGCTCGCCGCCACTCAACCGCTCCATCGCAAACTGCAGCATCACATCAAACACAAACTCGAAACCAACCGCCACGCGGAATGGGATCGCGTGAACTCCATCGTCGGCATCACGCTCGGCGGCATTCTGGGTGTGTTGTATCTGATGCTGTTGGCGGGCATCATCACACCGCTCGGCTACGCAGCCACGCAACTACGCCCCAGCGCAGCCGGCGAGCCGATGGGCTACCGTCTCGCCGCGCGTTTGCACCGCGATTTCCGCACCCTCGGCCTCGACAAATCCGCGCGCCTTTTCGATCCCGCCAGCGAGCGCTTTTATGACGCCGCCGACATCACCGGCCTACTTTATCATAATCTGCGCGACCAAAATCTCCTAACCTTCCGCGCGCGCTTGTTGGCTTATCCACCGCTGATTGAGGCTACGCACACGCCACATCTGCTGCATCTGCTGCACCCCAGCAGCACCAATACTTTTCTCATGGGCATTTACAACCAAACCCATGCCACCCATCTGTTACACCACGCCCACGTGCGCGGGGCCCTGACCGATGAATCTTTGCGAAAAAAACTGAGCCAAGTGGACACCCGCGATCTTTACGAATATCTCCGCACAGGCAAATCGGCGCTGTCCGATCCCGAGAAGTTGCGCGCGCAAAACCGGCCCGTGCTGCTCGGCGGCTGGCAACTTGATGTGCCCGCCACGCAACAGCAGTTTGAGGCCAAATATAACAAAATGAATGACCGCGAAAAAAAGCAGGTGCGGGAATACCTCGAGACCCTCGCGACCACGTTGATGCTGAGCTTTTCGGAATCTTTTTTCTATTTGGACGGACGGTATTTCGCGAACCGCTCGCTCGGCGTCAAGCCCCCCAGCCACCGCGCGATTGCCGCCGGGCTTCCCGAAAACGGACTCTTACCCCGCGTGCCCGCATCGCCCGGCACTCTGGCCCAGCTCTCCGTTCGAACTTTGCTGGCCGGATCGTGGAAGGCGAATAACGATTTTTTCACCGCGAGATTCAGCTGGCCGCACGCCCAGCCGTCGGTGAGTTGTGAAGTGGAGCTCCAGGAATTTTCCAACCGCCTCCGTGTCACGCTGAAGGATTTTAATCACGAGGCGTACATCTTCCGCCGCACGGGCAGCGCAGAATAGATTCTATTATATACGTCCCACCGGGATCGATCACGATTCCAACTCCGCCAACTGATGCGTCAGGCAATCGGTAAGCGCCAGCAAAGGCTCGCTGCCGGTGGGCAGATTTTCCACAGCCGCCTTGGCGTCGGCAATGTAACCGGCCACCACTTCACAGCAGGCGGCGGGGATGCCATCGTTCACCAGCCGTTCACGGACGGCTTCCGCTTGCGCCTCGCCGTCCTTGAGCATCGCCAGCCACGCCTTGCGTCCGGCGTCATCCGCGCGCTCCATCGCCAGCAACACCGGCAGCGTGGCCTTACCGGTGGCGAGATCCGTGCCCAGAGTTTTGCCGGCAATAGCTTCGGCGCCAAAGACATCCACGCAATCGTCGTAAATTTGATAAGCCGTGCCCAGTTGCTGGCCGTATTCACGCAAAGCCGCTTCCGTGGCGGCGTCTGCCGCCGACAACCGCGCGCCCAACGCGCAGGCCAGCGCAAACAGCTCGGCAGTTTTCATTCCCACCAACTCGAAGTACTCCGCCTGTTGCAATTGGAAATTGCCGCGTTGGAGGGTTTGGCGGATCTCGCCGGTGCACACCGCCTTGGCCGCGCGCGCCACGAGGCCGCACACCGATTGCGTGGGCATATTGGCCGCCAATTGCAGCGCCTCGGCAAAGAGACAATCGCCGGCGAGCACCGAAACTTTGTTGCCCCAATTCGCCGCGAGCGTGGGCCGGCTGCGCCGCACTTCCGCGCCATCCACCACATCATCGTGGACAAGCGTGGCGAGGTGGATCATCTCGATAATCACCGCCGCGCGCGCGTGCTCGGCATTGAGCCCGCCCGACGCGCGTCCGCTCAGCGCCACCAGCAACGGCCGCAGTTGCTTGCCTTGGCTGCCCAGCGCGTATTGCACGAAGGTGGCGATTTGCGGATCGAACACCTCCACCTCCGCCTGCAATTGCCCCGTCACCTCATCGAGAAACGGCTGCACCGGTTCGCACAAAGCCTGCCAGTCCGGCGGCGGCGCGTTGGTTTTTTCGGCGATCATCTTGAGAAAAATGTAGCGCGAGATGGCTCAGGCGTCGAGGGAATGGTTTGGGGTTGGATGAGGGTTGAGGGAAAATCAATTTTGACGGCAGCTTGTTTCAACCCTCAACCCTCAACCCTCAACTAAACTCCCCCCATCTTCAGCACTCTCTTAAATTCCGCCGCACTCAGCGGCGACACCGACAAGCGGCTTTGCTTCAGCAACCCCATCCCCGCCAGCTTGGGTTCGGCTTTGATTTGGGCGAGCGTCACCGGCGCGGCCAAGGCTTTCACCGGTTTCAAATCCACCACGCTCCAGTCGCCCTCCTTTGCGGTGGGATCCGGATACGCCTCGCGCGTCACCTTCGCCACGCCCACCACCGCCTTTTCGCTCACGCTGTGGTAGAACAAAACCAAGTCGCCCTTGCGCATGGCGCGCAGGTTGTTCCGGGCTTGGTAGTTGCGCACACCATCCCAAAGCGTGCCCTTGTCTTTTACAAACTGCACCCACGGATATTTTTCCGGCTCCTGTTTCACTAGCCAATGTTGCATGGGGTGATCTTGAGGGAGGGAGTAGTGAGTAGTCACTCAAACACTATTCACTACTCATAACTCACTATTCCCTGTAAAACACCCGCGTGCCGGACATCGCCGCCAACCTTGCCAATGTACAGCGACGCATCGCCGCTGCGTGTGATCGCGCCAATCGTTCGCCCGATGAAGTGCAGATCATCGCCGTGGGTAAAAAATTTACCGCCGACGTCATCCGCGAAGCTGCCGACTGCGGGCTTACGCTCTTTGGCGAAAACCGCGTGCAAGAGGCCAAGGCGAAAATTCCCGATTGCCCCGGCCACATCCGCTGGCATTTCATTGGTAATTTGCAGAAGAATAAATGCCGCGACGCCGTGGAGCTTTTCGAAATGCTGCACGCCGTGGACAGCCTCCCCCTCGCCGCCGAGCTGAACAAACGCTGCGAACAAGCCGCCAAGACGATGCCCGTGCTGCTGGAAGTCAACGTCTCTGGCGAAGGCAGCAAGCACGGGTTCACTACAGAAACCGCTGTGGAAGCGATGGAGGCTTTCTTCGATTTTCCGCAGCTGGAGCTGCACGGCCTGATGACGATGGCCCCCTTCACGCGGTCGCCTGAAAGCGCCCGCCCTTTTTTCGAAAAACTGCGCGCCTTGAAAACCGATTGCGAAAGCAAACTCGGTGCCCCACTGCCCGAACTCTCGATGGGCATGAGCGGCGACTACGAAATCGCCATCGAGGAAGGCGCCACGATGGTGCGGCTGGGCACGTGCTTATTCGGCCCGCGCGCGGCGGCTAATAAAGATTAATATGGCAGTATTACCCCGGTTCTCGATGCGCCAAAAGGGCTGGTACCGCCGCGAGAGGCAATGTGGCTCTTGATGATTTTCCCATTAGCACCTAGGTCAGCACTGGTTGATACCGAAGCGGAACCATCGGCCCGGACCACCTGCCCTTGCCCCACTTGCAGGCCAGCCATACCACGCTTGGCATCCTCAGCTCCCACCCAACCAGCCGTAGCCAGATCATCCGTACTGAGGTTGCGCGTCATAGCAACCACGGTGGCGGGCCTTTGAAAATCGCCGCCAAAGCACAGGCCGTAGCTGAGGCCATCATGAGGAATTGGATTCCCGCCCTTGGTGTTGTAGTTACGCCAATCTTCCTGCACTTTTTCATTGGCGGCAAACCTCCCCTTGTCGCAAGGAGAGATAAGAATCTTGGCGGTTTGAACTTCAGACTTCATCGCGGCCAATCCAAAAATGCTGCCAACGGTAAGGTTGTAGTTGCTTCCAAAATGATTGCGCTGTTGAGAGGGAATTAGATTCCACGGCGTGCGCGCCCCGTTATCCACTGTAAAGCCCATCGTAGCTTTGCCGATACTGTTGAGGTTGTTCACGCACTTGATGCGGGCGTCCTTGTCTCTAGCACTAGCGAAGGGCATCAACCACTTGAAGAACCCTCCCGATTTCGGTTTGGAGGATTCTTCCGTTTCCGGCTTGGATTTACCGGACTTGCCGCAGCTGGTGAACATGCAGGTGAATAGAAAGAAAACCAACAGGCCGGTGAGGTTGAGGAGGATGTATTTTCTCATGGCCGTCGGTTCAGCATATTTTTAAATTTTCTGTCTACTATAAAGATCAGCTTTTTTTACAGTAGGGTGCGGGCCGTTTTTTTTGGAGTGCAATGGGGCGCGGGGTGTGGTTGGGTGGGCGTTTGCTATGGGATTATTACCGGAAATGTTTGTGGACGAGATTGAAGCGGCGGTGAAGTCGTTTGATCTGCATGTGGTGTGCCTGGATAAAACGCCGGAGGATTGCCAGGCGTCGCTGGAGAGTTTGCTGGTAAAAGCGATGCGGGCCTACGAAACGCGCGGGGAAGGCATGCGCCACGGGATCGCGCTGGATAAACAGGTGACGATTTTTCTCAGCGAAGTGGACGGGGAAGAGAAGCCGATGTGCGGCATTTATTTCAACCTGCATTCGCCCTACAAAAAAGCGCAACCGGAAGCCGAGCCGGCAGAGTCAAGGAATTGAAAAAGAAAAAAGGCCCCGAGGTTTCCCTCGGAGCCTTCTCCACCTATCCGTTATTTGGGGCGAACTGAATCGCCCACACGGATGTCCCCCTTGTTGATATCAGCTACTAAATACGTGTCATCGGTTTCGGCGGTGGTGGTGATCTCCCCCACGGCGCGGCCTTGACGAATAACGAGGTAACGCATCTCGGGCGGGGGTAATCGGGAACCAACAATTTCCACCACTACAAACGCAAGGCCTTGATCCACGAGCATCACGCGTCCGGCATCATTGCCAGCGGGCACGATGGACGGCGTATGTGTTTTGGGATTGGGGTTGCCTCCGAGCCCCGTCTTGGGGCCGTCTTGGCCGAAGTTGTTGCTGGCATTGCCAATGGAATTTGCCGATGGATCTTCCTTGCCCTTTAGGTATCCGCATCCTGTGAATGCAGACACGCCAAGCGCCAGCAGGTAGTAAATTGGGATTCTCCTTGTCACCCTTAACTGCGGGCAGACTATTGAATTTGCGGGCTTGGTCAACTGAAGGTTGTTCACAAGATTGGGATAGTGTGTGAATAATCAGCAAGTGGAAAAGCCGATTGGGTCTGCTCAGCACCCGTGTCACCCCCTCTTTTTGAGTTGCTTTTTGCCCGCACTAGGATAGGGTCGACGGATGGAGTGTATGAGCATCAAACGCATTATTCGATTTGGAATAGTGATGGCGATATTTGCATTTGGGCTAACCGGTTGCTCTAGCATTCACGTGGATCAAAGCATTTCGCCGGCGACGTTTCTGTTGCCGGGGCTGTTGGGCGAACACGACGCCACGGAAGCCGGGGCAGCGCCGATGGTGGTCGAGCATTCTCCTTATTAGGAGATCGCTTTGTCCGCGTTGCTCACTTTTTTCTTCGCTTGCTTTTCTTGAAACACGCTTGGTTCACCGGCTTTTACGGCGTCAAGTGATTTCCTTCCTTCAGAGTACCTAAAAAAAGTTATTTCGGGTTGACGGGGAAACGTCAACCTGCCATGGATAACCTTTCCGTTTTTGGACAAAGAATTTTGACATATGCCACGAGGTAAAAAAGGAACACGCAAGCCGGCGCCCAAGAGCGGCGCGGCGATGAAGTACGATGCACACGCCACCGCGCTGGAGGATGCCTATGGCATGTTGGCGGACTTGCGCCGCGAACTTTCGGACTCACGCGAGGATGTGGATGAGCGCGAGGACGTTCTCGAGCTGTTCGCCAAGTGCAAGGACGAACAGCGGGCGTGGCTGTTGTTGGAGGATTATTTTTCCAAGCTGAAGCTAAGCCGCAAGGATTTTCCCGGGGATGATTGGTGGGATGACGTGGCGAAGGCGAAGGGCAAGAAACGCCTGGAGGCGTTGTCAGTAGTTTTCCTGCGCGCGGGACGGCAGATGCCCGCGGAGCTGAACCAGCATGCAAACCTCAAGCGCTTCAACGAAATCGAAAAGGCCGAACGCGAGCGCGCGGTGTTCAAGGAGCTGGAGCACTGGATGTTCCCGCCCGCGCCGAATCATCTCGATGCCCCGCGCGCATCCATACGCGCCGTAGCCGTGCCGGAACCCGAAGGCCTCGATTCGAGCCTGCAAACCTTGCGGGTGGAATTCGTGGTGCGCCGGCCGCGCACGGGCGACCGCAAGAAATCCATCACCAACTTAGTGGACCTCACCGTGCGCGCGGCACACGAGCAGGAATTGTTCCCGGCCGAAGATTGGGAATTCATCGAGTGGGTCACCGAACATTACGGCGACGACCTCAAGGGGCACGACAGCCTCACGCTCACCGGCCAACCGCTGCTGCAATGGCTGGCACATTGGGGCGGCCAATCGCGCCTGCAACCGGGCGTGAACACGCCGCCCTACGAATTCCACGGCCAACTTGCCGAGCTGATCCCCTCGCTCAAAAACGGCACGGCTGTGCTCGCCTTCACCCACACGCTCTTGCTGCCCGACGGCCGCGAAGTGCCGCTGGAGGAAGCCAAATTTTTTGCCGGCCGCCCCACGATGGTGCTGGTGGATAACACATTTTATTTCCTGCGCAACAGCCCGCCGGCATCGCTCCTCAGCAAATGGGTGGGCAACCCGCGCGCGCCCATCAACAAACTCAGCACGCGGTTCATCACCGAACTGCGCCGCACCCACGTGCGCGAGGGCATCGACTGGAATGATCTCTGCGAATCCCACACGGCCAAGCCAATCTTTGTTTTGGAAATGCATGGCGACCGTCTGGAGCTGCGCCTGCAAGCCAAGAGCGACAGGGACGGCAGCCTCTGGGAATGGGCCGGCCACGAATGGCACATCAAGGGCAAACACCGCGCGGACAAGCCGCAGGTTTTGGAGGATGAACGCCTCGAGCCTTCTATCGAATGGCTGCGCAAGCTCGATTGGTTCACGCCCGAGCCCGGTTTGTGGGTGGGCGATGCGAATGAGAATTTTCTCAATGTGCTTGCCAGTGTATGGCACGAACGCCCGCAGGACGCGGAATTTCTCGGCAACGATTCCTTCCAGCGACTCTTCCTAAAACCCAAACGCCTGAAGCCCACGCTCATCGTGAAGGGCAGCGGCATCGATTGGCTCTCGGTTTCCACCGAGTGGGAAGAGGAAGGGATGAAGCTCACCAAAAAAGATTTGGAAAGCCTCGCACAAGCCACCAGCCGGTTTGTGAAACTGCCCAGCAAAGGCTGGGTGGAGCTGGACGTAGACGCCACCCAACGCGCGCAGGAAACCATGGCCGACCTCGGCCTCGATGGCCTCGAGACAGGCACACAAAAAATCGCAATGGAACAGGCTGCGCATCTGGGCGAAGACGCCCTGTCGCAATTCGGCGACGGCAAGCAGGCGCAAAAACTGCGTGACCGTATCGAGCATTTCGAAGGCATCCCCACCACCGGTTTGCCCGAAGGCATCCAAGCCGAGCTGCGTCCGTACCAACATTCGGGCTTCGAATTTCTTTGCCATCTGCAGTCCATGCGCCTCGGCGGCATCCTCGCCGATGACATGGGCCTCGGCAAAACGCTGCAAACGCTCACCTATATTAAGTGGCTCAAGCAGCGGAAAAAACGCGGCAAATCCAGCCCCTCACTCGTCGTCTGCCCCGCCTCGGTAATGTACAACTGGAAACGCGAGGTGGAGAAGTTCACGCCGGATATGTCCGTGCTCGTGCTTGAAAGCGGCGCCGCGCGCCATGCAATGCGCAAGCGCATCCCCGATTTCGACATCGTAGTCACCAACTACTCGTTGCTTCGGCGCGACCTCGAGGATTTGCAGCGCTACAAATTCAAAGCCATTATTCTCGACGAAGCGCAGTTCATCAAAAACCCCGGCGCGCAGGTCACCCAATCGGTGAAGCAACTCTCCTGCAAAATCCGCCTCGCCCTCACCGGCACTCCATTGGAAAATCGCCTGCTCGATTTATGGAGCATCGTGGACTTCGTGCAGCCGGGCTATCTCGGCGACGAAAAACATTTTCACGCAATGTACGACCCCGCCGGCGGCGACAGCGAAGAAGCCATCGCCAACCGCCGCATCGCCCGCAAGCGCCTCTCCTCGCGCCTGCGCCCCATCTTGCTGCGGCGCGTCAAAACCGAGGTCGCCAAGGATTTGCCCGAACGCATCGAGCAACGGCACGACTGCGAACTGGGCGCGGATCAACGCAAACTTTACCTCGCCGAACTCCGCCGCAGCCGCGACACGGTTATGGAAACCATCCAAACCAAAGGGGTCGCCAAAAGCCGCATGCAAGTGCTCGCCGCCCTCACCCGACTGCGCCAGATTTGCTGCCACCCCTCGCTGGTCGGCAACGACTCCTCCTCCGGCAAAACCGAAGCGCTCTTCGATCTGCTCGAGCCGCTGGTCGCGCAGGGCGAAAAAGTTTTGGTCTTCAGCCAGTTTGTGCAGATGCTGAAAATTTTGGAAAAAGATTGCGGCACCCGCGAGATCCCCACGCACATGCTCACCGGCGAAACCAAGAACCGGCAGGACGTCGTCAACGCGTTTCAGGAATCCGAAGGCGCGGGCATCTTCCTGCTCAGCCTCCGGGCCGCCGGCACCGGCCTCAACCTCACCACCGCGAGCTACGTGGTGCTGTACGATCCGTGGTGGAATCCCGCCGTCGAGGCGCAAGCCATCGACCGCACCCACCGCATTGGCCAAACCAAAACTGTCAACGCATACAAACTCATCGCGCCCGGTACGGTGGAAGAAAAAATCTGGAACCTCCAGCAAAGCAAACGCCAAACCATCTCCGACGTCCTCGGCGAAAAAGGCTTCGCCAAGAGCCTCACCAAGACTGATTTGGAATTCCTTTTCAGTGAGTAAAAGAGAGTAGTGAGTGGGGAATAGTAAGTCGTGCCCGCGACCTTGGGCATTAAAAAAAGTGGTTGTCCCGCAGGGATTTGAACCCCGACTAGATGCACCAAAAACATCTGTGCTACCATTACACCACGGGACAGTGGGCCGCACACCCTAGCCGCCCATCGCCGCGCCGAAAAGAAAAAACAATGACCCACGCCGAGCACTTTCGTGACACCCTCGCCCACGCGCCCATCACCGCGCTCGCGCCAATGCAGGATGTCACCGACCTCCCCTTCTGGCGGCTCATGGCCAAGTACGGCGGCCCCGATCTTTACGTCACCGAATACTTCCGCGTGCGCGAAGGATCGCGCCTTGAAAAACCCATCCTCAAATCCATCACCGAAAATCCCACCAGCAAACCCGCGCTCGCCCAGCTCATCGGCAACCACATCCCCTCACTCATCCGCACCGCCCGCGAACTGCAACAACACCCCATCGCCGGCATCGACCTCAACCTCGGCTGCCCCGCACCTGTCGTTTACAAAAAATGCGCCGGTGGCGGCTTACTCCGCGACCCCGCCCAAGTCGACGCCATCCTCGGCGCCCTGCGCGACGCCGTCGAAATCCCCTTCACCGTAAAAACCCGCATCGGCTTCGACGACCCCGCCGTGTTCGATGAACTCCTGCCCCTCTTTAGAAAACACCGCATTGACCTCCTCACCGTCCACGGCCGCACCGTGCGCGAAGGCTACCGCAGCGGCGTCCATTACGATTACATCGCGCGTGCCGTCGAAGCCCTGCCCTGTCCCGTGCTCGCCAACGGCAATATTTATTCCCCCGCCAAAGCCGCCGCCGTGCTCGCCGACACCCGCGCCGCCGGCCTAATGATCGGCCGCGCCGCCATCCGCAACCCGTGGCTCTTCCACCAAATCCGCCAAACACAAAACAACGTGACCCCCTTCACGCCCACCGGCCACGATGTACTCGGCTATTTGCGTGACCTCTTTGAAACCGTGCGCCCTCCAAACCTAAACGAGAAATCGCACGTATCGAAAATGAAAAAATATTTCAATTACATCGGAATCGGAATCGAACCCACCGGCGATTTCCTCCACCGAATCCGCCGCACCACCACCGCCAAAGAACTCTTTGCCATCTGCACCGACCACCTAGAGCACGACCGCCCAATGCCGCTGGAGCCCTTCGACCTCGATCTCAAGCCGTGCGATGTGCTGGCCGGCGAGCACCGTTAATCTCCCGCACGCGCGCCTCCACCGCATCAATCGTTTCATCCGGCGTCGACGTCCCCGCGGTAATGCCCAGCGTGCCAGTTTCGGGAATCCATTCCGTGCGCACATCGTCCGGCTTCTGCACATGATGCACGCTGTCGCAATATTTCCCGCAAGTGCGAACCAACTCCGCGGTGTTGTTGCTGTTGGCACCGCCGACTACGAGTACCACGTCCGACTGAAAGGCCACTTCCTCCGCTGATTCCTGCCGCTGCTTGGTGGGCTGGCACACGGTGTCCACAAACCGCACTTCTGATTTTGGGAAACGCGCCTGCAAATAATCCACCAACTCCCGCACGCGCGAGATGGGCTGCGTGGTCTGCGCCGCCACGCCAAAATGCGGCCGGGCTTTCAGCGCGTCGATATCCTTTTCATTCAACACCACGTTGCACTCGTCCAAATCCTCCGTGAGACCGCGCACCTCCACGTGCCCTTTGCGGCCGATGACAACCACATGGAAACCCGCCGCCGCAAGTTTACGAACCTGTTCGTGTGCAAAGTGCACCAACGGACAGGTCGCATCGGCCACTCGCAAGCCCGCCGCGCGCACCCGCGCACGCGCCTTGTCCGACGCGCCGTGCGCGGTAATCATCGCCGCTGAGGTGACGACTCGCTTGGGGTCATTTTCAAACTGCACGCCGCGCTGCCCGAGGTCGTCCAGCACAGTGTCGTTGTGCACCAGTTCGCCCAGAATGGTCAGCGGCTGGGCAGCCACCTCGTGTCGCGCCATCGTGATGGCATCGCGCACGCCGAAACACATTCCCAAATGCTCCGCCCGCAACAGCGTGAGCTCAGCTTTGTACGGCAAAGGCTGTATGAACGATTCATTGGGCTGCGTTTTTTTCTCCGACCACCGCGCCTCTTTCACAATGCCCGCCAACAAAGCCACGTACTCGCCGAAGGCCTTGCGGCCGGCTGCGGTGAGGGCGCAGGTGGTGTGCGGGCGGTTGTCTTGAACGCTCTTGGCCACCGACACATAGCCGGAATTTTTCAGCTTGCGAATGTGGGTGGTGAGATTGCCGTCGGTCATACCCAGCGCGTCGCGCAATTCCGTGAAGGCAACCTCCGGCGCGGCGGCGAGCGTGGACATAACCGCCATACGCCCCTTTTCATGGATGACTTTATCCAGTCGCTGAAAGGTCTCCGCGTTCATTCTTCGTCCGTGGGTTTCGCTGTCAGTTTCAAGTACAGCCCGTAAGCCAAATGATTGGCTCCGAAGGCCCAGCCCATCAACCAGTGGGCGTTATCTTTCAACACAGGCACGTACCCCAACTCGTGCAAACACAGGCAAATACCTCCAAAAAACACGAAAATCAAGCCCAGCCATCGCAGGCCGCGCTGCATGAAAAACCCCGCCGCGTGCAATGCACCGCCGTACAGCACCATCCACAGGGCGATGAGCCGGACGCTATCGCGGTGCTCTCGGGCCAAAACCTCCAGCACGCCCAGCCCCAGTCCAGCGAGTAGCATCGGTGCCAAGGCCTGAACCACGCGGCGCATGGGGGGCGACATGATTTCCTCCTTGTCCCGCATCGCCTGTCGACGCACCAGCAACAGCACCGCTAACAGCGCTACCACCGCCACGCCCAACCAATAGCCGGCGAAACGGCCTTCCCCGGTCCAGCCCATGGCCTCGGCCAGCCCGGCGGCGGCGAGGCCTAGGAGGCCGACGGTGATGGCCACGGGCGCAAGAGCGCGGCGGTACACGCTTACCCGTTCCATCAGGGTACGAATGGTATTCAAATTCTCCTCAGCCCATTGAGCGCTCATACGTTTACTTTGTAGCACAAAGTAAATGAATGCAAGACCGATCGCAGATTCGCAGGATATTGTGTGTTGAGAAATGGTAGGGACACGCTTCGTGTGTCCTGCACGTACGGTAACGCGTCCTTACTGGCTACACCTGATCGGCCGCCACTTTTTGGAGGATTTCTTCGAGGGTGGTTTTGCGATCGACGACCATTTGGAGGCCGCCATCCCAGAGGGTGGTCATGCCGGCGTTGACGGCGATTGCTTGAATTTCTGAAGTGGGTTTCTTTTTCATAACGGCCTCGCGGACGTCGGCATCGCAAGTGAGTAGCTCGGTGATGGAGGAGCGCCCGCCGAAACCGGTGTTGCTGCAGGCGGTGCAGCCGGTGCCTCGATAAAAGCTGTCGTGCTCAAGAATCTGGTCAACGTAGTCGCCGCCTTCGTGTTGGCGGAGTTGCTCGATGGCGAAGGCTTCGGGCTGGTAGGGGGCAGAGCAGTGAAGGCAATTTTGGCGGAGCAACCGCACGCCGAGCACGCCGATGATGGTGGAGGCAAGCAGGAACGGCTCAATGTTCATGTTGATGAGGCGGGCGAAGGTGCCGGAGGTAGTTCCGGAGTGGAGGGTGCTGATGACGAGGTGACCGGTCATGCCGGCGTTGATGGCGATGTCGGCAGTTTCTTCGTCGCGAATCTCACCCACCATAATGATCTCGGGATCCTGCCGCATCAGCGATCGCAGCGCCAAGGGGTAAGTGTAGCCCATGCTGACGTTGAGCGAGGATTGGTTGACCCAATCGAGGTTTTGCTCCACCGGATCTTCCACCGAGGACACCGCGATGGCGTTGCCGGCCTTTTCCAAAATATGACCGATGGCGGCATAAATGGCGGTGGTCTTGCCCGAGCCGGTGGGCCCGGTGAGCAGGATGAGGCCGGTGGGTTTGGAAACGATTTCCTTGAAGCGCTCCAGCGTGTCGTCATCAAACCCAAGCGACTCGATGTTAAACATCTTGGCGTCCGGATTAAAAATACGGCAGACGATTTTCTCGCCATACACTGTGGGGAAAATGGAAACGCGCAGCTGCACCCCGTTAAACTCTTCCGGCGCAGCCTTGCCATCCTGCGGGAGATCCTTCACGTGGCTTTTCATGTTGGACATCACCTTGAAGCGGCCGCAGATATTCTCGTGAAAATCGCTGGGGATGCCCACCACCCATTGCAGCACGCCATTGACGCGCACACGCACGCCGGTCATATCCTCCCACGGCTCGATGTGGATATCGCTCGCTGCGTGGTCGATACCGTCCTGAATGATGTAGGTAACCAATTGCGGCACATCCACCAACTCATTGGCGGCGGCTTGGGCCTCGATGTATTGCTCGGTTGCGCTCATAAACGACGCCCCACGATACGGAACCCCTCGCACCCCTGTCACTCCCAAACTGGCGGGATTGTGAAAACCGTCAGCGTAGCTTCAGGGCGGTCAGCTTATTTTTGCCGTCGCGAAGGCCGTCTTTTATGTAAAGCACACCGCCGGCGTAGACGGGGAAGGTCCATGAGGTTTGGCTGGCGTTTTCGATGCGGCCGAGTTGGGTGAATTTGGTGGGGGTGGCTTTCAATAATGTCACTGTGCCGTGTGAGCCGTGGATGAGCAATGTGTCGCCCATTGATATCACGGAGGCGTAATCAGTGAAGCCAGGCTTGGTCCATTCGGTTTTGCCAGTTTTATGGTTGATGCAAACGAACGCTGAATTGCGTCCGCGAGATGCGCCGAGGCCGTACAAGAAACCATCCTTCAAAACGGGCGTGGTGATGTTAGTGCGAGCATCGCGGTTACGCCAGGTTTCCTCCGCGATTTGGCCGTCGCCGCTATTGCGAATGCGAATTTGGAACGTTCCCACGGTATGGCTGGCCATGGTGATGGTGTCGTCGTGCAGAATGGGCGTAACGATGTTACGCGCCGCTCCGGTTTTTACGGGGACGCTCCAGAGTTTTTTGCCGTCCCTGGCACGGTAGCCGATCATGTTGGCGGCGGTGACCATTACAATTTGTTCCACGCCGGCGAGCTTGCCGCGCATCAGGCCGGAGTAAGCGGCATAGTCGGTGCCACTTTTCCAAACAAGGTTGCCGGTTTTTTTCTCAAGGCAAACAAGACTCGCGCCGGTGTGGCCGCCGGCAGGGGCATAAATATATTTTGCATCGGTGACCGGTTGCCCGTTGTTGCCGTGGCGACTGGCGGCGGTGCCGTTGCTGCCGGGGGCGTTGCCGCCAAACCATTTGGCGCCAAAATCCTTGGCATAATTTTTTTTCCAAAGCAGTTTGCCGCCGTCCATCGAAATGCAGGCGAGCACGCCCGCAGCGCTTTGGCAAAAGAGGAGGTTGCCGTCAATCAACGGCGCGGTGCGCGGGCCGGGGCCGTAGACGTTGGTGTATTGCCACGAGGGGGCGTACGGGGTTTGCCAAATTATTTCACCGGTGGCGCTGTTGATGGCGGCGGCGGTTTCCCAAGGCTGCGTATCGACGGAAGTTTCGTGCAGGACGATGAGCGTGCCCTTGGCGAGCGCGAGGCCGCCCTGGCCTTTGCCGATGGGGATTTGCCAAAGCGCCGCGGGTTTGGCAGGGAGCTTGGCGAGCGCGGGTTCGCCGTGGAGAATTCCATCGCGATTGACGCCACGCCATTGCGGCCAGTCACTGGCGACAGTTGAGAAAGCGAGGGAGAGTCCGAGAAAGATAAAAGCGGTTTTCATCGGCCAAGTTTGTGTCATAGGCGATGGGGGAGCAACCTTTTTTAGGAGCGGAGAATTGTAGCCCGGCCCGGGCTACAGAGGTGCGCACGAACGGGAGGGTACTACGGGGTTTCTGAATCCGGTTGGGGGTCCGGCCAGTTGCCGTCCACGATGCGCAGCACGGCTTGTTCGGCGAGTTTGGCGGCAATGATGGGAACCGCTTGGCGTTGGCCGGCGGTGAGATCGTTGCCCACGCGCACGGTGGAAGTGCCGGTGAGGGTTTCTTTGAAAATTTCCTCGCCGGTGGCGCTGTTGATGACCGTGATCTCGGCGGAAAGATCCATCGTATAATCCTGCACGGTGAGCACGTCGCCGGGTTTGTAGCTCACGCCGTTGCGACGGAAGTCAATGAGCTTGCCGGTGACAACGAAGTCGCCTTCGCTTTGGGTCTCCAATGAATAGGTGCCGTCCCTTTGAAACTCGCGTCTGAGGGCGCGGTTCACGGCGGTGGCGAGGCGCGGCTCGAAGGTTTCGTTTTCAAAAAACTGAATCTGCACCGAATGCGCGCCCGCGGTGAGCCCGTTGGTGGGACCGATGTGGTATCCCGCGCAACTGAGCCAAAAGCCGACGCACATCGACAGCACTCCAAAGGTGATTCCGTTGATTTTCATAATTACTCCTTGTTCGCCTCGGCTTCGCGCCGGTCGAATTCTGCCTGAACCGCCGGAAGGGTTTCTCCCGCGCTTTTTTTGATGGCTAATACCGTTTGATATTCGGATTCATCGCCGGCTACTGCCGCGCGCAATTCGGATTCTGGCAGACGCAGGTTTAGCTCAATCCGCCGTGACGCGTGCTCCACAGATTCAAGCAGACGGTCACTGAGATTCTTCAGCCCGGAAAGGTCCACGTTCTGGATAACCTCCGCCAAGTCGAGCGTTTCACGAACGCTTTTTTTGGCTACTCGAGAGAGTGAGGCCTTGGCCTGCTCATTCATTCGCTGGGCTTCCTCGTAGGCCGGGCTGTCTTTTGCCGCCAAACCTTCCACGGCCGCGGCGCGCGCGGATGTTTCCCCAAAATATTTATAAGCAGCAATCCATTTCCCGCGGCGCTCATAAAACTCCGCGATAGCAATGGCTCCGCGAACACGTTCCAGGTGCAGGCGGTTGATGCGCTCGGTAGCCTCGTCGAGCTTGGGTTTCAGACTCGGATTCCCCGCATTCAACACGCGAAAATCCTTGAACGCATTGATGGCGCGCTCAGCCATGCTTTGATCGTAAACCCCTTCATTGGCCTGAACTTCGAAGATGGCCGCCACCTGAAAACCCGCCTCGCCCACCACGCGATCAATCTCTGCCTGATTGGGCCGGGGCGCATCGCCCGGGCGTTTTTGATAACGATCGGCCAATAACTGATAGGCTTCGGTCGCTTTCTTGTAAGCCTTTTCATCGGCGAAAAAACCCCAAAAGCCTGTGAGCGCCCGCTCATGCGCCTGCCCCACGCCAAACTGTGCCGAGGCTGCCAGTTCACCATACGGGGCATTGCTCACTACCTGCCCATAGAGCTTGGCCGTGCGGCTCATGGAAGAAAAAACCGGCAGATACATTCGTTCCTGATATGGAATTTTCCAGCGGAACCATTTCCCATCCAAATATTCGTTGGCAATGTCAAACATCCGTTGCGCCACCTCCGCGCGCTTGGTGGCATCATAATTCGGGTGGGCATCCAGCAGCGCCTGATACTCCTGAAATGCATTCTCGTGAAACCCGCGTTTTTCATAAACTTGCGCCACGAGGCGACGCGCCTCCGGTGCTAGATCCGCGCCGGGATGATGAACGTGCAGCCAGCGGGCGGCAAACAGAGCCTTGGTGTTGTCCCCCTCCGCAAACGCTTCCTGTGCCAGCGCGAATAAATCCTCAGCCGTCATCGTGAACATCTCGGCCTTCACGCCCGGCGGCAGATATTTCCAGCCGACGCCATCGAAATATTTGAAACCGTGCCCCGGCGAAGCAGTGTTGCGCATCCGCTCCAGCGGGTTTCGGCTGGGTGGGTTTACCGCACGACCACCGGCATTTTCATCCTTGGCGGAAATACAGCCCGAGAACACCGCGCCAAACGTGCTAAGTACAAATAGAATAAGGAATCCCCTCGTCATGGGTTTACGCTAACGGCCCTCCCGCGCGCCGTCAAGCCGGAGCCATGCACGGGTTGTTCACGGGCGCATTGACTTTCGGCACAGGCTAATGGGAGAGTTCGCGCCCATGATTCGTCTCGTTCTATTCGACATCGACGGCACCCTCATCCTCACCGGCGGTGCCGGCATGAAGGCGTTTACCGAGGCATTTGCCGAAGAATTCAATTTGCCGCACGCCACCGAAGCCATGGATTTCGCCGGCCGCACCGATCGAGGATTGGCCTACCAAGTGTTTCGCGCTAATCACATTGAACCCACCGAGGCAAATTTTGGACGCTTTACAAAAGCATACACCCAACGACTCGCCAAACATTTACCGGCGGACAACACTCAACCGCTTCCCGGCGTAGTCGAGCTGCTCGATGCCATTGAGGCCATGCCCGCGCCACCCGAGCTCGGCCTGCTCACTGGCAACCTGCCACTCGGCGCAGAACTGAAACTCATCCACTACAATCTCTGGCATCGTTTTGAATTTGGCGCCTTTGGCGACACCACCGAAAACCGTAATGACATTGCCCGCGGAGCGCTTGAAAATGCTCGCGAAAAATTCCCGAACCTCAGCCCATCTGAAATTCTCATCATCGGTGACACTCCTGCCGATATTCATTGCGCCCAATCTATAAACGCCCGCGTACTTGCCGTTGCCACTGGCAATTTCTCTGAGACCCAACTTGCCGAGTATCAACCCACTTTCCTAGCCCCCGATCTCACCGACATCACCCTCAACATTTTGAACACATAAAAAACGAGGCAGCCTCTTTCGAGACCGCCCCCGTTTTCTCATTCCACCCGTTCCTTGGCCCCCGTCAAACGGCAGGGTCAAATTGGTTATTGATTAGGCACGATTAATGGCGACGTTGCATTTTGATCTGCCGCACTGAGCAACATCACCCGGCGTGCGGTATTGCCCAACCAAATATTGTTGATCGTGTTAATCGCATCCTTTGTAATGCTGATTTGCGTTCCCGCTGCGTTAATGGTGATTCCTGCCGGAAGTGAGTTAGGGTCAACTTGAACTGATTCTTCAATGCTGCGAAGCGCCGTGCTATTGCCGAGATAAATCCGCTTGAGTCCACGGAAATTCGAACCGTTGATTAACAGCAATCCTTTCGTCGCATTGTAATCGCTCCCGTTGAAATCAGCTGAACCTGCAAAGGTGTTGGCCGAATTTCCCGTAGGATTCACACCTCCAGATATCGGCAAGAAATCAGGTGTTGCTGAAATTGTGAAGGCAGTGGCTGCCAGACTCGATGACGTGCCAAAGGGAGTCGTCACCCGCAACCGTCGCACACCTCGGCCGTCAGCTAAATAAAGGGACGAGTCCATTAAATTACCTTGCCCCGTGAAGGCCGCAGCGTTTGCCGATAGTGTAAATGACGTTGAGGTGACACTGCCAACCCCCGTGGTGTCCGACGCAGCCGTCATTCCCGTGATTGGATTCCCGTTTATATCAACAACCTCCACCGTGCTCAACAAAAGCAATCCGGTGCCATTAAAGGTTATTGTGTCGCTATCACGACGATAATCCAAATTCGTGTTTGAAATACCCGCCAACGTTGTGTGCGTGGGTGGGATACCGATACTAAACCGCGCTGCCGCGGTGGTATAAACCACATCCCGATCACTGGTTAATTTGAACCGTCGAAAACGATCTTCTCTTTCCGAATCTGCAGACGAAATATTGTTGAACTGCGCCACCTGAGTATCAATCGCGATGGTCGTATCCGTGATGGTTACGCCCGGATGCGGCAATACGATTTTAGGCGTGTTGCCCAGTGCCGTTCCATTTTCATCCACAATGATAATTTCCTTTATTGCCAATAAACCAGTGCCTGTCATTGTCACATCATCGCCTGATTTTTGCTCACGGTTAAATGCGTTATTTCCACCAAACGCACCGAGCCCTGTGATGCTTGGCTGCACATTCACATTAAAGGCTGTACTGTAAGTGTGATTGCCGATGACATTGTACACCTTGAATTTCCGCTGCTGATCCGTGGCGTGTCCGTCGGCGTCGTTGTAAGGAACCACATTGGCGGAAACTTGAATGCGCGTTCCATTATCATCCACGGTAACACCGGCGTTTGGCAGATTGATGACCACCGGATTGGGGAACGAAGTGCCATCTTTGCGGACGATTTCGATGGCGATCGCGGTATTCAGTGCGGTGCCATTAATATCCAACGCGCGATCGCGACGGAGTGCATTGGATGTCGTAACAGCAGTGGAACTTCCACTCGCTTCTACAGTTTGAATTGTAGCAATTACCGGCTTAGTAGTAATCCATGTGATGAGCTCAACATTGTTTGTGGCACTGAGTGTTTCGGCGCTGCCGCTGCGCGATGCACGTAGGCGACGCCAAGGGCCATCGGTTTTGTAGTCAAACGTGGAAACTGGGATTACCGCTTGCGTGTCGCTCAAGACTTCCCAACTGATCGCGGTCGAGTTTCCGTTTTGCGGGGACACCACATTGCCGAGGCCATCTTCCATTCGCACATGGGTTAGCTTTGCGCCGCCATCGGCGGAACGGGTTTGCAGACTTTTGAATCCGTAGCCGTAAATTGTAATGGGCTGGGCGCGATCGAATACTTGATTGTCGCGGGAGGTGGCGGTGACGACTGCGCGGCCGGTGTATACATTGAAGAACTGCGGGCTCTTGAGACTTGGGCCCACGGTGTTCCAAACGCGGATCTTGCGTGCGGTGCCTTCGGCCTGTTCGGTGAGTACGCCGGGGGGAATGTTGATCAGCTGATCGTTCACCTTGAATTTGTCCACATTGAAAATTGTTTGCACCACTTTGTCGCCATTAAGCACTTCGATGGCCTGCACGCTGGAGAGTCTGGAACCCACAATGCTGATGGTTTCTTCCGTGCGTGTGAATGAATTGGTGGCGATGGGTGAGATGCCGCCATTATCGGAAATCATACTGATGAGCGGGATGCTCACTTGAGGAACCAATTCGTTTTGCAGCATTGTTCGTGTGGCGTGACGTTGCGGGAATACTGAGATGTCTTCCGGACCGGCGCCTTTGATGTAGCCCCACAGTGAGAAGGGCTGCACTTGATTGCCAAGCACCGTGGTTTCGCCACGCCACAATACTTCAAAGCCTTCGGACATGCGGGTGAATGAAAAAACCCGAATTAACGGCGCGGCTGGGTTTACATCTGTAACAATTGTGCCGGGCCCGACGGGCAGTGCACCTGCCGGTGCCACCAAGCTGCCTGCGCTCCACAAATTATTATCCACGAAGTTCGCTGCCACATTTGTTCCGGAACGATTCCAGGCAATCGGCACACCATCCGCTGCCGAGACGCCGAGGTCTGCCGCCATGAACACCATATCCGGAACCGATGCCACATTGCGTCCGACTTTTTGCGTGCGATAAACGCGCGTGGGCGGCGCGATCCACGCGCTCGTTCCGGGCGTGGTCGAGTTGAGGCCTTGCACGTTGTTCATGTTGGTGCTGATAAAGGTATCGGTCCAAATAAAATTGGTTCCCATAATCACCGTGCCAATTAATGAATCCAATGGCATGAAATGCAGACGCATGGTATCCATCCCGCCCCGCAACGCTTGGCCGATGATATTGCCACCCGCGCCCACTCCCAAAATACCCTGAACCCCGAACAACGGACTGGTGCGGGAGAAAGCCGGTGTTCGTGGTGCCGCGCCACCCAATGTTCTCCTCGGAAAAGCTCCGCGCCCTTGCGGCATTGAGGCTTGCATAAAGTTTTGCGCGTGTCGGTCTGGCAAAATCGTAGCTGGCTCCACCAAGGTCACCTGCCCGCCATTAGCTTGCGGATACAGATCTTCCCAAACGATATTGTTCGTATTATATAAATATTTCAGACCGCCGGCGTCGTCATAGGTCAAAGCGTGCCGAGGTTGATACTGGCCACCCATCGCGTTTTGTCCGTCATAGTACACTCCAAAATCAAACAGCGTTGGGGAGTCGGTCCAGTAAATCGCCGTGTTGCCATAAAACGCATCCACAATCCCCGAGACTGCGGTCCACGCGTTGCCGCTGGTGTCTGTGGTGAATTCTTCCATGTCCACGAAGGTCGGAATTTCGGCACCTGCCGGGGCTCCACCCGCGCGCGGCGCTGCATCGTGAATTAACCGGTAACTATAGGTCACCCCGTTGATCACATCGGTGGGCATTAACGTCAGCGGATCAAAATTATTGAGGCGTACATTGAAGCTCCATTCGGTGCCGGTTCCATTCTGGCTAATGCTCCGTGTGGTAAAGGCATACCGATGCGGATTGCCAATGCCCATTTGATTCACAAGCATTCCAAGCACCAAGCTTTTCAAATCAATGATTTGCTGATTTTGAGCCGTTGTATTAAGCCAGGTCGTGTTGAAATTGCTCACAAACCCGTCCCGCGCGAAGTCCATGCTGGTGACGCCTTTGTAACTGCCATCGGCAGGCTCGAAGAAATCGTTCATCACGCCAACAGCGTCATTCACGGCATTCACTCCCTCCAATCCAAAGTAGCGCACAAAACTATCGTCAAAGGAATAAGTCAAATCCGGCACATTCCACCGGTAAAATCGGTCGATTTCTTTCGGGCCACCCAAATCGTCGGTGATATTTAAGCTTACGTTGGCGCCGCCCACCACGGCCACTGCTTCCGCTGGCACCGTGATCGGGCCAATCATAACAAAACCCCGTGCCGCTCCAACGGTGAGGAAAAGCAATATCCCCGATGCTAAAATACTTTTTTTATTCATGATTTACAGTTCCCCTTGATTGCCCTGAATACAGGCGGTTACTTCGCATTATTGAGCCAGTGGAGTTCCGGCAATTTACCGGATGGCTCAAATGCACCTTTTTCATGTTGTCCAGTTCCCCTCCCTGTCACGCGAAAAACTAATTTGTGCGAACCACCCGCAAGAAGCGGTGGCCGCCGTTGTTTACCGACATGCTATCAAATCCCGTCCGCTGCCCGTTGCGCGTTGTGCCCAGATTTCTCCAGCTTTGTTTGTCATTGGAAAATTGCACTTGGTAATTTGCTCCCGATTGAGAAATCCATGTGAGCCGCGAGCCGCGACCATTGCGGACCACCGAGGCGGGCACCGCACGATTGCCAATATCGCGGGCAAGCTGAGCGGACGCTTGTGCATTTTCGCGAATACCGGCAAATCGCTGACTCGCCGAAGAGGGCTGAGTATTGCTTCCCACACTGCGCTGCTCAAAGGCCGGATTGGTGGCCCGGCTTGGTTGCTGAGGCTGCTGGCGTGTGCTCATCCGGCCGGGGGCTTGGGGCCGAATCGAGGTGCCCCGTTGCGACCACGCCGCCCGAGAGCCGGTGCTGCTGGACGGATAATTCCGGTTCATCATCCCCGTACGGATAGAAGCCATTTGAGTGTTGGCATAGGACGGACGGCTTTGCTGAGCGCGTTGCAGCATAATGTTGCGTGAAGCGTTTATGGATTGAGAACTTCTGTTCGGGTTGCGAAAATCCAGTCGCCGCGGCTGGGCTTGGGCCTGAGCGCGCGCAGAATTTTGCAGCGCCAACGTGGCGGCTTGATTCATTCTCGGTGACTGGATGGTAGGAGCATTCGCCGATTGAGCAGTGCGGCCGGGCTCGTTGCGTACTAGCGCCACATCTGTCGGGTTGGCGGATTGATACGTCTCCGGTGCCACACTGGCCACCACCGGTACGGGCTTCGCCATGGTCACCGGCGCGGGCGTGGCGATATTCATACTCACGGTGCTATCCTGCCCGCCAAAAACTGCGCCAGGCTCGGCGCTGGTGTTGTTTGCCGCCGAAGCGTTGGTGCGCCGGCGTTCCAATTCCGCGCCCACCACGCGCACTTCGCCGGCGGTTACATCAACGATGCCCTCGCCCACGTTGCCGTTTGGCACGAGGTAGCGTTGGGCGGATAAAATCGAATGGTCGGATTTTATCGTGTTCACCCATACAGCGATATATTTTCCCGCGCCATCGGAACCAATAGTGGGCATGCTTTGATTGAGCTGCCCTTGCGAGTTGATTTGAAATTCTGTGCCGCCGGAAAGCATCCGGCCCTGCACGCCCAGCCCACCGGCATCCTGTCCGGCGGTAGCCCAAGTGACCAATGCATCGTTGCCCACCATGGCTACTTCAGGAGTAGATTGGCGGCCGGTGAGATACGTATTGTGCCGCGCAGCCTGCGCGGCGGGCAGGCCATTGCCGTCGAATGTCTTGATATAGACATCCGTGCTGTTGCGGGTATTAGCTTCATCTTTTTGAACCCAAGCGAGCAGGAATCCTCCGTCCGGGCGAGTGGCCAATTGCGGTTCGGCGGCCATTACGTCGCCATCATTAAGCCGATATTCATTGCCCACCGCCGCGCCATTGACATCATACAAACGGCCCATCACATTATTACGCAAGTTAGCCGCGCCGGAGCTATTGCGTCCGTTTTGGGTTTGGCTTAGCCAGCCAACAACAAATTTTCCGCCGTTGAGCGCCGTCACACTTGGGTCACTTTGATTGGCTGCGGTGGATTGATTTACCAAAAACTCACTTCCCACGCGGATGCCCTGCGCGTTGAAGCGCTGGCCGTAAATGCCTTCACCGGAGCCATCCTGACCCACGCTTTCCCACACCACCACCACACCACCATTTTCCAACGCGGCCACGGAGGCATCCCGCTGGATGCTTGCGGCAAATGAGTTGGCCATTACGGTGCCGCTGGTAAAATTCCCCTGAGCATTGATGAAGCGCACGTACACATCTGAATTGCCACGCGGCCCCGCCTCCCACACCAAAGCACCGCCACCATCCGAACGCATTGCCGCGCGAGGGTTTACCTCATTGGAACCCGCCGCGCCCTGGCTCACTTGAAGGACGGCCCCTACGCCGACATAATCGGAATTGAGGCGTTGCACCAGAATGCGTTCGCCATTGCTCTGCGTGGCGTTTTGCCACACCACAAATCCACCATCCGAATCGACGGCCACATGGGGGTTAGCTTGGTGGCCCTCAATATTACCGAGCAGCGGATACTCACCGCCCAGCGGCATTAAGGCTGCATTGGAAATTGATACACCCCAGGCACAAGCAACGGCCAAAATGACCTTTGTAGAAACATTTTTCATGTCTATCCTCCTTGGTTTTTTTGCCCAAAACCACAGACGCAGAATCGTTTGTTGGTGATTCTTCCCCGCTTGCGCGAGGCCCATCCCTGTGCCCTTGGGCGCTCTCCTTGGGACGGTTGTGTCAAAAAATAAATCTAGTCAACAACCTTTTTCACATTGTGCAGACAATATTGTGGGTAACTTTTTCCGCCACCCCCACCGGTGGTGGATCACAATAATTCCCCCTGCCGCCCCGCTTCCAACTCATTAAGCAACGAACGGAAATTCCAGCGGGTGTATTGAGCGTGCAACGTGGCGTAATCACCCGCGCCGGGGCGCAGGTCTTCCAGATCGGTTTTCCATTCGGCCATTTCCTTGAGTGCGACCAATTCCTGATTGCGCTGCACCTCCGCCTTCGCTTCGCGCAGTCGCCCCTGCAACCCGTCAGGTTTCACGGCGTCCAGATTTGAATATAAATTTTCGACTGTTCTATATTCGAGGAGCAATTTGGTGGCTGTCTTGGGGCCCACGCCGCGCACGCCGGGGATGCCGTCCACCGAGTCGCCCACAAGGCTGAGCCAATCGATGATTTGCGCGGGCTCCACGCCGGTTTTTGCGCGCACTTGTTCGGCTTGCCAGAGGGTGTCGGTTTTGTCGTTGGGATTGAGCAGATGCACGTTGGGATTGATCAGCTGGAAAAAATCCTTATCCGAGCTGGCAACCACCACCGGCAACCCAGCAGCTTCGGCTTGGCGCGTGAGGGTGCCGATGACGTCATCGGCTTCCACGCCCTCGTGACACCACGAGTGCAGCCCGGCCGCATTCAGCCATTCATCCAGCGCATCGAGCTGCAGCTCCAAATCATCGGGCATGGGATCACGCCCGGCTTTGTAATTGGGCAGCGCTTCAGTGCGCCCCTCATCGAGGCCGCCATCCCAAATCACCGCGATGTGGGTAGGCGCCACACGCGCGCGCATGCGACGCAGGGCGTTGATGAATCCGTAGAGCGCGTTGGTGGGAAAACCATCCGGCGCGTTCATCGCACGGATGGCGTAGAATGATCGGTAGGCGTAATGATGCCCGTCGACAATGAGCAGGCGTTCGGCCCCCATGATTTTAGCGATAGGTGGAGCGCTGGAGCATCTTGTTGTTGATGCCGCCGCCTGCACCGCCGGGCGCGCCTCCCGCGCCGCCGCCGCCGAGGTTGGCGTTGGGATTGCCCGGGTTAATAAAGGTCACTGCATCCGGCGCGGTGGTGCGCGCGAAGGGCAGCTGACCGGGACGATTCTTTGGGTTGCCCGCCGGATCAATGATCGTCGGCTTCACATAAATCACCATGTTCTTTTTCTTGCTACTGCGGCCTTCGCCGCGCCACAAGCGGCCAATGAAAGGCAGGTCACCGAGGTAAGGGACTTTGTCCTTGGTGGTTTGCGCTGTCTCGGAGATGAGTCCGCCCAGCGCGAGGACGGTTTGATCCCACACCACGCATTGCACGTTGAGGTTGCGTGTGCGGATGCGGGGCAGTGGCACTTGCTGGCGCACCACGTTACCGCCGGCGGCGAACACGGACGCTTCAAAGGTGGTTTCTTCATAGCCCAAAAACTCGGTGATGGAGGGAGCCAATGACATTTCAATGGTGTAGCCATCGGCATTCACATAGGGCAACACGGTAAGCTGTGGTCCCATTTGTTGTTGGGATACTGTTGGGGTCAATGTACCGCCACCCGCACCGCCGCCGCCGCCGAAGCCGCCGCCGGTGCCGGGGGTGACCGTGGGCTGCAATCCGGTAACAATGGAACGGTTATCCTGCACGGCAATGGTGGCCTGCCGTCCGCTAATGGCCAGAATGCGCGGCGCGGAAAGCAACTCAGCACCATCCTGTTGGCTAATGGCATTGAGCACCACGCGGAACTGGGGGTCGGTCATTAGCCCGGTAAACGTCCAGAGCGGATTGCCATAGCCCTTGAAGCCGGAGGTGAGGCGGCCTTCATTCGGGCTGGGTTGAATGCTGTACTGACTAGGCACAAACGTATTGCCCTGCAGCGTGCCGGCGTACGGAAAAAAACCGGAAGGATTGGACGCGCTGGGCTTGCCAATGTAGGTGGGCTGCGAGCCAGCACCGGTGATGTACTTGCCGTTTTGCATCATGAAATTTCCAAGATACCAATCGAAGCCCAGTGATTCGCCTTCGTTAAACTCAATCTCGGCGAACTTCGCTTCAATGACCAATTGCTCCGGAGAGGTGTTGAGAATTTCGATGACCTGCTCGATTTGCTCGAGGTTCGCCAATTGCGCCCGCACCAGCAACTGACCGTTGCTGGGGTTAAACACCACCTGCGCAGTGATTCCAAATTGCGCCAAGTAGTCCACCACCGCCTGCGAGGCCGCCTGATTGATAACGCCGCCGCCGCCGCCGCCGCCGCCGCCGCCCGCCATGCCGCCGCCGCCATTGGAGGACTGGCCGAGATAGAGATTGTTGCGCCCACCGGATTGCGATCTGCTTGGCACGAATTGCCGAATCGAATCCCTCGCCCATGGGCGACTTTTCTGGCGGCGAAAGCTGCCGGTCTGTGCGCCTCACTTTCACGAGTTCCGTGTAAAACGCATTGGGTTTTACTTGGAAATTTTTGGTGACAAAATCCGCATCCGCCGGGCGATAGGAAAGCATCACGGTGCCTTCGCTCACTTTCCAATCAATCGGTTGATCACAGGATTTGGTGATGATGTTAAGCAACTGCGAGAGGCTCAAATTGGTGAGCGGCGCGGTGATGCCCTGAATGGAAATTCGAGTGGGATCTAGCCGTCCGCCGCCCATGGTGGGTACGCTAGGCAACCCGCCATTCAATTGGGAGCCGGATGCCCCCCTCTGCCCCATGCCATCGGCCATGCTGCCGCCGGCGTGTTTCATCACCGGACGACCCATGGGCATTCCATTAGCGGGATTGATGTGGGGTGAGCCGAGGCGGGGAAAGTTGCCCACGATTTTTGCGTACTCCGGCAGGTCGGTCTTGATCCAGATATTGATGCCCTTGTCGCGCGGATTGATTGAAATGGTGTCATTTTCTTCAGCCATTTGGGTGATCAGATTCACTGCTTCATTGAGCGCCATGCCTGCCATGGGCGGCACGTTGGGCACGCGAATGCTCTGCAGTTTGTTCATGATCACATTGTTAGCACCGGGGCCGCCGGGTTGGTTGGCGCTGCCGCCGGTTTGGAGTCTCCACGTGGGGTTTGGGGTGGGTATTGTGCGTTGATGAGGCATTGGATCCCAGGCCTCGTTCACCTCCTGCACTCGATCCCGGTATTCCCGCGTGCGGGCATCCTTGGCGGCTTCGTTCTGAAATTTGTTGATCATACGCAAATAATTGCTGGCAATATCATTGCGGCCATCGGCCAACATCACCTGCTCGAAAACGCGCTTGGCATTATCGATGTCACGCATTTCATAGTAAAATCGCCCGTCCTTGAGCAGGCGGGTGATTTCCCGGTCGCGATCGTTCAATTCTTCCCGCCGGCTCGCGGCATCGGGTGATGGCTCGCTTCTGACGTATGCCGCGCTCCGTTTTTCGCTTTCGCGAAGGAGCAATTGCAGTTCGGCATTGTCGGGAAGCCAGCCGAGGGTGTCTTCGATATATCCTTTGGCTTCTAAAAAGTCATCTTTTTGCCAGGCCGCTTCCACCATGACTTCGGTCACCTTCAAATAACCGGCGCGAATATCGCTCATGGACAAATCCATCGTGGACAATGCTTTGATAGAAATTGCATGGTCCGCGCGCACCAGACCCTTGAGCTGGGCGTTTACAAAGGCTTTGAATTCGTACTCGATTTTGATGGCATGGCGATACCTTGAGATGGCATCGGCGTATCGAGCGGCCTGCGTTGCCTGTTGAGCGAGTTGCCGTACGGATGTCAAATCGAGTTGCGATTTGCGATCGATGTTACCCAGAGCAGCTGCCACCAACTTGGCATTGGCGATGGCTTCTTGCGTGATAGGATCGTTGACCGCCTGCGCGCGCAACCGGCGTTCTTCTTCCATCAGACGCTGAATGGCATCTTGAGAAGGCATACCCGGCGGCGGTGCGGCTTGCGCGCGGACATTTACGGAGATAGCAATAAAGCCAATAGATAAGGCGACACGAAAAACAAACCCCAACTGATTCATAATACCCCCATTTGTTTTGGCCAGAATGGCCGATTACCCCCGACTGATAAATCAGCCCCTCGGGCACTTTACCGGAGCCAGGCGGTTTGGCAAGAAAATAATGTGTCTGTTGCTTTCCACGCCACGGGCTACTGCCCTCCTGCGGTGGGCGGAATGGCCATGGCGGGGCGGGCGGGCAAGGTGTTGGTGGAAGGAGCATTGGTGCCTCCGCCAGGCACGGGGATGGCGGGGATGCCCGGCTTCACGGGCTGTCCGGGACCGACGCCCTGCAATTGCTTGTCGAAGATTTGGCCGTTGCCGCCGAAGCCACGATCGGACACTAGCTGCACCATGTCCGCAGTGATACTGAGAACCCGAAAAACTTCCTGATCGATGGAAAGCCGCAGACCCACGCGCGCGCCTTCCCACCGGATGGGTCTAGGAGTAAATTCGGTTTTGAAAACCAGGTCGGCCGTATACCCGCGGGTAATGGGGATTGGCTGGTCTGCCTTGGCGTTCTGGTTGAGGTTGGTCATATATCCTCCGCTGGGGAGCCCATAGATGATGTCGAAGGTGACGATCACATCTTCTATCTGCTTGGCTGGTGGGTGTTGTGGGTTGGCAAGGGACGCGCCGGTGAAACGAAAACCCACTTCCCAACTGCTGGGATGGCGGAGATTTTTGAAGAGATGCAGGGGGTGCTGGTCGCTTTTGGCTTGGGGTTGCAGGCTGGGGGATAGTGCTTTTTTTCCGCCAAATGGGCGTATCTGAGGTAAAAAAGATCGTATGCGAAAGGTGTCCACAGCTCGGCCGGCGTAGTAGGAATGGCGCACCCCGCGCTTGAAGGCCATAAATTCCGGAACCGACATATGCCGAGAAGGATATTCATCTTCGGCCTCGAATGTGTAGCGCATATTGTTGTCGCCCAGCCTGGCGGGGCTGCGGTTGAATTGTATTTTTGGAGTAATCTTCAGGATGATTTCCTTGATGCCTTCCACACGCAATGCAGATATGCCCAAGGGGCGGGTGACCGAATCACGCACCAAATTAGTGACGCTAACGGTCCTGCCATTGACGATGCTATTGGTGACGATTTTGTTCCACTTAGCGGCGTTGAACACGGAGTGGTTATCGCCCACAAGATCGATGTTGGGCGGATCGTCACTGGAGACACGCACCAAATTGGACAATGAACTGATGTCATTTGGCTTGCTCAGCGTACCGCCCAAGGTTGTAATTTCGGTCACTTTGCTGACATCGATTAGCTCTCCCTTGGCCCCCAGCAGCATCTTTACAGAAATCACCGCCACCGCCACCAGCACGATGCCCAAGATAATTTTCTCAAGGTGATCCAGTGCCCCTTTGAGTTTCCCGAGTATGGGTTGCAGTTTTTCCATTGGCAGTTAGCTCCCGAACTGAGGTGCCGCGGGCGCGGCGGGGCCATTGGTGTTGTTAGTGCCCGGAGTTCCGGGAGGGTTGGCCAGATTGTTGGTGGAAGGTTCTGCGGAAAGTCCTGCCGGTAGCACCGGCGGCATACCGGGGTTGGCCCCGTTCGCTTCTCCGGCCTCTTCCGGGGTGGGTACCCGTCGGATTTTACGGATGACATCCACATCGATGGTAACTTCCAAAAGTTCCTCGCGCATCACGCTCTTGGCCTTGGGGGTGGCCAATTGAATGGCTGTTTCCAACAACTGATGCTCACTTGGGGTAAGAGGGATGCTTACGGTTCCCGATGAGGCTTGAGCACCGCCAACCCCGCCTCCACCACCTGGGCCTCCGCCAGGGTCTCCGCCTCCGGGCTCACCAAAACCGCCACCGCGTCCGCCTCCGGGCTCACCAAAACCGCCACCGGGGTCACCGCCCATACCGCCTCCATCACCCATGCCCATCCCCATCCCCATGCCATCTGAACCGCCGGCGGTGCTGGCTTTTGCCTGAGTAACTTCAAGTTTGCGGACCACATAGAATAATTCTTCTTTCGCCAGGCCACTTAAAACATTGGCAATGCCTCCGCTCAGGCAATGAAATTTAATGCGATAGGGCCGGACCACGGCTACGGAGTTGGTATATTTGTTTCGGTCTTGAACATTAATGTAGTCTCTTTTGTTTGGCGCGGAGAAATCCAGCCCGGTGACGGGGTTGCGCTGAAGCAGCTCGAGCGACTGCACCCGGCTGTCGAGCACGATATTGATAATGGTCTCCACGTCTTTGAGTTGGATTTGCAGCTCTCCCATCATATTCTCGGGCACGCCGTGTGTTTTGGTCATCACCTCATAAAAGGTGAAGAAGTAATCCAAATCCTTCCACACGCTCTTGTTTTCCGGATCGCTCAGCAGTTCAACCCCACTCTCTTTTGCCTTGAGGGAAAGTTGACGGATGACGCTCGCCAAGTGGCGCTTGAATTCAATGCTGTTTCCAAATGGCACCAATGCTTCGCCGGAGCTGATGACGGATTCCGCGCCGTCAATCAATTCGTCCAGATTCCCCGTGTCTTCCTGAAGGCGGGTGACGTTTAACCTATCAATTTTTATTCGATCGGCTGGGTTGTAAATTTTTTGGCGATTTTCCTTGGCGGCATCAAAGGCGGAGTTGGCCTCTTCGACGCGGGCCTGGGCATCGCCTTTGAATTTAAACCCGTACCCCACGAAGCCCCCCGCCAGCAACAGGCCAATGATCACTAACCCGTGGCGCTTGATATAATAAATTATCAATTCTTTATTCATGCTATTCGATATCCTTGTCCTTCATCACGATTGGGTCTCTTAGGGAAAGCTGGATTTGAAACTCGAACCAGCTCGTACCGTCTTTTTCTTTCATTTGCGGATTGCCCACGACTTTGGTGGAACCATCGTCATCTTTGAAAAGTGCATTGCGCCGAAACAGGGATGCAACCATCTCGGCAAATTCGCCATTGAGCCCCTCTCGAGGATCCACTTTCTCGCCATCGGGCCCATCTGCCCGCACGTCCATCGCCATTAGGTTTAGATATACCAACTCGATAGGAGCCCCTTTGACCGATTGGGACGCGCCCTCATTGCCTCCCATTCCCATTCCGCCCGCACCCATGCCGCCTTCACCCATGCCGCCGTTGCCGCCTTCACCCATGCCACCGCCGCCTTCCCTCCCGAATCCGCCTTGTTGGCCGCCTTGTTGGCCGCCGGTTTGCCCTCCCGGCTTGGTGGTGAGTGACAATAACCAGACCGCGGCATCGGCCTCGGCAATTGTTGGGGCGTTGATTTGGTCTGCAATGTTGGTGCCCTTGGGCATCATCCCGGTCATGTTGTTGGGTTGGCCGGTTAGAATAAAAATTACGCCATCGGCCTCGTCGAGAGTGCGCTGAATCTCGTTTATTATATCTATCCAATAAAATCGGCTGCGCAGAATGCCTTCCATTTTATCGGATTTACCCTTGAGCTGGTACAGCTCGCTATTGGCGGTATTGATGTCTTGCCCAATGCGTGTGAGGCCCTCGAGGTTTTTCTCGATAGTCGTTTTTTGGGATTCTTTTTCTTTCGCAATGCTGAGGTGCGAAGCGCCGGTAACATATAAAATCAGCCCCGCGCAGAAGATGGTGGCGATGGCGTAGGGGCCGCGCTTGTCTACTTGGCGGCTGATTTTTTCGCGCTTGGGCAGGAGGTTGAATTCGGTCATGCCCATGGTGGTGGCGCGCAGGCCAAGGCCGGCCATTTCGCCAAGGCTGTGGGCTTCACTGGCAAGGGCTTCGGAATCCACTTCGGGGCCGAGCTCCACGTTGCGGAAGGGGTTGAGGAATTCAACGGGGAGGTTGAGTTTTTCCTGGAAAAACTCGGCGGTGTAAAGCATGGACGCGCCGCCGCCGGCGAGGAAGAGCCGCACGGGCGCGGAGCCGCCTTGCTGGGCGCGGTAGTACTGGATGGTTTGCGCCACTTGCTGGTGCAGGCGGGTCATCACGTTGCGGGCGGTTTTGACGACGATGGCTTGGTACGGATCGGTAGGCTCGGCGGTGTTGGTGACGTGGACGTAGCCGTAGGCACGCTTGTATTCCTCGGCCGCCGCCCAGTCGAGGCCGCTCTCGCGGGAGAATTCCTGAGTCACCGCGTTGGCACCGAAGTTGATGCTGCGCATGAAAAATTTGCCGCCTTCTTCGATGAACAATGCATTGGCGGTTTTGGCTCCCACGTCCAGCAAAAGCGAGCAACCTTCGAGCTCGCCGTAGTTATGCATGAATGAATTGCGCAGCGCCGCGGCGGAGCCGTCCACGATGGCGAGCTTCAAGCCGAGGTCGTTGCACACGGTGGAGAGGCTGTCGATGATCTCGAGCTTCAGCGCCATGAGCATCACTTCCAGCTCGCCGGTATCCGCCGTGCCGAGGATTTGATAATCCCATTCCACTTCGTCCAGCGGGAAGGGCACGTTTTGCTGGGCTTCGTACTGGATGATTTGGCCCACCTTGCTGCCTTCCACGGGCGGGGTGCGCAAAAATTTTGTGAAGCTCTGATAGCTGGGCGTGCAGATGTGCGCCTCCAGCCCTTTGGCGCGGATCTCGTGACGGTCGAGGGTGTCTTGCAGCACCTCCTTGAGTAGCCCCACGCGGTCGGTTTCTTCCAACCCGCGCTGGCCCAGCGACACCACTTCGTAGCGCGCGAGCACGAGACTGCCGCTCGCTTGGGGCTCGAACAACGCCACCTTCAAGCTCGCTGCGCCGCAGTCAATAGCTAAAAACGGTTTCATTTGAATCACTCACCGGATACGGCGAGGCCCCCTATCTTTATTTTTTCCAACTTCAACGATTACAAGTCAGGTCGCATGCCTCGCTAACCCGTTAAAACAATGTACTCCGAAAAAGCAATTTCGCAAACTATTTAGGGTGAAAAATAGGTCATTCCGGGCGCTTACGGCGAAATATTCCCAGAATCGCCTTCGCTGAGTCTACCCCCGCCAAACCACTCACCGCCCAATAAAAAATCCCCGCGCTAAACAGCGGCCCGAAAACCGCCAACAACCGCGATGACACCGCCGCACCATTGCCTCCATCGCCGCCCAAATCCAAGTACCCCCGCCCCACACCCCACGCCACCCAACCGGCCAGCATCGCCAACCCCATCATCACCGGCAATTGCCGCCGCAACCCCGGCAACGCCATCGGTGCAAGCTCCTCTCGCCGACGCAACGCCCGCCACAAAAGCACCGCGTTCAAGGTGGAGCTGATCGTGTTCGCAATCCCAAACGCGCCCTGCTGCAATCCGTCCTTAAACTGAAAAACCAACGCCAACGCCAAAACCAAGTTTAACACCAAACACGCGATGCTGATTTTCACCGGCGTCCGCACCTCGCCCAGCGCATAAAACGCCCGCACCAAAATCAGCACCAGCGAATACCCCGGCAACGCCGGCGCCAAACATTTCAACGCCCACGCCGCCCGCTGCGTGGCGGCCTCATCAAACGCCCCGTACTGAAACAGCAACTGCACAATCGGCTCCGCCATCACAAATAACAGCACGGCCGCCGGCAGATTCAAAAACAACAAATGCCGCGCCGCCTCGTCAATGCGCGCGCGGAAATCGCCGTATTTTTTCTCCGCCGCCAACCCCGCCAACGTCGGCAACATAAACGTCGCCATCGACACCGCGAACAAACCCTGCGGCAATTCCAGCAACCGCACCGCGTACCCGTACGACGCCACCACGTGCCCCCCCACAAAAAACCCAATGCAATACGTCGCCAACACGTTGATCTGAAACGCCGCCACGCCGATCACGCCCGGCCCCAGTCGGCTCATTATTTTCCGCACCGAATCATCCGCCCAGGGCGAAATCCATTCCGGCCGAAACCCCTCGCGCCACAACGCCGGCAATTGATAAAGCAACTGCGCCACCCCCGCCACCAACACGCCCACCGCCAGTGCGAACACTCGATCTTTCAGCTCCGTCCCATAACTCGGTGCCAACCACAGCACCGCCCCGATCATCACCACATTGAAAATCAACGCGCCCAGCGCCGGCAAAAAGAAATGGCCGCGCGAATTCAAAATCCCCATCGCCACCGCCGCCAAACAAATCAGAAACACATACGGAAACACCCAGCGTAACAGCTCCAGCATCAACGTGGTTTGCTTGCTCCACTCCCCCCACTCCAGCGCTGCCGTGATCCCCAACAGCCCCACGCCCACCACCGCCGCCAGCACCACTACCAGCCCGCTCATCAACGCATTCGTCGTGCGCCACATCGCCGCCTCACCCGCCGTTTTTTCCTGCTCCTTGAAAACCGGAATGAACGCCGCCATCAACGCACCCTCGCCCAGCAGTCGACGGAACAAATTCGGAATCATAAACGCCAACACAAACGCCCCCGCCACCAGCCCGTCGCCCATGAACCGCGCGTAACACATCTCCCGCACCATCCCCAGCACCCGACTCGCCAGCGTGGCCCCGGCCATCGCGCCGGATGATTTCAGCAAGTCCGCCATTATTTCATTTCACGATTTCGATAATGCACAATGCAAAATTCCGCTTCCGCGCGCAGCACCGCCACTTCCTCAAATTGATTTTCAAACTCTGGAAAAAACACATCCCCCTCCACCTCACGCTGCACAATCGTCAGCAACAAATCCGAGCAACGCGGCAGCGCCTGTTCATAAACCTGCGCGCCGCCCGCAATAAAACAAGTGCGCCCGTTCAAGCGCGGCGCAATGTCTTCCAACGACCGAATCACCTCCACGTCCGGATGCGAAAAATCCCCGCGCGTGAGCACCAAAGTTTCCCGCCCCGGCAACGCGCGCCCAATCGATTCAAACGTCCGCCGCCCCATCACCAAAACCTCCCCCATCGTCGTCTCCTTAAACCACTTAAAATCCTCCGGTAAATGCCACGGAATTTTCAGGCCATTGCCGATGACGCGATTGAGCGACATCGCCGCGATCGCCTTGAAGACAGGTTGAGGGTTGAGGGTTGAGGGTTGATGGACTTGAGATCCGAGCGCAATTGATTTCATACCATCAACAATCAACTCACCTAAATCGCCACCGCCGCTTTAATATGCGGATGTGGATCATATTCCTCCAACACAAAATCCTCAAAAACAAAATCGTGAATATCCTGAACATCCGTGTTCATTTTCATTTTCGGCAATGACCGCGGTTCCCGCGAAAGTTGCTCTTGCGTTTGCTCGAGGTGATTGGAATACAAATGCAAGTCGCCAAAGGTATGTACAAATTCGCCCGCGCGCAGGCCGGTGACTTGGGCGACCATCATCGTGAGCAGCGCGTAGCTGGCGATGTTGAACGGCACGCCGAGAAATAAATCCGCGCTGCGCTGATAAAGCTGGCAACTCAACTCGCCATCGCGCACGTAGAATTGAAAAAACGCGTGGCACGGCGCCAACGCCATTTGATCCAGCTCGCCCACATTCCACGCGCTGACAATCAGCCGCCGACTATCCGGATTGGTTTTGATTTGCGCGATGACCTCGTCGATTTGATTGATGCCGCGCCCATCCGGCGCGCGCCAGTCGCACCATTGCGCGCCGTACACCCGGCCGAGGTCGCCCGATTCATCAGCCCATTCATCCCAAATTCGCACCTTGTGCTCGTTGAGATAACCAATGTTCGTGTCGCCCTTCAGAAACCAAAGCAACTCGTGGACAATGCTCCGCAAGTGCAGTTTCTTCGTCGTGCACATCGGGAACCCCTCGCGCAAATCAAACCGCGACTGCGCCCCGAACACCGACAACGTCCCCGTGCCCGTGCGGTCGTCCTTCTGCTTCCCCTTCTCCAGCACGTGCCGGAGCAAATCCAAATACTGTACCATTTGCGGCGAGCTTGAAGCCCCCGCGCCCCTTCGTCAAGATGAACGTGCATTCCCAAACTATCCCCCGGCCCGCGCCAACCGATCCGCAATCCCCTGCCACTCCGTCGCCTCAGGCACGGCTTCCACCACGATCAGCTCCGCGCCTTCGGCATCGCATTGGTGCAGCTCGGCGTACAGCGCGCGCGCGTAGGCCTCGGGATCATTCGGAAAAACACTTACGCGCCCAAACCGCGTGGCGGACATAATGCTCGTGTGGGCAATGACGCACACGCGATCGTGCGGCGTGCGCGAGTAGGCGATTTGTTTTTCCAAATCCTCCACGTCCGTCCACGTCAAAACCAACAGCCGCGCGTTCGGCGCGTAATGGCGCGGCAACTGGCCGGGGCTTTTCAAAATGCCCGTTTCATTTCCGCCCGCGCCATCGGGACCACACCGCCGCAATCGGCCTCGGCGGAAATCATCCCGGGCCGCAACACGCGCACTGCATCGCCCGCCACCTCCACCACGGTGGATTCAATCCCCACATTCGCCGCGCCGCCGTCGATGATCAGCGGAATACGCCCGTCCAATTGCGCCGACACGTGCGCGGCGGTGGTGGGGGAAACTTGGTTGGAAACATTCGCGCTCGGCGCCGCCAACGGAAACCGGCACGCGCGAATCACTTCCTGCATCAACGGATGCCCCGGCCAACGCACGCCCACCGTGTCTCCGCCCGCGGTGACGTTGTCCGGAATCCCCTCCGCCTTCGGCAGCACCAACGTGAGCGGCCCCGGCCAAAACGCTTTGGCCAACGCGGCGGCGGCAGCGGGCCATTCCGCCACGCAATCGCGCGCCATCGTTTCATCCGCCACGTGCACGATGATTGGGTTTTCCGATGGCCGATCTTTGGCCTCAAAAATTTTCGCCACACACGATTCGTCCAACGCATTCGCCGCGAGCCCATAAACCGTTTCCGTCGGCAACGCCACCACCGCGCCGTGCCGCAACGCCGCCGCCGCTTGGGCGACCGCTTCGGCAAAAAGATCTGCAGTGTCGGTTTTGAGTGTGATCGTTTCCACGCGGCGCGCAATGTAGCGGATGGCGTGAGTGGTGAGTAGTGAATAGTGAGGCAGGGCGGTTTCGGAGAAACCGCCCTACCCAAAATTCCTTGAACCGCACACAAAGAACCCCGACCCTTCCCGCCGATGCTCAATCTATTAACCGAACAACTCCGCGCGGCGCACTGACTTTATCCGGTCGAACAGGTAATCGATGCGGTGGAGCAAATGACCTGCCGAGGAAATTTTGCCGGAGGTGAAGGCGGAATTCCTGACCGCGCTCGCGGCCAAAGGCGAGTCCACGGAGGAGCTGGCCGCATTCGCCGGCGAACTTCGCGCGCGCGCCACCGCCGTGCCGCTGGATGACGCCACGCGCGCGGGTAGCCATCCTCGATGTCTGTGGCACGGGCGGCGACGGGCTCAACACGTTTAACATTTCCACCACTGTTTCGATTTTGTGCGCGGCGGCGGGCGTCACCGTGGCCAAGCACGGCAACCGCGCCATCACCAGCCGCAGCGGCAGCGCCGATGTGCTTGCGGCGCTCGGCATCCCCACCGACCTTTCGCCCGCCGCCGCCGCCGCCTCGATGGCCGCGCATGGCTTCGCGTTTTTGTTTGCGCCGCTGTATCATCCCGCGTTCAAACACATCGCGCCCGCGCGCAAGCTTTGTGCCGAGGCGGGCAAGCGCACGCTGTTTAATTTCCTTGGCCCGCTGCTGAATCCCGCGCGCCCCACTGCCCAACTCATCGGCGTGCCGCGCGCGGAGCTCACCGAGCCGATGGCCAAAGTTTTGCAAACCCTCGGCATCCAACGCGGCATGGTGGTGTGCGGCAGCGCGGACGGGACAACCGATGGACGAACTTTCCACGCTCGGCGAAAATTCTATCGCCGAGTTTTATCAAGACCGCGGCTTTGCAACTTCGACATTGAGCCCGGCAGATCTTTCAATCTGTCCGAGTGCCACCTTGGAAGACCTCGCCGGTGGCGATGCGGAAACCAACGCCGGCCTCATTCGCTCGATATTAAATGGCGAAGACAAGGGCCCCAAACGCGAAGCGGTTTTATTAAACACCGGCGCGGCATTGTTCGTGGCCGGCGCCGCCGATTCCATCAGCGCCGGAATGGATCTCGCCGCCGCCGTCATCGACGATGGCCGCGCTGCCGCCGAGCTAAACTTGCGCGCGCTTGCAAACTAATGCCCGACGAACCGCCCATCCTCACCGCCGCACCGCCGCGCCAAGCGTGGAAACTGCTGCCCGTGCTGGCGCTCGTGGCAATCGTCGCGGCGATCGTGTTCGTGCATCAAAACGAGCCGGTGGCCAACAAACAATATTTCCCACAGTGCGGTTTCAAAAAAGTGACGGGCTTGGACTGCCCCGGCTGCGGCGGCTTGCGGGCCACGCACGCGCTGACGCACGGGCGTTTGCTGGCCGCGTTTCAGTTTCATCCCGGCTACATTCTCTCGCTGCCGATTGTGGGGTTTCTCATTTTCCTGTGGCTGCGCGAATGGCGGCGGCACGGCGAAATGCCCGTGCCGCTTGCCCAAACTGAATGCAATCAACCGCTGGTTTGGATTGCAGTAATTTTTATCGCACTCGGCGTGGTGCGAAATATTCCAATCGCTCCCTTTCAGTTGGCTCGCCTCGCCGCCGGTGGTGGAACCGGCTGCGGTGAAATAGGGGAGCATGGTTTTGCCTCGCGGGCATTGGTTGGTTTCCTGTTAGTTTCGAAAGCGCTCTTTGAGCACCCAACGCGCCGTCAACCGAAAGTAAAAATGTATCATATCGTTGGATCAGACAACCAACCCCGCGGACCGATTGATGCGGCCACGCTCAATCAATGGATTGCCGAAGGCCGCGCCAACGGCCAAACGATGACTTGCGTGGAAGGTTCACAAGAATGGAAACCACTTGCCCATTTTCCAGAGTTTGCCCCCGCGCTCACCGGCTTGGCTTCGCCATCACCCACGGGCTATCCCGGTGCCGCGCCGCCGCATGTGGGCCAGGGAACAGCCGAGGGTGACGCCACTGGCGGCTTAATCCCCTATAAAAATAAGCATGCCTTAATCGGCTACTACATGGCGTTCGCCGGCGGGATCCTTATGTTCATCCCGATCCTCGGTGTGATTTTCTCCATTGGCACTCTGGTAATGGGCATCAAGGGATTGAAAAATGTGAAGGAAAATCCAGTCGTCAGAGGCACCGCCCATGCTTGGATTGCAGTCATTGGCGGTGCATTGGAAATCATCGTCAGCCTTATTTTTACTGTCTTTTTTATAATAGGAATATTTGCCTCGCGATAAATTTTTGCGACTCATGCGGCCCACTTACGAAATCATTGGCGCGGACAATCGGGCGCATGGGCCGGAGGATGCGGCGGCGGTTTGCCGTTGGATCCGCGAGGGGCGAGCGAGCCATCGCACGATGGCGCGGCGCACGGGCGAAGAAACGTGGCGGCCGCTCTCGACTTTCCCCGAATGGACGGGCCCGTTGCGCGGCCAACCGTTGCCGCCGGGCCAGCCGCCGCGCGCTTCGGGCATAGCGGTGGCTTGTTTGGTGCTGGGCATTGTGTCGTTGGTGTTTTTTCCACTGGGCTTACTGCTGGGCGTGCCGGCAGTGATTTGTGGGCACTTGGCGTGGGGCACCATCCGCGCGGAACCGGAACTCGTTGGCGGAAAAGGGCTCGTCGTGGCAGGGCTCATCACCGGCTATCTTGGCATCGTAGTGGGCGCGCTTTCGCTTTTGGGTTTTGTGGTGTTGGCGGTTTCTATTTACTTGGGTTTCCGATAAAAACCGATGAGCGACGAACCCGAGGATTCCAAACTGCCGCCCATTCCGGAGGACATTGCCGAGGCATCCAGGGCGGCCGGGCGCGAGTACACGATCATCGGCGGCGACGGCGCGGAGTACGGCCCGCGCTCGCTGGCGGATTTGAAACGCTGGGTTGAAACCGGCCGCGCCGATGCCAAATCGCTTGCGCGAACGAGCGCGGCGAATGATTGGCAACGGCTGGATCAATTCCCCGAGTTGGCCGAGTGCCTTTCCCAATCCGGCCCGCCGATGCAGTCGCCCGCGCGGCCCGGAAAATTTCAGGCGGTAGCGGTGATGACGCTGGTGGGCGGAATTGTGTCCCTTTTGTGGACGCTGATAGTGGCATGGGCCGGGCTGACTTCATTATTGTTTGTGTGCTGTTTCATCCCGAGCGGATTGTACTCGTTCATCGCGGGCATTCTCATCACCGTGCAGGGCGCGCGATTGCTCGGGCAAAACGCCGGGCCCATCCTGCCGCGCACGGCAAGCGCGGCCACGTTGCTGATTGTTTGCATCCTCGCCTTCAACCCCATTTGCCTCGTGCTGGGCGTCATCAACCACTGGCTGCTGAACGATGCGGAAGTGCGCGAATACGTGGCGGCACATTCGAGGAAACCCGCGGTTTAACTTTTTTCGCGACCTTCGGCCTTTGCCCCGTTACTTTCCGCCCATGTATTTCCTCATCGGCGGCGACGGCAAGGAGTATGGGCCCAAGGCTGCGGTGGAAGTGCGGGAATGGATTGCCGAAGGCCGGCTGAATGCCCAGTCGCGAATCCGGCCCCAAGGCGAGGAGGAATGGGTGCAACTGGACAGCCTGCTGGAATTTGCCGCCGACTTGAACCCGACCGCCGCCGCGCCCTTGCCCCAACCCGGCGCGGCGCAGCCGCCACCGCAGATTTATCAAGCCGCGCCGCCCACTTACACCGCTACTCCCCAGCCGCACACCAACCCGATGGCCATCACCGGAATGATTTGCGGCATTCTTTCGCTGCCCATGTTGTGTTGTTGCTATGGATTGCCCTTCAATATTTTGGGAATCGTCTTTTCCATCATCGCCCTGACGCAACTCAAGGCCAACCCCCAACAAGAAGGCAAAGGTATGGCCATCGCGGGGCTCATTTGCTCGATCCTGAGTTTTGTGATCCTTGCTGCCCTTGTGGCATTGGGCATTGCCATCGGCATTGCGAATCCGTAGATTCCGCGCAGTAGATTTAGTTATGGCACAATATCATTTCATCGGCGGCGACGGGAAAACTTACGGGCCGTATTCCCAGGAACAAATGCAACAGTTCATGGCGGAGAACCGCGTGAACGCGCAAACCCAAGTGAGTGCCGACGGCGGCGCATGGCAACCGGCGGGGCAATACCCGGAACTGGCATCCACCGGCGGCGCACCACCCGTGCCGGCCACCCTCGGCGCGCCCGCCGCGCCCGGCATGCCCCTGCCGATGGTGGCCAACCCGGCGGCGGCGCAGGCGATGGTCAAAGGCCCGGCGATTTTCATGATGGTGCTGGCGATCATTATGATTCTCCTCCAATTGCTCGGCGTAGTTTTGAATTTGGCGGGCGGGGCGATTGCTGCGGATCTACCACCGGAAATTCGTGATAAAATCTTGGCTCAAGGAGCATTCGGGCTCGTTCAGAATGTGGTTGTTATTATCATTAACATCATAATCCTGATCGGCTCGATCAAGATGAAAAAATGCCAGTCGTATGGGCTGGCGATGGCGGCGAGCATTCTTTGCATTCTTTGCGACTGGGGCTGTTGCTGCCTTGGCATTGGGCGCGGGCATTTGGGCGATTGTGGTGTTGTGCAAACCGGAGGTGAAGGCGGCGTTTCACTAATCATTCATGAGCCAGTACATCATCATTGGCGGGGATGGGAATGAGTACGGACCGGTATCGACGGAGGAAGTTCGGGAATGGGTTCAGGCCGGGCGCGCCAATGGAGACACCCGAATCAAACCGGTGGATGCGGAAGATTGGGGACGCCTGCGGGATTTTCCGGAGTTTGAGCCGAATGTTTCGCCGGGCTCTGCGCCACCCTTGCCTCCCGTAGAGGGAGCAGCTCAATCGCCACCGCCGTTGCCCGGAGGCGGGCCCTTGCTCACAGCGGATCAATTGATGCAGGAGTTGCAAGGGCGTCCGCACACGTTTTCGGTGGGCGAGTGTTTTAGCCGAGGCTGGCGGCTGGTGATGGATAATTTCGGTTTGCTGCTGCTCACTGTGTTGGCCTTGATGGGGTTGAGTATTGTATCGGCTCTGGTGCCCTTTGGCCAATTGGTGTGCGCGGGGCCATTGATGGGTGGCACCTATTATATCTTCCTCAAACGCCTGCGCAATGAGCCGGCGGAAGTGGGAAATATTTTCGTCGGATTTCGCGATGCGTTCATGCCGTTGTTTTTGGTGAACCTGTTTATGATGCTGGCGATATTCGCCGGCTGCATCCCGCTGATTGGCGGAGCCATCGTGGGATTTGTCACCGGCATCGCAGAAGCGAGTGCGGGAAGTCCTCCCATCTTTACCATTCTGATCATCGCTTTGAGTTTTATCATCTCGATGCTGCTCGTATACACCATTTGGGGCATGCTGATTTTTGGCATCCCACTGGCATTGGATCGGCGCATGGAAGGGGTGGAAGCCTTCAAAGCCACATGGCGCATCACCAAAAATTGCTGGGGCAAATGCCTGTTGCTGATGATTTGCACCGTGCTGGTGAACTTCGTTGGCATTCTGGTGCTGTGCTTCGGAATGCTGGTGACAATGCCGCTAAGCATAGCGATGACGGCGGTGGCGTATGAGCATTTGTTTGGTAAGAGGACGCCGAAATGAAATGGGTTTGCCTGATGGCAAACATGACGTTGCCGGGGGTGGGCACGCTGATTTGTAAACGCTGGGTTTCAGGTGCCATTCAAACGGTGGGGTCGATCATCGGCTTCACGCTTCTGGGCTATTGCATTTATGAATTTTATCACGCGCTGCAAAATTACTCAACCAGCATGGACGGGGAGGAGGAGGATATTTCCGCGGCGCTAAAGCATTTGAGCAACGGCATGATGGGGCCGTTGGTGACGGGGGCGGTGGGGGTGATTATTTTCAAAGTGATGTGGATCTGGGCGCAGGTGACCACGGCGCAGGTGTTTAAGGCGGAGAAAGCGGCGGAGGCTCAGGAGACCGCGGCGGAATCAGGCGAAGTGCCGCCGCCGCTGGATTCCTCGAATTGATGCTTCACTTGGGCGACGACGACGCGTTGGGGGCGGTGCTCGGTGTTGATGATGACGTCGGCTTTTTTGTAATGCGGCGCGCGCTCCGCCAATAGTGCGCGGATGACTTCCAGCGGATTTTCCTGCTGCAATAATGGCCGGTGGGTTTGGTGCTTCGTGCGGTCGTGCAATGCCTCGGCATTGGCCCAGAGGCAAACGACCAAGGCGTGCCGCTTGAGGCTGGCGAGATTTTCGGCAAAAGTCACCGCGCCACCGCCAGTGGCGATGACCAATCCGCGCCGGGTTTCCAACCCGGCGATGGCTTCGCGTTCCAGTTTGCGAAAGGCGTCCTCACCGGCTTTGTCGAAAATTTCGCTCACGGGAATGCCGGCTTCGGCTTCCACCAGCGCATCGGTATCCACAAACTCAAACCCCAACTCGCCCGCCACCGCGCAGCCCACGGTAGATTTCCCACATCCCATGAATCCCACGAGGGCAAGGTTGTGGATGGCGCGTGGGTCAGGCACAGGCGCACCGTGCCGTATTGGGGAGAAAGTAAAAAGTGAATTTTGACTTTTTACTTGTTCCCCGCCCTACCCGCGAACCATCATCCGCGCGTGGTTGACAGCGCTGATAATGGGGAACGCATCTTCCGGGGCATTGGCGTTTCGCCGGGCGTGGTGCGCGGGCGCATTGTCATTCTGGATGATGACCACGGCGAACGCCCCGCGCGCCATCGTGTGGAACCCAAGAATTTCCCCGCCGAACTGGAGCGCCTCCAACAAGCCCTCACCGCCACCCGCCGCGACATCGCCCGCATACAGGATGAGGTGCGCGACCGAATGGGCTCGTCCGATGCGGAAATTTTCGATGCCCACCTGCTTGTGCTCGAGGATCAAACCCTGCTCGATGAGGTCCAGAAATTTATCGAGGCCGAAGGCGTCAACGTGGAGTTCGCCTTTCACGAGGTGTCGGAAAACTACGCCATCGCGCTGGGCAGTGTGGAGGATGAATACCTGCGCGAACGCGCCGCGGATATTCGCGATGTGACTTCCCGCGTGCTCGACAACCTCACCGGGCGCGGCGCGGTGGACCTCAGCCATCTCACTGAGCCATACATTTTGGTGCGGCACGATCTCACGCCCTCGGTCACCGCGCAGATCAATCCCGAGCACGTGCTCGGCTTTGCCACCGATGTGGGCGGCAAAACCTCGCACACCGCCATCATCGCTGGCTCGCTGCGCATCCCCGCCGTGGTGGGCCTCAAGACCGCCTGTGAAAATATGGCCACCGGCGACTACGCGTTGCTCGATGGTTTCAACGGCGTGGTGGTCATCAATCCCACCGACCAAACCCTCTTCGAATACGGCCAGCTCGAAAAGGAACAGGAAGATATCCAGGCCAAGCTGCTGGAAATCAAGGACAGCCCCGCCATCACACTCGATGGGCATCAGATTATTCTCTCCGCCAACGTCGAGCAAATCAGCGACACCGCCGCCGTGCTCGATTGCGGCGCGCAAGGCGTCGGGCTCTTCCGCACCGAGTATATGTTTCTCGACCGCAAAGTGTTGCCCGATGAGGACGAGCAAGCCATCAGCTACGAACGCGTCGCAAAGGCGCTTGCGCCCGAGCCGGTGATTTTCCGCACACTCGATATCGGCGCGGACAAAATCGGCCACGCCATCGGCGAATCCGACGAGGCCAATCCTTTCCTCGGTTGGCGCGCCATTCGCTTTTGCCTCGCGCGCAAGGATATCTTCCGCGTGCAACTGCGCGCCCTCCTCCGCGCCAGCGCCGTCGGCAATGTGAAGCTGATGTACCCAATGATTTCCGGCGTGGAAGAGCTCACCGAAGCCAACGCGCTGCTCGCCGTTTGTATGGACGAGCTCCGCGCCGAAGGCGTCCCATTCGATGAAAACTTGGAGGTCGGCATTATGGTTGAAATCCCCTCCGCCGTGCTCACCGCCAACACGCTTGGCAAACACGCCAAGTTTTTCAGCATCGGCACAAACGATCTCATCCAATACACCCTCGCCGTCGATCGCCTCAACGAAAAGGTGGCCGATTTATATGACCCCACGCATCCGGCGATGTTGCGGATGCTGCAAATGACCATCGACGCCGGGCGACGCCACGGCATTTGGACTGGCGTGTGCGGAGAGATGGCCAGCGATTCCACCGCCATCCCGATACTGCTCGGCCTCGGCGTGGACGAGCTCAGCGTGGCACCGCAGATGTTGCTGCAAATCAAATACCTCATCCGCCACCTCAACCACAGCGAATGCGAGCAACTCGCCGTGCAGGCGCTGGAGTGCGAAAACAGCGTCGACATCCTCGTGCAATCCCGCGCTATGGTGCAGCGCGCCGCGCCGGGCATTTTTCATACCGTGCTATGAAGCAAATCATCCTCGCCGCCGGCTACGCCACGCGGCTGCACCCGCTCACCGAGCACACCCCCAAACCGCTGCTGCCCGTCGGCAACCAGCCGATGATCGAACACGTACTCGCCAGCAGCGCGGCCATCGGAGGCATCGACAACACCTTTGTCGTCACCAACAAAAAGTTCACCGGCCACTTTGAAAACTGGCTCGCGGAATACCAAAAAGCGCAACCCGACTTTAACGGCACCATCATCAATGACGGCACCACCAGCAACGAAGACCGCCTCGGCGCCATTGGCGATTTGCATCATGTGATCGAACGCGAAGCCATCGATGACGATCTGCTGGTGATCGCTGGCGACAATCTTTTCACCGGCGATCTACGCGGCTTTGGCGATCGCTGCCGCGAAACGCAATCCCCCGTGCTCGGCTTGCACGATGTGGGTTCACTGGAAGAAGCAAAAAAATACGGCGTTGTTGCTGTGGACGAATCCGGCCGTCTCACCAGTTTTGAAGAAAAACCCGACGCCCCCAAAAGTACTCTCATCGGTATCGCCCTCTATTATTACCCGCGCGCGGCACTGCCCGAAATCCGCCGCTATATAAACGAAGGCCACAACCCCGACCAACCCGGCCGCCTCGTTCAATGGCTTTACCCCCAACAACCTGTCCACACTTGGGTCGTCCCCGGCGATTGGCTCGACATCGGCTCCCACGAAACGCTCGCTGCTGCCGACGCGTTGTTTTCGGGATAAACAATGCGCCCCACCACTAATTCTCTGAACTTCCATGAATCAGGAAGGTAAGGTAGAACCTTCTCCAGCAATGAAACCATTCCCAATCCTTAATAGCTTTTTTGTGTTGGTGTTCTTGGGTTCCTGTCTCCTCCACATGCCTCTAATAGGGGCTGACAACAATCCGCCGCCACCCAAAATCCCCAAACTTGATATCCGGCTGACTCACAAGGGATTCAAAACCGATCCCGAGAACTTTGTGGTGGTATGCAATTCAGCCGCCATGGCTATTGCCCGTTATTTTCCCAAGCGGCAGTTTAAGCCCATCCTCATCCCCAAGGCCGATAACGGTTTCCCGGTAAAGCTGGATCAGCGCGGCCCCAAGGGTGAACCGCAGATTATGCTCAGTATTGATGATGGTTGGGGTTGGGCCCAGATCGCCTACCAGTTTTCACACGAGTTCACCCATATCCTGATTAATCACGACCAGCCCGGTGCTGGCCCCAACCACTGGATCAACGAAGCCTTTTGTGAGGCGGTCTCCTATCAGGCCCTCAAGCAGATGGCCAAGGACTGGGCAAGCCATCCGCCTTACCCCAACTGGAGAGGCTACGCCAAGCACCACAACTCCTATGCCGATAGGTACCTGGGCAAAGACAAGGGGCAGCCTGAAGGAATGGAGTTTATCGCTTGGTTCCGGAAAAATGAGAAGGCCCTGCGACTGGGTAAACGGTATCCCAAGTACGACCTCTACAAATACCCAGCCTACCAGTTCTATCAGATCATCAAGGAGGACCCCAAGCAACTTGAGGCCCTTGCTTTCCTAAACTTTGGCCTGCGCAATTCGGGTATCAGCACCCGCCAATATTTGGCCCGTTGGAAAACCGTGTTACCAGCTCGGCACAAACCATTCGCTGACAAGATTGGGGCGGTCTTTGGCTACTCCCTGCCAAACTAATCAGTTGCTTAGACTACATACGCGGCAAGAATTCGTCATGCCACTTAGATATTGGCGCCACTGATTTATCCCAGTTTCTCGGGAAACCCAAGAAATCTCTCCACAGATTACACAGTTGTCTCCACGGCTAATTCTCTGAATCATCTCTGAACACAAACAGAAGAATTCCCCAAACCCACAGATTCCAATTGGGATAGTGCGGAAAAGAGTGGGATGTGTTTTGGGGATCGAACCCAACGAACATCGAATGCCCCATTTTTAAGGGAAATACAGCTATCACACTCATCTCTCAGAAAACCCTGAGAGACCCCACTCTCCTAATGTTCTCCCTATGTCTCAGTGCTGTTGGTGTGTGAGATTCTTCGTTTGAGTGAATCTCAGTGTTTCTCTGTGGAATTGAGAAGAACAGTGGGATTGTGATGGAGAGTCTCTGAACTTCTCTGGATCATTGAACTTCTCTGGATCATGATGGTGAGAATTATATTTATCGTGTTAGTTTCACTCTCTTTAAGACCGCCAGTTTAGGGTTTTGGTTTCGTTGTTCCACGGATGATTCGCAATGTTGGTTCGGGTTTTGAGGGCAATATTTTTTTTGGTTAGTTTTAGAATAGTCCAACCGGTGGTTGATAGTTTGGGATCGGCTACATAGGAGGTTGCCGGTGCGTTAACGATGTGAATTCCCTCATGGCTTGCGTAGGTGCGATCATGAATATGACCATGAAGGTATGCCTTCACGTGGCGGCGGGGTGCGAGCACTTTCCAGAGTGCAACCGAATCGACAAGCCCGCCCGGAAAATGAATGGGGTCTCCGCCCAGTCTGGGGTTGTGGTGGCTGGCAATGATGGCGGGCTTATCCGTGTGAGCATCCAACGCTTGGGTTAGCCAGGAAATCTGGATTTTTCCAAGAGTACCCGGCGTGACCATTGTCTTTTGTAGAGAATCGAGAAGGAAAAAATTGGCATGGCGTGTTTTGATTACTGAGATATGGCGGGATTTTACGATGGGGGTTTTGGGTTGCTCTTCTTTCATTACCTTATAGAAGGCTTCCCGGTTGTCGTGATTGCCCAGAGTGAGATGTAGGTTTATCCCGGATTTGCGCAAGGGATTGATGATTTGAGCAAAGTGCCGGTAATCGCCATCCTGGCCGTCTTTCAAGGCTAGATCTCCATTGATGATGGTGGCAACGGGTTTCCGGTCTAGTCCGGTCAGTTCCCTGACTGCCTCTTTAAGCTGCATGGGAACCGGGGAGGAGGGAGGATGTCTTTCCCCAATATGAGTGTCATTGAGCAGGTAGATCAAATCCTCATCTATTTTGTCAGTGACACCATATACTTGGTGGGCAATGAGGATTCCTCCAAGTGTCTTGAGGAATTGACGGCGATTATTAAAAGGTAGATGAAATGGCATAACCGGGTTGGCGGGGAGACTGAATCCCAGCGTGAAGATTCACAAGGAAAAGCATTGCCGAAGTGCAAAATCAAGAGCAACGCAAAGGAATAGAAAATAACCCCTTTTCCCTTCATCCACCCGGTCATCTCAAGTAAATCATCAATCACGGTGAGACCCAAGTCCCGCGCCTTGCGTAAACTCAATTTTCGGGTAAGATTGCTGCAGGTAAATTATGGTTTCCGTTAACAACAACGAGGGTGTGCGCTTTGCGGATTTGCTTTCGCAACATATCAGCGGCGTGGCGCAATCGTCGTTGCGGCTTTCGAGCGGCAACAAATTGCTCGCGCCGCAGGATGATGCCGCCGGTTTAGCGGTGGCCACACGGTTGGATGCGCAGTTGGCGCGGCTGGATGCGGCGAGTCGCAATGTTTCCAGCGCCGGTTCGTTTGCGCAAACGCAGGACGCGCACTTGCGCGGGCTGGACGGAATCGTGAGCCGGATGGGCGAGCTCGCGGTGCTCGGCGCAGGACGGCACGATGCCTGATGACATCCGCGCGCTGTACGACACGGAGTTTCAACAGCTCAAGGAAATGGTGAACGACGTGCGCACCGCGCAGCTCAATGACGTGAACCTCTTCGACGGCCAAGCGCGCGAGGTTACGGTCAGCCCCGAAGGCGACTCGGTGACGATGGGTGACGTGGATTTGTTTACCGATGAATTTAATGTGCTCACCGCCAACACCACGCGGCTGACCTCAATGGAAGGCGCGCGCGCCGCGCTCGATGCCACTTCGGCAGCGGGGGCCAGCGTTTCCATCGAGCGCGCGGACATCGGCTCCACGCTCAGCCGCTTGGAAGCCGCCAGCGCCCAGCTCACTTCCCAACGCGAAAGTATGACCGCCGCCGCCAGCCGCATCCGCGATACCGATGTGGCGCAGGAAAGCACCCGCCTCGCTTCCGAACAAATCCGCGCCCAAAGCGCCGTGCACGCATTGCGACAGGCGAATGCGCGGCAGGGGATGGTTTTGGAGCTTCTTCGGCCTTTGGGCTAAGGGTGATGGAGAAACCACTCGGGCCACCGGCACGGGCTACATTGGGTCACCGCTAACCGGCACATTTGCCCCTTTCAGAATCTGTAACGGCAATTCCTGCCTTTCTTGGGCTCCACTGAAAATCGCTGTTTTCTCTTGTTTCATCTAAATAAATGCAGTTTTTGTGTGATTATTTTGGGTGTTTTTGTTTGTTTTATGGAAAATAATGCGGGAATTTGACTTATTCCCAAAAGTTGGCACGGCGGTTGCTCCTCTGGTTCCCGAAACGGTTTTTATAGAATAGAGAACCTAACTGAAGGAACAGGCATATGGTTATTAATACTAATGTTGAAGCGCAGCGGACGGCCTCTCATTTGATGGTCAGCCAGAATGCACTGGCGAAGTCGCTGGCGCGGTTGAGCTCCGGCTCGAAGATTATCAATCCCTCCGATGACGCTGCGGGCCTCGCGGTGAGCGCGCGGCTGGAATCACAAATTCGGCGGCTCGATTCGGTGCTAAACAACCTTGGCAACGCGATGAGCCTCACGCAAACGCAGGACGGCTACATCAAGTCGATTGATAGCGCGTTTACCCGCATGAGTGAGCTGGCCATGATGGCGCAGGATAACACCAAGCAGTCGTCTGATCGTGCCTTGTATAACGAGGAATTTCAGCAGCTCATGGCGTATGTGCGCGACTCCAAAGACAAAGATTTCAATGGCGTGCCACTGTTCGACGGGTCTTCCGTGGATATCACCATCGATGCCGATGGCAACACGTTTACCATCGGTGGCGTGGATTTGGGAGCCTCGGTGTACTCCGATGCGCTCAAGGAACAATCCTGGAAAGTCGGCTGCAAGCGATATTTACCAGACCAGCAAGGCCGGTTATGTGGTCAACTCCGACGTTTGGAAGCTGAATACCGATGCAAACAAACTGAATCAGGATATGTATTACAACGACGCGCTGACTGCGGGTAACCGTTGGTCCACCTCGGATAACAGCGGCACCAAGCTACTGGCCGGCACGTTTGTTCGTGTTGATGCGGGCGGAACATTTGCTGGTGGCGCTGGCCCGGTAAAGGAAGCCCCGCCCTCGGCTAACTCGACCACGTTTAATGCCGGCGATTTCACCACAGTGGATCTCACCGTTGCCGCAAATGGCAATGGTGGATTTACAGGATCCAACTACACAGGCCATCGTCAAAGACAGCTTTATTGGCAGTGAACCGGTGGGCAACGGTGACTTAGAAAACCAGCACCGTAAAGCCGTCAGCAAAGGGTACTACGTCAGTGTCAGCCCCATCTCCAGCGGCGAGGACGCGGCGGCTACGGTGATTGGCTCCGGTTCCACGATTTCCACTCTGCAGGATCTCTCGGCGGTTGCCACGGATCAAGGCGGGGTGAAGATCAACACGGTTGCCGGCGCACAAACTGCGCTCACCAAGATTGTTGACGCATTGAGCCAACTGCATTTGGATCGTGCCGGTTTGGGCGCGATTCAATCGCGGATTGAATTTACCAATGGCCAGCTCACCACGAGCAAACAAAATCTCAGCCAAGCCAAGAGCCGCATCACCGATGTGGACGTGGCTTCGGAGAGCACCGAATACGCCCGCCAGCAAATCCTCGTGCAGTCCGGCACGCAAATGCTGCGCGAAGCCAACCGCCTCCCCCGGACGGCATTGGAACTCCTGCGATAAACTGAATCTCTCCAAATAAACGCCCTCCCCAATCTTTAATGGTTTTCAGTTGGGGGAAGCAAAACAACCGGTCGGGAAGCAACTACTGCTCCCGGCCGGTTGAACTTTTATGGGGTGGAAATGCCTAGTTTCTGTCACGGCCGTCAAATCAATTTTCGAACACCGTCCATAACGTCACCGCCGCAATGACCAGCAACGCGGCCATGAGGGTCATCACGATGTAAAATTCAGCTGAGAATTTGCGGCGCGGCGATGGCGGCGGTTTTGCGGCCGGTGGGGCGAGCGGTGGCGGGCGGAGGTGTAATGAAGAGCGGTTGCGTGGCGGCGACCGGATCCACGGCGTGGGCGATGGCGCGGATGGAGGCGGGGCGTTTGCTCGGATCTTTTTCGAGGCAATTGATGATGAGCTGCGCGATGGGTTCGGGGGTGTCGCTTTCGATTTGTTTTTCGCGCAAGCGCGCGGCGATGGGTTGGGGGGCACGGCTTGGACTTGGTGGCTGAGATCGCCGGTGTGGAAGGGGGGCTCGCCGGTGAGCAGTTCGTAAAGGGTGGAGCCGAGGGCGTAAAGGTCATCGGCCACGGCGGGGGGTTCGCCGTCCATTTGTTGCGGGCTCATGAAGGTGACGGTGCCGCGGGTGTCGCGTTGGCCGAGGAGTTCCACGTAAGCATCGGCAAGGGAGGCGGAGATGCCGAAGTCGGCAAGCTTCACGCGGCCGGTGAGGTCGATGAGAATGTTGGCGGGCTTGAGGTCGCGATGGATGAGCTGCACGCCGTGGGCGTGATCGAGCGCGCTGCAAAGTTGGAGCAGGATGGGGCGCAGTTCGGGCCAGCGGTAAATTTCATTTTCCTTTTGCTGGCGCAAAGTGTGGAGGGACGCGCCTTCGACAAATTCCATTACCAGAAAAGGCGCTTCGGCTGGGCTTTCGTAAATGTCGTAAAGTTGGACGATGTTTTGGTGGGTGAGCTGGCGGTTGGCGGCGGCTTCTTTGCGCAGCTCGGCGATGAGGGTGGGGTCTTGCGCGAGATGCGGCTGGAGGAACTTGAGCGCCACGGTGTCGCCAAGGCGTTCATCGCGCGCGAGCCACACGCGGCAAGTGCCGCCGGCGGCAAGCATCCAGCGCAACGTGTAACGACCGGCGCCAACGAGTTGGCCGGGGACCAGTTCGGGCGGCTGCGGTGTTTGGGGCGATTGCGGCGCAGTGGGAATCACGGGGGAAGTTCTATTTGAGGATTGCCTTTTTGCCAATTTATTTGCGAAGAAAAAGGGGCGGCGATATTCAACGGTATGCAAATCAGCTATCAATATCAGGGCAAGTGGCACATCAAACAGCTCTCGGCTGAAGTGGTGACGGTGGGGCGACCAAATAATCGCGAGGGCATTCACATCGACCTCAGCCCGGATACCACCGTAAGCCGGCTGCACGCACGGGTGTGGCTGGAAAATAGCGTGTGCTGGCTGGAGGACCTAGGCAGCCGCTACGGCACGCAAGTGAATGGCGCGCAAATCACCGGCCGCGTGCAGTTGCAAGCGGGCGATTTGGTGGAGATTGGGGAAACAACCTTGCGGGTGGACCCGAGTCCGGAGGGTTGATAGTTGGTGGTTGATGGGGATGTAGTCCGGGCCGGTGGCCCGGGTAGGGCGGTTTCTCCGAAATCGCCGCGGCGCGCTGGGACAGCGCGCCCCTACCAAAATCTTGGCGTCTTAGCGCCTTAGCGGTTCAAAGCACCCCCGCATTCGCGATCGAAGGAGGTAAAAAGTGCCGATTGGCCGTTTTTGCCGCTAAAAAGGGCTGGGTGAATTTTGGCTATTTTCCTGTTTTTTCTGAATACTTCACTTTTCAGGCTTATGTTTCGGTGTTTTTCTTAATTTTTTCTGAAAATCTGCACTTTATTGCAACAGTCGGCTTATCCACAAAGTTGGCACGGGCATTGCTTTGTTACCTCCGAAAACAACTGTCGCTATGTTGACTATCGAAAATAAAAGTACAGAGGTCGCGCCCCAGGCGGAAGCCAGCGCCGAGATTAGTGGGCTTGACCTGTACTTCGCCTCTGGACTGCTCGGGTTTGAGCTCAATAAAGATTTTGAGCTGATTACAGACCCTGAGTTAGCACCATACCAGTGGCTTAGGGGCAAGGATGCCGACCAGTCATTTCTAGTCATCCCCCCCGGCTACGTGGTCGAACACTACAGCATCGAGTTGGCCGATGAAGATGTAGCCCTGATTGGGCTAGAAAACTCCGAGGATGCCGTGGTGCTAAATATCGCCACATATCACGCGGATGAAACTGTAACCGTGAACCTCAAGGGCCCCATTGTGTACAACAAAAGCACACAGAAGGCTCGCCAGGTGGTGCCGCGTAATGCGGCTGAGCTAAGCCTCGCCCACCCGATGGGGAACTGACGAAGCGAACCGTGAAAGGAAAAAATTCCCATGTTAGTGCTATCGAGAAAAACGAACGAAAGCATTATTATCAACGGAAATATAACGGTGAGCGTGCTGCGTGTGGACAATGATAACGTCCGAATCGGAGTGGAAGCCCCGTTAGAAATCCCGGTAATGCGAAAAGAAATCTACGAAGAAATTAAATCGAACAACGAACAGGCCGCCGGATCGGCCAAGCAAAGAGTCAAACAACTCGTAAACAACTAGACAATTAGAAAACAATTAAATCCCGGTTAGAACGGAATTTAACCCACAACCAAGAACAACCAAATAGAAGGAACGAACCATGGTTATTAATACTAACGTTGAAGCCGCCCGAACGGCCAACAACTTGAACGTGAGCCAAAGCAATTTGGCCAAATCACTGAGCCGATTGAGTTCGGGTCAGAAAATCATCAACCCGTCCGATGATGCTGCCGGTTTGGCAGTGAGTTCGCGGTTGAAAGCGCAGATTAAGCGGCTCGACTCCGCTCTCTCCAACGTCATCAACGGCGTCTCGTTTACCCAAACGCAAGACGGCTTCTTGAAGACGGTCGACAAAGCCCTCCGACGGATGGGCGAGCTCGCCATGCTAGCCCGGGATGCCACCAAGTCCTCGGATGACCGCAACTTGTACGACAAGGAATTCCAGCAGCTGAAGGATTATATCGATGACACTACCGGCAAGGAGTTCAACGGTGTGGACCTCTTCACGGCGGATGCCATTGACGTGACCATCGATTCCGAGGGTGACACCTTTGCCATGCCCGGCATCGACCTCACCACCGCCAGCTACGCGAACGCCATCGACACCGGTGTGGGACTCACTAGCACCTCCTTTGCCGCCGATGCACTCTCCAAGGTGTCGGAAGCAATCAGTCGCGTGGCGATTGACCGTGCCCAACTCGGCGCTGTCCAATCCCGCCTGAACTTTACCAACGATCAGCTCTCGGTGACGAAGGAGAATCTCTCCTCCGCCATTAGCCGTATTGCCGACGTGGATGTCGCCGAGGAGGCCACCTCCTATGCGCGTTACCAAATCCTCGTGCAGTCCGGTACGCAGATGCTCACTCAAGCCAACCAATTGCCCCAAGCGGCATTGCAACTCCTCCGCGGCTAAACGCCACCGAGGTAACCTTGAAGACATCGCCATGGACGGCACCGTCAACCAAGGAACTTGTTTGAAGTTGTCGGGTTTTACCGCTGGCCGCGGGGTTCGGAAACGAACCCCCGGCCAGTCGGTCTCTCCACCGGCTCATTCAGCGGTCTTTCCAAAAACCCTTTTCTCTGATAGCCTCCGCTCAAGGAGGCAAACGCTGGACACCCCATCCATTCTCATCATCGGCGGCGGCATTGTGGGCCTCGCCACCGCGCGGCAATTGCTGCGCCAACATCCCGGCGCGGACGTCACCGTGCTGGAAAAAGAACCCGCGCCCGGCCAACACCAAACCGCCCACAACAGCGGCGTCCTCCACTGCGGACTTTATTACACCCCCGGCTCGCTCAAGGCGCGCCTCGCCGTCGAAGGCATCCGCGAGATGGCGGAATTTTGCGATGAACACAAAGTGCCGCACGAGATTTGTGGCAAACTCGTCGTAGCCACCAACACCGCCGAGGTGGCCCGAATGGAAAAACTTTTTGAACGCGGCCAAGCCAACGGCCTCGAAGGCATCGAGAAATTAAACCGCGACCAAATGCGCGAAATCGAGCCGCACGTCGGCGGCATCGCCGCCCTCAAAGTGCCCCAGGAAGGAATCGTCGATTACCCCGCAGTAATCGTGGCGCTGACGCAAGAAATCGAAAAAACAGGCGGAAAAGTCATCACCAACGCCCGCGCCACCCGTTTCCACGAAAGCGAACAATGGACCGTCGAAACCCCCGCCGGCGACTTCTCCGCCGATTGGATTATCAACTGCGCCGGCCTCCACTGCGACCGCGTCAGCCAACTCGCCGGCCAAAAGCGCGACCTCCGCATCGTCCCCTTTCGCGGCGAATATTTCCGCCTCAAACCCGAATCGCAGCACCTCGTCCGCCATCTAATTTACCCCGTGCCCGATCCCGAATTTCCATTCCTCGGCGTCCACTTCACCCGCCTCATCAACGGCGGCATCGAAGCCGGCCCTAACGCCGTGCTCGCTTTTGCCCGCGAAGGCTATCGCAAAACAAATGTGAATCTCCGCGATCTCTTTGACGCCCTCACCTATTCCGGCCTGTGGCGGTTCGCATTCAAATATCCAAAAATGTGCGTGAACGAATTGCGCGGTTCATTCAGCAAAAAATATTTCTGCAAACAATTGCAAAAGCTCGTGCCCGAAATCCAACCCTCCGATTTGGAATCCGGCGGCGCCGGCGTGCGCGCCCAGGCGATGTCCCCCGAAGGCGGCCTCGTGCAGGATTTCCATTTCGCCCGCGGCACCCGCGCCCTGCACGTCCTCAACGCCCCCAGCCCCGCCGCCACCGCCTCCCTCGCCATCGGCACAGAAATAATCAACCAACTTGAATTCAACTAAAAACGAACTATGAAAATCCTTATCACTGGCGGCGCCGGCTATCTCGGCTCTGTTATGACCCCTCACCTCCTCGGCCTCGGCCACGAGGTGACTGTGTTGGACAATTTTTTGTTCCGCCAAAACAGCCTCGGCGATTGTTGCCATCACAACACCTTCAACATCGTCCGTGGCGACTGTCGCGACGCCGAAGTCGTCAAACCGCTGCTCAAAGACGCCGACGTCATCATCCCCCTCGCCGCACTCGTGGGCGCGCCGTTGTGCAATGACGACAAAGCCGCCGCTGAAAGCGTGAACCACGGCGCGGTGAAACTCATTTGCAATCTCGCCAGCACCGATCAACGCATCATTATGCCCATCACCAACAGCGGCTACGGCGTGGGCGAAGAAGGCAAATTTTGCACCGAAGAAACCCCGCTCCGCCCTATCACGCTGTACGGAAAAACCAAAGTCGCCGCCGAAGCCGAAGTGCTCGCGCGCGATAATAGCGTCAGCTTCCGCCTCGCCACCGTCTTCGGAATGGCCCCGCGAATGCGGCTGGATTTGCTGGTGAACGACTTTGTTTACCGCGCCGTGAACGACCGCGCGCTGCTGATTTTTGAGGGGCATTTCAAGCGCAACTTCATTCACGTGCGCGACATCGCCCGCGTGTTCCAGCACGCCATCGATAATTTCGACGCGATGAAGGGCCGCCCTTACAACGCCGGTCTCGAGGAAGCCAATCTCTCCAAGCTCGAACTGTGCGCCAAGATCCAAGAGCACTTACCAAAGTTTGTGTATGTGGAAGCCGAGGTCGGCGAAGACCCCGACAAGCGCGATTACATCGTGTCCAACCAACGCCTACTCGGCACCGGTTTCAATACTGAATGGGATCTCGACCGTGGCATCACTGAATTGATCAAAGGCTACACCATCATCCGCAACACAATTTATTCCAACGTATAATGCCCGCGCCCGGGAACATCACCGCGCTCATTCTTGCTGGCGGCTTCGGCACGCGCGTGAAGGATTTGCTCGGCGATCTCCCCAAACCAATGGCGCCCGTCAACGGCAAACCCTTCGTCGAATGGATTGTCCGCTGGCTAAAATCTCAAGGCGTTCGCGATGTGGTCATCTCCACCGGCTACGGATCTGAATATGTGGTGAACCATTTTTCTACGCAACCGGTTTCGGATATGAACGTGCAATGCGTTGCCGAACTCCAGCCGATGGGAACCGGCGGCGGCCTCGCCTATGCTGCCGCTCAATGCGGCGCATCACCGGAAGCGTGGCTGGTGTTAAATGGCGACTCACTTATTTTCGCTAACGTCGCTGAGTTGTGCAATGACCTCGGCGAAGCCGATGGCGTGATGGTCACCCGCGCCGTGCCCGACACCGCTCGCTACGGAAGCGTGCGCGCCGACGCCAACGGACGCATCACCGCTTTCGAAGAAAAACAACCCGGCGCAGGCCACATCAACGGCGGCATTTATCTGCTTCGCCATTCGGTGCTGGAAAGTTTTCCGGAAACACGCCCGTTGAGTTTGGAGCGCGAAGTGTTTCCCAATCTATTAAGCGAAAAAGGCGGCCTCCGCGCCCATCCCGTGGAAGCGGCTTTCCTCGACATCGGCACACCGGAAACATTGCCTCAAGCGGAGGCTTTTGTGACTGAAAATCAGGCCCAATTCGCCTGAAACCTCCTAAAACCGTCCAAAGCTTCAAGGCGGTTTTTTGGCATAAAACCGGCAATTTAAGCCGTTTTTCTTCAAATCTAGCCCGGCACTAAAGAGTGGCACGCCATTTGCTGCTCGCACGTGGGCAGGTTCATTTTTTCCTGCCAGAAAAAGGTCTAAATATGATCACAAAGGGCAGGAAATGATAATTACTCGAACCCCCTATCGCATCTCGATGTTTGGCGGCGGCACGGACTATCCGGGCTGGTACCGCGAGCACGGCGGCGCGGTGCTTTCCTCCACCATCGACAAGTACTGCTACATTAACGCGCGCCATTTGCCGCCGTTTTTCGACCATCAATTTCGCGTGGTGTATTCGCAAATCGAGAGCACTAATACTATTGAAGAAATACAGCATCCCTCGGTGCGCGCCACGCTGAAATTTATGAACCTCAATCGCGGGATTGAGATTCATCACGACGGCGACCTCCCCGCCCGCAGCGGAATGGGCAGCAGCTCCGCCTTCACGGTCGGTCTCCTCAACGCTCTCTACGCCCTCAAGGGCCACATGGCCACGAAGGAACAACTCGCCAATGAGAGCATTCATTTGGAACAGGATTTGTTGAAAGAAACCGTCGGCTCGCAGGATCAAGTCAACGCGGCGTACGGCGGATTCAACCACATTACCTTCCACACTTCCGGAGAAATTTCGGTGCGACCGGTGATCATCCCGCCCGATCGGCTCAATGAACTCACGTCGCATCTCATGCTTTTTTATACGGGCATCAAGCGCACCGCCGACAAGGTGGCCGGCAGCTATGTGCCCTCACTTGAAAAGAAACGCCGCCAACTTCGCATCCTGCGCGATATGGTGGAAGAAGCCCTCGCCGTCCTGTGCGGTCACGGGCCGATTAAGGAATACGGCGAGTTACTGCACGAAAGTTGGCTGACCAAACAGGCGATCAGTGAAAAAATTTCCAACGATGCCATCAGTGAACTATATAACGCCGCTCGTGATTCAGGCGCCATCGGCGGCAAGATCACCGGCGCGGGCGGGGGAGGATTTATGCTCCTGTTCGTGCCGCCGCAGTTCCAACCAGCGGTGCGTGAGAAACTCAATCGCCTCATTCACGTGCCGTTCAATTTTGAAACAGCTGGAAGTCAGGTGATTTTTTACGACCGCGATCAGGACTACTCAGCCGCCGAGGCCGACAATAAATCCCGACAATTGGCCGAATTCCGTGAACTCGATGACGTGGAGGCCACCGCCGAAGCACTCGCTAATTTTGCCTAAATCATGAGACCCCCATTCATTTGCGAACCCGAAACCGCCGCCGACGAATTAACCGCGGGCGGTTTGCCGCGTTGGACGCCCGAGGAGCTAATTGCTTTCGAGGACGACATCGCCGACGAATTTAACGCCTCAAAAATTAAGGCGCCGGTGCATCTTTATTCCGGCAACGAGCGCGAGATGATTGATATGTTCGACCGCGTGCGCGCGGATGATTGGGTGCTGTGCTCGTGGCGCAGTCATTATCAATGCCTGCTCAAAGGCGTGCCGACTGATGAAGTGAAGACCGAAATTATGGCCGGTCATTCCATCACCTTGAATTTTCCCGAGCACCGCGTGTTGAGTTCCGCCATCGTCACCGGCGTGCTCCCCATCGCCGTTGGGCTCGGCCTCGGCATCCAGCGCGAGGGCGGCAAGGAACGCGTGTGGTGTTTCCTTGGCGATATGACTTCCGAAACCGGCTCAGCTCATGAGTGCATCAAGTATGTACAAAACCATGAGCTGCCGGTGCACTTTGTGATTGAGGACAACGGCAAAAGCGTTTGCACCGACACCCGCGAAACTTGGGGCGTGGACACGCTCACTTACGAGAACGCCGACAACCCGTACGTCACCTATTACCAATACGAAACCAAATACCCGCACGCCGGCGCTGGCCAGCGCGTACAATTTTAAGCACGAACGCCATGAAACTGCTGAAATATTTTGATGAACTAAAACGCTCGATGGAATACCTCGCCGAAGATCCGGCCACGGTGTTCATCGGCCAAGCCGTTGCCTGCCCCGGCACGGCGATGAGCAACACGCTCAAGGAAATTTCCAACGACCGCAAAGTGGAGCTGCCCGTAGATGAGGACATGCAAATGGGAATGACCAATGGCCTCGCGCTGCAGGGAAAACTGCCGGTCAGCATTTTCCCGCGCTGGAATTTTCTGCTGCTCGCCACCAATCAACTAGTCAATCACCTCGATAAATTTAGCGAGATGTCCGCGGGCGGTTACCAGCCTAAAGCCATCATCCGCACCAGCATCGGCTCGCAACGCCCACTGCATCCGGGCCATCAGCACATCGGCGATTACACCGATGCCTACCGCTCGATGTTGAAAAACGTGGAGGTTATTCGGCTTGAAGAAGCGAATGAGGTTTTCCCCGCCTACGAAAAAGCCCGCACGCGGGAGGATGGCAAGAGTACGATTCTCGTGGAATACGGAGATTTTTATAATGAAAAATAGCGCCGCCATCGCTGAACCGCAAACCGCCCTCGGCCCGTGGCCGTTGATGCGCAATAACATCACGCGGGCGGATTTAGATTGTCTTATTGAATTTTTGCAGCAGGACGATCCGATTCTCACACAGTCAACAAACGTGCGCGAGTTCGAACGCGAATGGAGCGAGTGGCTCGGCGTGAAGCACAGTGTGTTTGTGCATTCCGGCTCGGCAGCGAACCTCGTGACGATGGCCGCGCTGCGCCAGCTCAAGGGTGAAGGCGAAGTGATTGTGCCCACGCTGACGTGGGTGAGCGACATCGCCTCGGTGCTGCACGCGGGCTTGACGCCAGTGTTTGTGGACATTGATCCGCGCACGCTCGGCATGGATATTTCGCAAGTGCTCGACAAAGTGAACGACCAAACGCAGGCCGTTTTTCTGACGCACGTGCTCGGGTACAACGGACTGGATCAGCGTTTGCTCGATGAACTTGAGAAGCGCAACATTCCGTTGGTTGAAGATTGCTGTGAAGCACACGGCGCGACGTTCAACGGCCAGCGCGTGGGCAGTATGGGTTGGGCTTCGAACTTTTCTTTTTATTACGCGCACCATCTCAGCACGGTTGAGGGCGGGATGGTTTGCACAAATGACGATGAACTTTACGAAGCCATCCGCATCTATCGTTCGCACGGAATGGTGCGCGAAGCGTCGGAGCAATCAACGAAGGAACGTTACCAATCCAAGCATCCGGATTTGAATCCGGAATTTATTTTTGCTTATCCCGCTTACAACGTGCGCGGCACCGAACTCAACGCAGTGATTGGGCGCCATCAACTGAAGCGTTTGGACGACAACAATGCCATTCGCACGCGTAACTTGAAGCGCTTCTTAAATGGCTTGGACTCCTCGAAATTCCAAACCGATTTCGCCGTGGAAGGCAGCAGCAATTACGCGTTCACATTGATTTTGCGCAGTCCGGACGATGCCCTGCGCGATCGCGTGGAAAGCACGTTGCGTGAATGGAAAGTGGAATTTCGCCGCGGCACCGCCGGTGGCGGCAATCAACTGCGGCAGCCTTATGCCCGCGAGCGGTTTGGCGATGAGTACAAAAATTATCCCTTTACAAATCACGTCCACTTTTACGGCTGGTACATTGGGAACTATCCCGACCTTGAGCCCGAACGCATCACGCTGCTGACTGAACTGTTGAACACCCTGTAACGATGATTAAATCTTTGAACAAACAACTCGACGTGCTGTTCGTCTCGCCCGATTCCTCGGCGAAGGCGTATCAGGAATTGGCCCAAAAATATTCGGCCATCGAGACGCCCACGTGGTCGCTGCTGCTCGCGCAGGCCTGCCGGAGCAATGGTTTTGAGGCGGCGATTTTGGACACCGGCGCAGAGCGACTCACGCTGGAGCAATCGGTGCGGCGCATCGACGAGGCCAACCCGCGCCTCGTTTGCCTGACAGTTTATGGACAGAACCCGAACTCCGGCACGACCAATATGATCGGTGCCATCGCGTTGGCGCGCGGGTTGAAAGCGGCTTATCCGGAATACAAAATCGCAATCGTCGGTTCGCACACGAGCGCGCTGCCGTTGGAAGTGTTGACGGAGGATAGCATTGATTATGTGCTGTTGAATGAAGGCGTTTATGCGGTGCAAAATTTGTTGCGCTCCAATCTCGATGACGAGGTAGGGAAGGTGAAGGGCATCGGCCACAAGCTGCACGGGCGGCCGTGGCTGAATGCGCCGGAGCACGTGGTGCCGCAGGAACGGATGGACATCGATCTGCCGGGCTACGCGTGGGATTTGCTGCCGTACGACAAGCAGCCCTTGGATTTGTACCGCGCGCATTTTTGGCACGCGGAGTTTGATCACGCCAAGCGCACGCCGTTTGCGGCGATTTATACTTCGCTCGGCTGCCGGTTTGCCTGCAATTTTTGTATGATCAATATCGTGAACCGCGAGGACAACGGCGATGGCATCAACTCGTCGGACTCGCGCAAAATGCGGTATTGGTCGCCGGACTTTATCACGAAAGAATTCGAGACGCTTGCCAACCTCGGCGTGGAGACGTTGCGGATTTCGGATGAAATGTTTTTCTTGGACAAACGGTATTTCGAACCGTTGCTCAACAACATCATCGACCGTGAGCTATCGCTGCGGATGTGGGCGTACTCGCGCATCGATACGGTACGCCCGAAGTATCTCGATCTGTTTAAGCGTGCGGGCATCGGCTGGCTGGCGCTCGGAGTCGAGGCCGGCAACCAAGCAGTACGGCGCGAAGTATCGAAAGGGTCGTTTAAGGACATCAACATCCGCGAAGTAGCACGCGAAATTCGCGAGGCGGACGTGAACATCATTTCCAATTACATTTACGGTTTCCCGGATGACACCCACGAGACGATGCAACAAACGCTCGACCTCGCGCTGGAGCTGAACACCGAGATGGCCAATATGTATCCGTGCCAAGCCCTGCCCGGCAGTCCGTTGTATTACGAGGCCAAGCAAAACGGCTGGCCGCTGCCAACCAACTATGAGGGCTACGCATTCTTGTCATACGAAAGCCAGCCGCTGCCCACCAAGCATTTGAGCGCCGCCGAAGTGGTGCGCTTCCGCGATGACGCTTGGCAGACTTATTTTACCAACCCCGATTATCTCAATTTAGTTGAGAAAAAATTCGGCCGCGCCCAGCGCCTGAACGTGGAGGACATGAGCCAAAGTGCCCCTGCCCCGTCAGTTGCTGGAAACTGCCGCACCAGAAACCTGCCTCGTTTGAATTGCTAATGACCATCGCCTGCCAAGACCTCCACACGGAGAGCGAGTCCTCAAGCGCAGATTTGCTTGAGGATTTCGCGGTGTCCGCGCCCTGCACAACGGCGGCGGTGATGCCGACGGTGTTGGGAAGTTTTGGAACAAAATCGGACACACTCGCGGCGTTGCAGCCGTTGGTGAAAAAAGCGGCGGTGCCGAAGTTGATTAGTTTTACCGTAGCCGAGTGGTCGGCGTTGCCGGTGGAAATCACTCAGGAAATAAACGAGCGATTTGGCGGCGGACAAGTGGTGTTCCGCAGCAGCGCGGTAAACGAAGACGGCGAACAGCACTCTCAAGCCGGCGCATTTGCCTCCTGCCTGGACGTGGACAGCAGTCAACCACGCGCGGTGTGGAGCGCGGTGGAGGAAGTCATCGGGTCGATGGATGATTGCCCGGAAAATCAGGTGCTGGTGATGACGATGGTGACGGACGTGACTTTGAGCGGCGTAATTATGACGCACGAGCTGGACACTGGCGCGCCGTATTACGTGCTGAATTACGATGATGAAACCGGCAAGACCGACACCATCACCGGCGGCAGTGTGGTCAATAAAACAGTTTTGGTACATCGTGATTATGTGACCGATCACGTGGATTCACCGCGCGTGGCGGAGTTGCTGGAGTTGACGCGCGAGTTGGAAAGCCTGTGCGATCGCGGCACGCCGCTGGATATTGAATTTGCCAAAACGCGCGACGGGCAGTTGCATTTGCTGCAGGTGCGGCGCATCACGGTGCAGGAAAACTGGAACCGCCGCATCAGCCGTCACGTCGGCGAAGTGCTGTTTCAGGCGGGCGAATTTTTCACGCGCCATGCCCAACCGCACGCGGGACTGGCCGGAGCGCGCACTATTCTTGGGCAGATGCCCGACTGGAATCCCGCTGAGATTATCGGCACCCGCCCGCGACCGCTGGCAGTTTCGCTGTACCGGCATCTCATCACCGATTCCATTTGGCAGGAGGCCCGCGCGGAGATGGGTTACCAGCCAGTGCCGCATACGCCGCTGATGCTCACGCTCGGCGGCCAGCCGTACATCGATGTGCGCGCGAGTTTTAATTCGTTTCTGCCCGCCGGATTGCCTATCAAAACACGCGAACGACTGGTCGATGCGTGGCTTGACCGTTTGGAGGCCAACCCGAAACTGCACGACAAGGTGGAGTTTGAAGTGGCGCAGACGGTGTTGGATTTTAATTTCGACGAAGATTTCCAAAACCGCTACGACGATGTGCTCGAGCCGGATGAGTATCTCGATTACCGCAATCAACTTTCGAAACTCACCGCCACCAACCTCAGCCTTGTGCCCGGCGCTTCGTTACCGGTAGCCCTGGAAAAAATCCATCAGCTCGAGGCACTGCAAACCCAGCGCCGCCCGCTCAACGACTTGGCGCATTTGCCGGTGTTGCTCGAAGAATGCCGCGCGCTGGGCACACGTCCATTTTCGGTCATCGCGCGGCACGCATTTATGGCGGAGGCCATTCTACGTTCGGCGGTAACACGCGACGCACTTTCGGGCAAACGGCTGGCGGCCTTCAAGCGCACTCTGCGCACAGTGACGGCGGATTTCACCGGCGACTTTGCTGAAGCCCTTGCGCAACCGCGCCGGCGTCCGGAGTTTCTCGCCAAGTACGGCCATCTGCGCCCGGGCACGTATGACATCACCTCGCCGCGTTACGATCAACGCGATGATTTGTTTGCCGCCACCGCCCAGCCCGAGCCGGCCACCAGTGATGCCATTTTCCCGCTCACCCGTGAGGAGGCGCAGTTGTTCCAGGAACTTTTTTCCGAGGCGGGGATGCCGGACGTGGAGCCGGGGCAATTCATCGAGTACGCGCGCCAAGCCATCACCGAGCGCGAACGCGCCAAGTTCATTTTCACGCGGCACCTTTCCGATGCGCTGGAGCTGATCGCGCATTGGGGCAGCGACACGCGGCTGGACCGCGACGCGCTCTCGCATCTCACGGTGCAGGATTTGCTCAATCACCTCGTCAGCCCGGTGCTCAACGATCCCGAGCTGTACTTTGAGGATCTCGTCGAACAGCGCCGACGCGAACAGGAAAACGTGGATGGCATTCGGCTGGGCTATCTCATCCGAGATCCGGGTGATTTCTATGTAGTGCCGCTGCACCGTAGCGCGCCCAACTTTGTCGGCAACCGCCACGTGGAAGGTGAGCCACTACGGCTGGGCAATCAATCCCGCGGCCACGGCCAACTGAGCGGGCGCATCATTTGCATCGAAAATGCCGATCCGGGATTCGACTGGATTTTCACGCGCAACATCGCTGGGCTTGTCAGCAAGTTCGGCGGTGCCAACAGCCACATGACCATCCGCTGCGCCGAGCTCGGCCTGCCCGCGGCTATTGGCGTGGGCGAACAAACTTTTGAACGTATTGCCGCCGCCAACCGGGTGGAGCTCGATGGCGCGGCAAAATTACTCCGACCAATTTATGGCTGAACGTATTGGCATCACAATGAGAGTGGGACAAGCCGCCGGTTCCGGTGAATCGCGCGATTGCTTGGCTCAGGATTGGGCGCGCTATATGGCCGCGCTCGCACCGGATGTGGCGTGGGTGCCCATCCCCAACCTTGGCGCGGCGGTGGCGGAGTTTATCCAGCACTGGCAGCTCGATGGATTTATTTTATCCGGCGGCAATGACCTCGGCAACTGTCCCATCCGCGACAAAACCGAGAACACCGTGATCGATCACGCCGTGCGCCACGCGCTGCCGGTCTTCGGCGTATGCCGCGGGATGCAATTGCTGCAACAACGCGGCGGCGGCGCACTGCGCCGGTGCGAGCCCAAAACACATTTGGCCCAAAAACACACCGTGCATTTGCGAACAGATTTGCTGGAATTCGATGCGCCCGGACGCGCCACGGTTAATTCATTTCACAACTGGGCCGTGCCCGCGAACACACTGGCTCCATCGCTCGAACTGCTGGCCGCCAGCGATGATGGCTGCGTGGAGGCAGTGCGCCACCGTGCCGCGCCCATCGCCGCCGTGCAATGGCATCCCGAACGCGATGGGGATAACTTGCAGGCGCAACTGGACCAGAACCTGCTGTGCACCACTTTAGGTTGGAAGAAATAAAAAAATGCGCGCAATCATTTTAGCAGCCGGACGCGGCTCCCGTATGGGAGGGCTCACCGAAGATCACCCGAAATGCCTCACACCATTTGCCGGGCGCACGTTGCTCGAGTGGCAACTGGGAGCACTGCGCGCCGCCGGCATTCGCGACATCGCCATCGTGCGCGGGTATCTTGCCGAGTCGCTTAACCCCGCCGATTGCATTTGGTTTGAAAACCCCGACTGGGCCCGCACCAATATGGTCAGCACCCTCGCCTGCGCCAGCCAATGGCTGCAGCGCGATGACTGCATCGTGTCTTATTCCGATATCGTTTATCACCCCGCCATTCTTGAGCAGCTTATTTTTAACCCCGGCGAATTGGTCATCAGCTACGATCAGGAATGGCTGCCGCTCTGGCGCGATCGCTTTGCCGATCCGCTCGAAGATGCCGAGACTTTTCGCCTGCGCGACAACGGCGCGCTGCAATCCATCGGCGATCGTGCGGCCGAAGTCACCGACATCGAAGGCCAATACATGGGCCTGCTCAAAATTTCTCCAGCCGGTTGGCGCCGCATCGAGGTGATCCTCGACGACCTGCCCAAGGCGCGGCGCGACCGGCTGGATATGACTTCGCTGCTCCAGCTATTGCTGGAAGACGGCGCGGAAATCAACGCCACCCCCACCCGAGGCCGATGGTGCGAGGTGGATAGCGAAACCGATCTGCGCCTGTACGAAGAACCGCCTCGGCCGTCCCAATTGGGAACACGATTGGCGCTGGGAAGCCGCTGAGCTGCTGTAACCGCATGACCGAAAACTTAAACAACGACCGGCCGCGTGCTTTGGATTACCGGACTTTCCGGCTCCGGCAAAAGTACCATCGCCGCCGCCGCCGCCGAGCAATTGCGCGCGCGTGGCGAGCGCCCCGTGGTGCTCGATGGCGATGCCGTGCGCGCGGCAATCGCCGATTCCAAAACCGGCCACGACGCCACCAGCCGCCTTGCCAACGCGTACCGCATCAGCCGCCTAGCGCAGCTTGCTCGCCGAGCAAGGGCAAACTGTCATCGTGCCCACGATGTCGCTCTTTCGTGAAATCCACGAATGGAACCGCGCGCACTTGCCGAATTATTTTGAAATCTGGGTGGATGTCGACTGGGCCGAATTATGCGAACGCGATGCCCGCGGCCTTTACAGCCGCGCCGCCCGCGGGGAAGTCAAAAACGTGGCCGGCTTCGACCTCGAATACGATCGCCCCGCCCAACCCGATTTAGTGCTGAACAATAACCCACCACTGCGGTCGGCAACCGAACTGGCAAATGAACTCCTGCGTTCCGCCCTCGGCCTGCATTCGCTTTCGCAACGACCGCACGTGGTATTTTACAACCTCCCCAACTCCGGTGCCTCCGCACTGGTGCCCATCCTCGAAACCCTCGCCGAAGCCCACGGCTACGCCAACCTCGCCAGCCCCGCCGAGACGCATCGTTTCCATCCGCTGCTGGAATCGGGCGACCCCGTTTTCCACTGGACCCATCATCCACTGGAAACATTCGCCGCCGAACTCGACCGCGAGGATGTCCGCTTTATTTGCCTCACCCGCGATCCGCGCGATGTGTTGGTGTCTTACATAAAAGACATCATCCAAGCCGGGCTGCACGAAGGCAAACCCGAGCAGCAACTTTTCCAGGAAGCCATTCGATCTGGCTTCAATCAGTGGTTCGAGCAAGCCCACGCCTGGCGCGCGCTGGAGCAGACCAATGTTTTTCAACTGGATTTTGAGGCAATGAAAACGGATGTCCCGGCCACCGTGCGGCAACTATTGGAATTCACCGGCATTCCCGCCAGCCCCACGGCCCAAAATGCGCTTTGCCAAAAACACAGCTTCGAGCAAATCACCGGGCGGGCGCGTGGGGAAAACGGTCACACCCTGCGCGGCCAATTCCTGTACCGCAAAGGCATCACCGGCGATTGGGCCAATCATTTCGACGGCCAAACCGCGCGGCTATTCCAACGCCGCTTCGGCCGATACCTACGCGCCTGGGGCCACGAGCCCACCGGCCAATGGGCCGAGGCCCACGTCAGCGTTGCCGCGAGGAACGCCCCAGTTCGCAGTTCGATGGCACTCTGTTCGCCAGTATGTTGCAACTGGAACAAATGACCGCGCGCATCAACGGGCTCACCGCGTCGTCGCGCTTTAACCCGGATCAACAAATTAAAAACCTTTTCCAATCCAAACCCAGAATTGATCTAAACTAATATGAAAACAGAATGGGACTATACTGAACTGGCGCCGCATTATTTGAATCGGCCGGACTATGCCGTGGAAGCGGTGGTGCGTTTTTGTGACCTCGCCGAGCTGCGACAGGATGCTGCCGTGTGCGACGTGGGTGCGGGCTCCGCGCATCTCACCAAGTTACTCATGGCGCGCGGCTGCAATGTCGCCGCCGTGGAACCCAATGACGCAATGCGCGCGGTGGGTATGCGCGTCACCGCCAACAAACCCGTGCAATGGCACGTGGGCACCGGCGAAGCCACCGGCCAACCGGATAACGCTTTTGATGCGGTGACATTCGGGTCATCCTTTAATACCACCGACCGCCCGGAAGCCCTGCGCGAAACGCAACGCATCCTGCGGCCGAATGGTTGGTTCGCCTGTTTGTGGAACCACCGTGATCTGAACCACTCGCTGCAGGCCGAGGTGGAAGATTACATCAAGAGCCGCATCGACGGCTACGGCTACGGCACGCGACGCGAAGATCAAACGGAAGTCATCCGTGAAAGCGGCCTTTTTGGAGAACCGATTTTCATCGAAGCCTCGTATGTGGCACGCGTTCCGGCGGAGGCTTACGTGGAAGCGTGGCGCTCGCACGGCACGCTGCAACGCCAGGCCGGCGAAGCTTTCGCGGGCATCATCGGCGGCATCGAAGCGATCACCGCGGCACACGGCAAAGTGCTGGGGGTGGGCTATACCACGCGCCTGTGGGCCGCACAATTGAAGGATTGATTTTTATGAAACACGTTGTTTTTTACAATCTACCCAACGCCGGGGCGTCCATTGTGATGCCGGTACTGGAGGAATTCGCGAAGGCGGCGGGCTGCGAATTTTTCTCCGGCCCTACGGAACTGGAAAAGTTGGCGGCAGATGTCGCCGCAGGCAAACGCGCATTCCACTGGACGCACAGCGGGCCGGAGCTCTTTGGCGATTTCGTGGCACGGGATGATTTTCGGTTTATCTGCCTCACACGCGACCCACGTGATGTGCTGGTGTCGCACGTTAAAGACGCCATTCATCGAGGGTTGTGTGATGAGGATAAAACCGAAATCGAATTGTATCTCGAATATGTGGATAAAGAATCTAATTTTCTTGATTTATTTGACGATGCAAATTCTTGGCGGGCACTTGAGCAGGCCAATGTGATGAACCTCACGTTTGAGGAATTGAAGCGAAATATTCCCGCCGGATTACGGCGCATTTTGGATTTTGCCGAAGTGCCGGCCACCGACGCCGCTCTGCAAGAATCGTGCGCGCGGCACAGTTTTGAAAAAGTCACCCAACGCCGGCGCGGCCAAATGGGGGAAACCGTGCGCACGCAGTACATGTTCCGCAAAGGCATTTCCGGCGACTGGGCCAATCAATTTGATGGCGACGTGGCGCTGAAATTCCACAAGGGATTAGGCGGCGTAATGCGCCAATGGGATTATGAATCCAATGGCGAATGGGCACGCACCCACGCCCGCTACAAATCCGCCGCCGAAATTCCGCGCGGGAAAAACTGGGCGACTTGCTCGGCAAACGAAACCTCAACACTGTACAAGCATGATCAGCCTACTCATTACCTCCCGCATCGAGAGCAATCCCAACTGGGGTTTGCCAAATCTGCTGCAAAGCTTGTCGACTACAGCGCCGATCATAATAATTTTGAAGTGCTGGTGAAGTTCGACACTTGTGATCCCAAGGTGCCCGACTATCTCCCACAGTTAAAAAATTATCCCTTCGCGGTGAAACACATTGTCGAACCGCGAGGCCGCGGGTACATCGACATCCACATCGGCTACACCCGCGCCATGATGCTGGCCGATGATCGATCCATTGTGATGGGCGCCTTCGCGGATGATTTCGTGGTCACGCAGCCAAATTGGGACACCACTGTGTTGGCCGAGACCACTCATTTTGAGGATGATATTTATATGATTCATCAACGGCCGCACCCGTGCTTTTATCGACCGCACTTTAATGAGCAGCCTTTTTACCCGCACTACAATCTCGATCATATGGACGCATTGGCGATCATTGATGAAGGGCCATTCTGGAGTCGGAAAGCTGCTTGAGATTTGCGGCGGCCTCGGCCACGTGTCCTTTACTGATGCGTGGTCATTGGTCATCCAATGGTATCTCTATGCAGGATCACGGACTCAATCGCACGCGCTTTTTGGATCAACCCCAAGTGTACCGCGTGCTGCACGATGAAGTGGACACCCGCGAATCGGATCGCTGGGACACCGATCGCCGCATCAACTTTGAATTCATCGCCAGCGATTTTTATCGCACGATGGTGCAAAATCAGGCCCGCAATGTGGCGCTGAATATTCAGGCCGCCGGTGACCCGCAATCTCAATCCTGCGTGAAACCCACCGCGGCGGAAATGGAACAAATCCTTACTGGCGACCGCCCAAGGCGCGTTGGAAACTGGAAACGAAGAGGACGCCATTCGAGAATTCCGCGAACTCAATGAACGCTTCCCAAAAACCTCATCGCCAAAAAGCAATTGGCCGATCTGCTTGGAAAACCAGCCGAGGACACAAAGCGCCATTCCCAAGATCCCACACCGCCCGAAGCGCCACCCAAAGCCATCCAAAAAGCAACTTTTCGAGCACTCTTGAAGCCGCATTACAATTGTAGTTATCGTTAAAGATTTGATGTTTTTCAGTGTTTTTTGGGTTTTTGAAATAATCCCAATTCTTCGGTTTTTTATTTTCTGCTTTTGAGCCCGTAAAGTTGGCCCGAAAATTGCTGCTGTGGTGGCGACATGGATGTTGCAAAGCCATCCCCCCCCCGGGAGGCGGGTCATTACTCGCTGCCCCCCGTTACGCTCGGGCCTGCTGCGGACTGGTTCCGCGCGGGCAATTTCTGTGGCGCGGCGGGCGAACAGGGCGAAGCCGGTTGGCGCCAGGCCGCGGCGTTGGGTTTGGTGGGGCGGATGGATCTCGCCCTCGATGTGCTGGAAAACGAGACCGATCCCGAAGCCCGATTTTATTTTGCGGCGGCGTTGTGGATGGCCAAGCGCGAGGACGAGGCGAAGGAAGTTTTACGCGAACTGGATTTGCCGGAGGCGGCTGAATTGCTGCGGCTCATCAGCAAGGAACGCATTGAGGTGGTGGCACAAACGGTTTGGGAGGACGGGGATTTCACGGATGACAAATTTTCGCTGCAACGCATTGGGCTAAATCGCACTCGGCGCGATGAAAATGGAAACATCATTTTGGATTGCCGTCCGGTGAAGCCATTTTTGAAAGCGGCGGATTCCATCAAAGGCACCCCGGACTTTTATTTTGCCCACATGATTGAGTGGCAGTTTCTGCCCAACGACTTGGGCGAGCTACCCTTCCCCGTTTTCGGCACCACCTCGGACTTGGACTTGCACATCCAAAATAACGCACCGGTGCTGCCGGTGTTCGACGAGGTCATCACCGTGGGCGCGGAGGAATGGGCCAAGGCGTCCGCATTGCGACCGGGGCCGGTTTGCACTTTTCCAAAACTCTTCGGGCTCGATTTAAAGTGCCTGCCTATCCTTGATGAGAACTGTGTGCGCGACGTGGATTTGTTCATCTCCGGCACAATGCGCAGTCCGTATCACCCGGACAAGGCGCGGTTACTACAACAATGGATTGATGAAGACTGTGCTCAAATTCGGCACATTGATGGATTTTTAGCGCCGGCAGAATATTACGCCGAGATGGCCCGAGCCAAGGCATCCTTCACCTATGTGCGGCATCCGGGCAGTATGCCTTCGCGCGGTATCGAGTCGCTGGCGATGGGGTGCGCGGTGCTGACGCAAGAGGAAAGTGCGTTGCGATTGTTCGCCGGCGAAAACGAAGGCGTGGTGGTGTACCACACGGAGCGGGATGACCTGATGGATAGCCTGCAAAAGATAACAGGCAACTGGGAAAAATATCGGGACGCTGCACAACGCGGGCGCGCATTGGTGCGCACACAGTTTGCTCAATCCATTTGTGGTTCTCAATTCCTGCGTTTTCTCACTGTACGCGCAGCAATCGCCAAGGGAGCGCGAGCGGACGCGCTGAAGCGCAGCCGCATCAGAAACGCGTAATAACTTCGCGCGGCTGGACTTACCCCCCCACAGTGAACTACGCCCACATCAAGCACAACCTGCGGGAGGCAAAGGAACAACACGGCAAAACCGAACACGCCGCTCCAGCCATCAACGCCGCGCGCGAGCTGGATCTTTATATGACCGAGGACATGCCGGATTTGGTGGATCGTTCTGAGCGGCTGGACATGGTGCAGGCGTTTGAGCGTGAAAACGAATTGCTCCACAACGTGGCGCGGGAAATTTACGAGGACGGCTGGAAACAGCATCCGCATTCGCTGGTGTTGCGGTTTAACGCGCTGCGGCACGCATTCCACTTGGGCGATCCGGAAGGCGTGGAGAAGGCGCTGGTGATCACCCGCGAATTGCTCACCCAACCGGCCGACCACTGGCAGCGTGTATGCGGAAGAGGACGTGATGCCGTGGGATTATCACAGCACGTGTTTTGATTATCGCAGTTATTTCGACACGCTCACCGAGGCGCTCGGCAAAGGCGTGGTGGAGAGTAAGCCGCTGGCCAATTTGATCCGAGCTTCACTCGCGCATTATCTCGGCCAATACACCGGCGAGGTGGCGCCGCTGGAGCAGGCTGTGGATTGGAATCCGGATTTCCCATATTACCGTTACGCACTGGCGCGCGCGCTATTGCATCGGCGTGAGCCGGACGATGTGGCGAGGGCGGTGGTGTTGCTGGATCAACTTGCGCGTCGCAGCATTATTTTGGAGCCTGCATTTTTGTTGTTGGTGAAATGCCACGAGTTGCTGGGCGAACCGGTGCCGGGTCTGGATGAATTGGAAAGCCGCTACCGGCGGATGCAAAAGGGTTCGGTGTGCAGTTCGTATTCGTCGAGCGAGTACGACAAAGTGGATTTGGTGAAACTCCCCGGGCAGGAAGCGCTGCCACTGGCGGCGGATCCCTTCGGCACGGAGGCCAACGAACCGGTGCGGGTGGACAGCGATCGGGCGGCGCATTTGGTGCGGCCGACGGGCGCGCGGCCGAAGAAGAAAATTTTGTTAGTGGGCTTCGAGTGCGGCAATTGGCAGAACGCCAAGGCGTGGTCGTATAATGGGTTTTATGCGCTGGAAGAAGGGTTGGCGGCGAATGAGGTGGAGTTCCGGACGTTGCCGGCGCTGGCGGGGGTGCCTTCGGATCATCCGGCTTCGTGGTTGGGTCAGGCGAAGTATATGTTTTTGCATGAGGAATTTGACCAAGCTTGGATTTGGATTACGCACAATGATTATGACCCAGAATTTTTGGATTGGATAAAGAGCAAAACCGACGTGCGCGTGGGCGTGATTATGGAATCGCTGGAGCACACGCCGGAGGAGGAGGAACAACACTCCAATCTTGGCAGCCGACGCGACAAGGTGAAGGGCCACCTGCAGCATTGCACGCACGCGCTCACTTTTGATGATCGCGATGCGGAAACGCTGGCGGAGGAATTGAACATTCCCACGATGTGGTGCCCGCCGGTGGTCACTTGGCGCGAGGTGTGCGATTCGGTGGCTTTGCCCGAGCCGGGGCCAGCGGCGTTTCATGGCACGATTTATAACCTGGAACGGAAAGGGCTGCTCGAATCCGCCATTGGCGCGGGGTTGGTAACGCAGCCGCCCTTGCCCGAGATTGGCTCCGGTTTCCCGCGGCAATTTGATGTGCTGCAAATTAACTCGCTCAATCGCGTGAGCCTCTACGACGTGGTCGAGCCGGATTGGCTGGATGAATATCTCATAAACCTGCGCCGCCTGCGCCGTCGCCTGAACGACCTCTGGATGGAGGGCCTGCAGCAAAGCTACGCGCAGGTGAATTTGCCTTCCATTTTCAAATGCTACGCCGGGCGCGTGGTGGAGAGCATGGCGGCGGGTCGGCCGGTGATTTCGTGGGACCCACCCCGCGCACGCACACGCGCGCTGTTTGCGCCGGGGCAGGAGATTGAATTGTTTGACCGCGAAGATGCGCGCGGGCTGGCGCAAGCCATTTTGCGGTTGCAGGAAAATCCCGAAGCCGCTCAGCAAATGGCGGAAAGCGCGCGCGCAAAAGTGCTGCGGCATCACACCGCCGAGGTGCGAATGCGGCAGGTGCTCGACTGGCTGGCGCGCGGTGATGAGCCCGATTATGGAGAAGGCGATTTCAAAACCGAAAATCAGTTTAACCAACCCAACGAATCCATTACCCCTGATTCTACAATGAACGATACAAACGGAACCCCTCAACTACCCGAAGGCACACTGGAAAAATGGCTGGACCAAGCCGAGCAGTGCCACGAACAAAAAGATGTGCCCGGCGCCATTGCCGCGTTGACGCAGGCGCTGAAGCTGGGTGACCGGCATCCGATGCTGCTGCGCGCGCTGGGTGCCCAGCAGTTTGCCGCCGGGCAATTCGCCGAAGCGCGAGCGAATTTTGCCGCGCTGGCGGAGGTGTGCCCCGAGGATGTGGTGGCGCATTTGCAGCTGGGGCTGGCGGCATTCCACACGGATGACCGCGAGACCTTCGAGGCGTGCCTCGTCACGGCGCTGGATTTGGAGCCGGATAACCGCGAGGCGATGCAGTTGCTTGGCGATTATACTTTCCTCACTGGCGACCGTGTTTCGGCGAAGAAAATTTATGGCCGAATCGCTGCCGATGGCGGAGTGACATCCGGCTTGCTGCACGCACTGGCGGTTTGCCAATACGAAACGGGCAACGCCGAACAGGCGGCCAACACTTACCGGCAGTTGCTGGAGTTTGATTCAGAAGACCAACTCGCCCGCGAAAACTTGCAAGTGATTGAACAGGGCGCACCCGCGGCCACCGCTGAAGCTGCTCCGGAACCCATCGTCGAAGCCAAGCCAGAAATAAAACCGGCCCCACCCGCACCCAATAACGCGGTGGAGCAGGCGGATTTTTTCCTGGACGCGGGCAACCCGGAAGCCGCGATTGCCGAGCTCGAACGCGCCGTGCTCGCGGAGCCGGACAATCCCGTGCTCATCGACGCGCTTGGCTCGCAATTGTTTCAACTCGAACGCTTTGAGGAAGCGCGTGTGAAATTCCGCAAACTCATTGAGCTGCAACCCCGCAATGCCGCCGCCTACACCCGCCTCGCGATGGCGGCGGAGGCGACGGAACGCAACGATGAATTTGAATCCGCGCTCGGGCTGGCAATGGAAATTGACCCGGACAATCCCGAGATGCTGCGCTACCTCGGCAAACTAAATCTCGAGCAGGAACGCTATTATGAAGCGGGCCGCACTTTCGCTCGGCTGGCGGAATTGGAACCGGAAAACCCAGATAATCTGCTCGCGATGGGCGTGTGCCTTTTCCGTGGAGGCCAAGCTGAAATCGCACGCGAAACATTCGAGCGCGTGCTGCAGTTGGACCCCGAAAACACCCTGGCCCTCACCAATCTTTCGCAGATGGAAAACGAACCGGCCACGGAAACGAAAGCTGAATCGGAACCCAAAGAATCGCCCTACGATGCTTTGGATGCGGTTGAGTCCGATGTAGAACGCATCCTCATCCACGCGCATCAAACACTGGAAACCGGCGACGTGGAAGGCACGCGCTTGGCGCTCGAGGAAGGGCTTGTGTCGCACCCGAATGACTGCGTGCTGCTCAATGCAATTGGGAATTTATTTTTCCGCGAGAAACGCTACGCGGAAGCAGCGGGGATTTATCATCGATTGACCGAGCTAACTCCGGACGATCCCGCGCCGCATTCACAAGCGGCCACCTCGGCACTGTTCGATGCCAATGTCCAACTATTCAACGAGCACGTCAGTCGATTGCTCGAGATTGATCCGAACCACAACACCGGCCTCAAGCTGATGGCCACGGCGAAATTTCGGATTGGCGAATTCCCCGAAGCCGCCAAGCTTTACGCTCGCGTGCTGGAGGCGAACCCGGAGGAAGTGGAATCCACCCTCGCGCTGGGAATGTGTTTTCATAAATTGAACGACAACGAACTGGCCGTCTCGTGCTTCCGGCGCGCGTTGGAGATTGACCCCTACAACGCCACCGCCGCCAGCAATCTGAAAGCTCTGACAGAGCCGAAGGAGGAATCCCAACCGGAGGAACCCGCCATCCCTTCCAGCAATGGCACGGTGAAAGCGGAGACGATCCAACAGCTTCAACGCGAAACAGTTTCCAAAGAAAACGATGACGATCTACCCGCGGCGGCGTTGGTGGGCAGCCTCGATGCCTCGCAGGATTTTTTGAAACAAGGCCAACATCTTGAAGCGTGGAATGACGCGCTGGAATGTTTGGCGCGACGGCCGTTCCATCCCGAGGCATGGCTGCATCTCACCGAGATAGCGCTGGACGCCGGCGATGAAGCGCGCGCGCTGCAGTGCCTCGACCGCCTGCTGGCGCTCTCCCCTAAATGGGATGTACCAATCGGCGTGCGCGCCAACCTCAAGCAAAAGCCAGCGCTCACCACCACGGACATCGCGTGGCCCGAGCCGCCCGCCGCCAGCGATACGCCGCGGCTTTCGGTTTGCATGATTGTGAAGGACGAAGAGGAATTTATCCTTCAAGCCATTGAATCCGTCAAAGCCCTCGCCTATCAAGTGGTGGTGGTGGACACCGGCTCCACCGACCGCACCGTGGCACTGGCCGAATCGCTCGGCGCGGAGGTGCATCACTTTGAGTGGAATGATAACTTTTCCGATGCCCGAAATTATTCGCTCGAACACGTCACCGGCGATTGGGTTTTGATTCTCGATGCGGACGAAATTCTAGATCCGAAAGGCAATGAAGATCTCGCGCGCGATTTGTATTCGGAAAACCAACTTGGCTTCCGCATTCCGCTGGCGAATTTTATGCGGACGGAGGACCACACCCTGGAGCAAACCGGCGACGGCGTGACTTATGTGCCGCGCCTGTTCCGCAATGCGCCGGGGCTGCACTTTGTGGGGATCGTGCACGAACAGATTTTTTCATCCATCGTGGTGCGTCAAGGGCATTGGGGGATGGACTCAGGCATCGGCCGCACGCGGTTGCTGCATTTCGGGTACGACCCCTCGGTGAAAATTTCGCGCGATAAAGTGAAGCGCAACCTCCGGCTATTGGATAAAGCCGTGGAGGAAATGCCCGACGAACCGGCGTTGCTGATGAACTACGCGCTGGATTTATTTAATGACGGCCGCATCGACGAGGCGATCACGCAGAATCGCCACGCGATGAAAATGCTGGCGCAGCACAAGGCGGAGCACGTAATGCCCGAGGTGCGCGAGCGATTGGTGAGCATGTTCTGCTTCCACCTTTTGCAGGCAGAAAAATTCGAGGAACTTTTGGAAGTAGCCCACAGCCAGTTGGCGAAAGATTGCGGGCCCACCGCGTCCATCCACTACGTGGCCGCGCTGGGGCTCATCAAGCAAGGGCGACACGCCGAGGCCATCCCGGAGCTGCGCGAGTGCATCAAGAAAAGTGATGAACAGACATTCACCCCGCGCTTCCGCGGCGTGGAAGCGCACGGGCCGTATCATTTGCTGGCCGATAGTTTGGCCAAAACGGGCGACCCCGAAGGCGCCGAGGAAGCCTTCCGGAAAGCACTGGAGATTTCGCCGGATGCCGCCGGCGTGCGTCACGGGGTGGGCACGTTTCTCGTGAAGAACGATCGCGCCGACGAGGCGGTGCAGTTGTTGTTCGAGGCGATTGAAAAAGATTTGATGACGCCCTCGCTGTGGAGCCTCGGCTGCAACATCGTGAACGGGCATCTGAACGACACCGAGATCGCGCTGCACTGGACTGATTGCGCGGCGCAGGACCACCCGGATCACCCGGAGATCACCAAGCAACGCGGCATCGCGCTGCTCACGGCGGGCCAATTCAAAGTAGCGCTGCCTTTGTTTGAGGCATTGCCGAAACATCCGGCGAATGAAGCGGCGCGTTTGCTTTGCCGATTCGCCCTCAGCCAACCCACCCGACTGACCGATCCCGACCACGAAAAAGCTGTCAGCATGGCGTTTGTGGAATGGACACGGCGGCTGCTCGAGCGCGGCCAGGAAGAGCCGGTGCGGAAACTCACAGAAAATCTGGAAACCATCACCGCCACGCTGCCCACCGCGGGCCAAGTGTTGGCCGAAGCCGCGCTGGCGTCTTAACGGTTTACTCCTTTAGCCGGCTCTCGCCATCGCTGGAAGAAACGAGCTTGCGTTCGTTGTCAAAAAATTCCACGCGCCAAGTGCGATGAGTGGGGCTCGTGAAGGTTTCGTGGATGACCCGGTTGCCCGGCGGCTGAATGGATCGCCACACAATAGTCTTGGTCGCTTCATCCCATTTGCCAACGAAATGATCCACCGGGCCGTCCTTGAAAAAGTAAACAAACCGGTAAATGCCATCCATTCGGTCATAGGTTTTCACCCACATAAAATAGACGCCTTCCCCGTTGTTATCGATGACGCCTTCATAGATCAGCGCACGACCCCCGCGCGTCCAGCGGGAACGTCCGTTGATGCGGTTGGTGATGAGCTTGCCCTCCTCCATCACCGACTCGACTTCTTGCCAAACCCCGGCAGTGCCCAGCCGCGCCAATTCCGGCGTGGCCGGTTGGGTCGCCGGCGCTGCCTCGCGCTCGCCCACGCGCTTGGATTCGACTGAGCCGGCTAATTCCACTTGATTATTATTTACGATATCGATGTTGGTTTTTCTTTCGCTCGGGGTGAGTTGCTGCTCGACTATGCGCTGGCTCACTCCGCTGGGCGCGCCGGGAAGATAAACTGACCACCAATCCATCCGCGTTGACTGGGTTTTCCACTTGCCGATGAGGCCCCGCACATAGCCGTCGTCCTGAATGAGTGTGTAATGGTAGTGATCAATCTGATCATTGAAATGTTTCACCGACAAATCATAGGTGATTTCGCCGGCGGGATTGGTCATCTCCGCTTCCAGAATCAGACAATGACCGTTGAGTCCCCAGTATGCATGGAGGGTGCCAGTGTTGGTGTTGGTGGAGGTAACGCTTTTAGCCGTGCTCACCAGTTCCCATTTGCCGGGCTCCTCCAATACCTTGAGTCGCGGATGGCTCGGCTCGGATGGTGATGCGGGCAATAACGGAATCTCGATGGCACTACCGCCGCCATCCAAGTTAAGCCAAATCAACAATCCCACCACGGGCAATGCGGCTGCAATGCCGCCCATAATCCATGCCGTACGCTCACGCATGCGACACCTTAGCCCAGCCCAGCCCGAGTTGGCAAAAAAAAACTGGACGGATGACGCCCAAAAGGTAGACTTTCCCGATGCAAACCCCCTGCAAAACATCCGATGGGCCTATGGCCCGCAAACTTTTTCTTTGGATCCCCACGCTGTTGGTGATGGCCGGCCTTTGGCTCGGCTGCGGCCAGCAGGTGAATTCGGCGCCCGCAGCTCCGGCCGCGGATACCGGAGGAGATGCCCCCGCCGCCCCATCCGAGGCCGAGCCGGGCAACACCGAGACAATCGCCAACCCCGAGGCCGAGCCCGAGCATACCGAGTTGATCGCCGATCCGGCGGACAAGCCCGCTGCGGGCGCGCGTTCGCTTGCTTCGCATTTACCCAAGAAAACGACGATGGTCTTCTCCGCCAACCTTAAGCAATTGCTGGATAAGGGCGGGTACAAGGATTTGCTCGAGTCGGATTTATTCGAGCAACTCATGAACGAGGTTGATGACGAGCTAGCAATTGCGATCCTCAAAGACCCCGCCGCGAGCGGGTTGAATATCGCCCGGCCGGCGCATGTGTTCATGAATGTGCAACCGCCCGCCGAAGAATTTGGCGAACCCACCGTAACCGGCGGATTGGTAATGGCGGTGAAGGATGCCGCCACGCTGGAGAAAACCCTCAACAAAATCATCGCCGCTACCGGCATGCCGTTTCGGGTGACCGATGCCAATGGATACAAACAGGTGGCGATGCAGGGAATGCCCGTGGCGTTGGGCTTCACGGATAAAGTTTTCGTGGTCGTGGGCACCAGCGACGAAACCAAGGTGGGGCGCGTGCCAGCGATGCTCAAGGCGCGCATGACGGGCAAACCCAAGCCGAACGCAAGCCTGAGCGTGCACTTGAAGAAAAAATACGATGTCGCGGCATGGTTTGATTACGCCCAGTTGATGGAGATGATTGGCGAGGTCGTGGGCGAGGAAGATCCAGCGGCGGTGTTGATGATGAATTTGTACAAAGATCTCACTTACTCCTCCACGGTCAGCTTTGATGCGGGCGCGGTGACGGTGGATTTCTCCGGCAGCTTTGGCAAAAAGGAAAACGAGAAATTTGCCAACATGGCTGGCAAGGGCGCGGATGCCTCATTGCTGAACATGGTGCCGGATGATTCCATTCTGGCCTTCGCCGAGTCGGTGAACATGAAGGCGGTCCGGAAGATGTTCAACGAAGACATCCTGCCCTTACTCGAAGACAATGACGAATTCGGCGAGGTGCTGGAATTGATCGAGGAAAATCTCGGCCTCTCGCTCAAAGAGCTGCTCTCCATTCCCAAGGGCGATATGGTGCTCAGCTGGGACAGCCTCGAAATGGCCGAAGGCGATTTTGGCCCCCAACCGAAAGTCGGCTTTGTATTTGGCTTCACGGTGGAAAACTGGGTAGCCGCCAATAAGCTCATCAACAATCCCGAACTCCAACAGGGAATGACGATGCTCAAAGCGATGGCGGGAATTCAGTTTGCTCAAAACCAAAAGGCGCTTTTCATCACCACCGACAAACACGCCGCCGCAGTGGCCGAAGGCACTACCGTCAACCCCATCAAGGGCGCTCGGCACAATCTGCTCGGCAAACACGTGGCCGGCGGCTTCATCCGCTTCGATCGCGTGGCCGATGTGGTGGAAATCATGGCTGAAGGCGATGAGGAAGCCGACAAAATCGTCGAAGTTCTTCGCGTTTTCGACGAAGCCTCCTTCACCAGCAATATGCTCTCCATGAAAGGCAAGCTCACGTTCAAGGACAAGAAAACCAACGGCTTGAAGCAATTGGTCGATTTATCCGTTGAATTAGCCGAAATGGCGGGAGAATTTGGAATCGGCAACGAAGCCGAGCCCGAGGTCGTCGTAGAAGCCGAAGTGCTTGGGCCTGTGGCGGAAGAGGCCATCCCCCGCGAAAAGTAGCCTAAAACTGCATTTTTTCACGCGCCCGGCCGTTCTTCACCGGTCGGGCGCTTTTTTTTTGGTTTTTCCCAAATTAGGCAAAAATTTTCCTAAAGTCACCCCCCTCTTTTGCCGACATATAGTATAGCGACATTAACAGCCATTAACGCTGTCAACCACGTCCAAGGATGGACTCACCGAGCAGTTGCTGCTCGTTAAGTGGTATTATGAAAATCAACACGGAAGTTGAAAATAGCAGTTCCGCGCGTGACCTAAGTCACGCCGAGACGCTCAAGAAATTCGGCCTCTTCTTTCAGAAGATGGGCGAGCTGGATCTCGCTGTGTCTGTGTACTCACGCGTGCTCGATCTCGGCGCCGATTCCCCCGAGCTGCGCTACAACTTCGGCGCCGCACGCCTCAAACAAATTCGCCCCACCGAAGCCCTCGAACATTTCAAAGCCGCCGCCCGCCGCGAACCCTCCGCCCAAGGCATCCACCTCGGCATGGCTAGTTCCCACCAACTCCTCGGCGACGTCACCGCCGCTGAGGCTTGCCTCAAGCAGGAACTGCTCATCAATCCCGAAGCCGCAGACGCCGCCGTAAATCTTGGCTGGATTTTGGAGGAACAAAATCGCGTGCCCGAGGCGCTCATGGAATATCGCAAAGCGCTGTACTACGAGCCCAACAACCCCAATCTCCGCTGGAACCACGGCCTCGCCTGCCTCATGCTCGGTGACTTCGCCAAAGGTTGGCGCGATTACGAATTCCGCTGGAAAGCCCGCCAAAAGAAAAAACCCGAATTTAACGCCCCCGAATGGCGCGGCGATCCCCTCGAAGGACGAAGCCTCTTGCTCCACACCGAACAGGGCTTTGGCGATTCCATAATGTTCCTGCGCTTCGCCCGCCAACTCGCCCGCGCCCGCAACCGCATTTCCCTCCAGTGCCAGCCCCAGCTCAAACGCCTATTCGCCGGTGTGCCCGAGCTCGATTCCGTCGTCGCCCCCGGCGATGCCCTGCCCGCCTTCGACGTGCACGCGCCCCTGATGAGCCTCCCCAAACTGCTCAAGCTCCAACGCGAAACCGATCACCACAGCCCCGCTTACCTAAGCCCCATCGAAGCTTCCGCGTCAAAACTCCCCGGCTACAAACCCGGCTACAAACACATCGCCGTCACTTGGAGCAGTGCCCCGCACAGCGAAATCACCGAAAAAAAATCCATCCCCTACACGCTGTTCCGCAATCTTTTTGATACCCCCGGCTGCCAGTTTTATAGCATGCAAATCAATGCCGACAACGACGCCGTGGCCGATATGAACCGCCGCTCAAACGTCCACGACCTGCGCGATCACATCGGCGACTTTGCCGATACCGCCGCCATCCTCAGCCAGACCGACCTCGTCATCTCCGTGGACACCGCCACCGCCCATCTCGCCGGCGCGCTTGGCCGCCCCGCGTGGACGCTTCTGCCCCACGCCGCTGATTGGCGCTGGCGGTTGCATCGCAACGACACCCCGTGGTATCCCACCATGCGCCTCTTCCGCCAAAGCCAAACCAATCAGTGGGACGATGTGATGGAAGAAATCCAGCATTGCCTCTTGAATTACGGCGCGGAACTGCGCACTTCAGAACTCGCCGGAGGCGTAGTAGAAACTGCAATGTAGCTTGGGCCGGGCTACAAAATCAACCCGCTGCGGGCGAGGGCGTTTGCAGGCCGGCGTTGACGAAGGCGTCGAAAAGATTCTCCGGAATGGCGCGGTGAAAGTCGCCCGGAATATCCTGTCCCCCCGAGAGAAACGAAATGGGCAACTGCGTCGCCAGCATCACGTTCCACACTTTGCTCCAGCGCTCGGCTTCGTCAATGTGCGTCAGCAAAATGCCCGCGAGCGGCAGATGCGAAAACGCGCGGGCCTGCCGCAGCAGCAAACCCAAATCGTACGAGGCGTTGAGCACCAGTTGAATTTCCATGGGCGGCATATCCGCCAAGCCGCGCGCGAGGGCTTCCAGCGCGTCGGGGCTGTTGGTCGCCACGCCGGGGAGATCCACAAAACGCATCGTGTCTTCCGGCGGCTGATCGTTGTCATCCCAAAACCGTTCCACCGGAATCTGCATCAGCTCGCCGTGTAGGCTGAGAAATTCCGCCGTGTTGCCGCGATCGCCATCCAGCCGCCACACGCGCACGGGCTTGCGGTTCACCAGCGCTTCCTGCGTCATCCATTTGCAGAGCGCGGTGGTTTTGCCCGTGCCGGGCGGGCCCACCAACACGCGCACCGGATTGCCGGGCTTCTCCACGCGCCGGGCGATTTGATTCCAATATTCCGAGAGCACATCGCGCAGCAACTCCATTTCTTCGATGAGATTGCGCGGCTTGGTGCCGCCCAGAAAATTGCGCGCCTGCGCCGAAAGCCAACGGGCGTGCGAAGGCAGCAAACCCAATTCCTCCAAAACCTGCACCGCCGGCAAGGCCACCACCTCGGGGCGGCCGCCTTGGGCTTGGGCGATCATTTGCGCGAGCTTGGCCGGCAGCTTGGTGTCCGCGTTGGGGGCGCGGCCTTGCAGCACAGCGGTGCCGACGCGCTCGGTGAGTTCCTCTTCCAACTCGCCCACGCGGGTGGCCAGTTGTAGCATCGCTTCTTTTTCGGAGCGTTCGGGGGTGGATTTCGTGGCCAGCACCTCTACTTGTTTGCCGTTCCACATCCGCTTGAGGACCCCGGCCTGTACGGGGCGCACATTAAGGATTACGGCGTCGACGCCCAATTCGTCGCGCACTTTTTCCAGCGCGTCCTGGGGCGAATCGGCGATAAGTTTAACAACATTCATTTAACAAGTGGCAAGTGACCGGTCGATCTCCGGCTATTGAATGGCCGGGATTGACGCCACGGGCACAATCTCAATCTTCGGCGGCAGCTCCTCGTAGCTGAGGAACGCCAGCTCGGGGAACTTCGCCGCAAAGAACTTGCGGAGTCCAGCCCGAATCATTGCCGAACAAATAATCACCGGCGGTTTGCCCTCGGCAATCATCGGCTGAATGGCCTGATGCAGTTGATGCGAAAGGTGTTCGGCGATCTTCGGATCGATCAGCAGTTGCATTTCGTTTTGCGATGGCCGGATGCCTTTCACCATTTCCTCTTCGAGCCAAGGATCCAGCGTGATGGACGGCAGATTGCCTGATTCGTCGAGGTACGGCTTCACCACCTGCACGCCGATGGAACGGCGGGCTTGTTCGGAAAGTTCGTCGGGGTTTTTCGTGGTGGCCGCGTAGTCGGACACGCGCTCGAGGATGCCCACCATGTTGCGGATGGACACACCCTCGGCCAGCAGATTTTGCAGCACGCGCTGCACTTGGCCCACCGAAAGCAAATTCGGCACCAGCTCATTCACCAGCGCGGGGTGATCTTCCTTCAAATTATCCAGCAACACCTGCACGTCCTGTCGACTGAGAATCTGGTGGCAACTGCGCTTGATCGTCTCGCTGAAATGCGTCACCAACACCGACGCCGGATCCACCACCGTGTAGCCCGACACCTCGGCGTTCTTGCGTTCCACCTCGGTGATCCACGTCGCCGGCAAGCCGAACACCGGCTCGGTCGTCTGCACGCCCGGTAGCACCTCGGTGCTGTTATTCGTATTCATCGCCAGCCAATAGCCCGGCATCACCTCGCCGCTGGAAATCATTTGGCCACGGAAAATAAACCGATATTCATTGGGCTGCAGTTCCAAATTATCCCGCAACCGCACGGCGGGAATGATGAAGCCCATATCCTGAACAAAATTGCGGCGCACACTCGTCACGCGCTCCAGCACATCGCCGCCCTTTTTCGGATCCGCCAGCGCCAGCAGTCCGTAGCCCAGTTCAATTTGCAACGTATCCAAGTGCAGCAACTCCTCGAGCTTCTCCGGCCCGGAAGGTTCGGCACCTTCACCGCCGCCATCGCCATCGGCTCCGCCGCCATCAGGCAATCCGGGCGTAGTTCCGCCGTCGGCGGGGCGCTCCATAATCATGCCCTTTTCTTCAAAATTAGTGTTCATGAAATAAAACACGCCGCCCATCACCGTGAAGGGGAACCAAGGCAAAATGCCAGTTACCAACGCAAAGGCAGCGAGGATGAAAAGCGTGATCGAAAGGATTCGCAACACATTCGGTTGCAGAAAAAGCTGCGTGGCCAGCGTTTGGCCGAGGCTTGCTTTGTCCGCCGTGCGCGTCACCAAAATACCCGCCGCCGTGGAAATCACCAACGCGGGAATCTGCGAGACCAGTCCATCACCGATACTCAGGATCGTGTAAGTTTGCATCGCCTGCCCCACGCCCATGTCGCGCTGGATGACGCCAATGCCGATGCCGCCGATGACGTTGACCAACGTGATGATAATGCCCGCGATGGCATCGCCGCGCACAAACTTGCTGGCACCGTCCATCGAACCATAAAAATCTGTTTCCTTCGCCAGCTCCTCGCGCCGCGTGCGGGCTTGATCTTCCTTGATGAGGCCGGCGTTCAACTCCGCGTCAATCGCCATTTGTTTGCCGGGCATGGCGTCCAACGTAAATCGCGCCGCCACTTCCGCGATGCGGCCGGCGCCTTTGGTGATGACCACGAAGTTGATCAGCGTGAGAATAATGAACACCACGAAACCAACTACGTAATTATTTTGCACGACCACTTCACCGAATTTTTGGATAATCTCGCCCGCCTGCGCCTCGCCCAAAATGAGGCGCGTTGAGGCGACGTTAATCCCCAATCTAAATAACGTGATGATCAGTAGCAGCGTGGGGAAGGCAGTGAACTCGGAAGGCTCGCGCACATAAATGATGACCAGCATCACCAGCAAACCGGAAGAAATACTGACCGCCAGCAGCAGGTCGAGCATCCACGGGCGAAGAGGCAGCACCATCCACAGCAGGACGCTGAACACAAAGGCCACCAAGCCGATATCGGCCCAAGGCATGTTTTTGGATGCCTGGCCGTTGCTCATACCGCGAGGCGCCCTCCCGGGGCGTGGGTTGCTGGCTGATTTTCAGTCATTTTCGGATAATCCGTCAAAGCGCGCATCCGTGCGCACACCCCATCACGCAGCAAATGAGATGCCAGTTTTTGTAATTTTTGGGAGAAATTTGTCATTTTTCAGCTTTTTTGCCAATTTAATCCGTCGGCACCCGTTGTCCGCGGGTGTAATACCGATAACGGTTGGTGCGGTACACGTAAGCCAAAATCTCAGCCACGGCGGCGAACATCTCGGGAATAATCTCGCGGCCCACTTTGCAGTGCTTGAAGAGCAGCCGCGCCACCGGTTTATTCTCCACAATGGGCACGTCGTGTTGCTTGGCGATCTCGCGGATGCGCAGGGCATTGTAGCGCGCGCCCTTGGCCACCACGCGCGGCGCGGCCATATCGTCGCGGTCGTACTTGAGCGCGATGGCCAAGTGCGTGGGATTGGTGACGATGACATCCGCCTGCGGGATTTCCTCCTGCATTGAATCCATGAGCATTTGCCGTCGGCGGCGTTTTTGTTCGCCCTTGACTTGGGCGTTGCCGTCGGCCTGTTTCGTTTCGTCTTTCACCTCCTGTTTAGTCATCAGGCTATCCTTTTCATTTTTCCAAACTTGAAAAGCGTAGTCCGCCGCAGCGATCACCACCATCCCCGCCACCACGCGCAAACCCACGCTCTGCGCGGTTTGGCCCATGAAGAGCAACAGATGTTTCACGTCGATGGCCGAATAAAAAACCGGGTCATCCAGCACATCTTTCAACACCGGATACGTGAACCCAAAAATGACCACAAACTTGGCAAGGCTCACAAACAACTTTGCAACCGATTTGCTGCTGAAGATATTTTTAAAGCCCTTCAATGGACTGAGCTTTGAAAATTTGGGCTCGATGGCCTTGGGCGTTAGTTTGAATTTACTTTGGCTGCCCGCGCCGATGATGCCGGCCATCACACCCGCGAACATCACCGGCAAAATCAAACTGCCGGCCACTCTCATAAACTGGTTGAAGAATCCTGGAAACGACTCAACGGTCATACGCAGCGTGCTCATTTGCTGGATGGTGCTCACGAGGTAAAGCTGAAAGGTTGCCACCATTTTGGGTGCCATAATCGTGAACACCATCAGCGCCAGCGACAGCAGCACCAGCGTTGACACCTCCTGGCTCTTCGCGAACTGGCCGCCTTCGACCAGCTCCTGCATTTTTTTTGCGGTGGGCTGTTCGGTTTTCTCCTGGCCTTGATCGTTTTCCGCCATGATTTATCCTCCCAATCCCATGAGCCGCGTGGCCACCACAAAATCGTCCGGCAGTTTGTGCAGGTACTCGGTGATTTGCCGCGCCGCCATGGAGAGCGTGAATCCAAACAGAAACACGCCCACCATAATACGCACAGAAAAGCTCTCAATGAACACGTTGATTTGCGGAATAGTTTTCGCCAGCACCATCAACAGCAAACTCACCACGATGCCCACGGCGATCACCGGCGCCGCGATGCGCACGGCTACCACAAAGGTGTGCGCGCACATGGCAGTCACCGCGTTAAAAAGCGGGCCCGAAAGCTGCCCCCCGCCAATGGGCAACACCCCGTAAGATTGCTGGAACCCCAGCAGCAATTCAAAGTGCACGTCCAGCGCGAACATTAGCATCACCGCCAGCAGCGAAAGAATCGCGCTGGGCGTGGGTGAAGGTTCCGTTTCGCCCGGGGCGATGAGGCTCGAAAGTTGCAGGCCCATTTCGGTGCCGATGTAATGACCGGCCAAGGCCACGGAAAACATAATGAGCCGCACCACAAACCCAAGCATCAACCCGACCATCACTTCGTTGCCCACCAACAGCACAAATTGGAACAGCGTGAATTGGATGATATCCGGCGGCAGCAGCACTCCCGGAAGCGTCAGCAACGCAAGGAAACCCGCAACGGCAAGACGCAGCCGAACGGGCATAGCGGCGGCGGCGAAAATCGGAAAAATGAAAAGCATCGCGCCCGCCCGCACGAATATCAAAAACCAGACTAGAAAAAGTTCAACCATCACCCGGCCATGGCTGGCATTTTCTCAATGATTTCGACGGTGTAATCCATCACCGTGCGCACCATCCACGGCATGATGAGAAACAACAGCGCGCTCACCGCCAGCGCCTTAGGCACGAAGGTAAGCGTTTGTTCCTGCAGCGAGGTAACCGCCTGAAACAAACTCACCGTCAGTCCCACGCACAAGCCGGTGAGCAGCAGCGGGCCGGCGATCATCAGCACATGGGTCATCAACCCCTTCAATATTTCAACAGTATAATCTGGATTCATAATTTTCCTTTCACTTGTTCACGTCCCGAAGCTCAAGGCGAGTGAGCGGACCACCAAAGTCCAGCCATCAACCAAAACGAACAGGAGAATTTTCAGCGGCATAGAGATCGTCACCGGCGGCAGAAACAGCAGGCCGAGGCTCATCAACACAATCGCCACCACGAAATCAATTAGGATAAACGGAATGAACAACAGGAATCCCATCTGGAATCCCGTGCGCAATTCGCTGAGGATGAAGCCGGGAATCACCACCGTCATCGGCAGATCTTTCACCTCAGTGGGGCCCATCTTGGCCAGCCCCACGAAAAACTCCACATCCCGCGGGCGGGCCTGGCGCAGCATGAAACCTTTCAAGTGCCCTTTGGCCACTTCCAGTGCCGCGCCGCCGGACAGCTGGCCCTGCGAATAGGGCTGGATAGCCTCGGCATCAATTTTTTGGTAGACCGGTTGCATGATAAAAAACGTCATGAACAACGCGAACCCCACCATGATTTGGTTAGCCGGCACGCCCTGCAGAGAGAGGGCGTTGCGCAGAAAGGAAAACACAATGACGATCCGCGTGAAACAGGTCATCAACATAATCAGCGAAGGCGCCACCGTCAGCAGCGTCATCAAAAACACAATGCGAATGGCGATGTTAATTTTGCCCGGCTCGGTGAGACCGCCGATGCCGATATTCAGGTTGAACGCATCATTAGTGCCGCCGCCCGCTTGAGCCCACAGCCCACTCGCGCCCGCCAGCAGGAGCACTGGAACAAGCCAAGCCCAGCGGCGGGGTCGCGGTCGGGGAGGTTCCGGCCGGGTAGTCACGATATAATCATTAGGGTATGTGTTCATGACTTCTTCCGATCCAGAAAACCTTTTAGCTTGGCGGCAAACGAACCGGGCTTGGGTTCGTTGTCCGCATCGTCGTCCGCCGCTTCCGCCACCTCATCGAGGTGAGTGAGGAAGCTTGTGCCGGCGGGCGAGTCGGCAATTAGGAACCGCTGCTCGCCATATTCCACCACGTGTAATGCGTGGCGGGAGGCGAGCGAGCGGGTTTCAATAATTTTGAGATTGGCCTGCGCGGCGGGCACCAGCCCGATGAGGCGCGATTTGCGGAACCACCATGCGCCGAGCAGCAACAGGCTAATCACGATCACCATCGCCCCCAACAAACGCATGAACACGCCGGTGACGCCACTGGACTTGGGCTCATAAGTTTCATCGGGTTGTTGGATGCCATACACCGGGCGATTGGCGGCGGAGGTTTCACGCGGGGGAGAGTTGGTCGCCTTAACCTCCGGCTTGGCGGAGACGGAAGCGGGGGCGGATTGCGCCGCCGGGGCGGGCATTACGAGCAGAGCGCAGGCCAGTAAGCCGGCAAACCACCCTTGTCTTGTGCGATTGTATTCCATTTTCAACCCTTGGGGTTGGTGCATTCCGTTGCTTTCAATGCGTTAGCCCATTCCGGCCCCGCCTTCCTTGGCGGCTCCTCGCACCCGAGGGGACCGGCATTCATTGCCAACACACCCACAGAGCAGCACATGGCGTGCCACTTTTTGAAAATGGAAATAATCAGGTGTTTTGTTAAAAAACACCCGTTTTGAAGCTTAGTTGTGTTGTTTTTCCTGTTTTACTAGAAAAACACTCCTTTTACGGCCCAGCAGATTTGGCAACGATTTCCTTGATGCGAATGCCAAAATTGTCTTCCGCCACCACCACTTCGCCGCGGGCGACGAGTTTTTGGTTCACGTACACGTCCACGTTGGCGTTAGCGGGTTTGTCCAGCTGCACCACGGTGCCGAGGTCTAAATCGAGCAATTCCTGCATGGTCATTTTGCAACTACCCAGCTCGGCGGAAAGCTTCACGGGCACATCGAGCAGGAAATCCAGATTGGATGGCACGGCGGCATCGCCGGCCGCCTTGGCGGTTTCCGCCGCAGCTTCAGTGGCTTTAGTTGCGGTTGTCTCTTCGGTTGTCTCGGTATCACTCATGGCTTGGTTCCCTTTTTGGGTTAGGATTTAAAAGTATCTCTGATTTGCACGGCAGTTTTTTTGTCAAAGCTGCCGAGGCTGCCGGTGTATTTGGTGAGGCCGGCGAGTTGCACTTCCACTTGGTTAAGGCGTTTGGGGTCAATCGGTATGATGTCGCCTTCCTTGAGGTGCAGCAGATCGCCGGTAAGGATGGTGAGGTCGCTCCATTGGGCGACCAGCGGCACCTTCACTTTGTCGTACATATGCTTCCACTTGACGTGCTCGACTTCATAAACTTCTTCCTCGTCATCCTCGGTGCTACTGTGGGTTTGCTGGGCGAGATGGCGCAGCAAAGGCTCCAGGCCGCGGACGGGGAGCAGCATTTGCATTTGATCCATGCAATCTCCCATCTCGGCATCAATGGAGATGTGGTAAAAAGTTTCCTCCATGCTGGCGGCGGGGATGTGGGTGGGATCGCTTTCGTGGCCAAGCAGAGTGGCGCGGAGAGGTTCCTCGAAATTCCAGAACTTGGCCCATTCGCGCAGGAAGATTTGGGCGACTTGATCGATGAGAGCGGTTTCCACTTCGCGGATGACGCGGTCAGGATTGACGGCGAAGCCTTTGCCGCCGAGCATACGATCGGCGATGGTGAGGCCGAGGGGCTTGGCGATGTCGAACGCGCCGATGGCCTCGAACGGGTGGAGTTTGAAGAGGACCATGTGGCGGTCGGGCCCAATTTGCTTGGCGAACTGGGTGAGGTCGGTGATCTCCAGCGAAGTTTGCTCGAGCATCAGTTCACTCCGCAAAAACAGGGATAAACGCGAGCTCAGTGACCGCAATAGCAGAGCGTTTTGTTTTTGGAACCGATGCACCTCGGTGGAGGACATCGAGGCTTGTTTGCCTACGGTAAAGGTGTGGATGGCGCTGGCGGGCACGTCTTCGAGTGTGCCGTTGGGGCGGTGCAAGGGGATGGATTCCTCGGGGGAACCGCCCTCGGGTGCCTCGCCGCCTTCGCCGGCGGGATCATCGGCGAAGCGGACGGGTGCGCCGACCGGGGAGGTCATGTCCCGGAACAGCCGCACTTCCGAATTGGGTTCGATACGCCAGCTCATAATTCTTTTTTCAATCGCGTTTTACTGCATCACCCACTTGGAGATGACGACTTCTTTAATTGGATGCGCTTTGCCCAGGATGGTTCCAAATAGCCCCTTTAATTCGGTGGACATTCCGCCCCGGGTGCTACTATCGGACATCACTTCAACAGTCATCGCCGAAAGTTCGGTGATTATGAGTGCTTGCAAGCGTTTCCGGTTTTTTTTCACCGCTTCAGGAAACCCATTGTCATCAGCCTTCAGGCGGACCAAATAAATTTCCACCATCAAGAAAGTTCGGTTTCCGGCACCGGAAGGATTGATCACGATAAAATCGCCATCTTCCACGATCGGCACTTCCGCACCCGCGTCCGTTTCGCCTTTGGCCGTATCACCGCCGTCTTTGCCTTCATCGCCGTGGCCGTCGCCACCATCGCCGTGGGCATCGCCGCCTTCGGCATGAGCATCGCCGCCTTCGGCGTGGGCATCGCCGCCTTCGGCGTGGGCATCGCCGCCACCGCCACCGCCACTTTGCACGAGCTGAAAGGTCAGGGTGCCGTTGGAATCTTCAATTACTTTTTTGAATCCGCCCACCAGTGAGGGAACCACCGCAAATTGAAATATCGCGTAGGCTCCGCCGATGCTCAACACCGAGGTGAGGAGCATAGGCACCAGCATGCTGGGCGGTTTAGGTGCGGCCTCTTCGGGCGCTTGCGCGGCCTCGCCTTCGGGAGCTTGAGCTTCGCCTTCGGCGGCGGCGTTTTCTTCGGGTGCTTTTGCTTCTTCTTCAGCCATTGTTTACCTCCGTTTTTGGGTTAAAAATCTGTGTTTAATGCCTGTTTATTAACGTTTAAGGGCCATCATTTCCTTGAGGATCTCGTCACTGGTGGAGATCACCCGGGCGTTAGCCTGGAAAGCTCGTTGCGTGGTAATCATGTTAGAGAATTCCCGCGCCATGTCAACGTTGGAGAGCTCCAGAGAACCCGACGCGATGCGGCCCATGCCGGAGGATCCGGGGGCCTTGGCGTTTTTGAGAATTTCCGTAGCGCCGGCACTGGAAGTGGTGATACCAGCCGGGCCCGCCGTGGCGAGGTTGCCGTACAGGTTAGCTCCCTGCTTGAGCAGCGCCTGAGGGTTTTGAAAGTTTTGTAGTAACAACTGCGCGCGTGAGTATTGTGAGCCGTCGGTAAGCAGCATATTCACCTTGCCATCGGCGCCCATGCTGTAGGAGCTGATGCTCGCACCACCGGTGAGAGTGAGTGAAGAGACAGTGCCAGTGTCTTTGTAAAACTTGAATCCGGTGCCCCCTGTGGTGATGTCCACCGTATTAGTCCCAGCCGTAGCATCGGCAGCGGTGGTGTGAAAATAAATATTATTAGTAGACACTCGAGCGTGGTACGATTTGCCGTCGATTAACCCGCCGGGCATGGTGCCGCCGGTTACATAAAACGTATCACCCGTCGTCATCCCGTGGCCGCCGGCGAGGGTCAAAAAATCGCTGGCGTAAGTAACGCTGCTCACGGTGACCTCCGCTGGGCTGGCGACGGTATGGTTCACTTTGTTCGCGCTGGATGCAGCATCGGCCGCGGTGTTGTGCAAACTGAAAGTGTCATCGGTAACTTTTGCCACAAAATAAACCGTGGACGTGCTGGCTGTTCCACCGGCCACATTGGGCACGGTGCTGCTGAATTTCACCTGATTGCCCGTGGTATACGCATGGGCGGTTTTGGTGAAAATATTGGTGGAGGAATCCAGCGATACGCTGGAACGATCCTCGGTGTACTTGCCCACATCGAGCTTGAGATCGCCAATTTCCAGTTTTTCCGCCGCTGTATTGGCGGGTGCCTGCTTGTTGAGGCCCTGCACGCGGAAGCCGTCATTGGTGACCAAATATCCATTCTTGTCTTCGCGGAAATCGCCCGCGCGGGTGACAAACAACTCGTTGGTGGTGGCGTCTTTCACCATAAAAAACCCTTCGCCGGTGATCGCCATATCCGTGCGCACGCCGGTTTGCTTGATGGCGCCTTGGGTGAATTGGTTCTTGATGGCCGAGACGGTGACACCATTGCCCACTTGCATGCCGGCGGCGCCACTGGTGGTGGCGGTGTCGGGCGTGGGGGCTCGCATGGTCTGCGCGAGGGTGTCCGAGAAATCGACGCGGGCACTCTTAAAGCCGATGGTGTTGATGTTGGCCAGGTTATTACCAATGGCATCGAGGCTAGTTTGAAACTGCTTGATGCCGAGTACGCCGGTATTGAGTGATCGAATCATAACTTATTCCGTGGTTGTATTTTCTTTGGTTTCCGGAGCCTCCGAGCTGACGGAGTTCACTTGGTCCAGAGTGTAGGTTTTGTTGCCCACAATAATCCTCGCTTCGCCATCCTTGACGTTGAGGTCGGTCACGATTCCTTTCGTAAATTCCAAATCCCCGGTGAGGAGGCGTACTTCCTTGCCCAACAGGTTGGTGGCCTGCAGGAAGTCGTTGCCTTGGCGCAGCTTGGTGATCTCGGCGCCCATGCTCTTGGTTTGCTCCAAGCTGCTGAACTGCGCCATTTGCGCGATAAACTCCGTATCGCTCACCGGCTCCATCGGGTCCTGATTGCGCATCTGTGTGACGAGCAATTTCAAAAATTCATTCTGGCCAAGCATCTTCACCGGTACGCGCTCAACCGCCTCCGGCGCTTCGGCTTTGAATCCGGTTATTTGTGTAGAGTTTACAATCATGGTTCGTTCCTCGTGTTATGCCCAGCTTTCCCAAGTGGCATTTTCAGTGCGCGCGGTGGCGCGGCGCGGGGCGGTTTGTTCGTCCTCCTCGCGGTTATTTTCCAGTCCACCCCAGTTGAGTGGCTCGTCATCATCTTCCCCGGCTGCCGCGTGGCGGCGGCTTTCGGCAGAGTTAGAATCGTCTAAATCCTCGGAAAAACGGGGCAATTCGGCCTCTTCGCGATCCAAGTCGCGAAGGGTCACACCGCGTTCAGCGAGGGATTGCTGCAGCTCATTCCATTGGCCGGCGAGCTGTTGGCCCTCGCCCTGCCCCAACCGCGCCTGGATTTCCAAGCCGCCTTGGTTGTAGCGAATGGTCAACTCCATTTGCTGATTTTCCGTCTGCAACTTCACCGTCAACTGGTCAGCGCCCTTGGCGCGGAAGGTGGTGACGGCATTCCAAATTTTCTCAAGCGTGGCCGAAATCTGCCCGGGCACCGGAGTGAACGCCTGCGTGGCTGCGGTGCCAGTGGCGGCGGGAGCAGAGGTTGCTTGAATCGGCGCGGTAAATTCCTTGGCTTGTTCGCGCGGCAAATCCTGTTGTTGGCTGGACGCACCGCCGCCGAGCTCGGCACTGGTCGCCGGGCGCAGCTCTTCCCATCTCGCTACGGATCCTTCCGGTGCGGGGGTGGTTGTTTTTGCCATCATGGCCATCTTAGAGTTGTGCTGAGCAAATTGCGTGCCGTTCATGATTTCCCATTCGCCTTCGGGCAAATTACCGGTTTTATCAGCCGATGGCGCGGGGTTAGCCAACGCGCCTTTGGCGAGCGCGGTAGGGGGTAAATTTTGCCGCACGCCTTCTAATTCGGCCTTGGCTTGAGCGTGCTTGGAATCTTCAGTCTTCAATTGCGCGCGCACGACCTGTTGTTTTTTCAATTGACCGGTTTTTTTAGCGGCAGCTTGATCGCGCGTCTGCAATGCCTTTTGCGCTTCCTTGGCCACATCGGTTTTCACCTCCGTTTTCACTTCGGTTTTCACTTCGGTTTTCACATCGATTTTTTCGGCCGGATTGTCCCCGGCTTTGGCAACTTTGACCGTCTCGGAATTGGAAGCTTGTTTCCCATCGAGCTTGGCGGCCTTGGCGTTTATGTTGGCCTTAGCTTGGCTCGCGAGTTTTGCCTGCAAGGAGGATGGATGGCCCAGCCCGGCCATTTCCTCGGCGTGGCGGGCTTGATGATGTGCCCTCTGCTCTTCAGCCTTCGCTTCGCCCTCGTTTTGTTCCGATGTTTGGGAATCCTTCTCAGCGGCCTCTTCGGCTTCCTTAGCCTCATTGGCGGCTTCGCGAAATACTTTTTCAAAGCCTTGATTATCCGCCGCCGGTTCGGCGGAAGCCATCAGGCCCAAAATTGGGTCCGCCGACGAGACATCGGAAGTAGTGGATGCGGTAGATTGTGTGGATAAAGGTGTCATTTATTGAGTGTTGGATGGCGACGGATCGGGATTGACCATGATTCGGCGCCATTCGTTGATGATGTTGTTATAGAGTTTCACGTCCTCGACATCGCCACCTAACAGTGTTCGGGCGAGCGAGGCTTGATTCGTCGGGTCCATGAATTGAAAGACCTTTGCGCTCAGCGTGGGCTCATCAATTTGGGAAGCGCGCAGCAGACTCCGAAGATTATCCTCACGATTGAGCACATCGCCGGTGTTCATGATATCTTGATAAATTACCGCTAGACGCATCAGCTTGTTGGTTTCGTTCTTGCGGATCTCTTCCACTTTACCCTCCAGCAACTTTTCCAAATGCGCGCGGTTCATCGCGATGTTGTTGGTGTGAAATTGTAATTCCTTAAGTTGTTCGTTAACGTGACTGTTCAATTCTTCCAGTTCCGTCTCGCGTTTGATCAAACGTTTCTCGCGCGCCCGGAGACCCTGAATGAGTTCGCCCAAACTGGGGTCGGTTATTGGAAAATTACCCGCCGCAGTGGCTCGGTCGAGATTCGCGAAATGACGCGTGAAGGAGCGATCCCGCCCCGGCTTGTCCTGCTTGTGCGCGATGGACTCGGGCGTCTCGGCCACATTTTCGATGGTTTCGGATTTCTCGGATTCCTTCGCTTTTTCCACGGCCTGTTTCTTTTCGGCCTGCTGCGTCGCACCCGAAGATTCCAGCGCCGCCTGCAACAACATGTCTTTTGATTTCAACGTCAACCCCACCAGCGTGGCGATGAACAAAATGCCTCCCAGCAAGGCGACAAACCATCGTGATTTCAAAAACTTTTTCATATCATTCCTCCGTTAAAATTTCGTGGCCAATCCGTTGGCTTCGCGTAGGAGCACCATTTCGTCGATAGCGTTCTGCTCGGTGCGGCGCGCTTCGTACTGGTGCAACGTTTGTTTTTTGTCGCGTATTTTTTCCAGTGCCTCGCGGCGTTGGCGCGCTTCCAAAAGCAACTGCCATTTTTCATCCATCACCCCCTGCAAGCGTAGCAGTTCTGGTTCCAATTCCGCCAACTGCGCGCGCAACGAACGCAGCGATCCTTGCAACTGGGCCAAATCGCCGCTCTGCGCCTGGCCGTCGAAGGCGCTGCGGCAGGCGGATAAATTCGCGTCCACCGCTTCATCCAGCGCGCGCCAGTGCAGCTGCACGGCTTCGAGCCCTCCACGCGCCCGGGCGTAGACATCACTGGCGATTTGTTCCTCATTGGAACGAACTTCCAGCACGGTCTTGAGTGAAAATTTAAAGGGTTTCATTTTAGGCCATCATCGGCGGCGAGCCGCTGGGTGGAGGTTGTTGTTCGGGCGCGGGGAAACCGGCCTGCGGTTGCCCTTGAAATTGCTGCGGGGCAAATTGGGCCTCGGGCTGTTCGGGCATTTGCGCGGATTGCGATTGCTGCAAGGTTTGAATGAGCTGTTCCCAGCTTTCCTTCCGGCCGTTGCCCACGGTGGTGTCCTGCCGCAGAAAAGCGCGCAGCGGTTCGTGCAGGCTGATGGCTTCGTCAATCTTCGGGTTGCTGCCGGGCTGGTACGCGCCGATGGAAATCAAGTCCTGGCTCTTGCGATACACCGCCATGCATTCGCGGGCGTGGCCCATGTGGGCGCGTTCCTCAGGCGAGAGCAAATCATGCGCGAGGCGGCTCACACTTTCCAAAACATCAATGGCGGGATAATGATTTTGCGAGGCCAACTCGCGCGTGAGCACGAGGTGACCGTCGAGAATGGACCGCGCGGCGTCGGCCACCGGATCATTCATGTCATCGCCTTCCACGAGCACATTAAACAAACCGGTGATTGAGCCGTGCTCGTTGTTGCCCGCGCGTTCGAGCAACTGCGGCAGCAGCGAAAAAACCGAGGGCGTATAGCCTCGCGAACTGGGCGGCTCGCCAATGGCCAGGCCAATTTCGCGCTGCGCCATCGCAAAGCGCGTGATGGAATCCATCATCAACAATACGTTTTTGCCTTGGCTGCGAAAATGTTCGGCGATGGTCATTGCCAAAAAAGTGCCTTTCACGCGGGCGAGTGCCGGTTCGTTGGAGGTGGCGACGACGACCACGGATTTTGCGCGGCCGGCTTCATCGAGATCGCGTTCCAAAAATTCGCGGACTTCACGGCCCCGCTCACCGATGAGCGCGATCACGTTCACGTCCGCCTCGGATTTGCTGGCCATCATGCCCATCAAAGTTGATTTGCCCACGCCGCTGCCGGCAAAGATGCCCAAGCGTTGGCCGCGCCCGAGCGGCGTAAAGGTATCGATGGCTTTGATGCCGGTTTCAAAAGTTTGATTAATGCGGCCGCGCTTGAGGGGGTGCGGAGTTTGCAGATCCAGCTCGGCGAGTGGCAAATGCGGGATGTCACCCAAGTCATCAAGCGGCTGGCCCATGCCATCAATCACGCGACCCAAAAGTTCCTCACCCACGGGCACGCGCAGGGAATGGCCGGTGGCCACCACTTCGCTGCCGGGACAAATGCCCTGCACGTCGCCGAGCGGCATCAGCAGCAGATTGCGATCGCGGAAGCCCACCACTTCGGCCAGCAGTTTTTGGCCGGTGATGCGCGACTCGATGCGGCAGATTTCGCCAACTGACGCCATGGGGCCTTGCGACTCGATGACCAATCCGATCATCTGCGTCACGCGCCCACGGTTTTCGACGAGGCGGGTATTGGACAGGCGCGAGCGCACCTGCCGAACGCCTTGGCTCGTTCGGGAACTGGTTTTTTGTTCGTTGGCAATCATTTCAAAAAATCAAAAAAATTAGGCACTCACTGCTTCGCGCAACAACGCTTCGCGGGTTTCGCGGCGGCCATCGATGACGCCGCAGCGGGTTTCCACCAGGCAACCTCCGCGGGAAACTTCCGTGCCCTCCAAATACCGCACGCGGCGTTGGTGGGGCGAATCCTGCAGCAACTCACTCTGATGACTCTTCAGCATTTTCAAATCCTCGGGATGCAAATGGACGGACACCTCGGCATCCTGTTCGCAGTGCTCGAGCGTTTCGCGAATGGCGGCCTCGATGACGCCGGTGCTGATGGGCAAGCCATGCACGAGGCGGATGGCGGCTTCAGTGGAAAATTCAATCAACTCCGCCTCCAGTTCGTTGAGGCGCGCGGCGAGTTGCGACTGCACGGTTTCCTCGATGGTCGTCAATTGCTGGTTGGCGCCTTCGGCCTTGGCGGCTTCCAACTCCGCGCGCAGGGCGGCGAGTTGCGGTTCGTACTCGGCGGCAGCCTCGTCTCGGCCGCGTTGGTGGCCGGCGGTTTCCTGCTCGACGAGTTGTTCCTCGTGCGTGGGGCCGGCGGGTTCCTCGGGCAGCAAGGCCTCGGCGGGGCCAATGGCCAGCCGGATGCCGCGCAGCGGAGCTTCGGTTATAATGTTGTCGATGGCTTGTACCATAAATTGTTCTTCCTATTACTCGCCTTCCAGTGAGATTTCGCCTTCGGTTTCCAGTTGGCGCACCACGTCGATGATTGAGTTTTGGTTGACCTCCACTTCGCGCAGGGAAATTTTGCCCATGTTGTCGATTTCTTCGCGCACATTCTCGGCGGCGCGTTTGGAGAGCGAGCCGAGCATGGCATCCTTGAGCGTATCGGTGGCAGCGCTGAGGGCGATGGCCAGTTTGCTGGCATCCACTTCGCGCATGATTTTCTGGATGGTCTTCAAGTCGAGCGTTTGCAAATCGTCGAAGGTGAACATCTTCATGCGGATGGAACGCACGAGGTCGGGGGCGCGTTCGTCCATGTTGTCGAGCAGCTTCTTGCGCTCTTCCTTGTTCATGGCGTTGAGCACTGCAGCGGCGGACTTCTCACCACCGGTTTGGTTCAACGCGCGACTGACGCGCTCGCCCACCTTGGCGGAGAGCACTTCACCCAGAGTTTCCACGACTTCGATGGGGGTGGACTCGAGGGTGGCAAGTTTTTCCACCACCATTTCACGCACGCGATCGGGCATGCTCATCAGCACTTCGGATCCTTTTAGCGCGGGCAAATAACTGACCACCAACGCGATGGTTTGGGGGTCTTCTTCATTGAGAAGATTACAAATGGACATGGAGTCGAGATCGATGATTTGCTGCATCGTCGCCACACTTGTGCGGGCGGTGCCCACGCGGCCGATGATTTCCGCCGCCTTAAAGAGCCCCACAGATTTTTCCAGCACTGCCCGTGTAAAATCCACGGAACCGCTGATGCCCGATTGTGCCTCCACGGCCATGCCGGTGAATTCCTGCAGCACACTGCCCTGCATGGCGGCGTCGAGCACCGGCAGGTTTGCCATCTCGGCGCACACCAGTTCGCGCTCGTTATCATCAAAATTCTTGATGATATCCGCCGCCGCATCCTCGCCCATGACGATGAGGAAGGCCGCCAACTTCTGCGACTGGGTCAACTGCAAGCCCTTGGGGCCGCCTTTCCTTTTTTTCTTTGCTTCAGCCATGGTTCAATTCCGTTTTCAGTTTAGCTTGCGTCTCCGTCGCTGGAGTTGCCGCTATCATCATCCTTGTCATCCCCGGCGCTCCCGAGCCAGCGGCGGGCGGCCACGGCCATGGATTCGGGGCTTTCCTTAATCATATCGCGGAGCACCTCGATGTTCACGCGCTCGGGCTGTTTCTTGCCGATTCCAAAGTCCATAATCAGTTTTTGTTTCTCCTGCTCGATGACTTCGACATCCTCTTCGTCTTCTTCATCCGCCATGGCTTCGAGCATCTTGCGGCGCTCTTTCTCTTCCTTGCGGCGGTCCATGAGCTGCTGGATTTCGGCGGTCGAGAGTTTGGATGGATCTTTCAAAGCAGCTTCAATATCTTCCAATGACTTGGCCGAAGCGGCCATTTGCGCATCGGAATTGATTCCAGCAGCGGGCGCACCCCCTGCGGAAGCCGCCATCATCGCACCACCGGCCATTGCCCCTGCGGGCGCGGCCACCATCGCGGTGCCGGCGAGCAATTGCCCCACGGGCACGCCGGTGGGGATCACTTCATCGGCGCTGCGTTTCACGAGCTTCACAAATGCCATCAGCGCGCCCGCGCCCAGCAACACATATAAGATGTTGCGGACAAGATCACTAATCATGGCCTTTGTAGCGGCGGAATCAAGCTCCTCCTTTGCGGCGGTGAGGTGGGCATCATTGAACGAAATTTCCTCAACTGTAACATCATCGGGCCGTACTGCGCCCGCGCCACCATCGATGTGGAGGCCGATGGCGTTCTTCACAATATCTTTGAGCTGCAACATAGCAGCGCCATCCCGGGCAGTCGCGCCCTGAGCCACCAGCACCGTGGCGGTAATGCGCTCGGGCTTGCCTACGGCCTTCACTGTGTTGGTGGTATTTTGGCTGTTGTTAAATGAAATGGTTTTCTCTTCCTTGTTTTGTGTGTTGTTGGCCAAGGCACCTCCGGGGTTGTTGGTGCTGGTGTTGGTGTTGGCCGAGGCTCCGGCAATTCCGCCGGGGCGCGGGGTGGTGTTGCCAGTAGTGTCGATCGTGGATTGAAAATTATTGGTTACCACTCCATCGGGGTCAAACTCGATGGAAGTGTGCGTGATTTGGTCGTGATTGAGTTCCGCGCTCACCTTGACCACTACCTGGCCCGGCCCCAAAACCGGATCGAGCAATGACCGCACTTGGTCTGCGAGATATTTTTCAAAATTACGCCGGACTGTAAGTCGGTTGTTGGCCATCGCGAAGGAGCCATTTCCCTCCCCCGAAGCAGTGAGTGTGTTGCCGTAATTATCCGTGACCATCACGTTATTGGGCTGCAAGCCCTCAATGCCTCCGGCCACCAAATGGCGAATGGAATGCACCGCCTCGGGCCGAATCGAGCCCGCACTGCTGAGCCGTAAAAGCACGGCCGCCGTCGCCTTTTTGCTGTCATCCACAATCAACCGCGTCTTGGGCAGCACCACGTGCACGCGGGCACTGCTCACGCCTTGAATCATCGCGATGCTCCGCGCCATTTCACCCTGCAACGCGCGCACTTTGTTTTGCTGCTGCACAAAATCCGACATGCTCACGGTGTTTTTATTGTCGAACAATTCCCAACCCACATCGCCCGCCTTGGGCAGGCCGCGACTGGCGAGCGTCATCCGCAGGCTATAAACTTTTTCGCGTGGCACCATGATGCTGGTGCCTCCGGCGCCGGCTTCGTAGGGAATGTTTTGCTCCTCCAGCACGGTGATGATTTCGCCGGCGGACTTGGAATCCATATTGCCGTACAGCAATGCAAAATCCGTTTTGCTGGTGAAAAATACCACCACCGACAACGCGCCTGCGACGAGTAGGCCGGAGGCGGCCACGGTTACTTTTTGGTTCAAGCCGAGCTGCTGCCAGATGGTCAGGAGCTGCATCGCCATTGCTTTTATTTTATCCATTATTCAGTTTGTTGGGGTTTGCAAAATTGGGTTCACTGTTCACTAAATCTGCATGCGCATGAGTTCCTGATAGCCTTCGAGCAGTTTGTTGCGCACTTCCACCATCAGCTGGAACGCCACGCCGGCTTCCTGCATGGTGATCATTACCTGATGCAGCGGGATGTCTTTGCCCGCGAGCAAATCGTTGACCGCCTGCGTGGAGTCCATCTGCTTGGTGTTGACCTCGTTGACAAATTTATCCAGCACTCCGCCAAAGCCAACCGCTTCCGGCTTGCCTGCCGCTTGCGCCCCCTCCGGCGCCACGGCCGCGCCGACCTTGCTGGCATCGGTGATGTCGCGGCTGCGATCCATAATCGCGCGTTGCTGGCGGTAGATGTCCGCCAGCCCCTGCGCTGCTACTGGATTTATGGGTACCATTATATACGGTCTCTCAGTTAACTAAATTAATTCTTACCAATCGCCAGAGTTTGCATAGCCATTTGGCGGGCGGTACGGATGATGGAAAGGTTAGCCTCCATCGCGCGGGACGAGGCGATCAAGTCCGCCATCTCTTCGTGGACGTTTACGTTCGGGTATTTTACCATGCCGTCCGCATCCGCATCGGGATGGCCGGGTTGATGCATAATCTTGAACGGGCGGTTATCCATTTCAATCCCCGACACACGCACCTCGGCCTTGGCACTGTAGGGGTCAAATTGATTGGCCATGATCGTTTCGAAGCGAACGACTTGGCGTTGGTACGGGCCGCCCTTGTCGGTGCGGGTGGTGTTGGCGTTGGCGATGTTTTGGGAAATCACCTCCATCCGCACCTTCTCCGCCTGCAAGGCGGAAGCGGCGCTGTCAACTCCGGGTAAAATGTTAATGTTCATAGTCGTGGTTGGAAAAATTGTTATCGTGATTTAATGGCCGAACGCAGTTTAGTGAACGTGCCGGAAATCATTTGAGTCTGCATGTGATGGGCCACCATGTTTTTCTGTAAAAGCATTAGCTCCTTCTCGAGTTGCACCGTGTTGCCATCGCGATTCTGCGCTGTGGCGGAAGTGTCCACCGTGATCCGCGCCTGCACCCCACGCACGGTATGCGCCGAGCCGGTGCCAATGGCGCGCGACAACTCCGAGGCAAACGTGGCCTGCACGTCCATCCGCTTATAATGAGGCGTCTCAATATTCGCCAAATTACTTGCGATGGCCTCCTGCCGCAGCGTGGTGGCATCGAGCATCTTCTTCACGCCTTGGTAGTTGGCGCCGCTAAAAAGCGCATCAATCATGCACCGCGTGCAGCAAGCCCCGTGCCACTATAGAGGCTAAAATCTAATTATCACAAAACGTGCGTTTTTTGCGTGTTTTTTGAGTTTTTAGGCCATTTTTATGAAGTTAATAAACTTGGCAATTCTGGCATTTTTTGCCTTTTGGTTAAAATTAGATGTTTTTGTGATTTTTGGCTTAAAATAGCGTTTTTGAGTCTGATGAGGGTTTTTAAAAAGTTGGCCCGAGATTTGCTGCTCGGTGTCGGATAATCTTGCTTGTCCTGACTTGAAAAAGGCCGGGCAACCCAGAGAATGAAGCCGATGAGAATAAATCTGCGAGCCATTCAAGTAACCGCTCTGCTGGGCGGCGCACTGATATTTCAGGGCGCCCTCCCCCCGCGCGGGCACGGAGCCGAAGTAACGGCGCCGGCGAAGGCATCTGGGTTTGTGCCCGAAACTCCTCAGCAAACCGCCAGCCGTTTAATGGCCGAACAGTGGCTGGCCGTTATACGGAGTTGGTTCAAGGGCGGCGCGCAATTTGTAGGAAACAATTCCGGGCGCGGGGCGGAAGCTCAGCCTGCAGAAGGTGCCATTTCCATCTCCCCCCCCTGGACTCAGCGGCCTTTGTGCGGGCCGATCGCCTTGGCGTATCATCTGGTTCCGCAATTGCCCGGCGCGGGTGCGCGGCCTAATCCCGAGGAGTGGCTGCGCCTTTATGCCAACAACCAGCAGCGCGCGCGTTATGGTAAAATCCTGGCCGATATTGCACGCGTTTTTGAACAACGCGGCATGCAGGCCCCGGCGGCTCACGAAACCGCCATGCGACAAGTATTTTCGCGATGGGATCTTATATGAGCATCTCATCAAGTTTGGCGCGCCCGACCCTCGGCACCAGCAATTTCGTGGCCCGAAAAATCCATACGACCCCTCGGCGATCTCCAGTGATGCCACCGATTTTTACAATCGCGGCCTGTTGTTTCAGCGAATTGGAAATTTCACAGATGCCGCCGTGGAGTACGAGCGCGCCACCCGCTCGCGGCACGCCATGGCGCAGGCGAGCCTCGCGTATCTTTATGAAACCGGCCAGGGCGTTCAACGCAACCTGATGAAGGCGCTGGAACTTTACCAGCTCGCCGCCCAACAAGGCCATTCGGTGGCGCAATACAATCTCGGTCGCATACATCAAAACGGCCTCAAGCATCTCAACCAGGTCATTGCCCCCAACCCCGCGTTGGCCGAACAATTCCTGCGACGCGCCGCCGCGCAAGGCGTGGTGGCCGCGTATCATCAACTGGGCATTCTCTATCACACGCAGGGCGGTCGCGTGAACCCCGCCGCGCTCAATCCGGAACAGATCAAGATTTGGGATAAAAATGGCGACGGCAAGTTGACGTCCGCCGAAAATCGGTTATTTCAGGATGCACACGACCATTTTCTGCTGGCGGCCCAACAAGGCTACGGGCCCTCGCTGCATGCGCTGGGCGTGATGTATCAACGTGGCGACGGCGTCAAAATCGATTCAGCGCGCGCGGCGTCATTGGCTGGAAGAAGCCGTTCAAGCACGAACAGCCCGATTCCTTTTACAACCTCGCGCAGCTGCATGAAAACGGCCTCGGCGTGCCTCCCAATTTGCCGCGGGCCTTTATACTCTATCGCGAGGCCGCCCGAATGGGGCATGCGCCTAGCCAATACAATCTGGGAGTTGTTTTATTATCAGGGCCGCCGCGCCGGCGAGCAAGTGACATTGCGCGTGCCCGTCGCCTTTGCCGAGGCGCATCCGGCAGACATCGCTGCCGGCCGAGTTGGCCAAAGCCAGTGCGGTGCTGGCCAGCGCGCGCGCGCGTTATTTGCCCGTGCCCGGAAATTCCGAAACGCAACGGCTGGAACTTCTGGTGCCCGTGGGCCAGGGGCTTCATGCGGCGGCGGTGCTGGGCAAGTGGTATGATTCCGAGCAACCGGGCGAAATGTCCGAGCCCACCCATGAAGTGCTGGGCGGGAACGATCCCGTACGCGCGTACGCATGGTGGTGGCTGGCCGCCCGCCAACGCCAACAGGCGGCCATCAGCGGCCGCGATACTTTGCAACGATTGCTCACGCCTGAGCAACTGCGCGACGCACGCACGCTGGCCGCTCAACTGCAAGCCAGGCTGACCGCGCCCAAAGCGCCCAGCCCGATGGTGGACGCGCAATCAAGCGCATCATTCGCGGCGCGGGATTGGTCCACCGGATTTTTCGTTTCCCAAAATGGCTATGTCGTCACCGGCAAACACCTCAAACTCAGCGGCACACGATTTCAGGTGGTGACAGAAAATGGAGCGTTCCCGGCGCAAGAAGTGAATCTTGAGCACGGCGATCTGGATCAATATCTGCTACTCAAGGTGAGTGGGAATTATCAATTCCCGGCGCTTTCGCTCAGCTACAGCCACGGCTGCGCGCCAACGCGATGCCGGTGCAGGTGCTGGGCAATCAATTTACCTTTGCCCAACCAGGGCCCCGGCCCGCGCGCGGCTCTGGCCGATACCCGCATCGCAGCCATCCTCGGGGCGCAGGCCGATCCGCGCTTTTTCACGCTGCACAACCCCGCGTTGGGCGATCGACTGGTGTTTACCTTCGAAAGCCTACCTCGACAAGCCCCGGCACGCCCAACGCGATCAGCCCAATAGGCTATGCCGCAGCGGCGACGACCTTGTACCGCCTGCAAACCTCAAGCCTCAAGCGCCTGAAAGCCGCGCTGCATGCCGCCCACAATCTTCTAGGCAACGCCGACCTGCGCATCGGATATTTATTGAAAGAAAATACTGTGGTACGATGCCGTGAAACGAAGCTGGCACAACCCTAAACCTCAGGCGCAGGCAAAAGAATTTGCCGAGGGCGAATGGGTCATGCTCGATGGCCGACGCATACGCGAACGGCTCCCCCGCTGGACCAAGTGGAAGAAGGCCGCGCGTTGCTGCGGGTCTCGGTGATTCCCGGCATGGTGAGTCGCCCGCAGGGAACAGCGCCATCCGGCTGGCCAAGCTGGTGGACCAGAAACTTTGGTGGGCCCGTTTGATGGATTGACACAGTGACCTCACCGCGCTGGAAAAAGCGCTGGGCGACGCGCGGTTCAAAATACTCCGCCGCACTCCGGGCTTCCGCGGCGCGGCGCTGCTCAATAATCAGGGCCAAGCCGTGGGTATGTTTTTCCCGAGCTACACGGGTCGCACGCCGGATGTGTTTCAGAATTTCAGTTCCTATCACAAACACGTTTTGAAGACGGACCATTTGATTGCCTTCCTAAATCGCCTGCCCGATGTGCGCTACCACACGCGCCCGCCGGCGCTGCCCAAGCTGGCGGCGAGCGAGAAACTCAACTTTGATTCACAAGCTTACCTGCTCGCCAAAGCACGGTCGGCTATGGTATTAGTGCAGGTGTCTGGCGACAAGGCATCCCCAACTGCTGCAAAAGGTGGCCACAAAAGGAGGACGCACGCCCATGACCCAACTGGTCACCACCCTCGCGGGAAGCATCGGCTTTGCCCTGATTTGCGGATCTGGGATTTTATCAAGGCCGCGGCTGGGATCGCACGCTCACCAGTGCCGCCATCGCCGCGCTGGCATTTGGGCTGGTGGGCCATTGGTGGATGCGCCTGTGGTTGGCCAGTTTGGTGAGCGCCCAACAAGAGAAGGCGCAGGCGGAAATGGAACGACAACAACAGGCCCAAGCCGAGGCGCAGCAGAGCCCAAGCCGAGGCCCAACAGGAGGCACCTCCGGCATAATAGCAGAAGAAATTTTGACCCATGGCTCAAGCCACCACCAACCCGGAACAGAAGACAAATCGCCCGCCGCCCCAGCCGCAGCGCGTAGCCGCGGCGCGGGCGTACCAAAAGACGCACCTCACGGAAGTGACCGAAGAGGAATTACTGGTCAACTACGCGCCGGTGATTAGCCAGATGGTGCATCGCTTCGCGCCGTTGGTGCGGGTGACGGTGGACGTGGATGACCTGAAAAATATCGCGTGCCTCGCGCTCATCCAAAGCGCGCACACGTTTGATCCCGGCTTGGGCGTCGTCTTCGAGGCGTACGCGCGGATGCGGATTCGCGGGGCGATCCTGGATGAGATACGGAAGTCGCAGCCGCTTTCGCGCTCGGTGTATTCGCGGCGCCGCGAGTTGGAAAGCAGCCTCGAGAGCCTGCGCATTGAGCTCAACCGCCAGCCCACCGAGGAGGAAATCGCCACGCGCATTGGCACCACGGTGGATGGCTACCGCGATTTGCTCGATCAACTGCGCCCGGTGATTTTTGTGCCGCTGCATCAAATGCTCGAAAGCGACGATGAATTTGGATCGGGCGACCAGCATGTGGCCGATCTCACCCAGCCCGATCCATCCGATCAGGCCAGCCGGCACGAGCTGCACGCGATGATTCGGGACCGAATTTTGCAGCTCTCGCGGCAGCAACAGAAGGTTTTACTCTTGTTTTATTACGAAGGATTGCGCATGAAAGACATCGCGGAGCTGATGAACATCAGCGAAGGCCGGGTTTGCCAAGTGAACACCGAGGCGGTGTTGTCATTGCGTGCCTATCTGCAACGACAGGAGCGTGTGTAACAAGGAGGAGAAAACAATGCTAGTAATTGTAGGATATTATAATTTTGATCGGCGTGCTGACCGGCTTTGCCATGGCGGCCGGCGGCGGCCACGGCATCGGCGAAATGTTTGCCAAAGCCGAATGGGGCGCGGCGATGAGCCTCGTCCACGCCAACGAATTCATCGCCCTCGGCGGCATGGTGATCGGCTGCGATGATGGTGATGGCACCGATGACCGTGCTCAAGGGCGTGATCTCACAGGCATTGGCACTCTGAAAGGGGCGCCCTTCAGCAAGGCGGATTACGAGGAGCTTTTCAAATGCATGTATGAGCTGTTCCAGCTCGGCCGCCGCGGCGGCATGATTGCGCTGGAGGAGCACGTGATGAATCCGGAAGCCAGCAGTTTGTTCTGCCAAATATCCTAAATTCCACGCCAACCATCATGCGGTAGAATTTATGTGCGACGGGCTCAAACCCATTGTGGATGGCCGCATCAAGCCCGATCAACTGGAGCCGCTGATGTCCAAAAGCCTGCACGTGATGGAAGAGGAACACCACGATCCCATTTTGGTGATGAACAAAGTGTCGGACGGACTACCGGCATTTGGTATTGTGGCGGCGGTGTTGGGCATCATCGTGGTGATGATGTACAAGCTGGGCCAGGGCGGTGAGGCCGTGGGCCAAGGCATCGCCACGGCGTTGGCGGGAACGTTTTTTGGTATCTTCGGCTCGTACTGCGTGGTGGGGCCGATTGCCACCTGCGCAGAATTTAATGGCCACGCGGAGATGGCTTACATGAAGGCAATCAAATCCGGCGTGGTGAGCTTCGCCAACGGCTTGCCGCCGCTGGTGGCCTGCGAAGTGGGCCGACGCGAGCTGACATCCGATGTTCGCATGGGCTCGGGCGAACTGGAAGACACCCTGAAATCCGCAGGGTAAATGACTCAACCCAAACACTTTTGATGGAGAAATAAACGATGGCAGGAGCGGAGGAGGAGCATGGAAAGTGGCGTTCGCGGACTTTGTAACCGCGATGATGGCGCTGTTTATGTTGTTGTGGATCCTGAACCAGGACGAAAAGGTAAAGGGCGAAGTGCAGCAGTATTTCAATACACGCTTCAAGAGTGTCACCAAAATGTCGGTGGGCATCATCCCCATCCAGAATGCGGATCTCATCGAAGCCAAGCGCTCGGTGTTCGACAATGCCTCAGCCATTGACCTGCAAATGATGCGCCGAATTAACAAGGACATCGTCGAGGTGTTCGCAGACAACCCGAACTTCATCGACATGAAAACCATGCGAGTAAAGATGACCAGTGAAGGATTGTTGATCGAATTTTATAACGACCCGAACCGGCGACTTTTCGAGGGCCCAACCGCAGAGCTCACGAAATATGGGCAGACTGTGTTTGAAATTCTATCTTTTGTGCTGGCGCGGCACCAATCCACGCGCGTGGAAGTGGAGGGCCACACCGCGAGTAATGTGGAACTGAATGGCGAGCCGGTAAACACATGGGAGCTCTCCACCGACCGGGCACTCGTGGCCCGCGAGCTATGGATCGCAAAGCGATGAAGACCGAGCAATTTATTAAGGTGGCCGGCTTTAGCAGCAGTAAACCGCTCAGGAATTATTTGCACGACCTCAACCATTCTCATCACGACCGCGTGACCATTATGGTACGTGCGGGGATCCAACGCTAAATCATGGCACGCGAATTCATTCCATTTGGCGGCGATCTGGCCGAGCCCTCGGAAGCCTCCAAATTTGTGCGGCGCGAAGCTCCCGGCTTGGAGACCGATGAGCTGGACGCTCCCGCGCCCAGTCCGGTGACCCCCGCCGAAGCGGTGGATTTGGCCGGGCACATCCGGCAAATAATTCAGGAAGGCGGGCTCACCGGCGAAGCGGCAGAAAAGGCCATCACCCAAATTGAAGCCGCCGTGGCCGCTGCGCCCGCGCGTGTTGCGTTGCCGGAAATCAAGATCACGGCTCCCGCAATCCCAGCTGACGTAGCAGCCGGCGAAGGCGAGGAAGCGCCCAAACTTGCCACCATCGAGTACGAGCGTGAGGATGAAATCATCAAGCGCATCCGCGTGGGCTGCACTTGCGGCGAGACGATCCTGCTCGACTGCGATTACTAATTTCCGCCATTTCTGGCATCTTACTTGCTATGTTTAGCCGGACACTTGTGCTGTGTCCGTGAAGACAATCTAATGGATTTACAAGTAGCAGGCTTAGTTACCGGTTTTGACTGGAAATCGATGGTGGACCAGCTCTCGAACGTGGAGCGGGCGCCCCAGCGGCGCATGCGCGTGGAGCAACGCGACCCTTGGCCAGCAAAAACAGCGCGCTCACCAAGCTCAAGAATGAGCTAACCACGCTGAAAACCAATTCCAAAACACTCAAGGAAACCGACCTGTACGACAGCCGTTCGGTCACTTCCAACCAATCGCACACCTACCGCCACCGCCAAGGAAGGCACGTCCTCGGGCGATTATCGGTTTGAAATTTACCAGCTCGCCACCGCCGCCAAACAACTGGGCAATACCGACGTGGGCGCAAGCGTCACCACCAGCGCCGCACTCGATTCCGCCGGATTCGCCATCGCCGTCACCGAAGGCACGGTCACCGTGCAGGGCAAACAAATCACCGTGTCCACCAGCGACTCGCTGGACACCACGCTCGCCGCCATCAAAACAGCCGTGGGCGGCAGCTTCGATTACTCCATCAGCCAGCGACAAAGTCACCTTCACCGATTCGAGCACCGTGGTGCTCGGCAGCGCCACGGACACCAGCAACCTGCTGCAAGCCCTGCGCCTGAACGCCAACGGCACCAGCAGCATCACCAGCGGCGCCAATATCGGCGGCATGGATCTTTCCAAAACCGTCGACGCGGCCAACTTTACCGACGGCGCGGGCAGCGCCAGCGGCTCGTTCAAAATCAACGAAACCTCTATCACCTATTCCGCCACCGACAACATCACGGACATCCTCGACAACATCAACAACTCCGAGGCCGGCGTGTACGCGAACTACGACACGGTGAACGACCGCTTTCTCATCACCAACAAAACCGAGGGCGACGTGGGCATCACACTCGAAGATGTGAGCGGAGATTTTCTGGCCAAGACCCGCCTGCTCACCGCCAACAGCGGCAGCCTTTCACGCGGCAACAATTTGCTCTACAATGGTGAATGACAACGGCCCGCTCGAGAGCCGCAGCAACACCATCACCCAAAACAGCTCGGGCGTGCAGGGCCTCTCCGTCACCGCCACCCAAGCCAGCGGTGCCTCGCGCATCAGCAGCGTGGATACCTCCGGCGAAAGCGTGACCACCACCGAAAGCCACAACTATTCCACCGGCGACGCTGTGACGATGTACAGCCCCGGCTCCGTGCCCGGCGGGCTTTCCGGCAGCACCACTTATTATGTGAAAGTCACGGCCAACAACAGCTTTCACCCTGCACACCACCAAGGCCGATGCGGAGGCGGGCACCAGCGCGGTGGACCTCACCAGTGCCCAAAGCGGCGATGTTTATTTTCTGGATAGCAACCCAAAAAAAGCCACGATTACCGTGCAATCCGACACGGAAGTCGTCAAGACCGCCATCTCCGATTTGATTACGCGCCTGAACAAAGTGCAGTCGCTCATCTCCTCGCAAATCGCCAGCAGCACGGACGCGGACGGCAAGATCACGCGGGGCGTGCTCGCCTCGGAAACCTTGCCGACAGAAATCGGGCGCGAGTTGCGCTCGAAAATCACCGGCGACGTCAGCGGCATCACCAGCACCATCAAGCGCCTCGAATCCATTGGCTACACCTCCACCGGTTACACCAACGAAATTACGCTAAACGACTCGGAAAAACTCGACAGCGCCCTGCGCGATAACCTCGGCCAAATCAAAAGCCTCTTTACCACCGAAACCTACGGCGTGGGCATCGCGCTGTACGATTATCTGGACAACGTGCTGGATGACGACGGCGCCATGGCCACTACGCAGAAAAACATGGCCGATCAGGTGACCGACATCACCAAGCAAATCGCCGATCATGAACGGGTGGTGCAATCCAACCGCGATCAGCTCATCCGCGGCTTCGTGGCGATGGAGCAATCACAGGCCAAGGTGAACCAACAAATGAGTTTCCTCGCCGCTCGCTTTAAATAGCACTCAATAAATTATTATGAAAATAC
>CALKBX010000007.1 GCA_937775205.1 uncultured Verrucomicrobiae bacterium | reverse complement strand
CCCGTAACCAATTCACCACGTTCCCGCCCGAGATTGCGAAGCTCACGAAGCTGAAGCATCTGGACCTCGGAGAAAACCAACTCACCACGATCCCGCCCGAGATTGGGCAACTCACAACGCTAACGCAGTTGAGCTTCAGTGGGAACGATCTCTCGACGCTCCCGCCCGGGATTGGGCAACTCACGAACCTGACGCATTTGAGGCTCTGGGACAACCAACTCTCGACGCTCCCCCCCGAGATCGGACAGCTCACGAAACTGACGAATTTGAGTCTTTGGGACAACCAACTTCCGACGCTCCCGCCCGAGATTGCACAGCTCACGAACCTGACCGGGTTGTCCCTCCATGACAACCAATTCACCACGCTTCCACCCGAGATTGGGAAACTCACGAAGCTGACGCATCTGGGGCTCGGAGAAAACCCATTCACCACGCTCCCGCCTGAGATTGGACAGCTCACGAACCTGCTGTGGTTGTATCTCGAAGGTAACCAACTCACCACGCTCCCGCCCGAGATTGGACAGCTCACCAAGCTGACGGGGTTGTCCCTCCATGGCGTCCAATTCACCACGCTCCCATCCGAGATTGGGAAACTCACGAAGCTAGTTTATCTGGGGCTCGGAGGAAACCAATTCACCACGCTCCCGCCTGAGATTGGACAGCTCGCGAACCTGACGTGGTTGTATCTCGAAGGCAACCAACTCACCACGCTTCCGCCCGAGATTGGGAAACTCACGAAGCTGACGGAGCTGCAAATCGAAAAAAACCCCCTGACCGACAAAGACCTGGAACATTTGAAGTCGCTAAAAAGCTTAAAACGACTTAACGTTCGTGATACTAAGGTTACTAAGGCAGGCGTCGAAGCCTTTAGAAAAGCGCTGCCGAATTGTGAGGTCAAGGTGCTAAGGCAATAACCGTGATTTGCGCTGTGGGGTGTGGCACTCCCGCCGAGAATACAACTAAAGCAAAGCCCTTCAAAGAGCCAACAGCAGAAGAGAAGGTTATCGGGACTTATGCGAATCGGTACCGTGGAACTACTTACAGGATTTCGCTTAGTGAAAATGGTTCTGGCCACATCTATGGTGAGCGGTTGCTGGATGGAGGAGATTGTAAATGGGAGATATCAAATGGAGAAATAATTATTAGTAGGAAAATGTGGGATACAACAGTTTGGAGAATCAACAAAGATGATAGCTTAACTAATATTGCGAACATATATGAGGATGGAGAACGTGAAGAACTTTCAAAAACCGAAAAAAAATAAACCATTACCATAAACAATAATAACACTATACCCAACCAATCCCTCTTCATATACCAACAAGCTCAAACACAATACACATACAATGAAGATATCAACTAAAGGATGGTTTAGGCTATGGCTTGCTATTGCACTTGTATGGTGGATTGGTGGGCCTGTTGGCTTTGTTGTTCATGGTGTTATCGATGAGTCGAAGGGGTGATGGAAAACCATCGCTTGGCCTGTGCGGGAGAGACTAGTTTGCGGTAGTTTCTGAATAACACCGCTGGCGCGTGCCCCGATTCAACGTCAACCGTATTTTCGTTTTGGGTTTGTGCCATTCGATAGCTCACATAGCTGTGCCGAAGAAGGTTTTGACCGGACAAGCTGTTGGTGACAGTCATTAACTTCTCAAAGGCGTGGTGGAATTGATTTTCTGTTCCCGACCACACTGTCCCTGTGGCTTGCCTGTGAGGGGTCAACCACTCAGCCAATGCCGGTTGTATTGGGACTAGTCGGCGATCCCGCCCGCCTTTTGCTTTTCTAGCTGGGATTTCAATATAGCCATCGGGAGAATCGGTGTCGCCCTTAGTTTTCCAAACATCTTTCCAAGTTAAGCGCAGGATTTCAGCACGTCGCACTCCTGCAAATCCTGCGATTGCTATGTGCGGCAGCATGTCGGGGGAGCATGATTCCAAAAGCGTTCGGTATTGTGCGGGTGTGATGATTTCGGGCTCGGCGGCCACAACGGATTCATTTTCTAGTTCGTCACTCAACGAGTGCCCTTTGGCTAAAAAATATTTTTTGACGCACCATTTTAGAAAATGTCTAAGTGTTTGGCGGAAGTGATTGCGGGTACGGGGAGCGAGGTCTTCCAAATCCTCAAAGAATGCCGCGATGGCGGCCTTAGAAACATCGCATACATCAACACAAAATGCCTCGATGAAACGATTCATTCGCAGTTCGTCCTCGTGCGCCAGTTTGGCGGACACACTTGGACTTGCCTTTCGCTCGCGAATGTATGTTTCAGCGCCGGTCTTGAATAGAATGCGATTGGTGTTTGCGTGTAGGTCTATCCAAATCTTTGCCGCTTCGCGCAACTCATCGGCGGGCATCAGCTTTTTGGCTTGGCAAAATTCATTGATGGCATCAACTAACCCAATGCCGTAGCCATTTAGCGCAGACTGTGCAATTCGGAGGTTGTTGATTTCGCGAGGCGAGGGTTGGTTAGTGTGTCCTCTGGCGATCAGTCTTAGGGCGTCTTTGGCTTTGCGCTTTGCCTCGGACAGCTTCTTGTCACTTGCTTGTTTTTGTTTTCCTGCGTCCTGCCAAGTAACGCGATAATATCCACGCGCATCTTTGCCGTACACTTTTGCTGTTAACCCGCGATATGTGACTACATGGGGAAAAGCCATCGCATTTTTATGCGCAAAGTATGCTCGATTTCGTGAACTCCCGTTTTCCTTAGGAAAAATGGTGGGAGGAACAGGATTCGAACCTGTGAAGGCATAGCCAGCAGATTTACAGTCTGCCCCGTTTGACCGCTTCGGTATCCTCCCACTCAAGGGGCGGGCAACCTAATGGAAAGCTTTGGGCGTGACAACCCCAAATCCGCCCGGCCGCTGCGCTTGCGTTCATTTCGCGCTCGGCCTAGGTTCTCCGCCGATGTTCGATACTCTCAGTGGAAAATTACAGGGCGCGTTTAAAAACCTGCGTGGGTTGGGCAAAATCTCCGAGGAGAATGTCACCGAATCCTTGCGTGAGGTGCGGCTGGCGCTGCTGGAGGCGGATGTTAATTTCAAGGTCGCCAAGGGCTTCATCGCCAGTGTGAAGGAAAAATCGCTGGGCGAGGAGGTGCTGGCCAGCGTGCAGCCGGGGCAGCAGATTGTTAAAATCATCCACGACGAGTTGGTCACACTGCTCGGCGACACCAATGCCCAACTCGAAACCGGCGGCAACCCGAGCTGTCTGATGATGGTGGGCCTGCACGGCGCGGGCAAGACGACTTCCAGCGGCAAGCTCGCCAAGCTGCTCAAAAAACAAGGCCGCCAGCCGATGCTCGTGGCGGCGGATGTGTATCGGCCCGCAGCGATGGAGCAATTGGAAACGCTTGCCCAACAGGTGGACGTTCCGGTGGTCGCGCTCAAGGGCGAGAAGGATGTGGGCAAAATCGCGAAGGCCGCGTTGGAGGCGGCGCGGGCGCAGGCGTGTAATGTTTTGATTTTTGATACGGCGGGGCGTTTGCAGATTGATGAAAATCTGGTGCAGGAATTGGTCGACCTCAAAGGCATTATCAAGCCTCAGGAAATTTTGCTGGTGCTCGATGCCGCCACCGGTCAGGAAGCGGTCAGTGTGGCCACGCATTTTGATGAGGCGCTGGGCATCACCGGCTCCATACTCACCAAGCTCGATGGCGATGCCCGCGGCGGCGCGGCGTTATCGATGAAAAGTGTCACCGGCCGGCCCATCAAATTTGTGGGTGTGGGCGAGAAGCTTGATGAATTTGAGACGTTCCATCCCGAGCGCATGGCCGGTCGCATTTTGGGAATGGGCGATGTGGTGAGCCTTGTGGAAAAAGCCGCCGAGGCGATTGATGAAGATGACGCCAAGCGCATGGAAGAAAAAATGCGCAAAGGCAATTTCACGCTGGAGGATTTTCTGGAGCAAATGCGCGCGATGAAAAAGATGGGGCCGCTGGAAAATATCGTGGGGATGCTGCCCGGCGGCGACCAAGCGCTCAAGGGCGCGGACCTCGACAAAGGCCAAAAAGAAATGGGCCGAATGGAAGCGTTGATTTGCGCGATGACTCTTCAGGAACGCCGTAATCCAAATATCCTAAACGCCAGCCGCCGCAAACGCATCGCCACCGGCACGGGCGTGAAAGTTTCTGAACTGAACGGCGTGCTCAACAAATTTTTTGAGATGCAGCAGATGATGAAAAAGATGGGTAAGATGCAAAAGATGCTAGCCAAAATGGGCGGCGGCGGCTTGGGCGGTTTGATGGGGCGGTGATTTTTTTGAACCGCCAAGGCGCAAAGACGCCAAGTTTTTAAAATGGTTTTCCTGGTGTTTTTGCGCCTTGGCGGTTCAATCCGAATCCGGCCGTGTGTAATCTTCCAATTCGGTGATGAAGTTGCCCCGGCCGATTTTGGTGCGGATGCGAAGGGGGACGCGATCAGCTTTGGCGCTGAGCCAGATTTGCAGTTTCGCTTCGGGATCTTTGTTGAAGACGCCGCGGAGGTTGCCGAGATCGGGCTCGACGAGGATGGCATCAAGCTCGCGATCGCCAATCTTGATTTTTTGCGGGCCGATCACATTCACTTTTACGGGGAACGTGCCTTTGCCGTCGCTCACGTGGGTGGTCAAAGTGCCGGGGCTGGTGAGGTCCAGTTCGCGAAATTTAAAGATCACGCTGATGGGGTCGAGCGTGTTCGGCTTGGTCGCCGCTTCGCCATCGGGATTGCCGTTGAGGCGGCGTTTGACTTTCAGGGTTTTTTCATCAAAGGCCAATTCCACCGTGCGCGATGCGGCGTCTTTTTGCACGGTGTGATATGAAATGGAGTGATTAAAAGAGGCGTTTACGATTGAGGTGGAATCGTACTGAACGATGCCGCCGAGAGCGCCGCCTTTCAGGGTGAAGCGCCATTGAGCGGTGCCGTTTTCATCCAGTAGATCCGCGCGGAAGGTGCATTCGCCCACCGTAATGCCGGCGATTTTTATTTTGTAAGTGGCTGCTTCGCCCGCGGTGAAACTGTGCGGCTGATAAACCGTAGCCGGCATGGAAGGCGTGCTGTGGGTGCCGGCGGGTTGGTAGTTGGTTTTGGTTTTGCTGAGCCACGCGAGCAGCAGCCAAAGACAGGCGAGGAAGCTGAGCACGATGATGCTGATGAGGGCGGCGCGTTTCATGAACCGTTCCGGCGGCGGGTTTGCAAACGCTGCGCGATGCGCAGGGCGAGTTCGAGGCTTTGGGCGTAGTTGAGGCGGGGGTCGCAGTAGGTTTCATAACTGCGCGAAAGGTCGGCTTCGGAAAGTTCTTGCGGGCCGCCGGTGCATTCGGTGACGTCTTCGCCGGTGAGTTCAAAATGCACGCCGGCGAGTTGGCCGCCACCGTCAGCGTGGAGTTCGAAGGCGGCTTCGAGTTCCTTGAGAATGCAATCGTAGTCGCGCGTTTTCAGGCCGGTGTCGGTGGTGGTGGTGTTGCCGTGCATGGGATCGCACGACCACGCAACATTTTGGCCGGCCTCGCGCACGGCGGCGATGAGCGGCGGCAAGGCCTCGCGCACATCGGCCGCGCCGATGCGCGAGATGAGCGTGATGCGTCCGGGACGGTTGGCGGGTTCCACGGCGTTGATTATATCGACCAATTCTTTCGGCTGCATTTGTTTGCCTACTTTGATTCCGATGGGGTTTTCGATGCCGCGAAAATATTCAAGATGCGCGTCGCCGAGGTTGCGCGTGCGATCGCCGATCCAAAGAAAATGCGCGCCGAGGTTATAGTAACGGTCACCAACTTTTTCGGTGAGCGCTTCCTCGTAATCGAGCAGCAAGCCTTCGTGCGACGAAAACAGCTCGACCGTTCGCAGCGCGCCGGTGCCGTGCACGCCGGTGGATTCCAGAAAATCAATGGCATCGCGAATGCGCTCGACCATGTCTTCGTACTCGGCGCGATGCGATTGGCTGCGCACAAAACCGAGGTCCCAATGTTGCGGGTGATGCAAATCGGCAAAGCCGCCGTCGACAAGCGCGCGCGCGTAATTTAGCGTGGCGGCGGAATGATGGTACGCCTTCACTAGCCGCTGCGGATCGGGCTGGCGCGCGGCGAGATCGGGCGTGATGGCGTTCACGTTGTCGCCGCGGTAGCTCGGCATTTCGGTGCCGTCGATAATCTCGGTATCGCTGCTGCGCGGTTTTGCAAACTGCCCTGCCATCCGCCCCACGCGGATGACGGGTATGCGCGCGCCCCACGTGAGCACGAGAGACATTTGCAAAAGAATTTTCAGCTTTGCCTCGATGGCGGTTTTGGTGCAATCGGCAAAACGCTCGGCGCAATCGCCGCCTTGGAGAAGAAATGCTTTGCCGCGCGCGGCCTCGGCGAGGTGGGCGCGGAGGGTATCGACTTCGCCGTGGTTGACCAAAGGCGGCAGCGCGCGCACTTCGTCCAGCGCGGTTTGCAATGCGCCGGCATCGGGCCACAGCGGTTGTTGCTGAATGGGCCGGGCGCGCCATGCGGCGGGGGTCCAGTTGGCGGGGGTGTCACTCACGGGCGAAGGCTATACCGCGCACGCGGGTGTGGGGCGAGATTATTTGGTTTTGTAGCCCGGCCCGGCGGGCCGGGGCTACATTACGGGCTCGGCTCCGGCGCGGGGCCTTGAACGACGGGGACATTCAGTTTTGGATCCTTCACAAACACCCAGCCGTGGTACGGCACGTTGGCCACGACGAGGGTGAGGGTGATGTCGAGTGGCGTTTTGTTTTTGGCAAACCAAATCGTCAACGGTCCGCCGCGCATATCGATGCCCTGATATTGGCCGGTGAGTTTTGAAGTATCGATGCGCGAAACGGTGATCTGGGCGGGATCCAGCCCGGCGGCCTTGAACTGCAGCACCACGTCGAGAAAGCCGCGCTGCAAAAAGAGCTCACGCATTTCGGGCAGCTCGATGGACAGGCGTTTTAAGTTGTTGGTGTACGCCTTGGACATTTGTTGGCGTTGGGTGTGCAGGTTGAAGATGCGCGTTTGTTCGGCATCGGTGCGGTCTTCGCGAGGCTTGATGGCCTCGAGGTCGGTGAGGTTTTTCTCCAGAATCTTCAGTGAGTTGCGAAACATTTTTCCGGAAAATTCAATCCACGAATTGGTCGGCGCGCCAAGCATGGAAAGGTGCATCATTTGGATGGCGTCATTGGCGGAGAGCGATTGGTGAAACACCTGCGCTAGCGCCTCGGGCGAACTACGCGAATCCATCGGCGCGGCGGGCTGCGGCTTGGCGCTGCCCCGCTTGGGCTTGGCCGGTTTGGAATCGCCGCAGGCCGTGGCCCACAACAGCGCGGCACTCAACGCGGCGGTATAATAAACAGTCCTATTTGTCATCGGGATTGAGTTTCTTTTTCAACGCGCCCACCCACACGAGGGAGCCTTCGTTTGTATAGCCCTCGATACGGTGCAGCTCCTTGCCGGTGGCATCGAGCAACAGCAACGTGGGGAAGCCCTGCACAGCGTACTTGCGCACGAGCAATTTATTGGCCTCGGCCAGCGCTCGGGACGGGGATGTGTGGCGCGGAAAATCGGCCCGCACGAGCACCAGTTTTTGGGCGGCCCAATCGCGAAACACCGGCTGCGTGAGCACGCGGTCGTGCAGCGCAATGCAGTCGGGTTGCCAGTCCGAGCCGGTGAATTGCAGTAGCACGCGTTTGCCCTCCGCCTTGGCTTGGTTCAATGCGGCGGGGAGGTCGGTGCTCCAATCTTTTTCGGTGGCGGCCTCGGCGGTGAGATCGATGAAGCGCAGTTCTTCGGCAACGCGCCAGCCGTGTCCCGGTAGTTTGGCGCAGTTGGAAAGCTGCAGTCGGTAGCTTTTGCCACCCGCGCTGAATACAATATTCACACGCGCCTCGGGCAGAATTAGGTCGGCCTGAGGGTTAATGGAAATCACCATGGACGGCTCGCCGGCTTGCGCCCAGTCCAGCGGCGCGTTAGTGGAGGTGAGGTTTTGAAAAAACTGCAATTGCGTTTTGCCCAGCTCACTGATGATGACTTGCAGCTCGCGCCATTCATTGGTGAAGGCGGTTTTGGGGTTGGCCAAAAAAGCTTTGGACAGGCGCAAGGTGTCGAGCTGCAGCGCGTTGCGTTTGTCCGGCGGGATGGCTTCGAGCCGGGCGATGAATTGGCGTGATTCCTTTTTGCGCACCGTGCGCAGGGCGGTTTCTAGTTCGGGCGCGGCGAGGGCCGCCACGGTGTGGGATTGAAACTTCGCGGAGTCGCCATTCACAAACGCGGTGAAGACATTTTGGCCGAGCTGTTGCAGCGCCTTCTCATCGGCGGAAGGCAAGGGCGCGGCGGGCTTGGCGGGCGCGGGCTTTTTGGAGGACACTGGACACGTGGGTTTGCGTCCACACCCGGCCACCAGCAGCAGGACGGCGAGCAAAGTCATGGCGCGAAGCAAACTCATCGCGGTATCCTACGCCGCTTGGCCCGTCTTGTCCATTGGCGCTTGCGGTTTGTGAACAACCTGTGACAGGCTTCGCCGCCGTGCATCCTTTTGAACCCCCCCGCGCGCGGGGCTTTACGCTGATTGAATTGCTGGTGGTGATAGCCATCATTGGCATCCTCGCGGCGATGCTTTTGCCGGTGCTGGCCAAGGCCAAAACCAAGGGGAAGGCCGCCATTTGCATCAGTAATTTCCGCAATCTCTCTCACGGCTGGCATATGTTTGCCGATGAGAATGATGACTTTATGTTGCCGGGGCGTTTTGCCAAGGAACCGGGTGGGAAGAGCAATCCCAAGAACTGGTACGAGGTGGGTAATGGGCTGAAGTACCGCCCGCGTTGGGTGGCGTATATGGGAATGCACGTGGGCGCGAATGCGTTTAAGAAGCCGCTCACCTCCAGCGATCGGCAGGATTACGACAACCCCGTGTACCTCAACCCACTGCGGCCGACGTGGAAGGACGAGCGGAATTATGCCTTCGGCTACAATCATCAATTCCTCGGCAACGGCCGCAAGAGCAACGGGCAGTTTCATAATTTCCCGGTGTACCGCGCCACCATCGTCAACTTCACCAGCACGGTGCTCGGCGCCACGTGCCTGGGCACGGCGGCAGGCTTCGCGGAAAAGGATCGAACCTCATATGAAAATGGCGGCAATAAATTCAGCAGCCTCGGCAACCACGGCTGGACGCTCGACCCCCCGCGACTGACCGCCCGCAGCGATATTGGCACCGGCGATGCCGGCAGCCCGCGCACGGCGGTGGACGCTTGTTACAACGGCCGTGCGATTGTGGGATTTTTGGATGGTGCAGTGGTGGCGAAGTTTCCCAAGGAACTGGGTTACGTGACCGATGCTTCCGGGAAATTTGTGAACGACGGCGGCGCGAGCAATCGCTACTTCAGCGGCGAGGATCGGGACTTGGATCCACCCGTGGTGCCGGGGAAATAATTGAGTGGGGAGTGAGCGGGGAATAGTCAGTAGTGAAATTCACTACCGGAACAAATCCCCGTTGCGATCCCAGTGTTGGCCGCGCACGAGGCGGCCTTTTACATAATCGGCCCGCATCTTCAGCGTGCCGGAATCCTTGTAAAACCAAAAGGCGTACCCTTCATATAAGCGGTCGCCCTTGAACACGCCTTCGTAGCGTAGTTTGCCGTTGAGGAACCATTCCATCCCTTCGCCTTCGCGGCGGCCGTCCTTGAAGGCCCCGTCAAATTTGCGGGCGCCGTTTTCGTGCAACAAAGTCGTGCTGCCGGTGAAGGGCTTGGGATTGCCGGCTTGGTAAAAAAGTGAATCGGCCCGGCTTCGTTCCACGCTGCCAGTCAGCAGCGCCGCGCCGGTGGTGGCGTTCGGGTTCAAGGGCGGTTCCAAGACCGTGGGTGCCACCGGCGGAATGGGGTGATGCGGAATCACGGGGGCGAGTTGGCCCGGCGTCACGGCGGGGGTTGGCGGGGTTTTTAGATTAGCAGTCACCGAGGGCACCAGTGGCGTGGTCGCGACCGGCGGCTTCACATTGGCGGGTGGCGTTTCGACCGGCTCGGCTGGCACGGTAAGGATCTCGGGCACGGTCGCGGGCGGCCCTTCCACCGGTTTGTGCCACGGCAAATATTTGCAACTGCTGAAAATGCAAAGGCAACTCAGCGCCAAGACAGCGCTCCTTATAATAGTATACACGGGTTTCACAGTAGTATTGACGTAGCAAACGCAGTGCCAGTAACAGAGGAAATCCAGAAATCTGTCGAATTTTTTAGAAAAAACACCATTTTTGGCAGGTTACGGCAAAAAACGGCGCTTTTCTACGAGTAATCACTTTGGGTTTACCGCCCATTCGGCTCACGAAGAAACCCGCGTTCATTCTCTTCACTCTCGTTTTGATTAGTTTACTGGCTGCGCTGGGCCAAAAACCGGTTGCCAGCGAGCCGTGGCATCGGCATATTGGGCGTATGAAAAATCATCTTTTCCCATTGGCGGTCGGCTTGGCCATTTTTCTGATCACGCCCAGCCTGCGTGCTGCCGCGCCAACGCTGGAAGGCAGTCGCGTGCGCGAGCAGCTCAACGAAATGCATGGCCAGCCTGCGCCAGAGCTGGCGTTGAAAGGCTGGATCAATGCCGAGCCGATGACGCTCAAGAAGCTCAAGGGCAAAATCGTGGTGCTCGATTTCTGGGCCACTTGGTGCGGGCCGTGCCTCGCCTCCATCCCACACACAAATGAGCTGATGGAAAAATATGCGAAACAAGGCGTGGTTATCATCGGCGTGTGTGCGAAGCGCGGCGCGGAAAAAATGGCCGACACCGTGAAGCAGCGTGGCATCAAATATCCCGTCGCCGAAGACACCGGCACCATCGCCGCCTACAAGGCAAACAGTTATCCGGATTATTACATCATCGACCGCAACGGTGTCCTCCGCTGGGCGGACATCGCCAACCGTGACGTGGAGAAGGCCATCAAGATTTTGCTCGAGGAAAAGGACGAGGCGGAATGATCACGCGCCTCGGCCTTGTGCTGCTGGTGATGTTGCCGTTGGTTGTAGCGGCGGAAGAAATTCAGCCCACAAAATTTGGCAATGGCATCATCACCCTGCCGGTTTTTCCGCGGGGCCAAGTACCCAAGGGGAAGCAGTCGCCATTGACCGTGGTGCGCGATGCCAAAGCGTATGCAATTGTTTTGGATCTGATTCCGAGAAAACAAATTTCCCGCACGCGCCCCGCGCCGCCCAATACCGATCTGCTATTGAAACGACCGAAGATCGATTTTTCCAAACACATTCTGCTGGTGGCCAGCCGCCCGTCGATGACGCGGCCGGTGTTCAGGCATATCACAAAATCAAAAAACAGAATTGTCGTTGTCGTAAATTTTCCACGAGACCAAATCGCCGCGCGACCCATCCACATCGGCACCTATTCGGCCGTGCTGATTCCGAAAACGGATTTGCCCGTGCACCTGCAACTCGTCGAAGCCCAACGATAATTTTTTGCCGGTCGGCCCGTCGCCCCGGTAGACGGGCTGAGCGCCTCTTCAAAAACCTCACAAAAATCACTTTTTTAGTGATATTAGGCTGATGTTCCAGCTTGTGTTTTTGTCATAATTCCTGCAAAATCCCCCCTCAAAAATCAGTGAATAATCTGGACGCTAACTTGTCCAATTTTCAGCACAATGAAAATTCGGAACCTCTTTCTCAAAATGGCCGCCGTCGCGGTGTGTCTGCCAGCGATGGCAACGGAAGCCAAAGAAATACTCCCCACGGCCGAGCAACGCTTTGGCGGCGAGATTGAAGACGCGGAGGACCCCAGTTTTCGCCGGCACGTGGTGCCGCTCGCCAGCAAGCTTGGCTGCAGCGGGCGTGAGTGCCACGGATCGTTTCAGGGGCGTGGTGGGTTTCAGCTTTCTCTCTTCGGCTATGATTTTGAAAAGGATCACACGGCCATCACCAATGACAAGAAGGACGATATTCGCGTTGATATGGAGAATCCGGCGAAGAGTTTGTTCATCCAAAAACCTCTGAAACAAGTTAAGCACAAGGGTGGCGAGATTTATGAAGAGGGAAGTTGGGAACACAACCTGATGCTAAAATGGATTCAACAGGGCGCGAAGTTGGATGTGGTTGAGACGGGCGCGTTTGATAGGCTGGAAATTTTCCCGAAAGAAATCGTCGCGCGCAAGGTCGGTGAAAGCATCCAGCTTAAAGTGATCGCCCATTGGGTGGATGGTACAGTCGAGGATGTGACAGAGTTCACGCGGTTCAGAACCAATGACGAAAGCGTAGTGTTGGCGCACGAAGGCGGTCGTTTGGAGATCAAGGGCAAGGGCGACTCGCATGTGGTGGCGTTTTATGACAACGGCGTGGTGCCGGTGCCGGTCATGCTGCCGGTGAGCCAACAGGTTGGCTCAAAGTATCCGAAAGTGAAGGCAACCACCCCGATTGACAAAGCCATTGCCACCAAGCTTCAAAAGGTGGGTATTATCCCCAGTGAGGTTTGTTCCGATCAGGAATTTCTAAGGCGGGTCACACTGGATGTGACGGGCACTCTGCCCACGGCTGATGAAGTGAAGTCATTCTTGGCCAGCAAAGATAAAAGTAAACGCCAGAAAAAGGTCAACGAACTCCTAAGCCGGCCTGCCTATGCAGCTTGGTGGACTACAAAGATAAATGATTTCCAAGGGAACAGCCCAGCGCAACTGAGGATTAATAATTACGCACGAAAGCTTAATCCGAGTCGTGATTGGTACAATTGGGTATACAAGCGTGTTTCGGAAAATCGCCCCTACGATGAGATTGTCCAAGGCATCGTCATGGGGACCGGTCGTTCCCGTCCTGACCAGACGTATCAGGAATTTATTGAGGAAATGGGCTCTTACTTTAGAAAGGACAACCCTGCGGACTTCTCCGAGCGTAAGGATATGCCACATTTCTGGGCGCGCCGCAATTTGCGCCTGCCAGAGGAGAAAGCAATGGCATTTGCCTATAGTTTCCTAGGTATCCGTATCCAATGCGCGCAATGCCACAAGCATCCGTTTGATCAATGGACGCAGGCTGACTTCAATTCGTTTAAGGCCTTCTTTGAGCCGATTACCGTTGCGCAATATGGTGTGAATGCAACGAAGGGCGAGGGAATGGATCCACGATCTTTACAGAAAGAATTAGAAAAGGCGGCGGGTTATGATCCCAAGGATCCTAAGTCTAACAAAAACCGGCAGCTTCGGCCGGTGGTTGAAAAACGGATCGCAAAAGGAGAGCCTGTTCCATGGCAGGAAGTCTACATCAAGGCTCCACGTTCAAAGAAATACACCCCGGCTCAAATTGCCAAAATCAAGAAGAAGAACCCCAATTTCAATACGCGTGTGATCACTCCGAAGGTTTTGGGAGGTGAAACGATGGATGTAAAATATCCAGATCCTCGCACGCCGTTGATGGAATGGTTGCAGGCGAAAGAGAATCCTTATTTCGCGCGCGCTTTTGTTAATCGGGTTTGGGCCAGCTACTTCGGGCGCGGGCTTGTGGAGCCGGCTGATGATTTGAATCTAGCTAATCCTCCTACCAACGCCGGTGTTCTGGATCATCTAGCCAAGGGCTTTGTGGAAAACGGCTATGACATGAAATGGGTGCACCGTGAGATTTTAAATTCCAATGCCTATCAGCGCTCCTGGAAGGTGAATGACACCAATGAACATGATGATAAGAACTTCAGCCGTTACGTTATTCGCAGGTTGCCCGCTGAGGTGGCAGCTGATGCGATTCGCCAAGCGACCGGCTCGGAAGAGCGGATCAAGGAACTCGCCAGTAACATGGACATGCGCATGATTGGGGCAACCTCAACCGGAAGTTATCGCGGTAATAATAACTATATGCTGGGGGTTTTCGGTAAGCCGGCTCGTGAGAACAATTGTGACTGCGAGCGCACCTCAGATCCAACCCTGTTGCAGACCCTTTTTACCCGCAACGATCCGGAGATGCTTTCGCAATTAAAGGCCAAGGGTGGTTGGATTGATGAGCTCTCCAAGCGTTACAAGGTTAAGAATGGAGTGGGTGAGAATGATCGCAGACAACTGGGAACGTTTCGTAGCCGGTTGAATGCGACGAGGAAACAGGTGGCCAAGCTGAAGGCTAACCTTCCAAAGAAACCTGCTGATCCTAAAAATATTACAGCAGCAGAGAAATATAAGTCACAATTAGCCTCCCATAAAAAACAAGAGCAGACTCTACTTCGTAGAGTGGGGTATTATCAGAAGAAAATCGCTGAGCTAACACCCAAGAAGCCGAACCCTGATCAGCGGGTGGAATTGCCCGAAGGCGTCGAGAAGCTGATCACGGAAACCTTTTTGCGTACCGTGAGCCGCTATCCTTCAAACAAGGAAATGGAGTTGGCTCGCGTGGACTTGGTGAAATCAAATAACGTTGTTGAAGGAATTCAGGAACTGCTGCTGGCCTTGCTCAACACCAAGGAATTCATGGTGAATCATTAGATCGACTTAGAACTTTAATAACAAAATACAATGGCAACACATACATTCTGTGACGGCGTTCAAAGGCGCGACTTCCTCAAGGTTGGCGCGGTGAGCGGATTCGGGTTGGGCCTAGGCCTGCCCCAGTTTTTGGCTAGTGCTGACGAGGGTCGGGTTAATCCCGACGCTAAGGCGAAGGCAGCGATCTTCGTACGTCTTGGTGGCGGTCCCACCCATATGGACACTTTTGACCTTAAGCCTGATGCACCTGATACGCACCGCGGTGAATTTAAGGAGATTAAGACCAACGTGCCGGGCGTACGCTTTTGTGAGCACCTACCCAAGCTTGCCAAGGTGGCCGATAAGTTTGCCATTCTGCGCGGTGTGAGCCACACACTGGCAGCTCACGGGCTGGGCACTCAGTACCTTATGACTGGCAACCGGCCACTCCCAAGCCTTCGTTACCCCAGTTATGGCTCTGTGGTCAGTAAAGAGATTGGCGGCACCAAGGATTTGCCCGCCTTCGTGGCGGTGCCCAAGCAGGGGAATTCCCCAACCGGATTTCTGGGCGTGGAATATGGCCCCTTTGAAACAGGCGCAACGCCGACCGCCGGTCAAGCGATGCAGGTGCGTGGCCTCGCATTGCGCGGCATCACTCTGGATGACGTGGATCGTCGAAAGGACATGATTGCCAAGTACGATCAGGCTTTTGGAAGCTTCGCCAAGGAAGACAAAATTTTGGCCGGCATGGATGAATTCAGTGCCAAGGCTTACCAAATGATGCGCAGCACCAAGGCACGTGAGGCATTTGATTTAACCAAGGAAAGCGCGGGGATTACCCGGCTCTTTGATGATCAATCTTTTTCACAAAGCTGCCTCTTGGCAACCCGTCTGGTTCAATCAGGCGTGAAGTTTGTGACGCTCAACCTCGGCGGCTGGGATACTCACAATGACAACTTTAACAGACTTAAAAACACCAATCTGCCGGCACTCGATGCCGGTTTAAGCGGGCTGTTCAGTTCCCTTGAAGAAAAGGGACTCCTTGAAAGTACAGCAGTATTTGTGACAGGCGAATTCGGCCGCACACCGAAGATCAATAAGCGCACAGGACGTGACCACTACCCCCGGGCAATGTTCTGCCTGATGGCCGGTGGCGGCATGAAGGGTGGCCAGGTAATCGGAGCCTCAGATGCCAAGGGCGAAGGCCCCAAGGACAAGGCCATTACGCCTGATGATGTTGCTGCAAGCTTCATGCACTCTCTAGGTATCGACCACACCAAGGAATACCACACCCCTTCCGGTCGCCCAGTGATGATTGTGCGTGATGGCACTGTTATCCCCGAGCTTTTTAGTTAAACGACCTTTCTCATTCTTTAGAGAATCGTCCATAGCCCCGCAGAAATCTGCGGGGCTTTTTTTGTGGGAATAGTCGAGTCGCAAAGATTTTAAAAATTAGAACTTGGCGTTTTTGCATCTTGGCGGTTCAATAAGATTTTGACCGATGGCTGACGAAAAACAATCCGGGGAAGGGAAGGCAAAGCCGGCTGAGTCGGATGAGTCGGGTGAAACGAAGCCGGTGGAGGAGATGAGTGAGGAGGAGCAGTTGGCGGCTTATGAGGAGGAGATGAAGAATTCCGACTGGGGACATCAGCCGTGTTAGGGATTTGATTGAGCCCCCAAAACTTAGTTCTTCAAATCTGAATCACTGGAGAATTTCTTCCGGGAACTTCCCGAAACTATTTCCACCTATCTTGGCAAGTTTGCGCCTTGGTGGTTTGACTTTCACACTTAACGCAAGTCGAAGGCTTTGCGTTGGATGGTGGCGTTGTGGGCCTTGAGGGTTTTGGCGATGATGGTGCGGTTGAGATCTTTGCGGAAGGCGATGGAGGATTCGGATTCTAAATCGCTGATGACAAAACAGTAGGTGTTGTTGGCCATCATGCCGAGGAGTTCGCCTTTTTGGCTGAGGACGAGGTCGCCTTTGGCGGGGTTGAAACTACTGCTGAAGATGCCACCGGCGAAGGGTTTATCCATCTTCACGTAGCCTTTGTGCGCGGGGTTAAACTTGAATTCTACTTCGCCGTATGATTTGCCGTCGCGGCTGATGACGAAAGCCTTTGGGAACTTGTAGGGTTCAGCAGCGATTTGATAAGGCCGAGATGCCGCGGCTGGCGGCTTGGGGAGACGCTCATTAGGGGCGAGGCGAGGACGCGCGGGTCGTCTTTGAGGAACTGTGCGAAGGGGAGGGTGTAGGCAACGGGCTTGGGTTTGCCGGCTTCAGGGGTGCTGAGGGTGGGCTCCACGCGGCTGATGCCGGTGGCCTTGGGGCCGACGGGGAAGGGGGTGTCGCTGGTGTGCAACAGGGCATAAACATAGTTTCCCTGTTGAACGAGAATAGTGTCGGTGCGGGTGGTGGTGCGGCCGGACTTGAGCCAAATCTTGATACGCCGCGGCTTGCCGAATTGCTGAAACAGCGTGTTGGCGTTGATGGGGGTGTTGTTGACGATGGTCTTTGACGGAGTGCTCGAGTTCGTGGACGTCGCCTCCCAGTTTATCCACGAATTCCTTGGCCACTTTGGCGGTGGTCTCGGCGACTTTTAGATCGGTTTGGGTTTCCGCCAATTCGGCGGTCACGGTTTCCACTTTTTGTTCTGCGGTATGGGCGCGGGTGGTGGCCTTGACGGTTTGTTTTTGGGCTTCGTTGGCGATTGCGGTGGCCTTGGCCATGGCGATATTGGCATCGTTGGCTCGGGTGTTGGCATTGTTGGCGCGGGTGGCGGCGGCTTCGGCGCGGTTGCGTTCGTTGGTCGGCGCGGGTGTTGGCGGCGGCGATGCCTTTGTCGGCGCGGTCGTTGGCGTTCGTTGGCTCGGCGCGGCGTGTTGGCGCGGCGTTGCCTAGTTAAGGCGCGCATGGCGCGTGCTTGGGCTTCGGCGGCGTTTTTTTTGGCGGCGTTGAGGTTGATTTCGAGGGTGTTGACATCGCCCTTTAGCTTGGCGGCAGCGGCTTCTAGTTTTTTGCGCTCGGCTTCAAGCGCCTTTTTTTCTTCCTCGCTGAGGTTGGCTTGTTGGGTGCGGTTCTTGAGTTGTTCGAGGGCAATGCGGTTGGCGTTTTCGGCGGCGGTTTTGCCGGCTTCTTCTTCCTGGGCTTTGCGATACCAACCGAGGGCTTTTTGCTCGGCCTCATCGATTTTTTTGGCGCTGGCTTGTTGGCTCTCGGTGGCGGTGTTGGAGAGGTTGATGTAGGCGCGTTTTTGCTCGTCCAGTTTGGCGGCGGATTGTTTGAACTTGAGGCGCACCAGCTCGAGGTCGCGCTGGGGGTCGCCCATGCCGGCCCCGGTGGACTGGGCACCGCCGGCGCCGGGGTTGTCTTTGTTGTCCTTATCAAGCTCATCCCACGCGGTGAAGTGGATGAGGTTGAGCAGCAGGAAATCGCAGATGATGAGCAGCAGTGTTTTATTCATAACGGGGGGTTAGTGGGTTTGGACGCCCGGGGTGGCCTCGGCGTCCATGATGAGTTGTTGGCGGGCGCCGCGGACGTGATGGATTTTGACGAGGGCGACGCACAGGATGCCAAAGATATTGGAAGCGTAGGCGACGGAAAGGCTGATGCCGAACTGAGGCGCGAGCATTTTGATGGCAAGGGTGAGCGCGGTGCCGGCGATGCCGATGTAGAGGCCCATGTCGAAGAGGTTGTCTTCGTTTTCAAGGAGCCTCAGCTTGAGCAGGGGATCGCCCACGCCGTGGCGGACTTCATCTACCTTGGATTTGCAGGTGAGGTAGACAAAGATTTGGATCGCGGCAAAGGCGACGAAGAGGATGGCGTTGAGAATGATGTTCGTGGTGGCGAGCATGGCGATGTTGGATTCTTTGGTTGGGGTTTGGTTTTCGTCCTCACTGAGGACGGGTAAATTGATGGACACGGTGTATTCGGAGGATTGCGCGGGCTGGAGAAAGACCGGCTCGCCGAGGGCCACGAGGGTGAGGAATAGAGCGCAGGCCATGGCGCGGCGGCGCAGGATGAAGTCGCGCACGGCGTTGGCGCCGGTGGCGCCTACGGTGAAAAAGCTGTTCCACGCGCGCATGAGGATGATGCAGCCGATGCCGAGCAACAGATATTTTACAAAGAGCGCCCAGCCGGGATGGCGGAGGCTGAAGGCGGCAGCGGAATCGAGCCCCAGTCCGGCGCTATCGCTCACGGGCAGTTGTTGGGCAAGCACCATTTTCATGGCGCCGCGCCCCTGGCGCATGGCGTCCTGCAGCCAGCGCGTGCCGGGCCGTCCGTGGGTCATGAGGTAGCGGGTGACGGCCTCGGGCTGGCCGCTCCAAACGGAGGCGGCGTACACGGCGGGGAACTCGGTGAACTCCAGCGGGATGAAGGGCAGCGCGGTCCATTCCTCGCGGGTGAGTTCGCCATTGCGATCGGCGTCCCATGGGATGGGCTGGCCTTGAGCGTTGCGTTCCACGGTGTGTCCAAAGAGATGGGGGAAGGGGGTGCCGATTAATTCATCGGCGATGATGACGTCATCACTGATTCCTTTTTCATCTATTTCATTAAACGTATCGAAGGGCGGCACCAAAGTTTGGAGCTTGGCGATTTTTGCCAAACGCATGAGGGTGAGAGGGCTTTCGGTGTGGCGCATCAAGCGGCCCAATTGCGGCTCGGTGAGTCGGCTGGCCAACAGGGAAAAGGCGTGCATGGCTTCGCGCAGTTCCTCGGCGTTAGCCTCCTGCCCGAGGCGGTGGAGTTGCAGGTTGAGATCCTGATGGAACTGGCCGTTGGCCTGGAGGCGTGCGGCCAAGGTGATGGCGGCGGCGTAGTTGGGGGTCTGGGTTTTCAGAGCTAGCAATCGTTTCACCAATTCGCTTTGGCTGCTGGGATGGTTCGCAATCTCGCGTTGGCGGGCGGGGGCAAAGTAGGGATCCAGAGCCGAGGAGATTGGGAGGGGGCTGAGTTTTTCCGGCAAGGGCGCGGGTTGCTCCAGTTGTTTCGCTGCGAGGTCGAGCAGTGGAACGGCGCTTAAAGGGTTGGTGCCCGCACCGAGATTATCGCGGAATTCCGCCAAGGTTTGCCCCTCCACCACCGATGCCTGCGCTAATGCGTCGGTGTGCAGCGTGCGGTACTGCGCGGGGAACAGCCAGCCCACCATTAGAAACACTACCGCCAACACCCCGTGGATGATGAGGTGGTGCAACAGATAAGGTCTTTCTGTATCGTTTGACTGCAACATGGGTTACTCCTTGGTCGACTCACGACAGGTCGTGTGCCTGCAACCTATTTTATAGACGCAGCGTTCTCGTGCAATGTTCAACCCTCATAAGTGAACGGGAATTACCCACCGTTGTGAATAAAAAAGATCGGATTCGGAGAATTAATTTGACGCGCCGACTGCCCTCGCCATTAGATTCCCCGCCCTTTGCGCTCTGGGAGGCGCGCAATTTTTTAAGGTAAAGTGGTTTCACCGCGGGAATAAGGGTTTCCAGTACCGCCGGGCATACCAGTAACCCCGAAAGACACAGGTGCCCATCTGAGGCATGCTTTCTGTTAGGCCCGGCTTTACCCGATTTTTCTTTTCATGCAGGCAAAACGCGCTAGCCTAGCGCCCAATCCTGTTATGAAAACAATCCAATTACTCCCCGCTTTGGCCCTCGTGCTGGCCCTCAACGCCGCCGCCCAAGAGCGACCCCCCGCCCGAATCCTACCCGGCTTGGCCCCTCCCCCCGTGCCAATGCCAGTGGATCCTGATGAATTTGGCGAACCCGGCGATGACTTCTTTTTGCCGGCCGGCCCCGATGGAATGTTCATGCCCGATATGCCCGGACGCTTCCAAATCATTCCTGCCCAAATCCAGCAAAACGGCAAAGCCGTGTCCATCGTGCTCAAGCTCGACACCCAAACCGGCCAAGTGTGGCAAATGAAATCCATCACCGCCACCGTGATTCAAAATGGAAAAGCTCAACCCTTCACGCGCCTCACCTTTGAGCCCTTGGACGCCGAGGCGCATCCGCAACCTCTCCCTCCCGCCGATCCCTGTAACTAAGGAAACCGCAAGAAGCCCCGCACATCGAATCCAACGCAAATCTACTAACTGCTAATCCTCGATATGAAAACCATTCTTTCAACTCTCCTCTGTGCGTTCGCGCTGCAGCTCGCCGCCGCTGAGTCCGCCAAAGTCACCGGCACAATCGTCACTCCCAAAACGGTGAAAGCCTATTCGGGATTGGAACTAGAAATTCGCCTGTACGAATACCATCCCTTCATCGCTGGCAAAGCAGCCGACCTTGTCGGCAAGTTTAACCAAAAAAACTACGCCCACAAAGCCGGTGCTGAAACCAAAACCCAATTCATCATCGGCGACGCCAGCAAAATCAAACAGGGCATGTCATACTACATCACCTGTTTCATCCTAGATGCCAAAGGCAAACGCATTCTGATGGGAGAGAATAACGGCAAACGCGGCCTCTGCAAAGTCCTCGCCGAAGGCAATCCGAACAAGGTCGCCCTCATCCTCCGCGACTTGCGGTAGTAGCCTCGCAAACAAACCCTTCTCCACAGAGACACAGAGGTCTCATTCTCTGTGTCCTCTGTGTCTCTGTGGTAAAAAAATAAATCACCCCTCAATGTCTCTGCTTCAAATCTTTCGCAAACAACTGCGAAGGATCTTTGAATGATTTGAATTCCAGAAAATTCCCGCTGGGGTCGGGAAAGAACATCGTGGCCTGTTCGCCCACTTCACCTTCAAAGCGGATGTAAGGTTCAATATGAAATTCCACCTTCGCTTCACGCAAACGGTCGGCCAGTCTGTGCCACTCATCCCACGGTAAAACCACGCCAAAATGTTTTACCGGGACTGATTTTTCATCCACTCCGCTAAAGGATTCATTGCCCGTTTCATCCGGCGCCACATGGGCGACGATTTGGTGGCCGTACAAATCAAAATCAATCCAACTCTCACTCTCCCTCCCCGTGGCACAGCCGAGTACATTCACATAAAAAACCCGAGAGGCCTCAAGGTCGTTCACGGGAAAGGCGAGATGAAATGGCGCGTGCATATGCGCAGTGTATCGCGCGCGCGATGCGGTGGCGAGGGCTACGGCGCGGATGGAATACGCGGCCGTTCCATGCGGAAAAATGTGGGCGCTTTCGGCAGTGGCTTGCCCTCCTCATCCCACCAATGCTCGTCGGAGAGTTCGCTGTCGGCGTAAATGGTCTCCTGCCGTTTCGAGCCATCGGGATGCAAAAACACCAGCGTGCCATTGCCGTTGAGTAGCTTGCCGTTTTCTGTGCCGACCAAATCCCAAGTGGTGGCGCGTGCCAGTTTTGCATCCTGCCAAAATGCCTCGTGCTCGGTCGAGCCGTTACTGCGCCACCAAGTGGCCAGTCCATCGGGCTCGCCATCCACATAATCTGCCTCGAAATGTTTCTGCCCATTGGGATGCCACCAAGTGACCTTGCCCTCCGGCTTGCCGCCCGAATAATTTTCCACGCGCGCAAGCTGCAGTTTTGCTTTGTCGTGGAATCCAACGAGCGCGCCATCGTATGGAAAAAACATTTCCGATTTATCGAACACCAGCCAGCCGCGAATTTCCACTTGGCTAAATTCAAGAAACTTTGCGGGCAAGTTGGGATTAGTCGAAGGAGTGGGCGTGGGCGTGCCGCCGTCGGGTTCGGTTGTGGCGCCGGCCTGATGATCGATTGAAGCGGTCATCGTTCCGTTGGCGTCCCATTCCTGCGTGCGCTTGGGATTGCCGCGATCATAATCGATAGCCGCGCGGCGTTGGCCATAGGCATCAGTGAGGGTGGCTGTGTTCACCAGCCGGCCTTTAAGAATCTGTGCGAACAGGCGGGGTTGTTCTCCTTCGGCGTGATTGATGATGACGGCACCGGTGTAGGGTTCCGTTTCATACGCACCCGCCAAGATAGTGGTCTGTCCATCGGTGATTTCGTAAGTGCTAGAATTGAAATCAATCGCATAAAGATTGCGCGCTGTGGGCTTGATCGCAAAGTACAGGGCCGTGCCCCATTCGATATTATCCATCTCCACTGGCAGCCGGTTGATGTCCAGCCTCGCGAGAAATTTTGCTTCCACTTTACGGTCGCCAACGGACTGGGGCGGGGAGGCGCAACCCGCCATGCACACCGCCAGCACCGCCCCAATTCCAAACTGGGACAGCTTAGAAAAACAGCAAAAATTCAGCATTTTTTTCATTTTTCAGTGCCTTTTGCCGGAACCCAAGGTGATTAGATCCTGACGGGGCAGAGTTATTCACAGCAAATTCCGTGCCGTGAATAACTTTTTCGGCAAAAAAATAAGGCCATTTCATCAAGCGATGCCGGATGATTCAATGGGTCGAAAGCAATTTACCTAAAAAAATCCCGAGGCGCACGAGATTTCCGAGGTTGGCTCTCCGCTTGGCGGGGGCTACGCTTCGCCCATGGCGCGAACGCGCAAATGCCCCATCTGCAAACGCACCGTCCTCGCCGACCGTGAGAATTGCCCGTATTGCGAAGCACCCCGGTCGGACCCCGCGCGCTGGGCGGATCCCGATCGCGACAACCCCTCCGGCATCGACCGCCGCCGCCTTGCCCTGCGCCGCATGCGCAATGGCGGCGTCGTCATGTTTCTGTTCGGCATCGCGCTCATGGCCAACGGCATGGCGCCCGAACCCACCCCACACCTGAAACCCATCGGCGGCGTGGGTGTGGTCTTCATCATCCTCGGCACCGTCAGTTACCTGTGGAGCTGGAAAATGCTGCGCAACGAATGAGTTCTGTAGCCGGGCCCGATGGGCCGAGAACCCGCGCCACCGGCACGGGCTACAATCGCCGCAATCAGCAACCTCGGAGGGCGAAGCTCCTACTGAGTCGCGGCGGGTAGAACACCCGTCTTGGGTGAATCGAAAGGGCGGCTAGCACCGCCCTTCGGCTCAGCAGGAGCTTCGCCCTCTCAGTAAAATCAACTCCCACGTTGGCAATGCTTCCTTGCGTGAATTTTGCACAATATAATGAATAATAACGCAAGATTTGGGTCCCCCCCCCCCCCACCGTTCGCCCGCTTTTGTGCCGAAAACCGGCTGAAGCCATGTTGGCACAGGACTTGCGAAACAATGCTTGGACGGAGCCGTCGGATGGCGGTTCTACCGCGCCCAAGCAATACGAAGGCGCGTAACCCAAGCCAACAAATACTATGAAAAAACAAATCAATAAGGGGTTTACCCTCATCGAGTTGCTGGTAGTGATCGCCATTATCGGCATCCTGGCCAGCATGCTCCTTCCCACATTGGCCAAAGCCAAGAAAAAGGCCAACCGCCTCAAATGCTCAAACAACATCAGCCAAATCGCA
>CALKBX010000006.1 GCA_937775205.1 uncultured Verrucomicrobiae bacterium | reverse complement strand
ATGATCCTGCGCAATCCCGGCGAGCGCACTTTGTTTGTGCAGGTGAAGGCCGCGATGCATCCCGCGCAACAACAAACCAAGCCGGTGAAACAAGGCCTCTCCATTCATCGCACTTACACGCGATTGAAAGACAACGGCAAGGAGGACAACGCTGCGCCTTTGCGCGTGGGCGATCTGGTGCGCGTCACGTTGCGGGTGGATGTCCCCGCGCCTGCGCATTACTTCGCCATTGAAGACGGCTTGCCCGCCAACTTGGAGCCGATGAATGCCCGTCTAAAAACACAAGCCACAACACGGGTGCCGTCGTGGTATAACCGGCGTGTCAGTCATAAAGTTTTGCGCAAAGACCGTGCAGTTTTTTATGCAAACCATCTGCCGCGCGGAATGCATCAGTTCAAATACCTCGCCCGCGTGCGCGCCGCCGGCACGGCCACCGCGCCCGCCGCGAAAGTGGAGGCAATGTACGATCCCGACATCGTCGGCCTCACCGCAAGTCAACCGATCGTAACGCTGCCGCTCAATGAGTGATCGCCTGCGCCAACTTCGCGAGTGGTTCGCGCGCAAAGCGTGGCGCCGATGGGCGCTGCGATTTGGGTGTGTTTGGCTTGCGGGATGGGTGGGGTTGCAAGCGGTTGTGACTCTGATGCCGTTGCCGGCGGCAATGGAAGTGCCGCCAGTGTTCAGTCCGCAAGCGATCGATCGCAATGGCGAACCGTTGCGGTTGTTGCTCACTTCGGATGAGCGGTTTTTTCAGCCAATTGCGTTGCAGGATTGTGCGCCGGTTTTTTTGAAGGCGACGCTGGCCGCGGAGGACAAACGGTTCTGGGGTCACGGTGGTGTGGATTGGTTGAGCACCGCGCGAGCGGTTAAAGAGATTGCAGTGCATCGGCGGGTGATGTCCGGCGCGTCGACCATCACGCAGCAACTCATCAAAAACGCCGAGCCGCGTCCGCGCACGGTTCGCACGAAAATCCTCGAAAACCTTCAGTCGCTCAAGCTCGAGCGCAGTTGGAGCAAGAAACAAATTCTCGCCGCCTACTTGAACCGCATCGACTACGGCAACCTCTGTCGCGGTGCGGGAACGGCATCGCGGTTTTATTTCGATAAACCCTTGGCCGATGTGTCCCCCGCCGAGGCGGCATTTTTGGCAGCCTTGCCCAATGGCCCTTCGCGGTTGAATCCTCATCGCCATTTCGACCGCGCCAAGCGGCGGCAACTCATCATTCTCGGGCGCATGCGGCGGCTCAATTGGCTGGACGCCCCCGCTCATCGCCGTGCCTGTGCGGAGCCCATTGTGCTGCACCGCGAAGGCCGCGCGTTTGCGGCGGCGCATTTTGTGGATTTGGTGCGCCAGCAGCGCGAGGTGAAAACGAATGTATGCACCACGCTGGATTTGCCATTGAACCGATTTGTCTATCGCACTCTAGTTGATCGTTTGGATCGATTGACCAAGCGGAAAGTTTCCAACGGGGCAGTGGTGGTCATCGAAAATGCCACCGGCAATGTGTTGGCGTTGGTCGGATCGCGCGATTATTTTGAGGCGGAATCGGGGCAGGTGAACGGCGCGTGGGCACCGCGCAGTGCGGGATCCGCGTTCAAGCCGTTCACGTATTTACTGGCGTTGGAATCGGGCATGACACCCGCGACGGTGATCGCCGATGTGCCCACGGATTTTGCCACGAGCACGGGCGTGTTTAGCCCGCAAAATTTTAACCGGCAATTTTACGGGCCGATGCGGCTGCGGCTGGCCTTGGCTAATTCGTTGAATGTGTCCGCGGTGAAAGTGCTGGAGGCGGCGGGCGGCGCAACGGCATTGCAAAAGCGGCTGCGCGAATGTGGACTCACAACGTTGGACGCGAAGGCGAATCATTACGGGCTTGGGCTGACGATCGGCAATGCGGAGGCGCGTTTGCTGGAGTTGACCAACGCCTACGCCACGCTCGCGCGGATGGGGGTGCATCGGCCGGTGCGGTTGTTGGCGGGTGACCCAACGGAAGCACGGCGAATTTTTGATGCACGGCACGCGTGGCTGATCGCGGATATGTTGAGCGACAACGCGGCGCGGTCGCAGGCGTTTGGCTGGGAATCGGCGTTGGCGTTTGAGTTTCCGGTGGCGTGCAAGACGGGCACGAGTTCGGATTTCCGCGACAACTGGGCGCTTGGTTTTACACCGGAATTTACGGTGGGAGTGTGGGTGGGAAATTTTGATGGCGCGCCGATGCAAAATGTTTCCGGCGTGACGGGTGCCGCGCCGGTGATGCGCGTGGTGGTGGAGCATTTGCGAGCGCGGTTTGGCACGAGTGAGTTTGTGCGCCCGACCGGAATGGTTCGTGCAGAAGTGAATCCGATTACGGGCCGAAGGGCAGGGCAGGGGGGGGCGGAATGGTTTGTGGCGGACAACCTCCCGCCGCGCGAAATACCGGATGATTTTGATGCGGATGGCAAAGTGAAGTTGGGCGCGGATTATGCGGAATGGTTTGCCGGTGCGGACAACACGTTGCGCAAACACGCGGTGCTCGATGTTGCGCAAGTCGCGAAGGTGCGTGTGTTGTCGCCCTTGCCGGGCACGGTTTATTATTTGGATTCCGATTTGCCACCGTCCAGCCGCCAAGTGCGTTTGCGCGTGAATGCGACTTCGGCGCGTTGGTCATCGCAAACGCTGGAATGTGTCGCGCGTGACGGGGATGTGTTTGTGCGGCTGCAACCGGGACGGCACCGGCTCACGGCGGAAGTGGACGGGCAACGGCTGGAAACGTGGATTGAGGTTGAGGGATTGTGATTGTTTTCTGTGCAGAGTGAGTGTTCGCGTTTATCTTCGCGCCGATGGCTTTGATTGATTTAGATTCAGTGGTGCTGCGCTTGCGTGAGGGCGATCATGTGGGCGTGTTGAAAAAAACCGTGAAGGGCGGCACGGAATTGGCCAATGGGAGCGGTTCGATTACGACTGCGATCACGATTCCGGCGGGGCACAAAATCGCGCTGCAATCGGTGGCCGATGGCGGGGCGGTTCTTAAGTACGGGCAAATTATCGGGTTTGCTGAGGGCAACATTACGCCGGGCGAGCACGTGCATTCGCAAAATCTCGTGTGCCGCGATTATGAACGGGAGCATCATTTCTGTTCGGATTATCGGCCCACGGAATTTTATCCCGAAGCGGAGCGGCGCACGTTTCAGGGGTTTGCCCGTCCGGGCGGACGCGCGGGCACGCGCAATTATGTGGCGGTGATTTCCAATGTGAACTGTTCTAACTCCGTTTCGCGTTATGTGGCGGAGCGCTTTCGCGGGGCGGATTTTCAAAAACAATTTCCCGCCATCGACGGAGTGATTGCGCTCAAGACGCAAGGCGGTTGCGGAGTGGATCCGGGCGGCCCAATGCAAATCATCCGCCGTACGCTGGGCAACATGGCGCGGCACTCGAACATCGCGGGTTACGTGATGATCGGGCTCGGTTGCGAGGACAATCAAATCTCCGGCATTCGCGAGGATTATGATTTGGATAATTTGCGCGAGGGCGAGATTGCTCCGGTGTTTATGACCATCCAGGGCACGGGCGGTTCACTGAAGACCATCGAGGCGGCAGCCAAGGCGGTGGAAGCGATTTTGCCGAAGGTGGCGGAGGGGAGGCGGACGGAGCAGCCGTTGTCAAAATTGTTGCTGGCGGAAAATTGCGGCGGCTCCGATGGCAACAGCGGGTGCACGGCGAATCCGGCATTGGGCATCGCCTCGGATGAATTGGTGCGGCACGGCGGCACGTCGGTGTTGGCGGAGACTACGGAAATTTATGGCGCGGAACATTTGCTGACCAATCGTGCGGCCACTCCGGAGATTGCGGAAAAGCTAATGCGGCAAATCCATTGGTGGGAGGATTATGCAAAAAGACACGATGAGAAGATTGATAACAATCCATCGGTCGGCAACAAGGCGGGCGGGTTGACGACGATTTACGAAAAGAGCCTTGGTGCGCTGGCCAAGGGCGGGCAGTCGCCGTTGATGGCGGTGTACGATTACGCGGAGCGGATTGACACGGCGGGATTTGGTTTTATGGATACGCCCGGCTACGATCCGGTGAGCATGACTGGTCTTGTGGCGGGCGGCTGCAACGTGGGCGTCTTCACCACCGGCCGCGGCAGCGTGTATGGCTGCAAACCCGCGCCGTGCATTAAAGTGGCCACGAACACGGCGTTGTTCAACTGGATGGAGGAGGACATGGACTTGAATGCGGGGACGATCATCGATGGCACGGAAACGGTGGCGGAAGTGGGCGCCCGGCTATTCGAAAAAATCATTACGGTGGCCAATGGAGAGAAAACGAAGAGTGAGCTGAACGGGATTGGGGATGATGAGTTTCAGCCGTGGTTTCCGGGGGCGCAGTTTTAGGAATTTTCAATGATCAAGTTTCAATTGCGTTGTGAATGATAATTGATCATTCACATCATCTCTTTCCTCGCCAGTTTTACTTTCAGCGCGTATCGGCCGCCTTTCTTTTCCAGCTTCACTTTGTTTCCAAACGACTCCGACAGGTTTTGGTTCGTCAGAGTAGTTTTCATTTTCCCTGTGGCACTCACTCGACCATTTTTCAGCAACAACGCGTGGGTGAAGGCGGGCATGATTTCTTCCACGTGATGGGTGACGAAAACCAGGGCGGGGGCTTTGGGTTGGCGGGCGAGGCGGTTTAGGAATTGAAGGAAGTGTTCGCGGGCGACGGGGTCGAGGCCGGCGCAGGGTTCATCGAGGATGAGGAGCTTGGGTTTGGCCATGAGGGCGCGGCCGATGAGGATGCGCTGGCGTTCGCCTTGGGAGAGGTGTTGCCACGGGCGATCGGCGAGAGGGAGGCACTCGATGCGTTTGAGGATGGCGCGGGCGGTGCGGCGGTCGGCGGCGGTTGGGGTTTGCCAAAGATCGATCATGGCGTATTTGCCGCTGATGACCGTCTCGAGCGCGGGCTCGGCGGGGGCCATTAGTTTGTTGAGGGCGCTGCTGACGAGGCCGATTTTTTTGCGGAGTTCGGGCCAGTGACTTTCGCCGAAGGTTTGGCCGAGGAGTTGGATGTCGCCGTCGGTGGGGGTTTTGTAGCCGGTGAGGGCGGCGAGCAAAGTGGTTTTACCGGAACCATTGGGGCCGAGGATGACCCAGTGCTGGCCGGGGTCGACACGCCAATCAATGCCGTCGAGAATGACGGTGTCGCCGCGTTCGAGGCGGAGGTTGCTAATGCAGAGAATGGGGCGGCGTGGCACACAGGGCTTTTAGCGGGCGAGAGGCGCGCGGCCAAGCGAAAGTTTCGCTTGCGGTCGCAGGCGCTGTTGTTAGGCTGGCGACGGAACCTACTGATATGAAAAAAAATATTCTCTTTTCACTGATTTCCGTGCTGGCGATTTCCGTTTTTGAAACGGGCGGCGCGGACAAGAACCTCCCCGGCTACACGGATACGCCAGTCATCCCCGGCCAAAAATGGCGCGTGCATGATGCCAATCGGCCGCGACCAAAAGTGGTGAAGGTTGCCCCATCCAAAACCCTCGGAGCCAAGCCGCCCAAGGGCGCGGTGGTGCTCTTCGACGGCACGGACACAAGCCAATGGAGCCACAACAAGTGGAAGGTGGAAAAGGGCTACATGGAAGTGACGCGGGGATCGGGGCAGTTGAATACCAAACAAAAGTTTGGATCCATCAAGTTGCACTTAGAATTTGCCACGCCGAAGGAAGTAAAAGGGAGCAGTCAAGGGCGCGGCAATAGTGGCGTGTTTTTTTGCGGGCAATACGAAGTGCAAGTGCTGGATTCGTACAACAACATTTCCTATGCCGACGGCCAGTGCGCGGCGATTTACGGGCAACACCCGCCGCGCGTGAATGCGTGCCGTCCTCCGGGCGAATGGCAGACTTACGACATTGAGTTTCGCGCGCCCAAGTTTGGCAAGGGCGGCAAGGTGACGCGCCCGGCGGTGGTGACGGTGATTCACAATGGCGTGAAAGTGCACGACCAGCGCGAACTCATCGGGCCCTCGGGCCATAAGTCTGTGAAGTCTTACAAAAAACACGGTCCCGGTTCGATCGGTCTGCAGGACCACGGTAACCCGATGCGGTTTCGAAATATTTGGGTGGTGGAGTCGAAAGACTGAACAAAGCGTTGAGCGTTTTTGAAAAGGCGGGGCCAAGAGGCCCCGCTTTTTTTAATGACCCATGCCCAACAGGCAGAGGCTCATTGGAAATTCTGTTCATCCGCACACGTAGGGAAAAACCACAATCTCCCATTGTTTATAGCTCTTATTTGACGCGGAGCCTCTTGAGGTCGTAGGTTGTGTCGGCACGTTGTATGGCTGTTAAAGACGATTATTTGGTCGACACCCTGATGAACATGGGGCTGGTCGACAATGCACATCTGGATGCGGCGCGTCCGGCGGCGGAATCCGCCGGGGCGGGGTTGGTCGATACGTTGGTGGTGCAGAAGATCATCAACATCGATCAGATCACACAGGCGCGCGCGATGCAGTTTGGGTGTGAGCAAATAGACCTGCGCGATTTGCGGCCACGCGATGATTTGTTGCGGGCCATTCCCCGGCACATTTCCAGGCGTTATCAGGTGGTGCCTGTGGAGGTGAATGAAAATGAGTTGGTGGTGGCGCTTTCGGATCCGAGCGACATTGATGTGACCGATGGCCTCACCCGAATGGTTGACTATCCGAACGTCGTTTTCAAGGTGGCCAGCGAGCCGCAAATCCGCGCGACGATTGATCGCTTCTATGGCTCGGCCAACGAAGCGGTGGAGCGGATTGTGCAGGAGCTTTCCCAAACGCAGGTGGACCTCGACCAAGTGCAGGCCGAGGGCGGCGCGGCGGCGGATGGCGCGGGGTTGGAGATGGATGATGATTCCGACGCGCCTTTGGTGAAAATGGTGAGCATGATAATTCAGGAAGGATTCAAGATGGGCTGCTCAGATGTGCACATCGAGCCCTTTGAAACACGCCTGCGGATTCGCTATCGCGTGGACGGCGTGTTGCGCGAAGGCAACGCACCGCCGAAGCGTGTGGGAGCGCCGATTGTCAGCCGGTTGAAAATCGAATCCGGTATGAACATCGCCGAGAAACGCACGCCGCAGGACGGCCGTTATCAGCAGGTGATCGACGGGCGAGTGATTGATTTTCGCGTGAGTTGCCTCCCCACCATTTACGGCGAGAGCATCGTCATGCGTATTTTGGATAAGGGCGGCCTCAACCTCGGTCTCGATCAGCTGGGCTTCATGCGGGATGATCAGGAAGTGTTCGAGCGCAACGCGCAAATGCCCGACGGCATCATGCTCGTCACCGGCCCTACTGGCTCGGGCAAAACTACTACGCTCTATTCCTGCCTTAACCTGTTGAACACGCCCAACAAAAAAATTATCACCGTGGAGGATCCGGTGGAATACATCCTATCGGGCATCAACCAATGCCAAGTGAACGTGGCGGCAGGGATGACGTTTTCCGCCGCCTTGCGCGCGATGCTGCGCCAAGCGCCGAACATCATTATGCTTGGGGAAATTCGCGATGCCGAAACCGGCACCATTGCCGTGAACGCATCGCTCACCGGCCACTTTGTATTCTCCACGCTCCACACCAACGATGCGCCCGGTGCCATCACCCGGATGGTGGACATGGGGGTGAAACCCTTCTTGGTGGCCGCCGCCACGCGTTGCATAATCGCTCAACGGCTGGTGCGTCGCATTTGCAGCAAATGCATAATCCCACACAAGCTCACCGAAGGGGAGATCAAGGCTCTGCAGCTCAAGCCCGAGGTGGTGGAGAGCGCCATGCCTATGATCGGCGCCGGCTGCAAGGCGTGTGAGGGAAACGGCTACAAAGGCCGGATGGGCATTTTCGAGGTGATGGAAATTGACAACAACCTGCAACGGATGATTATTGATGAAAAAGCTGTGGCCGAGGTGCGCGAGTACGCGATTGCACATGACTTAATGAAAACGCTCCGCATGGATGGCATCAATAAGGTGGTGTCCGGAATGACGACGGTGGAGGAAGTGGTGCGCACAACAACCTCAGACGAAATCTAATTTTACTATGCCAGAAAGAGAACCCATATACCGGATGCCCGACCTGCTCACGCTGTTGGTTGATACTGGCTCCTCCGATCTTCACGTGCGAGTTGGCATTCCCCCGTGTTATCGGGACAGCGGAATGCTCAAGCGCGTGGAAGGCCCCGACTGCGAACCGGAGGACGTGGAGTACCTCGTCAAATCCATCGCCTCGGACGACCAAATCCAGCAGATCCGCACCCAAGGCGGCGCGGATTTTGGCTTTGCCTTCGGCACCAAGGCGCGCTTCCGCGTAAGCGCCTTCAAAGAACGCGGCAACATGGCGCTGGTACTCCGGCAAATCCCCAACGACCTCCTCACTATTAAGCAAATTGGCCTCAATCAAGGCTTGGTTGACAAACTGCTCGCCACCCCGCGCGGCATGATCCTCGTCACCGGGCCCACCGGCTCCGGCAAATCCACCACCCTCGCCTCGATGCTAAACATCATCAACGAAACCGATGATGAATGCCACATGATCACCATTGAGGATCCCATCGAGTTTTATCATCCGCATAAAAAAGCCGTCACCACCCAGCGCGAAGTACACGTGGACGTGCCGAGCTTCGCTGAGGCACTGCGGCGCGCGCTGCGGCAGGATCCGGAAGTGATTCTGGTGGGCGAGCTGCGCGATTTGGAAACTATCGAGATGGCCGTGTCCGCCGCCGAGACGGGTCACTTGGTATTCGGAACCCTGCACACCACCGGCGCGGCCAAGACGGTGGATCGGATTGTAAACGCCTTCCCGATGCAACAGCAGGAAACTATTCGCATCCAGCTTTCCACCGTGTTGGCGTGCGTCATCTCCCAAATTCTTTGCAAGCGCATTCCCAAGGGCCGCGTGGCCATCCACGATATTATGGTGATGACCCCTTCGATCTCGGCGCTCATTCGCGACAACAAAACATTCCGCATTCCGTCCGACCAACAAACCGGCCAAAAATACGGGATGGTGACTCTGGATGACGGGTTGTTTAATTACTATGGCAAAGGCGTCGTCTCCCGCGACGATTGTATAAACAAAGCGCAGGATTACACCGGCATGCTGATGCGGCTCAAGGAATGGGACGAGCAACAAGCGGCGCTACAGGCCGAACAACTGGCCGCGGGCGGAGTGCCCGGCGCTCAGCCGCCGCCCGCCGGGTAAATAAATTACGGTTTCCATGTCTGATGTAATTACAAATTCGCTGCTGGTTCTCATCCGCGAGCGAGGCTTGGGGGATGAGCAGGATCTCGAAGCGGTGCAGGGCGAGCACAATCTCTCCGGCGAATCGGTTTCCGCGCTGTTGGCTAGGGATGGATTGGTGGATGTTCCAACGCAACTGGAGTTGATTGCCGAATATCTGGGAACCGATGTGCTGGATCTTTCAGAAATCGAATTCACTGATGAGTTAGTGGGCCTTATGCCGCTGGACATGGCCAAGCAATACCTATGCGTCCCCATCGGCCTCGATGGCGAGGTGTTGCACCTTTCGATGGTGGATCCGCTTAACCCCACGGTGTTAGATGAATTGGCTTTCCAGCTCAATCGACCGCTGCAAGTGCGGGTGGCTGATCCGAATCAGATTGAAAAAATCCTCGAGAAGAAATATTCCGGCGAAGCCTCCTTCGATGATTTGATTGAGGAACTCGGCGGCTTCAACCTGCCCGAGGAAGAGGATGACCCCACCAAGGTTACCAGCCTGGAGATCCTCGAGGAAGTGGGCGACGACATGCCCATCGTCCGCTTCGTGAACATGGTGCTTTTCCAATCACTCAAGGACAGCGCGTCGGATATTCACTTTGAACCGTTCGAAGATACCTATCAAATCCGCATGAAAGTGGATGGCACGATGAAGCTGCTCACGCCGCCCCCGCGCGAATTGGCCCCGGCGATTTCCTCGCGCCTTAAGATCATGGCCAACCTCAACATCGCCGAGCGGCGTCTCCCGCAGGATGGCCGCATCGCCACCATCATCGCCGGCGAGGAACTGGTTTTCCGCATGAGCACCTTGCCCACCCAGTTTGGTGAATCGGTCGTGCTGCGTTTGCTTGATAAAAACAATACCGACATCCTCTCACTCGATGTCCTCAAAATTCCCGACAGCGTCCATAATAGCATCATCCATTGTGTCGAGCAGCCCAACGGCGTGTTCCTCGTTACCGGCCCCACCGGTTCTGGCAAAACCACTACTCTTTACGCCGCCCTGCGCCGCCTCAACAAAATCGATGTCAAGATCATCACCGCCGAGGATCCCGTCGAGTTCCCTGTGGAAGGCATCGTCCAATGCCAAATCCAGGAATCCATGGGCATGACTTTTGCCAAGGCGCTCCGGAGCTTTCTGCGGCAGGATCCGGACATCATTCTTGTGGGCGAAACCCGCGACTTGGAAACTGCCTCCATCACCATCGAGGCCGCGCTCACCGGTCACTTGGTGGTCACCACTCTGCACACCAACAGTTCCACCGAGGCCATCACCCGCCTGATGGATATGGGCGTTGAGCCTTTCCTCATTGCCTCCTCCGTGAACGGCGCGCTGGCTCAGCGTTTGGTGAAAACCATTTGCCCCAAGTGCATTGTATCCACCCCCATCACCAAGGACCAGCGCGAGATGCTGCAAATTAGCGATGAAGAAGCCGAGGGCAAGGAGATCAAATACGGAACCGGTTGCGATGCCTGCAACGACTCCGGCTACAAGGGCCGGTGCGGTTTATATGAAATGCTGCAAATGACTGATGAGATCCGCGAACTGATTGCCAACAATGTTCCCGCCCTCGTGCTGCGCGAAAAAGCCATGGAGTTTGGTATGCAAACCTTGCGAATGGATGGCTTGCGGGTTATGTTCTCTGGAGAGTCGACCTTCGAGGAGGTTATGAAATACACCTAATCTGCAAACCCATGCCGCTGTTCAATTACATCGCCATCGACAAAGAGGGCAAGCAGAAGGAAGGCACCCTCGAGGTCGGCAGCCAAAACGAGGCCATCGCCCGCATCAAGGAGATGGGGTTTTACCCCACCCAAGTGGCGGAGGTAAAGGATGCCAGCGGCGATGACGCCATCAAGAAGGCGGCCGCAAAAAAAGGCAAGAAGAAGGGTGAGCTCAACTTTGCATTCCCTACGGTCAGCGGCAAGGAGCTCACTCAATTCACCCGCCAGCTCGCCGTGCTCATCGATGCCGGCCTGCCGCTGATGCGCGGTATGACGACTCTGGCAAAGTCCACATCCAATCCATATTTCAAGGGCATCATTATTGAGATTGGACTCACCATTGAAGGCGGCTCCACTTTCTCCGAGGCGCTCGCCAAGCGCCCTAAGATTTTTGACAAGCTCTACATCAACATGGTCAAGGCCGGTGAAATTGGCGGTGTGCTCGAAATCGCCCTAAACCGCCTCGCCGAGTTCATGGAAAAATCCCAGTCCATCAGGGGCAAGGTGAAAGCCGCCATGTTTTATCCCATCGCGGTCATGGTTGTCGCGGTCATCATCGTGGGTATTTTGATGACCTACGTGATTCCGAAATTCAAAACCATCTTCACCGACATGCTGGGCGAAGGGGAAGGGCTTCCCGAATTCACCGAACTGGTCCTCGCAATTTCGGATGCCATTAAGAATAATGTTTTTGCCGTAATCGGCGGCGCGGTAGCCATCTTTATTGTGTTTAAACTAATCGTCAACAAGACGAAACTCGGCCGCAGGCTTTTGACAAATTTAAGCTCATCATGCCCGTGCTTGGCGACGTGGTGCGTAAAGTAGCCATCGCCCGCTTCAGCCGCACCCTCGGCACGCTCGTTTCCTCCGGTGTGCCCATTCTGCAGGCGCTCAACATCGTGAAGGAAACCGCCGGCAACGTCATCCTCACCGCCGCCATCGAGAAAGTGTACGACGCCGTGAAAGAGGGCGAGACCATTACCAAACCGCTTGAAGCCTCCGGCGTGTTTCCGCCCATGGTGATTAGCATGATCGACATCGGCGAGGAAACCGGCGCGCTGCCCGAGATGCTCGTTCGGATTGCCGACGTCTACGAAGAAGAAGTCGACAACGCCGTCACCGCCATGACCTCACTGCTCGAGCCGGTAATGATCGTATTCCTAGCTGTCATTGTGGGCTCCATCGTCATCGCTATGTTCCTGCCGCTCATCAAGATGATGGACAAGCTCGGCCAGTAAAACGGCCTCCAAAGCACAACAGGAAAAAAAACAAAAAATCGGTTGAAAAATTGTGCATTGTGGTGTAAATACATTGTAGTGACAGTTGATGGTCAATTGATTTACAAGTTGCAACAAAAATGGATTTTGAATGGGAAAATCACGCGCCTCAGGCGCTTGGTTCTTTGAAAGCTCAGGATGTGGAGGAATCCTTTGAGGATCCTTTCGCCGTGCGGTTATTGCCGGATTCAGCGCAATTTTCAGAAAAAGCGCGTTATTTCAATCTCGGACGCGCCGCCAACGGGCAGGGCATTTTCTCCATCTACCGCGCCAATGGACGTCAGATCCAAGTCATCCATGCGCGCCACTTTGAGGCAGAAGAAAGATTTTTTTACGAACGACAACAAGACAAACTGCTAAACCAAAAAACCGCGATATGACCCAAATCCAACAATGGGAACAAGTCCCCGACTTCGCAACAGACGAAGCCGAGGCAAAATACTGGAGCGCCACCGCCATCGACCTGCGCCTCATGGAAAACTCCGTGGCCATCGGCTCCGCCGCCAACGAATCAGTCACCATCACCCTCCGTATGGATCCGCGCATGCTCTCCCGCATCAAGCGCCTCGCCCGCTCGCGCTTCCTGAATTACCAAAGCATGATCAAACAATGGCTCAGCGAGCGCATGGAAAACGAAAACATCAACCAATGAAACCCATCTCCAAAACAAAACGCGCATTTACGCTGGTGGAACTTCTGGTGGTGATCTCCATCATTGCGGCGCTTGCGGCCATGACCGTGGCGCTCTATTCCCGCGTGGCGGGCAAAACAAATGAAAGCGCCATTCGCACCGAGCTGGAACAAATCAAACTGGCCCTGCAAGTGTACAAAGAAAAGAACGGCTACTTCCCGCCCAGCGACGAAAACGATGCGGCCAACAATCAACTTTACAAACATTTGTCGGGGAAAGGAGTGGAGAAGGGGAAAAACTTATTGCCAGAATTAAAGCCCTCGCAATACGACGCCGCCGGAAATTTGGTTTCACCCGCGTTGGGCCGGAAAGACTCAAAGCAAAACGAGCGATGGAAATATAATTCCCGCAACCCTGAACACAATCGCGAAAGCTATGATCTCTGGGTGGAGATCGGCGAAACAAACAAGGTTCGCACTATCGGCAACTGGGAAAGCAATTAACACAAGCACTATGAAATCCAACTCCGACCCAATTCATCCAACGCAACCGGGGCTTCACGCTGGTGGAGATGCTCGTGGTAATCGCTATCATCGCTATTTTGGTATCCATCACCGTGCCCTTCGTTGCCCGCGCAATGGTCAAATCCAAAGTGGCCACCGCCCGAACCGACATGATCAATCTCAAGGGCGCCATTGAGAGTTATCAAAATGATTACAGTCGATTCCCTAGCGCGCGTGGCGCTGCTCCTAATTTGAAGGGAGGCGATCTGACGTTTCATCTGCCCATCGGCCGCAAGCATGCCGATGGTTCGCCTCAAGACGCTGGCAACTGGCCTAATCCGCCCCTGACACCCGATAACAATGTGGTGATGGCGATCCTCATGGCGGTTGATTCTGGAGCGAATAAAAATCACGGACGGAATCCGAAGAAGACCACTTACCTCACGCCCAACTCAGCAGATGATGCATTCTCAGCGCGGGCGTCGGCCCGGATGGGGTGTTTCGGGATCCATTTGGAAATCCCTATGTCATTTCAGTGGATCTCGCCGGTGACGAGAATGTGGCTGATTTGTTTTATCGGGAAACCGGCGTTTCCAAAGGCGCGTCCATCGGTTTGGTGCGCAACGTCGATAATAAGACCGAGGAGGAATACGTGTTGCGAGGCTCGGTCATGATTTGGTCCCCCGGGCCTGATCGTCAGGTAAACTCCAAGGCCGGCGCATTGGACAAGGAAAATACCGATAACATTTTGGGTTGGCGTTAAGCCATGACACACCACTCCACCAGCGTGAACATGAAAAAGGCCCTCAGCCGGGAGCGAAGGGGTTTCACGCTGGTGGAGATGGTAGTGGTGCTGGCCATCGCCATTGCGCTGATGGCCATTATGCTTCCCGCGCTCAAAGGGTTGCGTGGAGACAAGTATTCCCTCAGCGGCACCACTCAACTCATTGCCGATTTCAATAACGCCCGGCTCGAGGCCATCAACGGAGGCTCACCGGTGTACGTTGTTTTCATGCCCAAGCTCACTAAGAAATAACTTCGAGGGGATGAGCGATGCGGAAAAAACATATTTCCAAAAAAACAAACTGGCCAATCAGCAGCTCGGCGGGCAGCTCATCTCCTACGCATTTTTTGCCGAGTACGCGCTGGGCGATAATCTCGGCCAACCCAGCCGGCGCTGGGTGAGCGATTGGAAATTCCTGCCCGAGGGCGTGTACCTTCCGGGCGAAATGTTGAGTCAACTGAATCAGGCAAATGTAAATAGCCCTGAACCCCTTTTGCGTGTGCCGCACTTGGGCAACGATGCGCAGGTGGATTTCAACTGGCACTTGCCCTATATCGGTTTTGATGCCCGCGGGCGGTTGCTCGGGGTAAAACCCGCCACTCCCGATTCCGTGGGGTGGGTCATCCGCTTGGTTGAAGGCGGGGTGTTGCCGCCGGAAAAACGCGCCGACGGCACCTTTTTTATTGGGGCCATCCGATGAGCCGGTGACTGGAGGCCAAGCTTCAAAACAGCATTCTCGTCAACTACCTAACCGGTCGGCCCAACACGATGGGCCGTCACCCCGGTTCCGCCCGCGATGAAGGTCGGTAACGGTGAAAGTGATCTTTCTTCTCAAATCGCGCCTGGAAGGGCGGTGGCGAAGGCATGGCCAAGGCCATCTCGGACTGGGCCGGAATCAACAATGCTCAATACAACGCCAACTGGGGGGCGTTGTACTCGAAACAACAACGACCGATGGGAACTGCGCCCAAATGTGCGCGCGCCGGTGGTGCTCTCCGGCATCAAAGCTAAGTTGGCGAATAAACTTTTGGCTCACTTGCAGAAAACTGATCCCTCAGTGAATTTGTTGATCGAATAAAATCATGAACACGATGAAATACCAACGAAACACTCAAGGCGGCTTTTCCATCGCCGAGGTGATGTTGGCCATCGGCGTGGTGGCCTTCGGGTTGGTGGCCGTATTGGGCGTGCTGCCCGCCGGGCTTACGGTGCAAAAAGATAACCGCGAAGAAACGATCATCCGCTATGACGCGCAGTATTGGATGACCGTCCTGCGCGCGGGCATGCAGCCCACCGATGCCTTGCACCAAGTGGAATGGGTGGAATTGCAAGTGGATGACGGCGCCGGGCACGGTTGTTTATCGCGCTCACCGCCCGCGGTTGGGCGGTGATGGCGCCGGCCCGGAATGGCGTGATCGCTGCCGTCATTGTTCAGGGGGCACCTCAAACAAACCACCTGGCCCACGGACGTGATCGGGTGGATGAGCATTCCTGATATCGGCACCGAGTTTGGCAGTGTAAAAAAAACCGCTCGTGTGCGCGCAATGAATGGCCAGCTTTTTGATCGCATTTATGGTCGCAAAGTTTTGGTGGCCACGAAGCGGGAATTTGTGAGCGAGGGAGAGCACCGCATTCCATCCATTGCCCGGCGGCGAGTTTGCCTTTAGTTATTTGCTGGAAACCCACATCGCGCCGGATCCGGCCAACGCCAATCTCTGGCGTATTACCCTCACGTTTAAATGGCCGGTTTTGGATGATCCCACGCTGAAGGATGCCACCAAGAATGCGGCCGATGTGAAGACGGTTTCCACCAAAAGCTTCACCACGCTTGTTGGATCGCCACCACGGAGAAACGCTTGGCTCGCCAACAATTGCCGACTCAACCAAAAGGCCATACTGTTGGATGTGACGTTGCCGGCGAGAAGATGTACCATTGAGGAGTTGTCTGCGCTCACCGGGATGGGAATGGTCACGGTTAACAACACCCTGTTATCAATGGAACAATCAGATTTGGCTGCTGATATCCCTGAGCCCGAGGCTGAGCGGGCATCACCTGGTCAAGTGCGGCCCGATGACAAGTGGCGCATGGGGCGTACGTACGATACGCACGGGCTTTACTCGCTCCGGCCGATGACCGGGGCTCCTTCCAATGGCGGGTATCGGCCGGTGTTCGGACGATATCGGGCAGAACAGGATCGATTCCTAGGATTCACTGAGCCGACCAATTCATTTTTTTCATCGTTTTATTTTTTCACACCTGATTACCAATGAATCTGCTCCGTACAATCCGCCGCCGACAAGCTGCCTACACGATGGTGGAGTTGATGGCTGCAGTGCTGATCTCGGTCGTGTTGGTGGTGGCAATGTACCAAATCTTTGCACGGGTGCAGTCGGTGTTCACCACCGGCCATAGCCGCACCAAGCTTTTGGAGGAAGGCCGGGCAGTCATGGACCTCATCGTGCGCGATCTTGGTCGTATGGCGCCGGCGGGTATGTTGGAGCCGAATTTTATTGCGACCCCTTACCGCACCAATCGACTGGAAGCGCTCGCCTATCCCACTAACTGGGCAACGCTGCGGGCCGATCAACAAAACACCTGGCTCACCACCACGGAACCTTTCGTCAGTAGTCGTGTTTCCTTTCTGGGTCACGATGATCAATGGCAACAGATGGCTTATCGACTCGAGTCGCGTGGCCAACCGGGCAAAGCGAATGACGTGATCGGCGCGTTGTGGCGATACGAGTCTGGCCCGGTTCCCAAGCGACACATTATTCGATTGGTGTCCTCAAACAAGGATGGCCAGTACCAAAAACTTTCAGACAACGTCGTGCATTTTCGAATGCGCGCGGTTTCGCCGCACGATCCCGGACGCGCATTGTGGGTGGATCCGGAATTCAGGCGACTGGATGTGCCGCTTTACGTGGAGGTGGAAATTGGTCTCATCGAGGAGAAGTTAAAAAAGGAAATTCTCAACGATGCGAAGGTGGAGCGACTGACCGTGGAATTAGAGAGCGGCGCAATGGATCAGGCTTCGTACCGAAGGCTGACAAACCAGCGCCGTGGTCGCGTGATGGAGTTGCTTACGGAAAACCTCGGGCGCATTTTGATGCTGCGTCAATTGGTGCCTATTCGCACGCAGGCAGACATTCCGCCCGCGTTGTTCGTGAAGAAAACGCAAAAGGAATTTGAGGCCAATGGGTTTTCCGTAACGGGCGGGGTGACCGGAGGCGGCTTTGCGGTGGGGGGAAGCAAGCCTGCGCGTTATGTGTTCATCATTGATAAATCAGGGAGTATGGCTGCAGAGCGGCGATTCATCAGCGCGCGTTTGGCGATGATTGAGACCTTGAAGAAACTAAATCCGAGCGCGTCCTTTTATGTGTTCTTTTTCAGCAACGATTCCGAGGGCATGCCCGCCGGCCCGGTGACGCTGGACAATCCCACGCCCGGCATTGCGTTGAATCTTGTGTCGGCCACGCCCGCTAACGTGGCATTTTACACTCAGTGGGTGGCAACGCGATCATACGGAGGCGGAACTAATCCTACCCGAGCATTAGAGGCGGCGTTTGCCATGAACCCGGATACGATCTGGTTGCTGACAGACGGCCAGATCCCGGATTTCATTGTGCCCGGGATTGCAAATCTCAATGCTGCGCGCGCAACGCCGGTGCGCGTGAACACGATTGGCCTTGGGCGCTCAAAGGATATTTCTGAACGCTACCTGTTGCAAATCGCCGTGGATAATGAGGGTGTTTACACTTTTGTATCCACTGACCCGGAGGAGGAAGAATGATGATGCGCAAAACAAAATGAACAACGGGGGATGGTGCTCATCGTGGCCTTGATCATGTTGGCCTTGATTACGTTCTTGGTGATTGCGTTTCTGTCGTTCACGCGGCTGGACCGCAGCGCGGTGACCATGAGCGTGCGGCAAACGGAAACGCATTTGGCTATTGATGCAGGCTTGGCTCGCGCGCAAGCGGCGGTGGTGGATGAGATTGTTAGCAATCGTAATTATCAGGTGTTGGTGTCCACCAATATTGACGGGGTTGCTTTCACCACGCCAATACCAAAAGCGGAACTCATTTTGTTGCAGGCGGATCCACGCGCGCCGGTGTATTATGATCTGGATGGTGACCGCAAGCCGGATGAGTTTCGTTATTTTTTGAATTTGAATCATGATCTGGGGCAAAACAAACAGCGCGGCCTTTCAGCCGACCACCACCAATCAAGTGGGCGATCCGCATTGGATTGGCGTATTGGAAGATCCCAGTCGGCCGCATGGAAAAGACAACCGGTTTGTGGCGCGCTATGCCTACATGGTGACGCCGGCGGACAAGTTGCTGGACCTCAATCACGCGCATAACAACGCCAAGACACTCGGCAACGAGGAAGGTTACCTGCGCGGACACGGCAATGCAGCTTGGGAACTGAACCTCGCCGGATCCTTGGCGATGTTGGATCCCGTGGCATTTTCGTACAGCGGATATCGCCAGCAACCGGATCAATCATCGCTGGGCGAGGCCTTTCGTCACGCGGGTGGCCGCCATGTCAATCAGCCACGCTTTGTGGGTCTTTGGAATTATCGTTATCCGTGGGGCAATATGGACACCGTTCAGCCCGGCATGCCCAATCAACGCGAGCATGTGGATATAATGAATTTCTTGCGCCCGCCTTATCGTCCCGCGGTGAAGGGTATGCAACCCATCACCCACGAGGGCATTACAAAATGGCTGCAAACTGATCAAGACTGGGCGTGCCTTTTACAATATGGCGGGTGCCTTCAGTACGCTTCACCGCCGAGGTCTCCGGCCACTTCAAAATCCATTGATGCGATGGGGAGTACGTCTCGGGCAACCGCCGAAGGTGAAGTTGCTTTTGAATGAATATTTTTCTGATAAAGATTTTAGCGAGGATATGGCCAACGATTGGCCTCGGATGAGAGCTGACCGAGTGGTGCCCAACAACCTGCCCGGTAAGGCAATTGCCGAGGTTTTGGAGTTTGATGCCCGGCACGGTTTGTCCACGGGGCAACGCGTACTTCTTAGTGCCTCGGCGCAGAGCACGACCAATGTGATGAACCAGACGGTATATCGTTACCTCAGCCCCACCAACCGGGTGGAAGTGGGGAACCAGTGGTTTTTCGCCGAGGCGGTGGATTCGCGGCGGGTGCAGTTATGGGATATCCCCTTGCGGCGCGGCGCGGCGGAACCCACCGATGACCACAAAGTTCGGTTTATGATTGTGGGTCGAAACAAACAAGGAGTGGCCGTGGCCAGTGATTTTTCAAACTTACCAGCGCGGGTCGATTTTCAATTGCGCTTTGATCCACTTGCGAAAAAATTTACACGCCTTGCTTCGCTGTTGTTGGACAACGCCATGCAACGCCAGGGAGACGCATTCCACATTGGATCGGATCCCACGCTCACCCTGTTCAATAACGAAGCGGATGCCGGCACGTTTGGCGCGGACAACATTCAAGTGTACCCGTCGGCCAACAATAATTTCACCCCCGAAGTGCAGCGCCTGATGCAGGTGGCGCTGAATCTCACGGAGGTGTACGCACCGGCTGACGGGATACACCTTGCCCAATAATGGCGGGGTGATGCGGTTGGCTTGGCCGCGAGTGTTCCGGCCTATTTTGCTGAGGGAGGCGGGCGACAATGTTTACATTGCCGGCTGGATGCGGGTGACGAATGATTCGGTAATGGAACAATCTCCCGTGCGTGATTTGCCCGACGCGTTGCAGCCCAATGTGACGTGGAATCCGCATGACCGACTCGGCCGGGTGCCGGATCGGCCGGGTGTGCCGCAGGTTTCGGGCAATGGCACAACGGGGTTTCCGCTGTTAATCGGCGTTAACAATCGGACCCAGACGCCGAATCATGCCGCTATTTGGCCGAGTGTGAACGAAGTGTCCACGGCGATCAAATGGCGTGTGGTACCGGGTAGCAATCCGAGTCGCGTACAGGTTTATCCGGTGTTACATGTGGGAGTGGAGCTTCGCGACAATTTATATAGCCATGCACTGGCGCTGAAGGTGATGGTGGCGGGTGATGTGCGCGGCCAACTCCTTGGGGCGGGGGCGCCCATTTCGATTAACGTCCCGCTTTCGAGCATCACCGCGATGTCTGTAAGTTCAGGAAAGACAGCGCTTCCGTTTGTGCCCTTTCAGTTTGCCCTGCCGCCGATGAGCATGGATGCCGCCAAACGGACACGGTGGCAGGTGGATGATCTTCAAGTTAATCTAGCCATCAAAATTACTTGCCGCTATCCCAATGTATTGCAGGATCGGGTCATTGATTATGCACGTCTGCATTTTGATGCTGACTTGCCGCCGCAGTGGGAGCGTTGGCAATCCGATCGTAATTACAAACAGGGCGAGCAGGTGGAAGATGCGCGCGGCAATCGTTACTATGCTCGTACGGCTCACACATCGTTTGATTTCGGCGCGGATTTTACTCGGTGGAAACAGGCAGCGTGGAAACCGAGTGAAACTTATCAGCCCAACGAAGTAATCAAATGTGTCAGCAACGCCACTGGCCAAACCAACCTTTTTCGTTGTCTTCGGAAGCACACCACTGCCAATGGGGGAGTCTTTTTTCCAACTTTGCAAAATGCGCAGGGCAAGAAATTGTGGGAATTTTATCAGGGCGAAGTGTATGAAATGAGCTGGCAAGCGAATGATCCATTGGTAAACGGCATGGGCCGCGACTACACGATGGTGCATCCCCTAAAGCCGAACAATCCTCATCCGTTACAGCCCCCGTACATCAAATATCTGACCGGGAACAATGGCAACTGGCTTTCAAATAACTTGGGTTTCGAGAATTATGTGTACCGTCCTTGGAGCGTAAAAAGCACAAAAAAACTGGGAAACACAGATTACACGCGGCCTTGGGCGGATCCGTATGACCATATCACTTTCAAAGATCCTGGGGTGCTGAACCCAGATTTCTGGAAGTTCCCGCACAAAGATACTGGCGGTATGGAAACGCTCGGATGGTTGGGGATGGTGCATCGCGGCACGCCGTGGCAATCGGTTTATCTCAAGTCCAAGCCGGCAAATCGCTTGTTGATCCGTTCTGTCAATGCAGTTTCGGGGGTGATCACCGCGGGCGAGTCTCCGTTTTTTTGGCAGGGTGATCGCGTGAAATTACAGGGCGGACCGCTGGAATATCAGGGATACGATGGCAATATTCAGTATGATGGAAGCTCCCCGCCGTTTTCCCTCACCCTGTGGGATGCGACTTTCACAATCAATAAACTGGCCACCACATTGGGCTACACGCATAACCCAGCGGATCCTTCGAGTTGGATGTACCTTATCAGCACCGACGCATGGCAACGGCAAGCCGGATCGCTGGACACGCTGCCCACAAATGATCATCGGTTGGTGGATTTGTTTTCAACCAGCACATCGCCCGAGGCCGCCACCGGCTTGCTGTCCGTCAACGCGAAGAGCCCGGCAGCATGGGGCGCGGTATTATCCGGCGTAGCTGTGCCGCGCAAAGTGCTCAAAAACAACGGTGGCATATCGACGTTTCACAGTGCGCCGCATCTCGGAAACTGCATGGATCCGACTTGTATGGGTTTTGATTTTCGTCTGGCACCCGGAAGATTTATGCATGACATCGTTCGTTCGGTAAACCGTCATCGTGGCGGGATTCCGTTTGAGCGCGTGAGTGACATCCTCAAGGTGAGTGAATTAACCGATGGCAATCCTGATTTTTTGAGTATGATTAATGACGCACAATTAAACACAGGAAACATGACGCAGCCATATGCACAACGATTCTTCCCCAATGAAACTGATTACGAACGCATCCCGCAACAAATCCTTTCGCTTCTGCGCACTGATGGCAGGCCGCGGTTTGTTGCCTACACCTTCAGCCAAACCCTGAAGCCAGCACAAAATGCTGTTGAGAAGGATGGCCTTTGCACCAATTACGCCATCACCAGCGAAGCCGCCCAACGCACGGTTTTTCGGCTGGAAGGCGTCGGCAAGTGGCGCGAATATCATTTCAAAAAGGCTCGTGGCGTGACGGTTACTCCGCCGTCTTCGCCGCGAATGGTGGTGGAAAGCACCGCGCCACTGGTCCTGCGCTAGCGCGGGCTTGGCATTTACGTCCGCCGCGCGTACTGTGCGCTTCTTTTATGGGAGCGAATGTCATTCGGATCGGGGGGGCGCGGGAGCATAATCTTAAGAATCTCTCGCTTACAATTCCGCGCGATCAGTTAGTGGTGGTCACGGGCTTGAGCGGCTCGGGCAAATCATCGCTGGCTTTTGACACTATTTACGCCGAGGGGCAGCGCAAATACGTCGAGTCGCTTTCGGCTTATGCGCGGCAGTTTCTGGATCAAATGCAGAAGCCGGAGCTGGACTTCATCGAGGGCTTGTCGCCCACCATCGCCATTGAGCAGCGCAGCGCCGGCGGCAGCATGCGATCCATCATCGCCACCACGACTGAGATTTTTGATTATCTGCGGTTGCTGTTTGCTCACATCGGCACGCCGCATTGTCCGGAGAGCGGCGAACCGATGAGTCAGCAGACGCCTACTGAAATTATTGATCGCTTGATGAAAATGAAAACCGGCACGCGCGTGATGTTGCTTGCGCCGGTGGTCAGTCATCAAAAGGGGGAGTTTCGCGACGTGATCGAAAAGCTTGCGCGCGAAGGCTTCGTGCGCGCCCGCGTGGATGGCACGTTGGTGGAGCTGGAGGTTAACACGCGCATCACCATCGACCCCAAAAAGAAACACCACATCGAGGCTGTGGTGGATCGGCTTATCATCGGCGACGGCATGCGGCAACGTCTTGCCGATTCTGTGGAGACGGCCCTCAAATGGGGCCAAGGCCGCGTGCTTGCCTTGCATCAATCGGCCAAGAGAAAATCTGATAAATGGGATGAGACGCTGCACTCCACCAAAATGGTTTCCAGCGCCACCGGCAAAAGTTACGACACCCTCACGCCCAAGCATTTTTCCTTCAACTCACCTTTCGGCGCGTGCCCCGTGTGTCACGGTTTGGGACAGAAGCTCGTGTTCGATGCGGATCTCGTGGTGCCCAATCCTGAGAAGACACTCGGCGAAGGCGCGATCGCTCCGTGGAAACGCGGTGGCCGGCGAATGATTATTTATTACAATCACGTCATCAAAGCGGTCACCGCGCATTACGACCAGCCGATGGATGTGCCGTGGGAAAAACTGCCGGAGGAATTTCGCGAGGTGATGTTGCACGGCTCGGGCGAGGAGGAAATCAAGTTTGCCTTTTGGCGCGCCGCCAAAAAAAATCCCAAGCCCAAGCCCTTCGAGGGAGTCATCCCCAACCTCCAGCGGCTTTTGCAGGAAACCGACAGCGAGTTCACCCGGAAACGCGTGAAAAACTGTATGAGCAGCCAGCCGTGCGACGCCTGCCACGGACAGCGCCTCAAGCCAGAAATTCTCGCTTGCACCCTCGGAGGAGCCAAAGCCAAACGCTTCCGCCCCAAGGGCCGCCGCCGCAAGGTGGCCATCCTGGGCCTTTCGGTAATGGAAGTGTGTCGGTTGTCCGTGGCGGATGCGCTGAAGTTTTTTGATTCACTGAAGTTCACCGAGTTGCAGGAAAAAATTGGCGGCGAGGTGATGAAGGAAATCAAGGCGCGGCTTGGATTTCTCAGCAACGTGGGGCTTGGCTATTTATCGCTCAACCGTGAAAGCGGCACGCTCAGTGGCGGCGAAGCCCAGCGCATTCGGTTGGCTACTCAAATTGGCGCGGGACTTGTCGGCGTCATTTATATTCTGGACGAACCGAGCATCGGCCTGCACCAACGCGACAACGATCGCTTGCTCGCCACGCTGAAGGGCCTGCGTGATTTGGGCAACACCGTGCTGGTGGTAGAACACGATGAGGATACAATCCGCGCGGCGGATCACGTGATCGATATTGGCCCCGGCGCGGGCGTGCACGGTGGCGAACTCATCGCGGCCGGCACGGTAAAACAAATCTGCAAAGTGAAACGCTCCATCACCGGGAAATATCTTTCCGGTGAATTCACCATTTCCCCGCCGGAAAAACGCACCCCCGCCACGCCCGAGCGCGGTTGGCTGGTCATTCGCGGCGCGTCAGAAAATAATTTACAGAATATTGATGTGCGTATTCCGTTGGGGACGTTCACGTGCGTCACCGGTGTCAGTGGTTCGGGCAAGAGCACTTTGGTGGATGACGTTTTGCGCCGCGCGCTCTTTCGCAAATGGCACGGTTCCAAGGACCGCCCCGGCGCGCACGAATCCATCGAAGGCATGGAGCATCTCGACAAGGCGATCGTCATCGATCAATCGCCCATCGGCCGCACGCCGCGCAGCAATCCTGCAACGTACACGGGGATGTTCACGCACATTCGCGATTTATTTGCGCGATTACCCTCGGCCAAAGTGCGCGGCTACGGGCCGGGCCGTTTTAGTTTCAACGTGAAGGGCGGCCGCTGCGAGCGCTGCCAAGGCGATGGACTTTTGAAAATTGAGATGCATTTTTTACCGGCGGTCTACGTGCCTTGCGAGGATTGCCAGGGCCGCCGCTACAATCGCGAGACGCTTGAGATGCATTACAAAGGCCTGAATATCGCCGATGTGCTGGCGCTCACGGTGGACGAGGCGTGCGTGTTTTTTCGGTCTGTGCCACAAGTTTACAATGTGTGCATCACGCTGGCTGAGGTGGGATTGGGCTATTTGCAATTGGGACAAAGTGCCACCACACTCAGCGGCGGCGAGGCGCAGCGGATGAAACTTTCCAGCGAACTGAGCAAACGCGCCACCGGCCGCACTTTGTATTTGCTGGATGAACCGACGACCGGTTTGCACTTTCACGATGTGGCACGGTTGCTTGATGTGTTTGCGAAACTGCGCGACTCGGGCAACACGCTGCTGGTCATCGAGCATAATTTGGATGTCATCAAATGCGCCGATTGGCTGGTGGATCTTGGCCCCGAGGGCGGCGATGGCGGCGGGCGATTGATTGCCGAGGGCCCGCCGGAGCACGTCGCCAAATGCGCGGAAAGCCACACGGGCCGTTTTTTGAGTCGCGCCTTGCCGATGATCAAAGCTAAAGTGCGGCGAAAGGTTTCAGCAGGATGAGGGGGTTGATTTTTATTTTGGCACTGGCGGAAACCGCAAGCGCGGCGGTGACGGGCGATGTGCATCTGCGCACTAGCGCGCCCGACACGCCATCCGAACGGGCCTACCTCGCAGCGGCTCGCGGTTTTCAGGCGGGTCACTGGGCCACGGCGGAGCGCTGGTTGGGTGAGTTTGCGCGGCTGCATCCGGATTCGCCGCATCGGGCGCAAGCGGTGTTACTTCGCGTGCAGGCACTTTATCAAATGGGGGAATTTAACAAGGCGGCGGCGGAAATTTCCAAGGGTGAAAATGCCGCCGGCGAGTTGGCCGATGGCTATCTGTATTGGAAGGCTGAATGCCGATTACGCTTGGAGCAGTTTGAAGCCGCGTCAGCGCACTTGCAGGAATTGTTGCGCGAATTCCCCGCTTCAGAGCACGCGCTCTCCGCGAGCGTAACCTTGGCCACTGTTTCTGCCCGAAAAAAAGATTGGGCAAACGTGGTGCGATTATTGCGGCCCACCGAAGGGAAATTTCAAAGGCTCGCCAAGGCGCGGCCGCATTCGAATTGGGCTCAAGAGGGCCGCTTGTTGCTGGCGCAGGCACTGTTCGAGCAACAGGATTGGAAAACGGCTGCGGAGGAATTAGGCCAACTGCCCGTCAGCACGGAGTTGCACCGGGAATGGCGGCGACTGTTTCTGTTGGCAAAACTCGAAAACCAAGCGGGTAAGCCAGGTGGCGCCCTGAACACCACCGCGCGTGTGGCGGAATTGGCACGTCAATCAGGGCGGACCAATCAACTGGTTCAAGTGCATCTTTTTCGGGCCGCTATTTTTGAGCAGACCGATGATGCGCCATCCGCGTTGCGGGAGTACGCCCGAATGCAGGCATCGGTTATGCCACGGGTTCATCGGCGCGAAGGATTTCTGCGAGCGGCGCTTCTCCAGATGAAGCGGGAAAATTATGCCGGGGCGATCACTGCTCTGGATGATTTGGCCAAGAAAACTGTGGCCACGAATTTTGTGGGCACGCTTAACTGCCTTGCGGGTGAACTGGAATGCTTGCGCCATCGACGCGGTGCGACCGGTGCGTTGACGAAAGCGCGCGCGCGATTTGCCCAGGCCGCTCAATCGCCCGTGCCTGAAATTCAGGGCCGCGCCAAGTGGGGGGAAGGATGGTGTCACGCGGCAGAGGGAAACCCGCAGTCCGCCCGCGATGCCTGGAGTCAGGCCATTGAATTGCTGGGCGATTCGCCGCTGGCCCCTTGGGCCCGGATGCAATTGGCCCAAGCCCAAGTCCGAGCGGGGCAACACGCCCCCGCGCGCGTTGCTTTGCAGACTTCCGTGCCGGAACCGCTTCGCGATCTCGCGAGTTATCTTGCGTTGCGGAGTGCGGTGGCGCTTGGCGATTATCCGGCGGCGGATTTGCTGCTCAATCAACTGCGCCCGCGTAACGCCGCTTTGGCGGACAAAGGCCTGTTGACACTTGCGCAGGCGCGGCTGGATGGCGGGCAAGTGCCGGAGACTCAACTCGTGTTGGCACGGCTACAACGGGAATCGCCGGATTCACCGCTCCGTCCTGATGCGGATTTGGAGGCCATTCGGGGGCTGCTGGTCAAGGCGGATTGGGCTGCGGCTAATTCGGCATACAAATTGTGGTTGGATGAAAACAAGACGCATCCGCTGCACGCGCGGGTGATGCTTGACCACGCGTGGGCGCAGTCGATGCAGTCGATGGGCGGGCAATCGACCCATGTGGTGGCCGCATTTCGGGCAGTGATCAAAGGTCACCCGAAAACCGAACAGGCTCATTTGGCGAATATGTGGCTGGCGGATGATGTATTTAACTCCGGCACGAATCACTTGGCCGCAGAAAAAATGTACAAATCTATTTCGAGCCAAACCAATGTGCTGGTGGCTTTACGGCGGCGCGCGACCTTAATGGCCGGTCGCGCGGCGATGGCCCGGCAGGGATTCGGCGAGGCGCGCAAGGAATTTACCCGTTTGATTAATGATCAGCAAACGCCGTCATCGCTGAAGTCCGCGGCCCACTTTGCGCTGGGCGATCTCACGATGTTGGAGCTTGGCGCGGCGGGCCTTAATGCCGCGACCAATTCATTTTACAATGTGGTGCAGGCGAACCCCACTAATGCCGTGGCGGCGCGGGCGTGGGGGCGCATTGGCGATGCTTGTCTTTCGGTTTCAGCAAAGCTGCCGGGGCGCCGGGAGGACGCACGGTTGGCCTACCAGAAGGCGATTGGGATTTCGGGGTCGGTTCCGGTGGCAGTGAAAGACCAAGCTCGGGTGGGGTTGGCTAAAGCCTTGAGACAACAGGCCGAAGGCAGTGCGGATCGCGAAAAAAAAATGGCCGAGGCAGTGAATCAGTTGTTGGCGGTGGTACACGGCAGGCATTTGCAGCCGGGCGAAGTGCCCGATGCTTATTGGCGCGGGCAAAGCGGTTTGATGGCGATGGATTTATTGAGTCAACTGGGCAAACCGAAAGAGGCGTTGGAGCTGTGTCACATGATGTCCACGAATTATCCGGCGATGAAAATAGGTCTAGAGAATCGCAAGCAGCGTTATCTGGATCAATGGACACAGCCGAAATGATATTGGGTTGATTGCTGTCTGGTTTTGGAGTATCTTTTCCTTATGGAGCAGCAAACACAAGATTCCGTGACGCTCACGCCCGAGGCGGTGGCGGAGGTGAAGCGGATGATTTCCGCCGAGGCCGAGCCGAATGGCAAAGCCCTGCGCGTGTATGTGGAGCAGGGCGGCTGCTCGGGGATGCAGTACGGGCTGGTTTTTGATGAAACGCGGGATAACGATCAAGTGATCGATTGCGCGGGTGTGCCGGTGGTTGTGGATGCGATCAGCGCGGATTTTTTGCGAGGCTCGGTGGTGAATTTTTCGGATGACCTCAATGACAGCGGTTTCAAAATTATAAATCCCAACGCCAAGGTGAGCTGCGGTTGCGGTAAGTCGTTTGAGGTTTGACCCCCCGCGCGCGGGCGGCTAGAAAAGGGCAGGGGAGCCAACTGGAAGGCTGAGAATTCCGCATTATGCGGTTGACCCAATGAACCTGACGGATAATGCCGGATAGGGATTCGCTATTCCATTTCCCCGCTTGAATTATGGTTACTACAAAGTCTGCCCTCGAAACCGGCGCGAGCCGTTCTTTTCCAAAATCCCGCCGCGTTTACGTGAAAGGTAAGCACGTGAGCGTGCCGATGCGCGAGATCGACCAAAGCCCCACGCTAAATCTCGCTGGCGAATCCGAACCCAACGAGCCGGTGCGCGTGTACGACACCAGCGGGCCGTGGGGTGATCCGGCCCACTCGTGCTCGGTGGAGGAGGGATTGCCAGCCTTGCGGAGCGATTGGGTTTTGGGCCGTGGTGATGTGGAGGAAATTGATGGCCGCACCAAGCGTCCGGAGGACGACGGGTTTCTGTCCAGCCGCCACGCGGAGCAATCGCCGGGCACGGGGCGAAATCAACATCGGGATTTCCCCGGCCTGCGTCGCAAGCCGCTGCGGGCGAAGGATCATCCCGTGACGCAATTGTGGTACGCGCGGCAGGGCATCGTCACGCCCGAGATGGAGTTCATCGCCATTCGCGAAAATCTCGGGCGCGAACAAGCCTTGGAATCGAAAGGTGCACTACCCAGTGAGTTGCGGCATCAACATTCCGGCAATTCATTCGGCGCGAAGATTCCCGACTTCATAACGCCCGAGTTTGTGCGTGATGAAGTTGCCGCTGGACGCGCCATCATTCCCGCCAACATCAATCACCCCGAAAATGAGCCGATGATTATCGGCCGCAATTTCCTCGTGAAAATCAACGCCAACATCGGCAACAGCGCGGTGACTTCTAGCATTGAGGAAGAGGTCGACAAAATGCGCTGGGCCACGCTCTGGGGCGCTGACAACGTGATGGATCTGTCCACCGGCAAAAACATCCACGCCACCCGCGAATGGATTATCCGCAACAGCCCCGTGCCTATCGGCACCGTGCCCATTTATCAGGCGTTGGAAAAAGTCAATGGCCGCGCCGAGGATCTCACGTGGGAAATCTATCGCGACACGCTCATTGAGCAGGCGGAGCAGGGCGTTGATTATTTCACCATTCACGCCGGCGTGTTGCTGCGCTTCATCCCGCTGACTGCCCAACGCGCAACGGGCATCGTCAGTCGCGGCGGCAGCATCATGGCCAAGTGGTGCCTTACGCATCATCGGGAAAATTTCCTCTACACCCATTGGGATGACATCTGCAAAATAATGGCCGCGTACGACGTGAGCTTTTCCATCGGCGACGGCCTGCGCCCCGGCTCTATTGCCGATGCCAACGACGAGGCGCAGTTTGGTGAACTCAAAGTACAGGGCGACCTCACCACGCGCGCGTGGGAACACGGCGTGCAAGTGATGAACGAAGGCCCTGGTCACGTGCCCATGCACATGATTGAGGAGAACATGAAAAAGCAGATCGAGTGGTGCCATGACGCGCCCTTTTATACGCTCGGCCCGTTGACCACTGACATCGCTCCCGGCTACGACCACATCACCAGCGGCATCGGCGCAGCGATGATTGGTTGGTACGGAACGGCGATGCTTTGTTATGTGACGCCCAAAGAACATCTTGGTCTACCTAATCGCGATGACGTAAAGGAAGGCGTCATCACGTACAAAATCGCCGCCCACGCCGCCGACCTCGCCAAAGGGCATCCCGGCGCGCAGTATCGCGACAACGCGGTGAGCAAAGCGCGGTTTGAGTTTCGCTGGGAGGATCAGTTTAACCTTAGCCTCGATCCCGTGCGCGCGCTGGAGTTTCATGACGAAACCCTCCCCGCCGATGGCGCCAAGACCGCCCACTTCTGCAGTATGTGCGGCCCCAACTTCTGCAGCATGCGCATCACCGACGACATCCGAAAATACGCCGCCGAGAATAACCTCACCGACGCTGCCGCCCTCGAGGCCGGAATGGCCGAGAAATCGAAAGAGTTTACCGAACAAGGCGGCGAGGTTTATTCAAAGGCTTAACTAAGCTAAAGCCCCTGTGCAACTGCTGCCGCTACCGGCTGTGCAGGCGAGGCAGTGGTTGCCGGTAAGGATGGCGCGACCGGTCAGATCGGCGGGGGCGATGTCCCAAAGGTAGAGTGGTTTGCCGTTGGCGATTTGCAGGTCGAGCATTTGGTTGAAATCGCAATCGTACAACTCGCCTTGATAGCCAACACTTAAAGTGTCGCGGCACATGAGGCCGTCCACGGCGGCGGGGTTGAAGTGGTTGGCGAGCAGTTCGAGGTACTCATCCCACATCCCTTGCTTGCGCAAATCTTCCGCGAAGCGCGCGATGGGTTGATTGGTGACCGTGAACAGCTCATTGAACACAATACCAAAATCGCGTCGCAATGCTTCTTTGTATTCCGCTCGCAGTTTGGATTGGCTGGGCGGCAGCGTGGGGCCAACGGGGTTGTAAACCAAATGCAGTGGCAGAGCGGTTCCGTAGCCGAGGGCGTTGAGGGTTTGCAGGGCGGTGATGCTTTTTTCAAACACACCGTTGCCACGCTGGCGCGAAACGTTTTCCGGTTGATAACAGGGGAGCGATGCGATCACTTCCACTTCGTTCTTCGCGAGAAAAGCCGGCAGCCACTCAAAGCCGTCCTCCTCAAGGATGGTGAGATTGCAGCGGTCGATGACGCGACTGCCCGCTGCGCGGCTGGTTTTTACGAGAGTTTTGAAATGCTCGGAGATTTCCGGCGCTCCGCCGGTGATGTCCACCACGGCGGGTTTATGAGTGGTAATCCAATCCTGCAAACGTGCCGCAGTATCAGCCGCGAGCATCTCGGTGCGCCACGGCGCGGCGTCCACGTGGCAATGGCGGCAGGCTTGGTTGCACTTGCGGCCGACGTTGAGCTGCAGCGTGATGAGCGCGCCGCGTTGCAGGGTGCAATCGTGCTCGGTCAGGGTTTTTTCAAAGCGATTCACGGCGCGCCAAATATAAAGGGTGGACGTGAAATGGAAACGCCATAATTATCCGCGCATGATTATGGCAAGAGACAAGGCGTTGGGAAAAGTAGTGGTGATCACCGGCGTGGCGCGCGGGTTGGGCCGTGCGTTGGCGGAGGGCATGGCGTCGAAGGGGCATCGGGTGGTTGGGTGCAGTCGCTCAGAAAAGAAAATTGCAGAATTGGAAAAGGCGCTAGGGCGTTCTCATTCGTTCTCGGTGGTGGACGTGAGGGATGATGACGCCGTCCGCGAATGGGCTGCTGCGGTCATTCGGGAATATGGTGCGCCGGATTTGTTGCTCAATAACGCGGCAGTGATCAACAAAAATAAATTTCTTTGGGATGTGTCAGCGGCGGAATTTGATTTGGTCATTGATACAAACATTAAAGGCGTGACGAATGTGATTCGTCATTTCCTGCCGTCAATGGCGCGGAAACAGAGCGGGGTGATTGTCAATTTCAGTTCCGGCTGGGGTCGGTCGGCCTCACCGGAGGTGGCTCCGTACTGCGCCACCAAGTGGGCGATCGAAGGACTCACTCAATCTCTCGCGCAGGAATTGCCCGAGGGCATGGCGGCGGTTCCGTTCAATCCGGGCATTATCAATACTCAAATGTTGCGCAGTTGTTTTGGGCCATCGGCCGCAGATTTTATTTCGCCAAAAGAATGGGCGGAGACGGCTATCCCATTTTTATTGAGCTTGGGAGCAGGGCATAACGGGCAGTCTTTGACTGCGCCGTAGTTTCGACTTGTTCACAGGGTGTGAATTTGTTAGGGTCTCTGGCGATGGCGCATTCGCTGCAGCAAAAACCGAAGGCCGTGATGTTGGGGGTGGGTCTTGACACCGACGGTCACAAGCGGATTACGCAGGGAGACAACTTCGCGCTGGTGGGCGGCACGAAGGATACTCATGACGAGATGACTGAGAAAGCCTTGAAGATTAACGAGAAACTCGCTGATCGCGGCAAGCGTCTGGATGACGTCAGTCGCGAGGAATTCGACGACATCGCCCACGACGTGGGCTTGCACCGGCACGATCCGGAGCAAAACTAAAATCTCACCCACGCCCCTTGATGATCTCCATCACCATTCATTTTTTGGCAAACTCTGCCGTCCCTTTTTCTTGCGAAGCAGTTCGGATGTTCCCAAAAAAACGGGCTGACTAGTAAGAAGCAGACCAAGTATCGGCTACTGAAGGATCTTCACCCGCTGGCTCCCCGCTGGCGGGTGGAGTTTTTTTTGGCTTAGCTTAAGGCCACGAGAGCGGGTTTACTCGATAGTACTCGCTGAGCAACGCATATAATTCCGGGCGCCTCTTGTTGAGTTGATGCGGTTTTTCAAAAAATGTTTCCGTAGCCACCGCAAAAAATTCAGCGGGATTGGTCGCGCCGTAATCGTCGATGACGGTTTTGTTTCCGCGCTCCACTTTGTCCCGCAAGTCAGCGAACACCCGCGAGCATACTTTTTGCCAGCGCTGATATTGTTCACGCGAACCCAGTGCGGGCGCGCCATCGGCTTTGCCGTCGGCTTGGTCAAGTTGATGGGCGAACTCGTGCAGCGCGAGGTTGCGTCCGTCCTTGGCGTTGGCGGCGCCGGTGCGGGTGTTGTCCCACGAGAGCACCACCGAACCGCTGCCCCACGATTGGCCTTGCACGGCGATTTGTTTTTCCATCGCCTCACCGCCCGCTTCGTCATAGCTGGTGGCGGTGTAAGCGCGGGGATGAATCACCACGGATCGGAGTTGGGGTGAATAAAACGTGTCTTGATTCAGCAGCAACAAACACGCCTGCGCGGCGGTGAGTACGCGCATTTCATCAGTGATCTCCAGATCGACGCCTTGGAATTCAATCCGATCGAGAAACACAAGCGTCAGTTGCTCCAATTGATGTTGCAGCACTTCCGGCAGCGCGTTGTAAAGCGGCCAGCGTTTTTGCAGCAGCTCGCGCCAATTATCTGGGAAAGGCTTGTTGGGTAAATCCAGGGGGCGCGGTGGCGGGTCGTCCAACAGCACCCAAGCCGCTAGGCCGATCGCGCCGATGATGAGAGTGATCAGGGTGGGGATCATCGTTTTATCGCTTGGGCCACTTGAGGTGACGGTGCAGAAAATTGTAGGTGGCTTTGGCGTTGATAGAATGTGGGCCGTTGAAAAACTCAATCTCGGTGCGTTCCGGGATGCCGAGGTTGGCGTATAGGCGGCGGACTTTTGCAAACTCGTAGGCCACCCATTCATCAGGCGCGACGCCATCTTTATGGCCACGCTCCACCATGAACGGTCGGGGCGCAATCAGTGCGGCCATCTCGGCGTAATTAAATGTATGGCCGAGATTGAACTCAAACATTTCATATTCGCCGGTGAAGAGATAACTGTAGCGGGCATCCACCGTGACATTCTTTTTGATCCATTCATTAAAATCCGCCGAGCAAATGGAAAGGCAATAGCGCGGCACCAATGCCGGCACGCGCATGGCTGTTTTGCCGCCATAGGAAAGCCCGTAAAATCCAATGCGCGATTTATCGACAAACGGTTGTGTTTCTAGCCAATCGAGGATGCGATTGTGTTGGGCAACGATTACGGAAAAAAGCGAGCGCCCCAGTGGGTTTGCTTTGCGTTGCAGCACGCGAAAGGCGTCGCGGCCGCGATAGGGGTTGTGGGGAGCGAACGTGACAAAGCCGCGGTCGGCCAACTCGGCGGCAAAGCCTTTGTAATATCGAAAGGCGCGCTCATTTTTGTCGCGGGTTACTACGTCATGGGGCAAGCCTTCCAAACCGTGTTGGCAGACAACGACAGGACGCTGTTCGTCTTTTTTAATGTCTTTCGGCACGAGTAGATAGCCCCACGCAAAAACATCGGTCCACACATCGAGCACAATTTCGTAGGCGATCCATTTCTCCGTCTCCAGAATTTTTCGACTGCGCGGGTTGATAGGAAGGTTAGCGGATGGGAATTGGCCGATGACTTCCTTCCACAATTGTTTCCGATGCGGCTCGCATTGCGCGTGCCATTTGGCGGCCTCGGCGGGCGGCAGTTTTTTCCAAAATGATTCGGTGCGTTCGTATTCGGAGAAGCGCAATAAACGTTGGTTGTATTCCACCAACTCGGAAACGTTTCTTTGTTGGCGGTGAAGGGGAGGGCCTGTTTGCAATGCCTTAGCTGGCTGCTTGGCGGTTTTCCATTTCGGTTTTGGGGTGACATTCGCAAACTGAAGCAGCGATTCCAGCGCGCGATCGGTGCCGAAAGTTCCCATTGCATGATTGTTGTCTTCTATAATGAGCGCAATTTGGGTTCCTTTTGCGCCAAGTTTTTTTACGCGCTCGTACTCGGCCAACACTTTGGCGGTGCGTGGTGTGGCGAGGATGCCCGGTGCCGCGCCGCTGCTCCGGCCTTGGCGGGTTTTGGGCGGGCCATCCTGATTCGGAATTTTACTGTGCTCGATGACCAAGGATCGCGGGGAAATGAGACTTGCGATTTCAGCGTCGCCAAATTGCTCGAGCAGTCCAAAAACATTGCGATAAATGGGCTCCTCCCAAACGCGATTGCGTTCAGTGAAATAACCACTGACCATGGCGGCTTGGATGCGGGTGTCGAGCGCGGCGGAATAAAAGGCAATCAACCCGCCTTCGTGATAGCCCGCCACGGCGATGGGCGCGGCCGTGGGTTGTTTGGCATTCTCGGCGGCAAACCAGTCGACCACAGCCAGCACTTTCTGAACTTCGTAGCCAATGACGTGACGGCCCATCTGGAAGGCTTGGCGGTAAATCCATTCGCGGTGGGTTTGATTGGTGAACCGCACGCGGGCGTCGCCGGAAAATGTATCACTGCGGTTGATGAGCGCGGGCACCACCACTTGGCAGCCGGCGGCTGCGAGTCGGCGGGCGAATTGCGCTTGCACGGGAATGCCCGGTGCGATGCCGGCGAGTTGTTCGGGCGTTTGATCGGCATCGGGCAGGGCGATGACCCGTGCGCGAAGGGTTCCCTTGGGTTGGATTAGTAACCCTTCCCCGTGCACTCCGGGCAGCACCGGCCAACGTACGGCGTGCACGGTCATCATTTCGTCTTCGTAGCGTAGGGATGAGGTGGTGGTTGTGTGAATGAATTCCAATGCGTTGATTGGCAGTCGCTTGTCCACTGCGCCGATGATGGTGCGGAAGCGCGCGCGGTTTTTTTGGATGGAAGCCGCATGGGTTTCCGCTGTGCGATAATCGCGTTTCCAAAAATCCGCGCGTCGCTTGGCGGCGGCGGTGGTTTCGCTCATTAGAAAACGATCGATGCCGGCGACCATTTGCACAGAGAGATCGCCATCAAGAGTGAGTGGTCGGGTATTGGGGAGGGTTGCGGCGTGGAGTTCGCCGGCCAAAAAGCTCAGAGCAAGAATGGAGTAAATGCGCATATCAAATGGCAACGCCAAAGGCCCGTCCTGTCAAAAGAATAATGCGGATTATGAAACAGTTTCGCCCACGCTGACGAGTTCCCGATTCTTGAGGCCATCAAAAATTTTGAATTGTTCGGCGTGGAACGAGGTGTCTCCCCGGAAGGCCAGTTTCACGAGATGCTTTTTCTCAAGGTTAATGAGGATGTCTTCGTCCTCGCGGCGGAGGCGATCGAGCACGTTGGGGTTCACCACGATGCGGAGTTGGTAATCATCGTCATCGCCGGGCTGGCGTTTGCGCAGCAGCTCATCGAGTTTGCGTTGGATTTCCACGCTCATAGTCACGGGCGTCTTGATGTGGCCGCGGCCCTTGCAGTAGTCGCACTCGTCGTAGAAGGTAGAAAGGACGCTCTCGGAATGACGTTGGCGGGTCATTTCCAACAGGCCAAGCTGCGAGATGGGCAGTACGTGGGTTTTGGCTTTGTCGCGGCGGAGGCCTTCCTTCATCCGCTGCATTACTTTGTCGCGGTCACGGCGTTGTTTCATATCAATGAAATCGATAACGACGAGGCCGCCCATATTTCGCAGGCGCAGTTGGCGGCAAATTTCCTCGGCGGATTCAAGGTTCACTTTGAGGATGGTGCTGCTTTGGTCTTTGCCGCCTTTGTGACTGCCGGTGTTGACGTCGATGGCGACGAGTGCTTCGGTTTCGTCGATCACGATTGCGCCGCCGCCTTTGAGGGTGACTTTCCGCGAAAAGGCCTGACCGAGTTGGCGGGAGATGTTGAGCTTGTCAAAGATGGGTTGCGGTTCTCCGTAATATTCCAGTTTGTTTTTGGAACGCGGAGAAATTCGCTCGATGAGTTTTTGCATCCGCTCGTATTCGGATTTGTTGTCGATCAGAATGCGGTGCACATCCTCGGTGAGAAAATCGCGCACAGTGCGTTCGATGAGATCCGGATCGCGAAAGGCGCAAATCGGCGAGGGCTTATTGTCGATGCGTTGTTTGACGGTTTCCCAAGTCTCCTTGAGCATCGCGAGGTCGCGCACGAAATAACGTTGTTTTTGTCCTTCGCCGGCGGTGCGGATGATGGCACCCATATTATCCGGAATATCAAGTGAACGCAGGATTTCCTTTAAGCGCCTGCGTTCCTGCGGATCCTGTATTTTTTTGGAAATTCCGAGTTGATCGGAAGCGGGCAACAGCACGATGAAACGACCGGGGATGGCGAGGTGTGTGGTGACGCGCGGGCCCTTGGTGCCGATGGGGCCTTTGGTGACTTGGATGACGATGTCGCTGCCGACGGGATATTTTTTGGGGATATCCTTCCGCGTGAGGCGCGGGGTACTGCGGCGTTTCCCCTTGCGCTCCACCATTTCGTAGCGGTTATCGAGGTTGGCGGGGGTGATGTCCCAATAGTGGAGGAAGGCGTTTTTCTCAATACCGATGTCCACAAAGGCGGCTTCTAGGCGATCCTCAAGGTTGCGCACTTTGCCTTTGTAAATGCTGGCGACGATGCGTTCCTCGTTGTTGCGTTCGATGGTGAAATCCTCGAGCACACCTTTTTCTACTAGCGCCACACGGGTTTCGAGCGACTCGGCGCTGATGATAATTTCTTTGTCCGATTCTTGTTTGGGGAGGAGTTTGCGGATGATTTTTTGTGCGGCGCGTTTCACCGAGGCCATCACGCCCTTTTCCTCGACCGGCTTTTTGGGTTTGGTCTCGGTGGATTCCTTGATCACTTCCTCCGGTTCCGGTTTGATGCCGGCGGCTTCATTTTCGGCGGCGAGGATTTCCGCCTCGTGGTGCTTTTCGTAAACCGGCTCATCGAGCACGCGGCCGTCCTCAATATCGGCGCGACCTTTCTCAACGGGTTCTTCCTGTTTAAGTTGATTTTTCATTCCGCCACTGGGACGGAAGCGTTGGGTTTTTCTTCCGCGATTAAATTGCTTGTTACTCATTTTAAAATTTCTTTCTGTTAATTTTTTTTGTCAAATTGTTCGTTGATAGAGCCGCACATTTTGCAGCAGCCCCAAAGACAGGAGCGAACACACCACCGACGAACCGCCTGAACTCAGCAGCGGCAGTGGTAGTCCCGTAACCGGCACCATTCGGATGTTCATTCCAATGTTCACAAACACGTGGCTGAACAACAGCGTGACTACTCCGATGGCGATGAGCCTTCCGAGCCGATCCCGGCATTGGCTGGCCGTGCGGATGCCCGCCACGATGATTCCGCCGTACAGCAGAATCACCAGCGTGCTTCCCACGAACCCGCTTTCCTCTGCGATCACCGAGAAAATAAAGTCGTTGTGCGCCACGCCGCGCGGCAGGTAGCCGTGGGTATTTTGGATACCCTGTTTCCAGCCTTTGCCCGTGAGCCCACCCGAGCCCACCGAGATCATCGCCTGCACGACGTTGTACGAATCCTGCCGTTGCAGCGCCCGCGCCCGGCGGACTTCCGCCTGCGAAGCACCCGCCTCGGTATACTGACTGGCGTAGTCCACATTGAAGTACACCATCAGCCGTCGCTTTTGATAGTCCGGAAACCGTATCGGTTTCCAGTCTTTTGGTATAAAAAAAACGTAGGCGAGCACCAATGACACGAAAATCACGCATCCGCCCACTAATTTCCGGAGAAAACTGCCCGGCACGCCCGCCACGTAAAGCATTACTAAAGCCGGCGGCAGCAGCGTCAACGCCGAGCCCAAATCCGGTTCCATAAAAATCAGCGCAAAGGGCACACTCGCCAGTGCAAGGGCTTTGAGCAGCACTTTGGGTTCCTTTAATTCTTTGGGTGGGCGGCTGAGAAACTGCGCCAACGCCAGCACCACCGCCACTTTGGCCAGCTCCGAGGGCTGGAATTGCGTGACCCCCAAGTCGAACCAGCGCCGCGCCCCAAACCGGACCGAGCCGATACCAGGAATCAGCACCGCCACCAACATGATGAGGCTCAGCCAGTAAAACACATTCGCCCAGCGCGCGGTTTGTTGGTAATCGCGTAGACACAACACGAACGCCGCGCCGATGCCGAGAATGTAAAAAATAATTTGTTTGTAATGCGGCATCCGCAGCCAATGCGCGCCGGTGTAAGTGTCGTTATTGTACGTGGCGCTGTACACGAAGAACACGCCGAACGTCATCAAGCCCGCGAGGCACAGCAGGAGCATCCAGTCGAGCCGATGCCACGGGATGAGTTGTTTGATAAACTTCATCGGTTGCCGGCTACGGCTTGTGGGTTGTCGCGCGCGATGAGCGCTTCATAAATTTTCTTGGCCGCCGGCGCGCAGGAAAGGCCGCCGGACGCGCCGCGCTCCACCATCACCACCACGGCGTATTTCGGTTTTTCAAACGGCCCATATGAAGCGAACCACGTAATCTTGTGACGGCCTTCGCGGTTGTGGACTTCGGCGGTGCCGGTTTTGCCGCACACGGCGAAGCCCTCGATGCGCGCGCGTTTGCCGGTGCCGTCATCATCGGCCACATCGGCGAGCATCGCGCGCTGTACGTGCGTGAGGTTTTCAGGTTTGACGTTAAGCGTGCCGCGTACTTTGGCCGGCGGGAATTGCTTGGATTCATTCGCGCGCGTGGGATCCACCGGCGCGATGCGACCCACCACCCGCGGCGCGAAGACTTTGCCGCCATTGGCAATCGCAGCGGTCATCACGGTCATTTGCAGCGGTGTCACCGCCACGGGCCCCTGGCCGATGGCGAGGTTGGCCGTGTCACCATCCTGCCAGTTGCGGCGGTTTTGGACTTCGGCCAATGTCGGGAATTGCGGCTTCGCTTCCTGTCGCGCGAGGAGGCCTGTTTTTTCGCGAAGAAAAAACTGGTTGCCCAGCGCGATGATGTGTTCCGCGCCAGTCTCGATGGCGCGCGTGATAAAATACGTGTTGCTTGAATGCTTGAAGCCCTCGTGGAAATCGTAATGGCCCGGAGGTGCGGTGTCGTCAATCCGCCGTCGCCCGACTTCTGCGTAGCCGGGATTGTAAACAAAGTTAGTGGGATTCGAGCCAGCCTCCAAGGCGGCGAGGCCGGAGATGATTTTGAAAATGGAGCCCGGTGGATAGCGCTCCTGCGTGGCGCGAAAGAGCAGGGGGCTTGGGCGCGCCTCGCGGTATTCATTCCATAGCTCACGGCGGATGCCGGGGATAAAGGCGTTGGGATCAAACACCGGCAGTGAGACCAGCGCGATGAGGTCGCCGGTTTGCACATTCATCACCACGGCCGCCGCGCCTTTGCGGCCGGTTTCCTTGAGGGCTTGATAAGCGGCCTCTTGGATTTCGAGGTCCAGCGTGAGCACCACATTATTTCCGGGCTCGGGAGCCACCACAATTTCTTCGCGTTGCCGATAGCCGAGATTATTGACGAGCAAACTTTTGGTGCCCGCGCTGCCGCGTAGTGTTTCGTTGAACGTGCGTTCCAATCCCATCGCGCCGGTGAAATCGGGCAGGCGATAATTGTACGGGCGATCTTCGTCGAGAATGGTTTGCGGCCGTCGCAATCGGCCGACGAGGTGCGCCACGGATTCGGATGGGTAATCGCGGTGCGGTTGCGCCTCCACATCCATTCCCGGCACGCGCCAAGCGTTTTCCATAAACCACGCGACGTTGGTTTGCGAAAGATCGCGCATCACAGGAATGGGCAGGGCGAGTTGTTCAATAAAATGTTTTTGCAATTGCCCCTCCGTAAGCGTGAACGGCTGGTCGAGCTGAAGTTGGGCAATAAAATCACTGACCACTTGATGGCGCACGCCCGCTTCGGTGCGGGTGTCGTGCGGGGCTTCGCGCCAGGCTTTGCGGAAATGATGGCGGAGCTCTTCCAAATAAGCGTGAATTACATAGGACGGCCGGTCATGCGCCAGCGGACGGCCCTGCGTATCGAGGATGGCGCCGCGCACGGCGGGCAGTCGCACGGTGCGGCGCGATTGATTTTTTTGTTCCGCCTCGTGTTCCAGCGCGGTAACCACCTGCACGTAAGCGAGCCCGCCAAGCAACACCGCCAACCCGAGCAGCAGCGCCGCGCCGGCGAGGTGCAGGCGTTGCTCATCATTGGCTGGGGCGGGGCGGGGCATTTAGTGAGGGCTGCGTTTGATTTGGGTGGTGGTGTCGTAGGGCGCAGCGAAAGGTTGATCCTCCACGGTTTTGTCCAACCATTGGAGCAACGGAAAAAAGAGCAGGGCGAGCAATCCGCTGGCGAGGCTCATCACAGCCAGTTGCCAAAAAGAAAACCAACCGAGCAATGGCTGGCGGCCAAGCAAAATTAACAGGCCAACGGTGACAAGGGGAACCATTGCTCCGGCGGCGGCGGCCACGGCGAAGCGTGCGCCCCAGAGGCGAGTGTGAATGGCGCGGCGGTTGAGCGACACGGCGACGCCCACGGCAAAGAGAGGGATCATGCTGATGCCGGGGGGGTCGGCGGAAAGAGAGGTTTGCCAAAGCGATCCAAGCACGGCGAGCAGCGTGAGCGCCAGCACCGGCGCGCGCAGAGCGGCACAGACCATCAACGCGGGCAGGGGATCGATGCGGGTGCCGGTGATGCGTTGGGGCCACTCGAGAGTGTTGGCGAGATAAAGCGCGAGAAGCGCGATCACCAGCAGCCCGAGTGCGTAAAAATTTTTCATGGCAGGATGACCCAGACTTCGTTAAGGCGCGAGGAATCTACGGCGAGCTTCACGCGCGCGTTGGAGTTAAGCGCGCCGGGGGCAGGAGCCACGCTGAGGAGTTTGCCAACCGGAATGCCGCGCGGGAAAAGGCGGCCCAGCCCGCTGGTGACCACCGGATCGCCTGCGCGCGCTTCGGTGTGGGCGGGCAGGAATTGGAGGTTCACAATGGTGTGATTAAACACCGTGGCGCCATCGGCAGTGAGGATGCCGTTCTCGCGCGAGGGCTGCACGTTGATGGACAGGCGACAGGCGGGGTCGCCAATGAGCGCTACCCGCGAGCGGTTGGGGTGCACATCATGGACGCGGCCGACGAGGCCATCAGGCGTGAGCACCGGCAACCCTTCGCGCACGCCGTGGCGGGATCCGAGATTAATTTGCAGCGTGCGCCACCAGTTGGCGGGGTCGCGCCCGATGACTTGCCCGAGGCGGAGTTTCCATTGGTTGGTGGCGGCGAAGGCGACTTGAATGCGCAGCACTTTGTTTTCCTCCGCGGTGGCGCGGAGTTGCTGGATTTGAATGCGGAGCACTTCGTTGGTAAGCGCGAGCCGCTGGTTCTGCTCGAGTAATTCCTCGCGGGTGGCGGTTTTGCTGGCGGCAAAATTACGGGCGCGCTGGAGGCCGGCCTCGGCGGAGAAGAGCGGAACAAAGAAGCTGCCGGCGGCAAGCTTCACTTGTCCGGCGGATCGCGTCGGCAGCGCGAGTAGCACTGCGGTGAGCACCAGCACGAAGCCGGTGGCATAAACGTATGGCCTTAAGTTCATTTGCCCGGCGGCAATTTTTCAACCGGGTGAACGCAACGGGAAATCATGCGGCGGCGCGCCTCCAAAAATCAATGTTTCGTAACACCTGTCCGGTTCCGTTGGCCACGGTGATGAGTGGCTCATCGGCGATGGTGACGGGCAATTGGGTTTCTTTGCCGATGAGCCGATCGATGCCGCGCAAGAGCGCGCCTCCGCCGGCTACCACGATGCCGCGGTCCACGAGATCGCCAGCCAGCTCGGGCGGGCATTGCTCAAGGACTTGCCGGATGGACTCCAGTATGCTCGAGAGCGGATCCTTAAGCGCATCGCGGATTTCTTCGGAACGGATGGTCACCGTGTGGGGCAAGCCGGAGCTAATGGCGAGGCCTTTGACTTCCATCGTCATTTCCTCGTCCAAGGGGAAGGCGGATCCGATTTTTAGTTTGATTTCCTCGGCGGTGCGTTCGCCGATTTTCAGGTTGTGAGCATTTTTTAAGTGCCCGATAATTGCATTGTCAAATTGGTCGCCGCCCACGCGAAGGCTGGTGGCTTGCACGATGTTGGCGAGCGAGATCACGGCGATCTCGGCGGTGCCGCCGCCGATGTCCACCACCATGTTCCCGGCAGGCTCGGCCACGGGTAACCCAGCGCCAATGGCGGCGGCGAGCGGTTGCTTGATGGGATAAAATTCACGGGCACCCGCGCGCGTCACGGAGTCTTCCACCGCGCGGCGTTCCACTTCGGTGATGCCCGAGGGCACGGCCACGACGACGCGCGGCTCCACGAGCTTGCGATGGTGGACTTTGGAAATGAAGGCCCGCAGCATTGCCTCGGTCACATCGAAATCCGCAATCACGCCGTCTTTCATTGGGCGGATGGCGACGATGTTGCCGGGGGTGCGGCCGAGCATCGCCTTGGCTTCGTTGCCCACGGCGAGCACGTTTTTGGTGCCGGCCTGGATGGCCACCACGGAGGGTTCGCGCAGTACGATGCCCTTGTCTTTCAGGTAGACCAACGAGTTGGCGGTCCCGAGATCGATGCCAATGTCATTGGAAAACAAGCTTTTTATGCCTTCAAACATAGTGTGCGTCTTGCAGTTGGGGGACGATAGGGATGTGATTGGTGGGTGGTCAAGGGTGGGTTATTGAAGTTTTACCCAAAAAATGGGGGAAATGGTAGCAGAGGAGGGACTCGAACCCCCGACATGCGGATTATGATTCCGCCGCTCTAACCAACTGAGCTACTCTGCCGACGGGCGGAGACTGCACATTTTGTGGAAGTTTTGTCAATCTCACAGGCAAACCTACTAGAAACCCCTTGTTACTCGGTTAAAAAAATGTCACTTTCCCTCTTTACAAGCACGAGCGGGCAACCTATTTTCCCCGCCGCATATTAAATAGATGGACCCGAAAGTCAAACAAGAGGCAATTCAGGAATTTCGCATTAACGAGTCGGACACCGGCTCGGCGGACGTTCAAGTGGCGGTGCTTAGTCGCCGCATCAAACATCTGGAACGACACCTCGTCCAGAACAAGAAAGATCACCACTCCCGGCGCGGCCTGCTCATTATGGTGAGCCGACGCAAGCGATTGTTGCGCTATCTTGGAAACCGACACGATATGAATCATGTGGTCGACTTGAAAAAGCGGCTCAGCATTCGTTAGCTTCACTGACTTCTCCGGCCGTCGGCAATTCTGCCGCCGCGCCGTTTATTAAACCATCAAAATAAAACCGTGCTGTTGGCGGAGTAATTTCAATCAGCGTCCCCGCGTGGGGCTTTGACTGAAGTTTCTCTTGGCCGACGGCCAAACAGACGCAAAGAAAGAAAATGACTGAACATCAAGTAACCGCCAAATTTGGCGATAAAGAAATCACGATCGGCAGTGGCCACATCACCAAACAGGCTGATGGCACCGTGACCGTGCAAATGGGCGAGACGATTGTCATGACGGCTGTCGTCGCCGCCACCAAGGGCCGTGACGGCCAGGACTGGTTCCCACTGCAAGTGGATTACCGCGAACGCGCCTCGGCGTGTGGCCAAATCCCCGGCAACTATTTCCGCCGCGAAGGCCGCCCGAGCGACAAGGAGATTCTCACTTGCCGCCTTACCGATCGCCCTATCCGCCCGCTCTTCAATAAGGGTTGGTTCAACGAGTGCCAAGTATACGGCTTGTTGCTCAGTGCCGATGGCGAGAATGAGCCGGATGTGATGAGCATCCTCGGCGCGTCCGCCGCGTTGATGGTGAGCGACATCCCGTGGGCCGGCCCGTTGGGCGCGGTGCGCGTGGCGCGCATTGACGGCAAATTTGTCGCCAACCCCACCAACGACGAAATGGCCGAGAGCGATCTCGACCTGCTTTATGTTGGTAACGAAACCGACGTGGTAATGTACGAAGGCTCGGCCGATCAAATCAGCGAGGCGGACTTCATCGAGGCTCTTAAGTTTGGCCAGGAATGTTGTGTCCCGCAAATCGAAGCTCAGAAAGAGCTCGTGAAATTGTGTGGCAAAAAGAAGCGCGACATCAGCGATCAACTTTTCGTGGTGCCGCCCGCTATCTTTGAGAAGGCCGAGGAACTCGGCGGCGGCGATCGCATCGTGGAAGCGCTGCTCACCGTGGCTAAGCTCGAGCGCGAACGCAAAGTGAGCGCCATCAAGGACGAAGTGGCCGCCAAACTCCGCGAGGAATTCGGCGAAGGCGAAGTCACCGGCCCCGTGGTCGAACAAGCGTTTTACCACATCCAAAAGAACGCCCTGCGCGGCTTAATTTTGGAGAAGGGCAAGCGTCTTGACGGTCGCTCGCTCGACACGCTGCGCGAGGTCCAGTGCGAAATCGGCGTTTTGCCCCGCACTCACGGCTCGGCGCTGTTCACCCGCGGCGAAACACAAGCACTCGTGACCACCACCCTCGGCACCACTGACGACGCCCAGCGTTTCGACAGTTACACGGGCGGCCCGGATCGTAAGCAGTTTATTCTCCATTACAATTTCCCCAACTATTCAGTTGGTGAAACCGGCCGCATCATGGGCCCCGGCCGCCGCGAGGTGGGCCACGGCGCGCTCGCCGAGCGTTCGCTGCTCCCCATGCTGCCGATGGGCGACAACTATCCTTACGCCGTGCGGCTGATCGCTGAGATTCTTGAATCCAACGGTTCCAGCTCAATGGCCAGTGTTTGTGGCGGCAGCTTAGCGTTGATGAACGCGGGCGTGGAACTCAAGGGCGCGTGCGCTGGTATTAGTATCGGCATCTGCACCAAGCTCGACGAGAACGACAAGATTGAAGAGTACCGCATCCTCACCGACATCATGGGTTGGGAAGATGCGTTCTGCGATATGGATTGCAAAATCGCGGGCTCCAAGGAAGGCATCACTGGCTTCCAGCTGGATCTCAAGCTCAAGGGCTTGCCGATGAATATCATGGTAGAGGCCATCGAGGCCGCGCGCGTGGCGCGTCATTCGATCATCGACACCATGAACAAGACTATCTCCAAGGCGGGCGAGATGAGCCCTTACGCTCCGCGCATCACGCAGCTGAAGGTGGACCCCGACAAGATCGGCATGATCATCGGCCCTGGCGGAAAGAACATCAAACGAATCGTCGAAGAGTCCGGTTGCGAAATCAACATCGAGGACGACGGCACTGTCAATGTGTACTCACTCAACCCCGAAGGCATGAAGGTTGCCATCGAGGAAATCGAAGGCATGACCGCCGAAGCCGAGATTGGCAAAATCTATCACGGTACCGTTGTCACCATTAAAGACTTCGGCTGTTTCGTGGAATTCATGCCGGGCAAGGACGGCCTCTGTCACATCAGCGAACTGGCTAACACCCGCGTCAATCGCACCGAGGACGTCGTCAAAGAAGGCGATCGCATTCACGTCAAGTGTCTCGGTGTGGACGAGCGCGGCAAGGTGAAGCTTTCCCGCAAAGCGGCGATGGCCGAAATGAACGGCGAAGTCGACGAATCCGGCGGCGAATCATCCGGCCCCGCGCGCGAGAAGCGTGAGGTCAGCGATGAAGAGCCAGAAGAAGGCAAGCTCTACCAAGGCACCGTAGTTACTATTAAAGACTTCGGCTGTTTCGTGGAATTCCTGCCCGGTCGCGACGGTCTCGTGCACGTCAGCGAGCTGGCTCAATCCCGCGTCAAAAACGTCGAGGACATCGTCCAAATGGGTGACAAAATCTGGGTGAAATGCCTGGGTGTGGACGAGCGTGGCAAAGTGCGCTTATCCCGCAAAGCCGCCATCGCCGACCGCGATGCGGAAGAGAGCAGCGAACCCGTTGAGGCTTAGCCCTCGGCTATAGTCTTGAAAATGGAAGGGCTTTTGGGTTAAAACCCGACGTGCTCAACCAACAAACACTGGCAAGCCAAGCCGCCTACAGCGGCATTGGCTTGCACAGCGGCAGCAAGGTCAACATGACCTTCCTGCCCGCTCCGCCTAATCACGGTATTCGATTCCGGCGCGTCGATCTCGACGGTCAGCCGGAAATCGAAGCCGTGGTGGAGAATGTCTCCGACACCAATCGCTCCACCACGCTCTCCAAGGGCAACGTCAAACTCCACACTGTCGAGCACGTGCTCGCCGCCTTCGCCGGTGCCGGTATCGACAACGCCCTCGTTGAGCTTGACGCCAACGAGCCCCCTATCGCCGACGGCAGCTCGCTCGAGTATTGCCGCATGATTGAGGAAGCCGGCATCGCCGCGCAGGATGAGCCGCGCGAAACTTACTCCCTCGAGGCTCCCATCGATTTGCAGAGCGGTGAAACGCAAATGACTGCTTTCCCGCACGACCGCTTAAAAATCACCTGCACCAGCGCCGGCGACAACGGCCGGTTCACCCAGCTCTTCAGCGTCGAGCTCAACCCCGACACTTGGCGCGTCGAAATTTCCCGCGCCCGCACTTTTTGCTACTACGAGGAAATTGAGCAACTTTACAAAAATGGTCTCATTAAAGGCGGCAGTTTGGAAAACGCCGTAGTCATTCGCGAGGACGCCGTGCTCACCAACGAGCCGCTGCGCTATCCCGATGAATTTGTCCGGCACAAAATCCTCGATATTATCGGCGACCTCTCACTCATCGGCCGCCCCATCGGCGCGCACATTGTTGCCGTGCTCCCCAGCCACGCTGCCAATTGCGAAATGGCCCGACGCATTGTCGCTCAAATCCGCAAGCCCGCTCAAGCCGCCCAAACGTTTGCCCCGCCCGCCGCCAACGACCAACTGGCCAAAGTCGCCGTGGAAGAAAAGGCCACCGAAACCATCGTGCAAGACGGCGCGCAGCTCGACGTGAACCAAATCATGAAAGTGCTGCCGCATCGCTATCCATTCTTGATGGTTGACCGCGTCATTAGTATCGACGGCAACCACATCATCGCGCAGAAAAATGTCAGCATTAACGAGCCATATTTTCAGGGCCATTTCCCGAACCACCCCATCATGCCCGGCGTGCTCCAGCTCGAGGCCATGGCGCAAGTCGCCGGCATTTTGATGCTCAAGAAAGCCGAGAACTATGGTAAGCTCGCCTACTTTATGGCCGCTGAAAATGTCAAGTGGCGCAAACCCGTTCTCCCCGGTGATACCCTTACCATTGATGTCGAGCTCACCAAATCCCGCGGCAAGATCGGCAAAGCCGTCGGCAAATGCCTTGTCAATGGCGAGCAAGTCAGCGGCGCGATCATCACCTTTATGCTCATCGACAACGACGAGTCCTGAGCACAATGAGTCAAATCCACTCCACCGCCGTCATCGAGCCCGGCGCACAAATTGCCGAAGGCTGCCACATCGGCCCTTACTGCGTCATCGGCGCAAACGTCACGCTCGGCCAAGGTTGCACCCTTCATTCCCACATCGTCATCGACGGCCACACCGAGTTGGGCGAAGCGAATACTCTTTACCCCTTCGCCAGCATCGGCCTCCAGTCGCAGGATCTTAAACATTCCGGCGGTACCACCCACATTCGCATTGGCGGCCACAATACCTTCCGCGAATACGTCACCATCCACAGCGCCACCGACGAAGGCGACGCCACCGTCATCGGCTCGCATAACAATCTCCTCGCCTACACCCACGTCGCGCACGATTGCCAGCTCGCCGATCACATCGTGATGTCCAACGTTGCCACCCTCGCCGGCCACGTCACCGTGGAGGATCGCGCCATCATCGGCGGCCTCGCCGCCGTGCATCAATTTTGTCGCATCGGCACCATGTCAATCATCGGCGGCTGCAGTAAAGTCGTCCAAGACATCCCCCCTTATATGATGGCCGACGGCAACCCCGCCACCACCCGTGCCCTAAACAAAGAAGGCCTCAAACGCAACGAAGTCAGCACCGAATCCCAAGCCGCGCTAAAACAAGCCCACCGAATCATCTTTCGAGGCGACCTCACTCTCGCCAACTCAATCGAGAAAGCCATTCAAGAAGTGGAAACCTCCCGCGAAGTTGAGCACCTACTGAACTTCCTCCAATCCAGCCAACGCGGCATCGCCCGGTAGGGACGCGCTGCGCGCGTCCGTGGACACGCACAGCGTGTCCCTACCAAATCTTAGCGGTTCAAATCTTCACCACACGTTTTTCCTGCCTAACAAAACGGCAACACTCGTCGTAACCCGCTTCATTCGCCAGCTTCATCGCGTCTTCCAAATTCATCCCTACTTCGTGCGGGGCGTGGGCGTCAGCACCGAAAGTGATTTGGATGTCAGTCGCGCGGGCGAGTTTCAGGAAATCTAAGCTCGGATAAATCTCGGCGCAATCTTTGCGGAGGCCGGCAGTGTTTAGCTCAATGCAGGTGCTGGTGCTTTTGCAGGCGTCGAAGAATTCTTGAAATATATCCGTACAATCGCGCGTGGGGCGGTGGCCGAATTTTTTGGGGAGATCGGGGTGGCCGATGATTTGGAACAGGCCCGAGGCTGCGGCCGACGTGAGGCGCTCGAAGTATTCGGCCCACACATCGTCCACTGCGCGGTTGTCCCACTCGGCGATGTATTTCGGATTATCAAAATCCCATTTTCCGGAGACGTAATGGACGGAGCCAATAAAATAATCCCAATCGTAGCGGCCAGCCATTTCCTTAATCCACGCCTCGTGGCCCGGGATGAAGTCGACCTCCAGTCCCAACCGAATGGGCAGGGTGGGGTGGGTCTCGCGGGCGAGTTGCACTTTGGCGACGTACTCAACCAATTCACCGGCGAGCATCCGCCAGTCGTCCTGGTCATCGTGCTCCACGGGCGAGTGGTCGCTAAATCCAATCTCCGGCAGTCCCAGCTCCAACGCGCGCGCGGCGTATTCGATGGGCTCCCCCTTCGCGTGGCGGCACAACGGCGTATGCATATGATAATCAGCCGGCAACAACATGCGCCGGAGCATAAGGGCGTCGTGCGTGTTCGCCGAGAAATTATCGCTGAAATCATGAGAGGGCGAAGCTCCTGCTGACCCGTGGTGCGCGGAACGCGCGCCTACGTTTAGGGCGACTGCGTCACTCTTCGGCTCAGCAGGAGCTTCGCCCTACCGTGAGCGCCTCAACTCCAATCAACCATTGACACCATTCCTGCCGACCTCCATTCTCCCACGGCAAATAGCAAAGTTATTTGCCCCGCTCGACGGGGCTTTTTGTTTTATGGCTAATACAATTCTGATCGGCGCCCAATGGGGCGATGAAGGCAAAGGCAAAATCATCGATGTGCTCACCGAGCGCGCGGATTTGGTGGTGCGCAGTCAAGGCGGCGCAAACGCCGGCCACACGGTTCGTGTGGGTAAAAAACAGTACGTGCTGCACCTGATCCCTTCGGGAATCCTGCGCCCGCGCAAGCGTTGCATCATCGGCAACGGCGTGGTGATTGATCCCGTGTCGCTCGTGCGTGAGTTGGATGGTTTGAAGCGGCACAAGGTGAACGTGAAGGGCCGCCTGTTCATCAGCGACAAAGCGCACATCGTGATGCCATACCATCGCGCCATCGAGGCGTGCGCGGAAAACCTGAAGGGCAAAAATAAAATCGGTACCACGCTACGCGGCATCGGCCCGGCGTATGGCGACAAGATTGCCCGCACCGGCCTGCGCTTGGCGGATTTAGTGGACGCTAAGAAATTTGAGGCACGCCTGCGCGATCGTTTGCGCGATGCCAATCGCATCATCCGCGCGCTGGGCGGGAAGGGGTTGTCGTTCAAAAAAATCAACGACGACTACCGGAAGGCCGCGCGTCGGCTGGCGCCTTTCGTGGCGAACACCACGCGGATGGTGCACGATGCGCTGGACGCCAAAAAGGAAATCCTGTTTGAAGGCGCGCAAGGCACGTATCTCGATATCGACCAAGGCACGTACCCGTTTGTGACTTCCTCCAACACCACTTCCGGCGGCGCCTGCACGGGCTCCGGGTTGCCGCCCAATCGCGTCGACCACGTGCTCGGCGTGCTCAAGGCGTACACCACGCGCGTGGGCAGCGGGCCGTTCCCCACGGAGGACGATTCCATCGGCGAAATGCTGCACAACATGGGCCGCGAATTCGGCGCGACCACGGGCCGACCTCGGCGGTGCGGTTGGTTTGACGCCGTGGCCACGCGGCAAGCGGTGCAGGTGAACGGCATAGACCAACTAGCGGTGACGAACATTGACGGGCTCGACAAGTTGGCTGAAATAAAAATTTGCACCGGCTATAAACTCGGCGGCAAAACGCTCGACTACGTTCCCACCGATGCCGAGGATATTGAGTGCGTGAAACCCGTTTACCAAACATTCCCGGGTTGGCAGTGCGACACTTCGGCGGTGACCGATTGGAAAAAGTTGCCGCTCAAAGCGCGGCGTTATACGCAGGCACTCTCCAAACTTATCGGGGCGAAGATCATCATCGCATCCGTAGGGCCGGCTCGTAGTCAAACGATGTTTTTGTGAATGCACGCACGTCCAAGTTGAGCGCCGAAGCGCGGGAGCTATTGCCCCAGCACGTGGCGGTCATCATGGATGGCAATGGCCGTTGGGCGCGCGAGCACGGATTGCCGCGCGTGGAAGGTCATCGCCGCGGTGCTGAATCCGCCCGCGCCATCATCAAAGCAGCCGCCGAAGCAGGCGTGCGCTATCTTACGCTCTACACCTTCTCGATGGAAAACTGGAATCGCCCGAAGACCGAGGTCGATGCGATTATGCGTTATTTGGCGCACTATCTAAAAAAGGAAGTGGGCGAGCTAAACCGTAATAATGTGCAGCTTGAAGCCATCGGCCAAATCCATCGCTTGCCCGAAGCCGTGCAGCGGCAGTTGGAAAAAACCCGCGCCGCGCTCGCCAAAAACACCGGCCTCACTTTGGTGTTGGCGCTCAGTTATGGTTCGCGCGCAGAGATTGTCGATGCCACCCGGGCCATCGCCGAGAAAGCCCAATCCGGCCAGCTCGATCCCGCCGAAGTCAACGAGCATTTATTTTCTAAACACCTTTACACCCATCACACCCCTGATCCAGATTTGCTTATTCGCACCAGCGGCGAAATGCGTTTGAGTAATTTTTTGTTGTGGCAGGTTTCCTACGCCGAAATGGTTGTCACGCCAACGCTATGGCCTGAATTCCGCAAACCCGAATTCCACGCCGCCCTCGAAGAATACACCAAACGCCACCGGCGGTTTGGGAAATTATAGCACAGGAATATCGCGCTCGACATTCCGGGCATCTAATCTCTACCGTTCCCGCACATGGATGATGACACGGAGGTGAAGCTTTCCAAGGGGCAAACATTTGTGCGCCGCCTGTGCAGTAGTCTTTTCCTTTACAGCGTGCTAATGGCGGGGTTGTTTGCGCCGAATGAAAAAGTGAAGTTGGCGGCCTTCGGGGGAATCATGGCGTTGCTTGGGGCGGTGGCGTTGATGGAGTATTTTCACATGGCGCGCAAGCGCGAGTTGGCGCCCTTCAGCACGCTGGGCACGGCAGTCGGGGTGGGGTTGATTGGATTGGTTTTTTGGGCGCTGGCCGTTCGCGGGGATGCAGCGCTGGCACGGGAGGTGGAGATCGCGTTTTTGATTTGCCTGATTCCAGCACTGGGTATCTGTCAGTTGTGCGCATCGGAGAATGAACGCGGGATGGCGGCGGTGGCTACCACACTCTTCGGTATTTTTTATGTGGCAGTGCTGTTGAACGTACTGCAAAAGATTCGGTATTTTCCGGACCTCGATGGCGCGTGGTGGTTGCTGTATTTTATCGTCGTCAGCAAAATGAGCGACACGGGCGCGTATTGCACGGGGTCGCTGATCGGCAAACACAAGATGATCCCACGCGTGAGTCCGGGCAAAACTTGGGAGGGATTCGTGGGTGGCATCGTGTTTTCAGTCGCATCGAGTTGGGCGTTTTTACATTTTGCGGGAGGGCACTTGGGTGACTTCACGCTGGCGCAGGCGCTGACGCTGGGGGCGTTACTGGGCGTCGGCTCGGTGGCGGGTGATCTTGTGGAATCGCTGATGAAACGCGAGGCGGGCCTCAAGGATTCGGGCAGCTTTTTCCCCGGCGTGGGCGGAGTGCTCGACTTGCTCGACAGTCTGCTATTCAATGCGCCTCTGATGTATTTGTTCCTCAAGTACGGATTGTCTGCATGAAAAACGTAGTCCTCTTAGGCAGTACCGGCTCCATCGGCACCAGCACTTGCAAGGTGGCCGAGGATTTGCCGGATGACATTCGCCTCGTCGGCCTCGCCGCCGGACGGAATGTGACGCTGTTGCGCGAACAGGTGAAGCAGTTTGCGCCCGCCGCCATTTCCATCAACTGCCCGGACGCCGCCAAGGAATTGTCCAATGAATTTAACAACAAACCGGAAGTGCATTTTGGCGATGAGGGTTTGCTGAAACTGGCTACGCTGCCGGAGGCGGACATTGTGCTCATCGCCATAGTGGGCACGGCGGGTTTGCAACCGGCGCTGGCGGCTATTCGCGCGGGGAAAGACATCGCGGTCGCCTCGAAAGAAATCCTCGTGATGGCCGGTGAAATCGTGATGGCCGAGGCGCGCAAGCACGGCGTCAAGGTGTTGGCGGTGGACAGCGAACACTCGGCGATTTTCCAATGCCTTGAGGACAAGCCGCCGGAGAGTGTGCGGCAAATTTGGCTTACCGCCTCGGGCGGGCCATTCCGCGAAAAGCCGGCCGCCGAGTTTGCCGACATTACTGTGGAGCAAGCCCTCAAACATCCCTCGTGGGAAATGGGCCGCAAGATTACGATTGATTCTGCCACGCTATTTAACAAAGGCCTCGAGATGATTGAGGCGCGTTGGCTCTTCGACATCGAAATGCCACGCGTGCGCGTGGTGGTGCATCCGCAAAGCGTCATTCACTCGATGGTGGAGTTCATAGACGGCTCGATGCTCGCGCAGCTTTCTACGCCGGATATGTGTCTGCCCATTCAGTACGCGCTCACATATCCCGCTCGCGCCGCCAGCGATCGCGTGCAAACCAACCTTGCGGAGATTGGCCGACTGGATTTTGAAGAGCCCGATCCCGACCGTTTCCCCGCGCTCAACCTCGCCCGACGCGCCGGTGAAGTGGGCGGCACGCTGCCCGCGGTGCTCAATGCCGCCAACGAAATTGCCGTGGACGCCTTTTGTGCCGGAGAAATTTCATTCACGGAAATCACCAGCACTGTTTCCCGCACGATGGACGCTCACGATTGGGTGTCCGAACCCACGCTGGATGAAATTCTCTCTGCAGATCAATGGGCCCGCGAGGCCGCGCTCGCACCGGCGTGATTGCGCATTGCGCAAGGCCCGCAAAGCTGCTAAGTTCCCGCCCCTTGATTTCACTTTGAACTCAATATATGGCTGAAATTTTAAATATCCTGTACGTCATTGGCGTGGTTTTCCTGCTCTTCGGGGCGGCGATCTTTGTTCACGAATTCGGCCATTTTTGGGTCGCCCTCAAACGCGGGTTGGTGGTGGAGGAATTCGCCATCGGTTTCGGTCCCATCATTTGGAGCAAGGAACACGAGGGAATCCTCTACTCCATCCGCGCCATTCCCGCGGGCGGATTTGTGAAGCTTCCCCAAATGCTAACCAGCGAAGCCATCGAGGGCACGGCTGATTCGGATGAAGGCAAAGGCAAGGAAGAGGGCGAAGAGAATAAAGGGGGCGGCAATAAAGAAGAACCTCTCGAACCGTTGCCGCCGGTTTCGCCATTGTCAAAAATTCTCGTGGCGTTTGCCGGGCCGTTGATGAATGTGGTGTTCGCCATCGTCATCGCGGTGTTGCTTTGGCAAATCGGTTTGCCGCGTCAAGTTAACGAGCCGGTGATCGGCTACGTGGCCGCGCACTCGGAGGAATATAAAATCGGTGTGCGTCCCGGCGACCGTATTGTTGCGATCAACGATAAACCGGTGGAAGCGTGGCAGGACGTGATTTATGCCGTGCTCGACAGCACCGGGCCCACGGTCAAGTTGAAGATCAAGCGCGGTGACGAAGTGCTCACGCTGGATGTACCCGCCGGCACATGGGATGGCGGCATCCGTCGGCTGCGATTGGATAATCATGATGAAATGGTAATCGGCGAACCCGGCAAAGCCAATCGAAGCGGGCTTTTTGTTTCGAGTAAACTCAAGCCGGATGACCGAATCCTCACGGTGGACAATCAAAAAGTTTACAGCCAGTACCATTTTCTTGACCTTGTCTTGGAGGAGCCGGGCAGCCAAAAAACCATCACCGTAAAACGTGACGATCAGGAAGTGGAATTGCAATTCATGACTCCCGCCCAGCCGCGTGTGACCGTGGGTGCAATTCCTGAGCCGGAGCACGGCACTTGGGATTTGTTGCTGAGCAAAATTGGATGGGATCTTGAGCCCTTGCAATCTACGCCCGCGATGGATGCCGATATGTGGCCGGGCGACATCATTCAAAGTGCAAACGGGGAGCCGGTCACCAGTGTCAGCCAGTTCATCGGAATCGTTCGCGCCAGTGATGATGAAGAAATGATCCTCGAAACCGAACGCACCCAGAAAGTTTTGAAACGGATTGAGCCTTCGGGGAATTTTATCGAGTTGGGCGAAGAACACGGGGTGATCACAGGTGAAAAGGTGCGGATAAGTGCAGTCAAGATTCCTGAAGGATTGGAAGCGGGTGTTGATTATTTCGCGCGCGTTCAGGGTGACAAAGTTTTTTTCCATAAAAATTCAAGTGATGCCGCCCGTAATGCCAATGCTGTGACTTTCAGTAGCGAAGGCAGCGACGTGCATTTGTTTGCAGATTCAGCGGACAACAAAAAACGCACGGTGAAAATCACCCCGCGTGACGGTCGGCTTGGTATTGGGTTGGCGCAGCGCATTGGTTTGGTGTTTAGACCCGAGCCGCTTCGTTATGTGGAGCAACGCCCCGGCCCAACACCGATGGTTCAAATTGCTGATGTGCTCAACAAAGTGGCGATCACCTTCAAGGCACTCGGTCGCGGCAAGGAATCCGGTGTGGGCGCCAAGGATTTGAGCGGGCCGATTGGCATTTTTGGGATGCTGTCCATTCAGGTAAATACCGATCTGCGCCTAGCATTGAGTTTTCTGGTTTTGCTGAACATCAATCTCGCGATTCTCAATTTGCTTCCTGTGCCGGTGTTGGATGGCGGGCACATTCTATTGTCCCTCGTGGAGTGGGTGCGCAAAAAACCCGTCAGCGTTCGTGTGCAGGAATTTGCCACCACGGTATTCGCGGTTTTGCTGTTGGGATTTTTTCTATTTGTTACATTGGCTGATGTGAAACGGGTGCCGTTGCTGCACGATATTTTTAACCGCGACACACAAATCGAGCAGTCCGCCCCTGGCGAGTAAATGGACTACTGCGCCTCACCGTACCGCCACGCGCGTCGGGAAACGCGTCCGGTGACGGTTGGCGAAGTGGTGGTGGGCGGCGGCGAGCCCATCGTTCAACAATCCATGATCACCTGCAGCACGCTGGATACGGATGCGTGCGTGGAGCAGTCGGTGGCGTTGGTGGAGGTCGGTTGCCAAATCGTTCGCATCACCGCGCAAACCAAAAAGTATGCGGCAAATCTTGAACCGATCGTGGCCGGCATTCGCGCGCGCGGATCGAATGTGCCGGTTGTGGCGGATATTCATTTCAAGCCGGATGCCGCGCTGGAAGCGGTGAAATGGTGCGAGATGGTTCGGGTGAATCCGGGCAACTACGCCGATTCCAAAAAATTTATCACCCGCGAATATACGGACGAACAATACGCTTTGGAACTCGCGCGCATCGAGGAGCAGTTTGCGCCGCTTGTGGAGGAATGCAAAACCCGCGGGCGGGCGCTACGGATTGGTACCAATCACGGCTCGTTGAGCGATCGGATTATGAACCGCTTTGGCGACACGCCGTTGGGAATGGTGGAGAGCGCGCTGGAGTTTGCCCGTATCGCGCGAGATTTGGATTTTCACAATTTCAAATTTTCGATGAAGTCGAGTAACCCAAAGGTGATGATCGAATGCTATCGATTGCTTGCTGCGCGCTTGGCGGAGTTGGGGCCGGATTGGAATTATCCGCTGCACCTCGGCGTCACCGAAGCGGGCGAGGGCGAGGATGGCCGCATCAAGAGCGCGATAGGCATTGGCTCGCTGCTGTGCGATGGGTTGGGCGATACCATTCGCGTTTCACTGACGGAGGATTCGCCGAATGAAATTGCCGTGTGCGCGGATCTCATCGCGCAAATTCCGGAATTGACTTGCGGTGATTCAGACGTGCCCGACGTGCCGGTGGCATTTGACCCTTTTGATTTTTGCAGACGCGCCACGCCGGAAATTGATTTAACCGATGATGTGAAATGCGGTGGCGAACAAACCATCCGCGTGGTGGTCACTGAGGCCGCGTGGGAGAAGCTTGCGCCCCGCATCAAGCCCGGCGCGGATGTGCGGCCCGAAGCTGTTTACGAAAACCTTAATGTAATGGAAGTGGATCCGCGCGAGGATTTCACGGTGAATTGCGACACGCAACTCATCACGGTGCGCGATGATTTGGAGTTGCCCGCCATCACCGCCTTTCGTTTGTTGGGCGGGCGTTTGAAATCGATGGGCGCGCGCAATCCAATTTTATTGAAGGATTGCCTGAGATTCGGCGAAGTCGCGCTGGAGCCGAACATCGCGCTGCTGCGCGCGTCGGTCGTGATTGGGTCGTTATTGTGCGACGGTATTGGCGATGCCATTCTGGTGCGTGGCGAAAGTGGCGTGGGTCAGTCGCTGCGGCTGGCATTTAATATTTTGCAGGCGGCGGGATGTCGGTCGTTCAAGACGGACTACGTGGCGTGTCCGAGTTGCGGGCGGACGTTGTTTGATTTGCAGGAAGTGACCGCCCGCATCAAGGCGCGAACGGAACATCTCAAGGGCGTGAAGATTGCGATTATGGGCTGCATCGTCAATGGCCCCGGCGAAATGGCGGATGCGGATTTTGGCTACGTGGGCGGCGCGCCGGGGAAGATTAATTTATATGTTGGCCGCGAACCGGTACGTTTCAACATCCCCGAAGCGGACGCGGTGGAAAGCCTCGTAGATCTCATTCGCGAGCATGATAAATGGGTGGATGCAGTGGCTGTCTAGCGCAGAATTTAATTCTGCACGTTTTCGAAATGCAGGTTGAAAACCTGCGCTACTGAAGTCAAATCCCCAGCGCGGTGTCGCGGCCTTTGGGGATGTTGCCGAGGTTTTGTTGGATGAAGTTGCCGAGGAATTGGCGGGCGGCTTCGGCTTGGGAGCGGGTGGGTTTGAGTTGGGTGATGGTGTCCCAATTAAGAATGGCGAGGTGTTCGAGCAGATCGCGAGTGCCGTCTTTGAGGCGGGTTTCATCAAGGGAAGGCGCGAGGCCGAGTTCGTTAAGTAGTTTAATTTCCAGCGCGTAAACGAGGGCGGGGCGTGTGGTATGGGTATCGAGATGGTTGAGTAGCGTTGAGAAAATGGCGTGGATGCCGGGCAATGAATTTTCCGGCTCGGTGGCGCACTCGATAAAGCGAGTGGCATAGGCGAGCAGTTGCAGACGCAAGATGTCGTCGCGCAGGCTGGCGTGGGTAGCTTCAATGTTTACTTCGCTCAAAATGTGCAGGTCGGATTTCCGACTGCGGCGAAAAGCTAATTCGCCTTCAAACAGCAAATCCAGTTTTCCGCGGAAGGGGCTCTTGGCCCGGCGCGCGCCTTTGGCAACGGTGCCGAGGCGGCCGTGTTCAGGGGTGAGCCAATGGACAATCAAGCTCGTCTCGGTCAAGGGCCGGACACGCAGGATCACGCCGTGAGCATTTTCATCCATGGGTAAGGGAGTCTACTGGAAAACGCCGCGCGAGTTTTTGCAAGAGCCGGTTTTCCTCGCGTTTCATTTTGCGGCGGGCGGCGGGCGTTTGATCATCAAAACCGCGAAGGTGAAGCACGCCGTGAATGATGTAACGCGCCAGTTCGCGGCCAAGGCTGGCGCGGTATTTTTGAGCGTGCTTGCTGGCCACGGCGGGACATATGACCAATTCGCCGTGGAGCAGGGCGGGGGTGCAATAATCAAAAGTGATGATGTCTGTGGGGCCTTCGTGTTGGAGGTGAGCTTTGTTGAGCTGGGCCATTCGGGTTTCGTTCACAAACAGAATGGATAAATCATAAGCCTCAATCTCCAGCAATTCATCCATCAGGAGACCCGCCACTTTGCGGACCTCGCGGGAGGCTACGGGATGGCGCCGTTGCATGTTGCGGGCGCTGATGTGTTTCATGATTTGGTGCGGTGGGTTTCATAGGCCTCGATGATTTGCTGCACGAGCGGATGGCGCACGACATCTTTTATGCCAAATTCAACAACACAAATTCCTTCTTCATTTTTAAGGTTAAGGAGCGCCTCGATCAGGCCCGATTGCTTTGATGCGGGGAGGTCCACCTGCGTCGGGTCGCCGGTGATCACGGATTTAGAGTGGTAGCCCAATCGCGTGAGGAACATGAACATCTGCTCGTTGGTGGTGTTCTGTGCTTCATCGAGAATCACAAAGGCGTTGTTGAGTGTTCGGCCGCGCATGTAGGCGAGCGGGGCGATCTCGATGGTCTCGCGTTCCATGTGTTTTTGCACTTCCTCCACAGGCATCATATCGGTGAGCGCATCGTGCAGCGGACGCAAATAGGGGCTGAGTTTTTCGCGCAAATCACCGGGCAGGAAGCCAAGCGCTTCGCCGGCTTCCACCGCGGGGCGGGTGAGAATGATGCGCGAGACTTCGCCGCGGTGCAGCGCGCTGACGGCCATGGCCATGGCGAGATAGGTTTTGCCGGTGCCGGCGGGGCCAATGCCGAAGGTGACATCGTGAGAGGCGATGGCATCGAGATATGTTTTTTGGCCGAGGGTTTTTGGCATCACCTGTGGCTTGCGCGGGGAAGTGGTGATGCGCTGGGTATTGAGGCTCTTGAGGGCGTCGGTGCCGTTTTCTTTTACCGTTTCGATGGCCTTAAGAATTTCGCGTTGGCGCGGGCGCTGGCCGGAATCCAATTGTTGACGGAGGGAATTAAAAACTTCCCGGGCATGATTGAGCGCGTCCTCTTCGCCCTCAAGTTTGATCCAGCCCTCGCGCGCTGTGGCGTTCACCTCGAGTTGCTCCTTCAGGAGCTTGAGGTTTTGTGGTTCGTTATCGAACAACTGTTGGGCTTGTCGGGCGCTGTCGAAAGTGAGGGTGATGGTTGGCATGCTAAGTTTGGGCGAGGGCAGTGCGGAGTTTGGCAGCCGTCTCGGCGACGGCTTCGGGGATGACGGCGGTTTGGCCGAGGGCGGGCATGAAGTTGGTGTCGCCATCCCAGCGAGGCACCACGTGCAAATGTAAATGTTCCCCAATGCCCGCTCCGGCGGCTGAGCCGAGGTTGAGGCCGATGTTGAATCCACCGGGATTCATCGTCTCGCGCAGCGCGGCTTGGCAGCGGCGGCAAAGTTGCATCAGCTCGAGCAGTTCTTCTTCAGTGAGATCAGCCAAATCAGGCACCTCTCGATAGGGCACAATCAGGAGGTGCCCGGCATTGTAGGGGAAATTATTCATCACCGCAAAACAGGTTTTGCCGCGGGCAATCACGTTGTTGGCAACGTCATCGCCGGATTGCGCGATCACCGTGAAAATGGAGACATCGCCATCGGGGCCTTCGTGGCGTTTGGGGCCGAGGATATATTCGATGCGCCAGGGCGCGTGCAGTGCTTCCATTGGGGTAAATCTAGGTCTGGCGGGGAAGGTTGTCAAAGGGAACGCTCATTCGGCGAGGAGGGCGTTAAATTTCACGCGGGTGCGATCAAAGGTGCCGCGAATTTCCGCCAGCAAATCGCTGGCCGGGGCGAGGTCGCCGGCTTTGGCGGTTTCCTCAAGACGCGAAAAGGCATCGGCCAATCGGCGCGCGCCGAGATTCGCGCTGCTGCCTTTGAGTTGGTGGGCAATGCGCGCCACCGTGTCGGGGTTCTGTTGAGTGGAGAGCGAGTCAATTTGTCCGTTGGTTTCGGTAAGGTACATCGAAACCAACTCACGAAGCATATCGTTGTTGTCATTGACGCGAAACTGGTCGAGCTGAGTTTGGTCGAGCAACACTGCGCTGGGAGCGTCCTGCTCTATCCCAGGATCGAGGCCGAGGGATTTATTGAGCGCGCGTTCGAGCTCGTTGAGCTGCACGGGTTTCGAAATGAAATCGTCCATCCCCGCCTTGAGGCACGCGTCACGGTCATCTTCCTGCGTGTTGGCGGTCATGGCGATAATGTAAATGGGTTGTTGCTCAGGATTGGCTTGTTCGCGTTGGCGAATTTGGCGGGTGGCCTCCAAGCCATCCACGTTGGGCATTTGGCAGTCCATCAGAATGATGTCAAAATCGCCGAGGTGGGTGTCCAATACGCCCTGGCCGTCTTCCCGCAAATCAAGCTCGTGGCCCAACTTGTTGAGCTGAAGCGTGGCCACGCGTTGATTGATGGGGTTGTCTTCCGCCACCAACACGCGGAGCGAGCGGTGGCTGGCGGCGTCGCCTCGCTCCACGGACTTGGGTGTGTACGTTTTACCGGTAAGGGCATTGACCAGCACTTGGCGCAAGCGGCTCCGGCGCATGGGTTTGAGCAGCGTGCCGGCGACGCCCAGTGTGCGCAGTAGCCCGGTATCCACTTTTTGCCGGCGCGAAGTGAGGAGGATGGATTTGGCCTCGCGATGCGTCTCGTGGGTTTGGATTTCCTGCACGAGATCGAGGCCGTCTTCGTCGTCAAGTGCGAGATCCACAAGAATGAGGTCGAACCAAGCCTGTTCATTGAGGCGCTGGCGGGCACCTTCGCCAGTGGCGGCAGTGGTGAGATCCATTTTCCAAGCGTTTGCGAATTGAGCGATGGCTTCGCGGGCAAAATCGTTGGGGGCCACTACGAGTATTTTTTTGCCAATAAGTTCATCGTCTGTGGGCGGTGGTTCAGGGGTGAAGTTTTCCAACTGCACCGTGAAGTGAAAAGTGGATCCCTCTCCGGGCACACTTTCGAGCCACATGTGGCCGCCCATCATTTCGGTGAGCTGGCGCGAAATGGAAAGGCCGAGACCCGTGCCGCCGTAGCGGCGGTTGGTGGAGCCGTCGGCTTGGCGGAAGGCATCGAAGATTTTTTCCTGTTGATCGGGCGTGATGCCGAGGCCGGTATCGCGAACGGAGAATTGTAACTCAATGCCGCTATCGGTTTCCTGTTTTCGGCCGACCGAGATCTGCACTTCGCCTTGCTCGGTAAACTTCACGGCATTGCTTACCAGATTGAGCAACACCTGACGAAGGCGCCCGGCGTCACCGCGATAGCGCCCTTCGCATTCGGCGGGCACATTGGCGTTGAGTTCTATCTGGTTGGCTTCTGCGCGTAGGGCATGGAGTTCCACTGCTTCTTCCAAGACCTTACGCAGGGAAAATTCCGCCTTTTCCAGCTCGAGCCGACCGGCCTCGATTTTTGAAAGATCCAGAATATCATTGAGAATATCCAGCAACGCATCGGCGCTGGTGCGGACAGTTTGGGCGTACTCGCGCTGGTCTTCCGACAGCTCGGAGGAGAGCAGTAAATCAATCATCCCGATGATGCCATTCATTGGCGTGCGGATTTCGTGGCTCATTACGGCGAGAAATTGTGCCTTCACCTGTGCGGCTTCCACCGCGAGATCCCGCGCGCGGGCGCTTTCTTCCTCGGCCAGTTTCAGCGCGGTAATGTCACGCGAAATGCCTATGATGCCAGTGATGATACCCGAGCGGTTGCGGAAAGGCACCTTGGTGACCGAGGCCCAAACGGCCCGGCCTTCCTCGCTGGTTTGTTGCTCGACCTTGTTGATGATTGCCTTGCCAGTGATGATGACGCGTTGTTCATCCTCATGGAATTCGCGCGCCTGTTTTTCTGGGTGGAAATTGTAATCCGTTTTGCCAATAATTTCATCGGCCGAATTAAGGCTCAATCGCCGGGCGAGCGCGGAGCTGCCCTTGATGAAACGCGATTCGGTGTCTTTGATGTAAATTCTGTCCGGGACATTTTCCAGAAGCGCATTGAGCAAATCGCGTTCATAAGCCAATTGCTCCTCCATGAGGTGACGTTCGGTGACATCCCAAAACATACACTGCAGGCCGGTGACTTCGCCCGCTTCATTGTGAAGCGGTGTTTTGATCACATCCACGTGGAGTTCCGTGCCGTCGGGTTGCATGTGGATCTCAGTGGTCGCGTAGGTTTGGTCACTCTCCATCAGGCGCCGGTCATCGCGCCGGTACTTATCCGCTTGATCTTTAGGGAATAAATCATGATCGGTCTTGCCGATGATCTCATCAAAGGTTCGGCCATTGAGTTTGCAAAATCGTTGATTGGCGAAAGTGAACCGGCCCTCGCTGTCTTTACGCAGAATATTCTGTGGAATAATTTCCACCAATGAATGGTAAAGCAATTCCGAGGTGCGCAGTGCCTGCTCGGTGTTTTTCTGTTCAGTGATGTCCACCACAGTGCCCTCAAAATAGAGTAATTCGTCCGCTTTGTTGCGCACGGCGCGAACATTTTCAGAAATCCAAATTAATTCTCCGTCCTGTCGGCGCACCGGCGATTGGAAATCATGGATGACGTCATGCTTGTTCATGCGTCTCACAAATTCCGTTCGTCGTTCCGGGTCGAGATAAAGTTGGCCGGAAATATCATTCAAATTCGCCATCAAGTCATCCGTAGATTCAAACCCGTAAATTTTTGCAAGCATCGGGTTCGCGGATATAAAAGCTCCCTCCCTCGTCGTTTGGAAAATCCCTTCCTGCACATGTTCGAAAATGCTGCGGTATTTTTCTTCGGCCATTTCCACGCCCAATTCTTGAATGAGCAATTCTGCATTTTCTGTCTCCAAAGCAGTCACGCGATGCCGGAGGTTCAATCGCTCAGCGGCTTGGCTGGCGAGCAGTTGTAAATGGCGAATTTGCTTGTCGGAAAGCCCGAGTGACTCCGCTCCCTCCACCGCCAGAGTGCCCACAGCATGACCGTTCACGCGGATCGGAAAACCCGCATAAAATCCCGGGAAGTTTTCCGGCGCGAACAGAGGGGCATCGGCCATGATGGTTTGGGCACAGGGCGATTTGCCTCGGGGCATCACCTCAATTTTGCAACCCCAACAGGCGATGGGGTGAACCGTTTCCTTGGCCACGATCGTAATCCACGCCTTCGGTGCATTGGCGATGTGGGCAGCCAGCTCAACTAAGTCATTCCAAGCGGCCTCCGGCGGGTTGGCTTGCGTGAACTCCAAGCCGCGCAACATTTTAAGTCGCGCGGATTCATCCTCGGGCACGGGAAATGGATTTGGATCGGCCACCGGTGTGCCTTCAATTTTGCATTGGCGCGGCGGCAAGGCAAGCGCCGACTTTGATTCACGCGTGTGAATAAGTCGCGCTCTGTCTCGCTTGACTAAATTAGGCGGCATTTCTAGATTCCCCTTTGTGCCGGTGGCACTCAGGAGGCGTTATGAATATTAAAATAATTATTGCCACGGTTGTGGTTGGTTTCGTGGGGGTTCCCCAAACGGGTTGTCTGGTTGTGGCCGCTGTAGGCGCGGGCGCTGGTGCAGTGATGTACACCAAGGGGGATCTCGAAGTGACTTCAACCAAATCCTTTGATGAGGTTTACGCCGTCGTGGAAGAGACCTGCAAGGAACTGAATTTCGAAATCCAGAAAAATGAAAAGAAAGCTTTCGCCGGCAGAATCACCGCCCGCAGCGATTTTGGAAACGTCACTTTTGATGTGAAAAGCGAGTCCACGGAACTGACGTCGCTATCCATTCGCGTGGGGGTCTTTGGGGATCGTGATGCCTCAAATTTGATTTACGCCAAGCTCAAGCCCAAGCTTTAGCCGAGATTGCCACAGAGGTAATCTAGATACTCGCTCAGCCTCTTCTTTAACTCCGTGCGTGGGATGATCGCGTCGATCAGCCCGCGTTCCATCAAAAATTCCGCCGTCTGGAAGCCCTCGGGCAGCTTGCTTTGGGTGGTGTCTTTAATCACGCGCGGCCCGGCAAAACCAATCATTGCTTTGGGCTCGGAAATAATCAGATCGCCCAGGCTCGCGTAGCTCGCCATCACGCCGGCAGTGGTGGGATGGGTAAGCACGCTGATGTACGGCAGGTTTTGCCGCCCATGATATGCAATGGCCGCGCTGGTTTTAGCCAGCTGCATGAGGCTGAACATGCCTTCGTACATCCGCGCACCGCCGCTGCTGGAAATGATAATTGCCGGCAATCGTCGTTCCGTGGCGACTTCCACGATGCGGGTGATTTTTTCGCCCACCACCGAACCCATCGAGCCGCCCAGGAAATTAAAATCCATCACCGCCATCCCCACTTCGTGGCCGCCGATGCGGCCGATGCCGGTGATGACCGCATCTTTGAGCCCCGTTTTTTCGCGATGTTTCACCAGCTTGTCGGCGTAGGCGGCGGTGCCGGTAAATTCCAGCGTGTCGACGCTCATCATATCCGCATCGAATTCCTCAAATGATTCCGGCTCCGTCAACGAGGCGATGCGTGCGTATGCGGTGGTTAAGAAATGATGGCTGCAATGCGGGCATACCTTTTCGTTTTCTTCCAGCTCCTTGTCGAAGATCATCTCTTCGCACTCAGGACATTTTGTCCACAAGCCTTGCGGGATGTCGCGCCTGCGAGTGGTGCCGGGGCTCACGGGCTTCTTTTCAATCGCCGGCTCCTGCTCCGCGGGTGGGGGAGTCACTGCCGGTTCTACTGTTTCGAGTCCGAGTGTTTTTTTGGGTTGTTTAGCCATAATGCGGCAATGCCGTCGCTTGGGGAGTATGTTGTCCAAACCCACCTCCGCCTCAAGCCAAAACTAAACTGGAATGCCGCGCGCGAGGGTCAAGACATCCACAGTTTGCGCTCCGGCTCGCCGAAGCGCCGCCGCGCAGGCGCTTGCCGTGGCGCCCGTGGTCATCACGTCGTCCACTAATAATACGCGCGAAAAGGTCATGCGTTCCGAGCCTCCAAACGCGTTTTGCATGTTTGCCATGCGCTCCTTTCGTGAGAGGTTGGTTTGGGTTTCCGTGTATTTGAATCGCATTAAACACTCGGATTTTACGGGCAAATTGAGGTGTTCGGCCACGCCCTTGGCTAATCTCTCAGCTTGGTTGAACCCGCGATCGCGTTCTTTCAGTGGATGCAGCGGAACCGGAACCACGCATTGTGACTTCTCCGAAAACAGGCTCCCACAGCCAAATAACCATTGGACCATCAGGGGTTCAAAAAATTCGTGACGGTTATATTTATACCGATGAATCACTTCCCGCACCAACCCGCGGGCGGACATCATGGAGCGGGCGCGCTCAAATTGCCAATCTGCCTCGTGGCAATTTTTGCAGATGGTTGCATTTCCCGCCGCGCCATTGAAAGGTAATCCGCATTGTTCGCACCAAGGCGGTGTGGATTTGAAAATGTTTGATCGACATTTGCGACAGGCAAAGCCGTCAGTCGCACCGGCCCATGAATCACCGCACACTTGGCAGACTTCCGGAAAGGCTAGCCCCTTCAATGGCTCAATCAGGTTGAGGGGGCTTTTCATTGCTTCGGATAATATACCAAACCATCAACGCCAGCAAGGGCGTGGCTGCCCACCCATCGCTGATTTGTCCGCTACCCCAAAGCGCCGACGCGGAGTCCGCGGTTGATTGCGTGAGAAACCCGTTGGTCTTAAGGCAAAAAATCCAGCCCGCGTGCGCGCCGATTGAGCAATAGAGATTCCCTGTGCGCTGCCAAAGCGCGCAGAGTATAAATCCCGCCAGCGTGAGGTTGGTAAATTTCGCTGCCCAATACGGGTCGTTTGTAAAATCGTGAACCATCGCCGGCAACGCTGAGAAGCCGGAGGTCCAAGTGATGGGTTCTATATCGGGTTTTTGATCCAAAAAATGCATTGCCGCAAAAAATAGCGAACCCGCCAGCGCCGCCCAGCGCCACGACAAATCCCGCCGCAACAAACCAAAGAGCACGCCGCGAAACAGGGTTTCCTCAATCACCGCCACTAGCAGCCCGGCGCTCAGCGCATTGACGAGATGGCGGCTCCAATCCGCTAGCATGGGAGTGGGGAGCATTTCCCGCGCGCCGCTCAGAAGGGGAATGGCGGCCGCGGCCGTCAGCGAGGCCAGCCCGAGCAGTAAGCCCTTGCCCAGCCACGGCAGGTTTTTGCTGGGATTCGACCAGCCAATTTCTGACCACGATTTGATGCCGGAGAATCGGCACAACAATCCGAGCCCAAGCAGGGACAGCCCCAGCAGACAGCGGTTGAAGTAACGATGAAAATCGTCGTGGTCATTCAGGAATGTCAGAAATGCCCAGTCCGCGAAAACCGCTTTCCACGCCAATGGCGAAAGCAGTGCTGCGCCCAAAAACACGCAGGCAACGTAAATCAGAATGGCAACTGTATGTCGCAAGAGGCGCAGTACAGCCGCAATTTCCTGCCGCGCCAAGTGATTTTTATTGAAACAATTCCCGTTCACCGCTTGGATTGGCCCGCGCGCGGCCTCATCCGCGCGGGAAAGAGGAGGCAAAGATCCAACTCGTTGAAAACGGAAAATTTGGCGACTACCGCCTGCTGGAGCGCATTGCTCAAGGCGGGTTGGCCACGATATGGCTGGTCACCGATCCCGATGGCCACACCCTTGCGCTGCGCGTGATGCATGATTCGTTTGGCTCGGGATCCAATGGCCCAGCTTTGTTTCGGCACGGTTGCGATATCATGGCCAAGCTCGCGCCGCACCGGAACGTGATTGCCTTTCACGAAAGCGGCAAAGTCAGCGGACGCGAGTATGCCGTGCTCCAATATGTGGAAGGATTGAATCTGCGCGAAATGAACGTGCGCGAAGACCCGATGCTCGAGGAAATTCTCAGCGATATGATCATCGACCTCTGCGCGGGATTGGTGCACCTCCACGGGCAGGGAATCATGCACCTTGATTTGAAGCCGGAGAATCTCATTATCAGTCGCGGAGGCACTTTATTTGTGTGCGATTTTGATACCGCGCAAGCCATCCCTGATTCGCCGATGAAATTTGAGCGTAAATCCGGCACCCCACTGTACATGGCCCCCGAGGTGGTGAATGGCTGGCGCTTTGATCAGCGCGCCGATGTGTATTCCTTTGGCGTCACCGTGTACGAAATGCTCACGCAGGTGAAACCATTCGAAGGCCAGACTGCCAAGGAAAAACTCACCAACCAGCTCAACCCAAAATATCTCATCCGCAAGCCGCGCAAATTCAACCCCAACATCCCACTTTTGCTGGAGGAGTTAATTCTGAAGTGCATCGAGTATGTTCCAGAGAAACGCTACCTCACCATGGGAATAATGGCACGCGATTTGCACAAAGTGATGGGAGTGCATTAATGGCATTCATTGGTGTGAACCATGATTTTGTCCGGCGCTATTGGTTTCTAGCCGCACTGATCTTCCTCATTCCTGTGGGCATTCTCGTGCCCGAGGCGGGGTTGGCGCTCAAGGATTCCGGCTGGGTTATCCCCGTCTTCGTGGGCGTGATGCTGGGCATCGCCGGTTTCACGATGGATACCTCCAACCTCGTCAAACAAGCCACCAACTTTCACGCCGTCATCCCCGTGCTGCTCAGTATTTATATTTTCTCGCCCGTACTCGCCTACGGCTTGAGCCTGTGGCTGGCACCCGCGGGCAACGAGCACTTCCTCCCCGCCATGATGATTATGGCCGCGCAGGCCGGCAGCCTCGCCTCCGCCATCGCCCTCACAATGATGGCCAGAGGCAACAGCGAACTCGCCCTCATCTGCACTCTTGCCTCCAATAGCCTTACCTTTTTGCTAACGCCATTTATCCTGGAAATTAGCATTGGCGCGGACGTCGATTTTCGCGTGGGTGAAATGATGCTGCGGATGGTTTATATGGTACTCCTCCCCATCGCCGCCGGGCAATTGCTCCGCCCAATACTTTGGGAACGCACCGAGCGCATCCGTCCCTTTATCCGCATCGTGCCGCAGTTTATTATTTTAATGTTCGTCTACACCGGATTTGCCTCCGGCGCCCAACAACTCCAAGGCGCGCCCAATATCGTCCTGCGTTTCTTCGCCGCGTGCGCCATTCTCCACCTCGCATTGCTCGCCTGGAATTACCTCCTCTCTGGTTGGCTCCGCTTCGGCTGGCCCGACCGCACCGCAATGATGCTTAGCGGCTCCCAAAAGACCCTCCCCAACGGCATTTACGTCTGGAGCAATTTCTTCGCCTCCAACCCCTACGGCGCAGTGCCCTTGGTCCTCTACCACCTTTTCCAACTCCTCGTAGATACTCTATTAGTACCGTGGTTTGAAAAACAAAACCCAAAGAGTGACGGATGTGCTGGAAAGCAAACTTTCAACTGCCACGGAAGCGCCGAAGATTAAGTGACTAATTGCGGAACAACCTTCGCCCCTTCCACGCCGGTGAGGCGTTGGTCGAGGCCGAGGAAGCGGTAGGTGAGGCGTTCGTGGTCGATGCCCATTTGTTGGAGGAGAGTGGCGTTGAGGTCGTTGATGTGCACGGGGTCGCGTGTGATGTTGTAGCTGTAATCATCGGTGGCGCCGTGTTCGTAGCCGGCTTTGAAGCCGCCGCCGGCCACTAGCGTGGTGAAGCACCGGCCGTGGTGGTCGCGGCCGTGATTGGTTTTGGAGAGGGCGCCTTGGGAATAAATGGTGCGGCCAAATTCGCCACCGACGATGACGAGTGTTTCATCGAGCATCCCGCGTTGTTTCAAATCCTTGATGAGCGCGGCCACAGGTTGATCGACGTCCTCGCATTGTTGGCGCAGCTTCACCGGCAGCGCGCCGTGCTGATCCCAGCCGCGGTGGAAGAGGTGGATGAACGGCACGCCGCGCTCGGCCATCCGGCGGGCAAGGATGCAGTTGCTGGCAAAGGTGCCGGGCTTGGCGGTGTCTTTGCCGTACATTTCTTTTATAGCTTTGGGTTCCTTGGAAACATCCATCAAATCCGGCACGCTGGCTTGCATTCGGAAGGCCATCTCGTATGCCGAAATGCGTGTTTGGGTTTCAGGATCGCCGAACTCGGAAAATTGTTCCTGATTGATTTTCGCAATGCCATCGAGCATCCGCCGCCGCAGTGGGCGATCGATGCCTTCGGGGTCTTTGAGGAACAAAACCGGCTCGCGTCCGCTGCGGAGATTGACGCCCTGATGTTTGCTGGGCAGGAAGCCGCTGTTCCAAAGGCGCGAATACAGGGCCTGGCTTTGGCCGCGTCCTTTGGAAATCATCACGAGATACGCGGGCAAATCCTTATTTTCGCTGCCGAGCCCATAACTGATCCACGAGCCGAAGCTGGGTTTGCCGAGCTGTTGGGTGCCAGTGAGAATGTAAGTGATGGCGGGATCGTGATTGATCGCCTCGGTATGCATGCTCTTGATGAGCGTGACGTCGTCGACGATGCCAGCGATGTTTGGCAGCAACTCACTCACCCAAGTGCCGTGCGCGCCGTGGCGTTTGAATTTGAACATTGGTGCGACGCAGGGGAACGATTTTTGGCCACTGGTCATCCCGGTAATGCGTTGGCCTTTGCGGATGGAGTCGGGCAACTCAGTGCCGTGAAAGTCTCGCATTCGCGGCTTGTAATCGAACATATCGATATGGCTCGGGCCACCGGAAAAAAAGAGCATAATCACTCGCTTGGCTTTAGGCGCAAAATGGGGGAGTCCGGCTAACCCGCCAATGCCGTTGCTCGTACGCGGGGCGCTGATGAGATTGGGTGCCATCAGCGAGCCGAGCGCTGCACCGCCGAGGCATTTGGCGGTGTTAAAAATCAGTTCGCGGCGGGTTTGCAGCAGGCCGTTTTCGTGAAATGGATTCATAATGTTTAAAGACGGGAGATGACTTCGTCGAGGTTGAGCAACATACTGGCCACGATGGTCCAGGCGGCGTGCTCGGCGGTGTTGAGTGATTCGTCGCGCTTGGAATCGCCCGTTGCCAACAACTTGGCGGCGGCTTCGGGATTCTTTTTGTAATGCTCAAACTCTTCATTGAACGCGCTGGAAAGAATTTGTGAAACCAACGCCTTGGGCGTCCGCGCGGCCACGAGTTGATAGCCGAACGCAACGCGGTCTTTCGGTAAATTACCGCCTTCTTTCATCATTCTCTCAGCCAAATGCCGCGAGGCTTCGACGAATTGCGGGTCATTCAACGTGGCCAGTGCTTGCAGCGGCGTGTTGGTGCGGGGGCGTTCGACGAGGCATTTTTCCCGAGTGGGCGCATCGAAAATCGTCATCGTGGGCGCAGGCGCGGAGCGTTTCCAATAGGTGTACATACTGCGCCGGTACAGCCCCTCGCCTTTGTCCTGCCGGAAACGCACGTTGCCGCCGAGGCTGACTTCGTTCCAAAGGCCGGGCGGTTGATAAGGCTTCACGCTGGGGCCGCCGATTTTCCGCACGAGCAATCCACTGACAGCGAGTGCGTTGTCGCGCACAAACTCGCCCTGCAATCGGAAGCGTGGCCCACGCGCCAAGAGGGCGTTGGAGCGGTCTTGGGCAAACAACTCGCGCGTAATACGGGAGGATTGCCGATACGTGGCGCTCATCACCATTTGCTTGAGCGTGCGTTTGACGTCCCAGCCGTGCTTCACGAAATCGGTGGCGAGCCAGTCGAGCAACTCCGGATGCGTTGGCCAATCGCCTTGCGTGCCCAAATCCGAAACTGTTTTCACAAGGCCTTTGCCGAAGAGCAGCGACCAGTAACGATTCACCGTCACTCGGGCGGTTAGCGGATGGTCTGCTCGCGTGAGCCACTGGGCGAGACCGAGGCGATTTTTTGGTGCGGCTTTGGGTAGCGGCGGCAGAAACGCGGGCACGCCGGGCTTGATGAGTTCGTCCTTGCGCGGATGCGAATAATGGCCGCGCTCGAGAATGTAAGTGGGTCGCATCTTGCCTTGATCGCCCATAATCATCGAAGTGATTTTGGTTTTGGTCAACGCCGTCAATTCGCTTGTCGCCTTTTGTTTTTCAGCGGTCAGTGATTGGTGTTCTTTATCAATGGTATTGAGGTAATGAATTATGAGCGCGGTTTTTTGTTTGGCGTTTCGTTTGTCGGGCGCGATGGCGAGGATGGGGCCGACCGGATCATTGCCCGCCAGCGTGGCCACTTCGGTATCGGTCAGCGCACGATTGTACAAACGCACGTCATCGATTTCGATATTGTTGGCTTGGGCGGAATTGGAGCGTCGGCCGATGCGGAATTCATTTGGCGTTTGAATCGTTCCGCTTAATCCATCCGCTTCGATATTGTGCGCGAGGCGTCTGCCGTTGAGATAAATCCGCGTGCCACTGGCTTTGCCGGATCCATCGTAGGTCACAAAAATATGCGACCATTTTTTGGCTTTGACTTTTTCCTTGCCGAGGATTTTCACGGCGTTATCGGGCCAGTTGTTGATGATGTGTGTTCCTGGCGCGCCTTGTTGCAGCCAAATATCAAACCCGCGAAAAGCGTTGCCCTCATTCATCTTGCTGAAAATCGCGCCACTGGCATTTGCGGCATCGGGCTTCACCCAGCAACCGTAACTGAACGGCTCGTTCCATTCCGGCGGTGTGATGCCTTTCACATTGACGAAGCCATTTTTCACCACACGCAATCCGCCACTGAATTTTCCGTCACTCGCTTGCGCACCACCTTCTAATTTGGCAGTAGTTTTTTTGCTTATCAATTCGCCTGTGATTTTGTTTTTAAATTGATCCAACGGCAAATGCGCGATGAGGCCCTCCGGCTCTTGCGGTTGCTCTTGGTTTTTGAGCGCGGCGGCGATAACCCATTTTTCAATGTCGCCTTTCGCGGATTTTTTGCGAGCAGTTAGTTTTGTGGTGGCTGAATTGATACGCGTTTGAGCGTCGTCACGGAGTTTCTGTTGGTCATCGGAAACCACATTCACCATTGGCGGCGCATTGCCTCCTCTGGATTGTTTGCCGCTATCGGCGTTGTTGTTAAAGAAGGCAAAAAATTGGTAGTACTCTTTGTGCGAAATGGGGTCGTACTTGTGGCTGTGGCATTGGGCGCATTCTACGCTGAGGCCGAGCCAGACATTGCCGGTGGTTTTCACGCGGTCGACCACGTATTCCACGCGATACTCCTCAACAATGAGGCCGCCTTCATCGGTGGTGCCGTGGTTACGGTTGAAACCGGTGGCCACCTTTTGCGCCACAGTGGAATTGGGCAACAAGTCGCCGGCAATTTGTTCGATGGTAAAATCCTTGAAGGACTTGTTGGTGTCGTATGCGTTAATCACCCAATCGCGCCAGGGCCACATCGTGCGCGGGCCGTCGGCGTGATGCACGCTGCTGTCGCCGTATCGGGCGACGTCCATCCAGTGCAGCGTCATCCGCTCGGCATATGCCTTGGAGGCGAGCAAGCGGTCGATGACTTTTTCGTAGGCCTTGGGGCTCTTGTCGTTCACGAACGCAATTACCTCGGGCAAAGTGGGTGGCAAGCCGGTGAGATCAAACGTGACGCGCCGGATGAGGATTTCTTTCGTGGCTTCCGGCGAAGGCTTGAGTCCGTTGGCACCGAGTTTGTTGGCAATGAAGTTGTCGATGGGATTGTGGCCCCACTTGGTTTTTGATTGAGGCAGAGCAGGGGAGTTCGGCGCGATGAATGCCCAGTGGCTTTCGTATTTTGCGCCTTGTTCAATCCATTTTTTGATGAGGGCGATTTGATGCGGAGTGAGTTCCTTCTTCGACTTGAGCGGCGGCATCCGTTCCTCCACATCGGTGGCGGTAATCCGCGCCCACAATTCACTTTCCAAAAGTTTACCCGCGACAATGACCTCCTTTTTGGCCACCACCTCCACGTCCAAACGCAGCTTTGCCTTGCGTCGCCCTTCATCCGGCCCATGACACAAAAAACAGTTATTCGAGAGAATCGGGCGGATATCCCGATTAAAGCGAACCACTTCCGGAAGCTGTTCTGCGGCATAAGCAGCCCCGCTTGACACGCATAGTACAATGGCAAATGTCGATATTCCAAATCGCATACGGCTTGGACGATATCACAAAAAAAGTATTCGCGCAATCACGGGTGGGACAGAGTGTGACCCATCGAGTGTGTTAACATTCCGGAAGAAATTAAGTCAGCAACATTCAACAAAAGGAAAAACCATGAGTGATACATTTGAAAGCGTAGTGAAACATTTCGAAGAAGCGGATGTGCTCTTCAAGGCGGATCCGGAAAACGGGTCAGCTTGGGCTGTTTTGGGCACCGGTGGGGGCGTGTGGACCACGTGCGTGAAAGTCGAAGAGGAGGCGTTGCAGGTGGTGGCCTATCATCCGTTGTCTATTCCGGAAGACAAACGCGCGGCGTTGGCGGAGTTGATTGTCCGCATCGGGCCGCGAAATAACACGTGCAGGTTGGAGATGGATTTCGACGAGGGCCGCCTGATGACGCGGAGCCGTGTGTATTTCGATCCCGAATGCGGACTGAGCGAAGAGGCAGTCTTCGCGATGATCGGCTTTGCTATATGTGCGTTAGACTGTGTGCATTCTGCAGTGATGGCCATCTTGTACCAAGGCAAAACCGCCATCGAGGCCGCCCAGATGCTGGAAGAGGAAGGCGAGGCTGAACTGGAGCTTCCTCACTCTAGCCGTTTCAACCTCCCCAAGCCCGAAGGTGAAGTGCCCTGGCCGGAGTTGCCTTGGGAAGAGTTGCGAAACAATTGAAGCCTCAATCTGAATCGCTGTCAGTGATTGCAGGCGGGCTTTCATCCTGCTGCTCTAGTTTCAAATCTAGAATTTTTCGCATGGGGCGTTCAAGGGCGGTGGCGCGCGTGGTTTTGATTTGGTCGTAATGGTTGTTCACAGTAGAAAGAGTCTTGCCCAAGGCATCAATTTTTTCGCCGTATTTTTCCCATTGGATGCTGAAGTCCTGCACTAGTTTTTGGAGATCACCAGCCTTGCGCTCTACTGCGAAACTGGCGACGGATTGGCGGATCAATGAGAGGATGGCGTAGAGGGTGAGTGGTGAGCAAAGCACGATTTGTTTTTTCATTGCGAAATCAATCAGATCGTGGTCTTCCTGATTGATGAAGCTATAAATGCTTTCGTTGGGGATGAAAAGCAGGACGTAATCCACCGTGCCACCGGCGGGGTCAATGTACGAGCGCTTGGCTACGGCACTGACATGATTGCGCACAGCGGTGAGGAATTGCTTCTTTTCACTCGCTTGAATTGTTTCGTCTTCCGAAGCGAGGTATTTTTCGTAATGGGTGATGGGGAATTTGACGTCCATATTCAAGCGCTTGTCTTTGGGCAGGTTGAACGTGAAGTCCGGACGATCATCGCCTTCCTTGGATTGCTTGGAATAATTTTTTCCCTCCATCATCCCGAGTAAGCTCAAAATATCCTCCACCAATCGTTCGCCCCATTGGCCGCGGGCTTGGCTATTGGAAAGGATGAGGCGCAGTTGGTCAGTGGTCTCGTTGAGGTTGTCGATCCGGCTTCGTGATAGTTGGACCTGTTCACGCAAGCCGGCGGTGCCTTCCCCTAAATCTTTCAGGGAGCGTTGAATGATTTGAAGGCTGGCGTCGATGAGTTCTTTTTTTTGATCTAACTGTTGTCCGGAGCCGGCTTGAAGTTTGGCAAACTCACTTTGGGCCAGCTCCAAAAATTGCCTTTGATTTTCAGAAAGCGCCTTGCGCGAAAGATTGCCAAAGGAGGCCTCGAGTTCTTCGGTGCCGTGATTGGCGGCCTCAATTTCTTTTTGTTTCACCTGCCAAATGATAAACGCGCCCGCCCCAAAGCCGACGACAAATAACACGATTGGTAAAACAACATCCACCGCGCAGAGTTTCAGGGCAATGGAGGGCGTTGACAAGTACGGAACGAGTTTTTCGGAATATCTAATTACTTACCTTGATAGCATCCCAGCTTTCAAAGGCGGCTTTGTCGATGCCGATGATGCGGACTTTGACGACTTCGGCTTGGGCGAGGCCGAGGGTTAGGAAGACTACCGCACTAAGCAGGAAGCCGATGATGAGGGATTTTGGGTCGATTTGTTTTAGCTGTTTCATGATGGGGCAATATGCCACAGGCCACCGCCGTTGTCCAACGCCGCGCGGAGGGTTTGACTCACTCGCCAAACGGCGGTAAGTTGCCCGCCGAACCGGTCGGAGAGGTGGCAGAGTGGTCGAATGCGCTAGTTTGCTAAACTGGTTTACCTATAACGGGTAACGCGGGTTCGAATCCCGCCCTCTCCGCCATTCTTCAAAAATGCCGCGATGCCCACGGACGCGATCAAAGTGTTGATAGCCGGTTCGGATGGCGTGGTGCTTTCCGAATTTCTCCTTGGCGAGGGCGTGCACGCGATTGGCTCGGCGACGGGCTCGGCAATTTTGCTGAGTGGCGCGGAGGCGGCGCACGCACGTTTGCATCTGCAAAATGGCGATCTCTTTATTGAAGACCTCGGCACAACCGCCGGAATTTTTCTGGATGGCATGGGCGTGCGCGGTCGCTTGGGCGTGAGCCCCGGCCAAACCATCCAAGTGGGCGATCGCTGGTTGGCGTTGCAAGCGCCCACCAGCGTGCGGGCAAGGGAAGGCGAAGTGTTAGCGCGGCGCTACTGCCTGATTCGCCCCATCGGTCGCGGCGGACGTGGGGAGGTGTGGCTGGCCCGCGATGAGGAACTCAGCGAAGAAATCGCCCTTAAACGTCTGCCGCCAGAAATGGCTAATGATGCCGTGGCTATTTCTGATCTCAGGCGCGAAGTGCAAAAAAGCCGCCACCTCAGCCACAACAACATCATTCGCATTCACGACCTCGTGCAACCACCGGGCGAGCCTGCTTTTGTTACGTTGGAATTTATCAATGGTCAGGACCTCGCTACGATGCGACTTGCCCAGCCCGGGAATTGTTTCAATTGGGAAACGCTGCGGCCGTTGATGTCGCAGCTTTGCGATGCGCTCGAGTACGCGCATCAAAACAAAATTGTCCACCGCGACCTCAAGCCCGCGAATATGATGGTCGACAGGCAGGGCAATCTGAAGCTCGCCGACTTCGGCATTGCCGCATCCATGGCGGACAGCCTTAGTCGATCCTCTATGCAAGGCAGCGTTAGCGGCACCACTCTTTACATGAGCCCTCAGCAAATGCGCGGCGAAATCCCACGCGCCAGCGACGACCTTTATGCACTCGGCTCCACTTTTTACGAATTGCTCACCAGCCGCCCGCCATTCTCCAGCGGCGATGTCACCTATCAAGTTCTCAACGTGGAGGCCAAGCCACTTGCCGAGCGTCTCTCCGAGTTGGGTTTGCAAAATCAAGTGCCCGATGCCGTGTGCGCCATGATCATGGCCTGCCTCGCCAAAGATCCCGCCCATCGTCCGCCCAGCGCCGCGGCGGTTGAAGAATGGATTGCCAGCAGCGATGAACCCGTGCTGCCGCCAATTACGCAACTCGCTCCGTTAGCGCCCATCACACCTTCGACCCTTGGCCACGCGCCCTCCGATGAACCGCCACCACCTGTGCCCACGCGGAGCGATACCACGCCGCCGGTGCTTGAGGGCACTAATCTCACGGTTCATGAAAAAATCGCCATTGCCGACTGGGGCAGTATTGAGGCCCGTGATAATCCTTGGCATCAGGGCTTCATCGCCGTTCTAGCGTTATTCTCCTTGCTGCTGGTGATTGGGTTGAAGGACGCCCCCAAGGATAAAATCGTGATCTGGGTTATTTTTATTCTGATCTTTTGGTTTGGTCTTTCGGCAATCGGGAAAATCCTTTTCAAACCCAAGCGATTTACCTGCAGCCAATGCAGCGGCAAACTGCGCAACGACCAGCCCGGCCCGTGCACGCATTGTGATGCCTCGCTCACCTGAGCATTGCCTTTGAACTTGCCGCCCGCTATCTTCCGCGCATGAGCCCGCGCGCATGGATTATTTCGGTTGGCCTCGTTTTGCTGAGTGTGGGTTGCTCCACCTTTGATCGGGATTGGGAAGCCGCGAGTAATACCGCCAGCGGCATCGAAGGCCAATGGGTTGGCCGTTGGCACAGCGACACTAATCAGCATAACGACGTGCTGCGCTGCCTCATCACTCGCAAGGAGGCGGGCGTTTACCACACCCGGTTCCACGCCAAATATACATGGGGAATCTTGCCAATCAGCTACGGGTATGGACTGGATATGACGGTCACCGAGGCAAACGGCCAATATCAATTCCAAGGCCAAGCCGACCTCGGTAAACTCGCCGGCGGCGTTTATCATTACGACGGAAGTGGAACCACCAACCAATTGCAGTTCAACTATCGTAGCCCCAAAGACCACGGCACCTTCAGCCTCGAACGCCCGGAGGAAACCAAGTAGATGGCCGACACACCGAACCGCAAATGGTACAGCGGCATCACGCGGTACCAATGGATCATCCTCATCATCGCCTGCGCGGGCTGGATTTTTGATGTTTACGAAGGCCAGATTTTCAACCTCACGCGCGGGGAAATGCTCAACGATCTCCTCTCGGGCATCACCGACGATAAAGCGCGCGCGGCAAAAGTAGATATGTGGGGCGATTGGTTTCTCGCCGCGTTTCTGGTGGGCGGAACCGTGGGTGGGTTGCTCTTCGGTTCGCTGGCCGATCGCTACGGGCGGCGGCCCATTATGATTGCCACCATCCTCACCTACTCACTTTTTTCCGGGCTAACATATTTCGCAACTGACTTGTGGCAGATTGCCTCGCTGCGGTTTTTCGTGGCCATGGGTGTCGGCGGCGAATGGGCCGTGGCGGCGAGCTTGGTGGCGGAAATTTTCCCCAAACACGCCCGCACACACGCCGCCAGTATTTTCCATGCTTCCAGCGTGGTGGGCACTTGGATGGCCGCGCTGGCCGGGATGGCGGTGGGCGCGCAGTGGCGGTATGCTTATTTGATTGGAATCATTCCTGCATTGTTGGTGGTGTGGGTGCGGGTCGCCGTCAAGGAACCGGAACGCTGGAAGAAAGCGGCGGATGACACGCGAAAGAACGCTGGTAGTTATCGTGAATTGTTTAGCCATTCGAAATGGCGCAAACACGCGCTGTTGGGGATGATGCTGGCGGCGGTGGGGTTGGCAAGTTTTTGGGCAGTGGGCATCGCCACGCAGGGGTTGGCGAAGGAAATGTTATTGGCCGAAGGCGCAAGTGTGGCCGAGGCGGCTAAGCAATCCAAGTTCGCCTACGGAATCGTGCAGACCACCGGCGCGGGGGTTGGGTTGCTGCTGTTCGGGCCGATTTGTGCACGGATTGGGCGACACAAAGCATTTATTCTCGGCCATTTGGGTGCGTTTATGGTCGTGCCGGTCATTTGCTATTTGCCTCAAACTTACAATCAATTGTTGTGGTTGTTGCCGGTGTTTGGATTTTTCACGCTGTGCATGCACGCGGGGTATGCAGTGTACTTTCCGGAATTGTTTCCCAATCACTTGCGGGCGACGGGCACGAGTTTTTGTTTCAACGTCGGCCGAATCGTAGCCGCGCCAATGCTGATTCTTTCCGGCATCGTGAAATCCATTGAAGGCTTCCCAATTCGAGAGGCGTTGAGTTTGCTTGGAACTACTTTCCTTCTCGGGCTAATTGCGATCGCTTATTTGCCGGAGACGAAAGGGAAGGACTTGCCGGAGTAGGTTTTGACACGGATTCACACAGATTATTTTTATCCGTGAAAATCTGTGAAATCCGTGTCTAAAAATCACTCCAACGAAAATCCGTCAGCATCAAACTTCGTCAACCGCATTTCGTGGGCTCCGTTTTCGCGGGTGAGTTCGTGCATAAAGATAATTTCATCGCCGTGATGTTGGGCGTCGATGTAGCGCAACGAGCCGGTGGTGTGCGGGCTGGTGATGCACGAGGATTCGGGCGTTAAGATTTTCCAATTTCGCAAATCATCAGAAACAGCAAGGCCGGTGCGTTCTTCGTAATTTTGGTGATGGCCTTCGCTGCCGTCGTAGAAGGCATAATATTTTCCCGCGAGCGGCAGCACACTGTTGATGCGGCGGCAGTATTTGTCCCACGCGGTGTCGCCTTCGGGTTGGAGGACGATGCCTTGCCAATCCCAGTTGTCGAGGTCGGTCGATGTGGCGAGGGCGGTGGCGCTTTTGCATTCGCCGGTGTTGAAAATATCCAGCGACTCGTGCGAGCTGTCACTGGTGCTGGCGGTATTGATGGCGACGCTGAGGAATAAATGATACGTGCCATCGACTTCCATCAACCACGGATCCTTCACGCCTTCAAGGTTGTGATCCGTGGCGGTGAAAAGGCGTTTGGTGTTGGCGGGGTCAAGCGCTTCGATGCTGTCAGCCGTGTTGATGGTGGTGCACCACCGGCCATCTTCGGGCGCAACGAAGCTGGTGAAATAGCGCCATCGGCCGTCCTTACCGCGCTTGAGCGTGCTCTTCTCGATGGAAGCGGAATTGTAATCGCTCTTTTGCACGGCCCACACATCCTTAAAATTTTCAAAATCAGTCGTCTTGGCGATGCGCGATTCGCCGCCGCGATCGGGCTCCACGCCGCGCGGACGGCGAATGCGATAGCAGACGTAAGCGGCTTGGTCGGTTTCGTCCCAAGTCCAACCGGGCGCGCCGGACCAGTAGCCTTGCTCATTGCCGACGGGTTCGCGGATGAGAGTGCCGTTCAAAAGTTTTTCGGTGATGGGATGGGTGCTCATTTATTTGATGGTGATGATTTGTTTTTTGCGAATGGATTCCTCGGCGGCAATCGCCAGCAGCGATCCATCGAGGGTGTTGCTCACGGAGGTGAGTGGCGATTCGCCTTTTTGTATGGCGCGGATGAAGGCGGGATGCATTTCAGCAAAACCCAAATGTCCGCCCCAGCCGATGCCGCGTTTGGCGTCCACGGAGATGACGCGCGGTTTATCGCGGCCTTTTTTCCAGTGGAGGATTTTCAGGTTGTCGAGGTCGGTTTGTAAAACGCCGCTGTCGCCAACGATGCCCATTTCGAGCGTTTCCTTTGGGGGGTCGTGGGCGAAGAGGCTGAGGTGCAGCGTGCCTTTCGCGCCGCTGTCGTATTCCCAACTTACGGTTGCGTGGTCGTGCGCCTGATTGGGGCCGGGAATGACGCGGTTGACGGCGTTGCTGCCAAAGGCGCTCACGCGTTTGGGGCGCGCGCCGAGCCACCAATTCATGAGATCAAAATGATGGCAGTTTTTGTCTACGAGACAGCCGCCGCTTTTGCGGCGGTCTTGAATCCACTCGCGGCTCTTCGGCTGAAAGGGTCCGCGAAATTCTTTGCACCAAGTCATGTGCGGCGCACCCACCGCGCCGTCATCGACCAGTGTTTTGAATTTTGCAAAATACGGCGAGTACCGCAGCTCGTGCCCAATCATCAAGATGCGATCGCTGCGTTCCGAAGCGCGCAGGAGTTTGCGGCATTCGACGGGAGTGATGCCGACGGGTTTTTCCAGAAAAATATGTTTGCCTGCCTTGAGCGCCGCGAGCGCAAGCGGCACGTGGGTAAAGTTGGGCGAGGAAATCACCACGGCATCGAGGTCGCTTTGGATGAGGTCTTTTTCTTTTTTGAACAGCGTCATATTTGGCGCGACGTCCATTGCGCGCCGGATTCGTCCGGCATCACGGGCGCACACAGCCACGGCTTCAGCTTGTTTGCCGCAGTCCTCGTGGAACAACTGCAAATGACTGAAACCCATCGAGCCCACGCCGATAAAGCCCATGCGAATTTTAGGTGCCATAACGGCGGGGACTTTGCCTGAATTGGGGGCGTGTGTTCAAGCTTGCTTCCCTACCACACTTGACGCCGCATGCCTAAATGCGTTTCCCTCGCGCATGCCTTTTGTGACGCATTTGGAGTGTGCCGATTGTGGCACGGAATATCCCGCGGGCGAGGTGCACGGTTTGTGTATACGATGCCACCGGCCGCTTTGGGTGCGGTATGATTTGGATTTGGTAAAAAAGGAGTTTCCCAAGAAAGCACTCTTTGGTCGTCCGCCCACGCTTTGGCGGTATTTAGAACTACTGCCGATGGATGATCCGGCGAGCATTGTTTCGCTCACCGAAACCATCACGCCGATCCTTCCCGCCAAACGGTTGGGCGCGGAATTTGGTTTGGAAAATTTACTCATCAAAGACGAAAGCCGTTTACCGACTGGAAGTTTCAAAGCGCGCGGTATGGCGATGGCGGTGACGATGGCCAATGAATTCGGCTTGAAACGCTTGGCGGCTCCCACGGCTGGCAATGCCGGTGGCGCATTGGCAGCGTACGCGGCACGGGCAGGGATGGAGTGTTTTGTATTTATGCCCGACGACACGCCGTTGATTAACCAAAAGGAATGTCTGTTGCACGGCGCAAAGGTGTTTGCGGTGAACGGACTGATCGATGACTGCGGGCGGCTGGTTCGCGAAGGCGCGGAGGCGATGGGGTGGTTCGATGTGTCGACGCTGAAGGAGCCGTATCGCATCGAGGGCAAAAAAACGATGGGGCTGGAATTGGCCGAACAGTTTGAATGGGAATTGCCGGATTGGATTTTGTATCCCACCGGCGGCGGCACGGGGTTGATCGGAATGTGGAAGGCGTTCGCGGAGTTGGAGGCATTGGGTTGGCTCAAAAGCGGCAAGCGTCCGAAGATGGTTGCGTGCCAAAGCGATGGGTGCGCGCCGATTGTGAAAGCGTTCGAGAGCGGCGCGCGTCACGCCAAGCGCGTGGCCAACGCGGCCACCATCGCAAGCGGATTGCGGGTGCCGCAGGCGGTGGGAGATTTCATGATCCTCGATGCGGTGCGCGAGAGCGGCGGCGTGGCGATGAGCGCGCCGGAGGGGGATATTCCGCAGTGGATGCAGTTGGCCAATTCCAAAGAAGGCATTGCGGTGTGCCCGGAAACGGCGGTTTGCCTCGGGGTGCTGGATCAGTTAATGGGGCAGGGAAAGGTGAAACCCAAAGATCGAGTGCTGGTTTTCAACACCGGCGCGGCACAGAAATATCCGGAGTGTGTGACGGCGGAGGTGCCTCGGATTGATTTGAGTGAGCCGGTGGATTGGGCGGCTTTGTAGGGACGCGCGGCAGTGTGTCCCTGCCGAGGCTATTCTTCCCGCGGTTTCAACTGTGGGAAGAGAATCACATCGCGGATGCTCTCCTGCCCGAGGAGCATGATGCAGAGGCGATCGATGCCGATGCCGATGCCGCCGGCGGGGGGCATTCCGTGTTCGAGGGCGGTGAGAAAATCTTCGTCCATCTTTTGCTGTTCGCCGCCGGCTTGTTCTTGGAGGCGTTCGCGTTGTTCGATGGGGTTGTTTTGTTCAGTGTACGCGGGGGCAATTTCCTGGCCGTTGATGCAGCACTCGAAGACCTCCACGCAATCGGGCTCATCGGGGGAAAGCTTGGCGAGCGGCACAAGCTCTTTGGGTAGATGCGTTACGAAGGTGGGCTGAATGAGCGTGGGTTCGACAAGTTTTTCAAACACGGCGTTGGTGACTTCGTAATCCTGCTCGTCGGGGTCCGTTTCAATTTTTAACTCATCGGTGGCGCGGGCGCGGCGTTGGTCGGGCCTGAGGTCAAACCAATCGTCCCCGGCTTTTTCGCGAATCAAATCCTTGTACTTCGCCCGCCGCCAATCGGGGGTGAGGTCGATAGTTTGCGTGATGTTTCCTTCCTCGTCCTTTTGCTCGATGATGAGCGTGCCGCACACTTTTTCGGCGAGGTGACAAATCATTGATTGGAGCAGCTCCATCATCGTTTCGTAATCGCCATAAGCTTGATACGCCTCGAGCATGGTGAACTCGGGATTGTGGCGGCGCGAAATACCTTCGTTGCGAAAGATGCGGCCAATCTCGAACACTCGATCGATCCCGCCAACGAGTAGTTTTTTGAGTGAAAGCTCCAGCGCAATGCGCATGAAAAAATCGCGATTAAATGTGTTGTGATGCGTCACGAAGGGTCGTGCCGCCGCCCCGCCGGGGATGCTTTGCAGAATTGGTGTTTCCACTTCCACAAACCCGCGCTCGGCCATGAAGTTGCGAATCTCGTGAAGGATGGTACTGCGCTTAAGGAAAGTATCGCGCACTTCGTCATTGGCGATGAGGTCGAGATAGCGCTGGCGATAGCGGGTTTCTTGGTCAGCGAGGCCATGCCATTTGTCGGGCGGCGGCCGTAGTGCTTTGGCGAGTACGACGAAGTCAGTCATCTTCACGCTGATTTCACCGGTCTTGGTGGTGAATAGCGTGCCATTGGCACCCACGAAATCCGCGAGGTCGAGGCCCTTGAAAATCGCAAATGCTTCGTCGCCAATATCATTTTTTCGAATGAAGAGTTGGAGGGTTCCGGAAGTGTCGCGGATGTGCGCGAAAATGGTTTTGCCCATTTCGCGTTTGGACACGAGTCGGCCGGCGACCGCCACCGGGCGGCCCTCTTCGTAATTGGCCTTGGCATCTCCGCAGTTTTCGCTGGGAGTAAATTTATTGGCAAAGGGTTCAATACCGGCTTCACGCAAGGCGGCGAGATTTTCCCGGCGTTGTTCAATTAGTTTATTCGTGTCGTCCACGGGGCGCACATCAATACGGATTGTGCGCGAAAGTGCAACCTTTTGTGCAATGAACCCCGGTGGAGATTTTGCTTAGTTGGAAGGGGTGAGCATTTCCGGAAAGAAGAGGAGCAGGATTAATGCCCCCACAGCCAAAACGCCGATGATGGTGATGACGATGATGTAAACTTTCACCCATCCGGATTTTTTAACTCGGAAGGGGGATTTGGCTTCGTTTTTGGAGCCAAAGTCGCCGGGCTGAATCGCTTTGGGGCCGGTTTGGATGACGGCGGTTTCGCGCTTCATGGTTTCCACCACACTGGGATCGTCTACTAACTGCACGTGGATGTTGCCGACTTGCACGATGTGCCCCGCCACGAGGGTGACGGAAGTGACGGGTTGTTGCTCCACGAAGCTGCCGTTTTGGGAGCCCAAATCCTGATACACGATTTGTCCGGCGGTGATGGTAAACTGGCCGTGCTGTGCAGAGATGGTGGTATCTGAAATGAGAATAGGAGACGCTTCAGCGGACCCAAGAATATGAGTCCCTTCGGTCAACTCGAACGGACCGCCTTGAATCCCTTCGGTGATGATGTACAACAGCGTAGCCATGCCTCGAAACAAGCTACCCAAACTTACGGGCTACTTAAAAGTAACTAACTTTTTCAGTGATGTCAAGCAGTTAGGCTTGGGTGGTCATTTCCCGGAAACGGCCGAACAGTCCGTTGGAATCGTGAGGGCCCGGCGAAGCTTCGGGATGGTATTGCACGCTGAAAATCGGCCTAGAACGATGGCGCAATCCCTCGACGGTTTGGTCATTGAGATTGATGCGGTTAACTTGGATTTCCTCGGGAAGTGTCGATGAATCCACTGCAAAACCGTGGTTTTGGGAGGTGATCTCGATGCGGCCGGATTCCAAATCTTTCACCGGTTGATTGGCCCCGCGATGGCCGAACTTGAGTTTGAAGGTGCTGCCGCCCAGTGCTTGCCCGAGAATTTGATGGCCGAGGCAAATGCCGAAAATGGGGATTCCATGAGATACTAAATCCGTCACCGCTTTCACCGCATAACCCAATGCGGCGGGATCTCCGGGGCCGTTGGAGAGGAATACGCCGGCGGGGTTGTGCTTCAACACTTCTTCGGCGGTCGTACTCGCGGGTACAACGCGCACTTGGAAACCGTGCCGTCGAAGGCAGCGCAGGATATTATATTTGATGCCAAAATCGTACGCCACAATCGGCACATCCGCCGGGGGCAGGGCAGGGGGGTGCGGCGTGGGGTCGTTCCCGAATGGGATTGCGAATTCCTCGCTGGATTGTTCGTGAGTCTCCCAATCAAACGCCTCGGCGTGCGTGACCTCTTTCGCGTAATCAGCACCCACCATTCCGGGCCACTCAGTGGCTCGTTGCTTGGCGTCGGCTTCTGAAATTTCTTCAGTCGAAATCACGCCATTCATCGCGCCGCGCACACGAAGTTTTTTGGTGAGCGCGCGCGTGTCGATGCCCTCGATGCCGGGGATACCGTTTTCCGTCAGGTACTCATCGAGCGACTGGCGGGCGCGCCAACTACTGACCACCGGCGAAAGCTCGCGCACCACAAAGCCAGAGACATGCGGCTGATAGCTCTCAATGTCGTCCGGATTCACGCCGTAGTTGCCGATCTCCGGATAAGTCATCGTCACAATCTGCCCCTTGTAAGAGGGATCCGTGAGGATTTCCTGGTAACCGGTCATCGAAGTATTGAAACACACTTCGCCACAGGCCGTGGCGCGTGCGCCGAAACCTAGGCCGTGAAAAACTGTTCCGTCTTCGAGAGCGAGGATTGCCATTTTGTTGGGTTGACTGTGAAGCCGCGCAAGTTTAGGGAGCGCCCGCCAACCCGTCAAGCGGCGACACAAAAAAGGCGCGACCCGAAGGCCGCGCCGTGAAAAAGAGTTCAAATTGTTTCTTGGTTTACTTCTTGGTATAGCTCCTGATCTTAGTAGTGAACGCCTTTGCGGCCGACCGGTGCTGTATCCCTCTTGGCGGCCGATCTCCTCACCTCCACTATTTAGCACCACATAAGTAGGGTAACCGTTCGACGCTGATATTTCTCCTGGAGGGCGGTATCGTTAGCCTGTTTTTTAAAGCATCGCTTTGTTCTTTGTTTCGCGGAAAATCCACCTTCACCAAGCACTAGGTTTTCCTTCGCGTATGTCTTGAACTCTTCTTTGGATTGAAGACCTCCTCTTTGAACTGCGACGCAAGGCGGGCACCAGTCGGAGCCGGTGAATTCCATCAGAATGAGTTTGTCTTCTTTCTTGGCTACTTCCTTGGCCTTTTCGATGTTGGTCAGCCAGCCTTCGCCGCGGTCGAATCATTGTCGCTGGGGGTGTCGGCGTTGACATCAGTGCTTTTTAAGCCTACATTGAGCAGGATCAAATACCGGTGGATGTGGGGGTTAATGTCGATGGGCCGAGTTTACGCCGCAACGGCGTCTTCGCGCCACACAATTTTTCCGGCAACCACGGTCATGGTCGGCCGGCCTTTAAGCGTCCAACCGTGGAAGGGGGTGTTGGCGGATTTGCTGGGGCTGGCGGCCGCGTCGTACACCCACTCGGCGTTGGGATCGAACACCGTCACGTCCGCATCCGCGCCTTCGGTTAAGGTGCCCTTTTCGAGCTTGAGCAGCGTGGCGGGGTTTACGGTGTATTTCGCTATGAGCGCGGGCAAATCGAGGTGGCCCGCGTGGAAGAGTTGCATCAGCGACAGGGCTAATTCCGTTTCCAATCCAGTGATGCCGAAGGGGGCGTAGTCAAACTCCACCTCCTTTTCATGCGCGCAATGCGGCGCGTGATCGCTCGCGAGGATTTCCAGCGTGCCATCGGCAAGCCCGGCGATGATGGCCTTGCGGTCTTCCGCCGTGCGCAGTGGCGGGTTCATTTTGCAGTTTGTATCAAACGAAGGCCACTCCGTGCGTTGCGATTCAGTTTGAAGTTCGCGGCCATCTTCGGCCCAGAAATGTTCGCTGCCGCCGATCGCCGCATCGGTGAGCGTAAAATGATGCGCGCACGCCTCGCCGGAAATGCAAATGCCGCGCGCCTTCGCTTGGCGGATCAACTCCACCGACCGCGCACTGCTCACGTGTTGGCAGTGGATGTGCGTGCCGGTCAGCTCGGCCAGCTCGATGTTGCGCGCCACGATTAAATCTTCGCCCGCCGCCGGCCAGCCTTTGAGGCCGAGGTTGGTGCTCCAGTAGCCTTCGTGCATCACGCCATCGGTCACGATGGAATAATCCTGGCAATGATCCATCACCGGCAGGTCAAACATCTTCGCGTACTCCAGCGCGCGGCGCATGAGATCGTGGTTCTGCACGCAATGGCCGTCATCAGTGATCGCCACCACGCCCGCTTGTTTGAGGGAGCCGATGGGTGCCAGTTCTTCACCCGCGATGCCTAGTGTAATGGTGCCGGTGAGATAAACATTCACCATCGCCTCGCGTTCGGCTTGATCCTGGATGAGCGCAACCGTCGCGGGGTTGTCGATGGCGGGCGTGGTGTTGGGCATACACACCACCGAGGTGAAGCCACCCATCGCCGCTGCGGCCGAGCCGGTGGCGATGTTCTCCTTGGCCGTTTGGCCCGGCTCGCGGAAATGCACGTGCAGATCAATCAACCCCGGACAAACCACTTGGCCGGTACAATCAATCACCTCTGTGTCCGGCAGTGTCTCCAACCCGGTACCGACCACCGTGATTTTCCCATCGGACAAAAGCACATCCGCGGTTTCGTCGCGATCATTGGCCGGATCAATCACACGCCCGCCTTGCAAGAGAACAGAACTCATCGGCCCGCAACATACCCGCAAGCGGGAACGATGCCAAGCGTGATACGGAAAGTGGCGCCCTGCGAATTGACAAACGCACCGAGCCCTCTATGATACTGCCCACGCGGGTGTCGTATAATGGTATTACTCCAGCCTTCCAAGCTGATAACGCGAGTTCGATTCTCGCCACCCGCTCCAGTTTCTTTTAACCCCATAAAAACAAGCGCATCTTGATTCTTGGCCTCGTAAAATGCCCAAAGTGATAACGGATTCACCAAAGCCAATATCATTATCTACGTCTCTTGGTATCATTGATGTCGGAGGGTTTTTGAAACTGAAGTGTGTTCGCTCGGTCACCCGTTAGCCATCATGACTTTCTTGGGATACAGAATTTAAGTCAAGTGCATCTACTATCGGCTTGCTGCTTTCTACACCAATTTTCCGCACTGGCAACACTGGAAATGAACACCCGGAATTATTTCCACCTTTCCCAATCCTCCCCTGTATCTACATCCGTCAATTCGCGCAGCAACTGCACCGACAACCCAGCCTCGTTTGCCTTCTCCAGTGTCTTTGGCAGAACGTCGCTCGTGCTCCATTTGATATTTTCAAACAGGGCGGGGCAGGGCGCGTTCAGGCCAATCAGCCAATAGCCGCCATCCGTGGCGGGGCCGATGACTGCGTCGCGGGCTTGCAGGGTTTTGGCGGCTGTTCGAAGATCGCTCAGCTCCACTTGAGGGCAATCGGAGCCGATAATGATTGCGGGCCCCTTTGCTTCGATGAAAGCACGGTGCATCCGTTCACCGAGGTCGCCTTCGCCTTGGGGGCGGGCAGTCCAGTCATCGCTCAGCCAATGAGCGATTTCGTTTTCCGCATCGTCGGGCGTGAAGCGTAACTCCGTGTGGGGCAGGGGAGCCAGATTGGCAACCACGGTTTCGGCGAGACGACGATAGGCGTTGCGCGCGGCTTCGTTTCCAATGGCGGCGGCCAGCCGGGTTTTCACAAAACCGGGGCGAGGCGCTTTGACAAAAATAATGATGCGGGGTTCGGGCATCCTTGACATTCTGGGCCAATCATTGTGCCATCGGCCTCCCCATTCAACCACGGGTTTTTATTTTGAAAAAATACAACGTCGGCATAATCGGATACGGCTGGGCGGCCACCGCTCACATTGACGCCATCAACGCCTCGGGCATGGCTCAGGTCACTCGCGTGTTTTCATCGCGCCTGTTGGACGACGATGAACTCAGCGTGCGCCACGGCAGTCGCATCAAAACCACCACCAACCTCAAGTCCATGCTCAAGGATCCAACTTTGGACGTGGTGGATGTGACCAGCTATCCGTACCAGCACGCCGATCAAGTGGTCGCCGCAGCCAAGGCGGGCAAGCACATCATCATCGAGAAGCCCCTCACGCTCACGCAGCCCAGCCTGCGGCGTATGGTGGCGGCGGTGAAGAAGGCGCGCGTGAAAGTTTGCGTGTGTTTTGAGTGCCGTTTCGCATCGCAATTTCTCACGATTAAATCCGTTGTGGACCAAGGGCTCGTCGGCAAAATCCACTACGGCGAAGTCGATTATTATCACGGCGTTGGCCCGTGGTACGGCCAGTATCGTTGGAACACTAAAAAGGATGCCGGCGGCAGCAGTTTGCTTTCGGCCGGTTGCCACGCGATGGACGCGCTTTTGTATTTTATGGGCTCGACGGACGTTGTGGAAGTAACCAGTCATTCCACTCAATCGAAAAACAAAATTTTCAAAAAGTACGAATACGATACCACCAGCGTCACGATTCTGAAATTCAAAGACGGCCGCCTTGGTAAAGTTGCCAGCGTCATCGATTGCTTGCAGCCTTATTATTTCCACACCCATCTCGTTGGCAGCGAGGGCAGTATTTTAGACAATAAATTTTACTCCAGTAAAATGGGCGGACTGAACAAAAATGAATGGAGCACGCTGGCCACGCAACTGGTGGATTCCGGCGACGTGAGCGATCACCCATACCAAACGCAATTCGAAGCCTTCTTCACCGCACTGCGCGCCGGTAAAGAGATGCCCCACACCAGCCTCGCGGACGCCGCACGCACGCACGAAATCATCTTCGCCGCCGACAAATCCGCCGCCACCGGCAAGCCCGTGCGGATCAAACCCGCAAAATAACTATGCCCAAGCCATCGGCCATTGCCATCGGGGCGCATCCGGATGACATCGAGTTCGCCATGGCCGGCACGCTGCTGCAGTTGCAGGCGGCGGGTTGGGAGATTCATTATTTCAATCTCTCCTGCGGGAACTTGGGCAGCGTGAAATTAAATGCCGCCCAAGCCACTCGCACCCGCACGCGGGAAGCCAAATCTGCCGCCAAAATCCTGGGCGCAAAATATCATGCGAGCATCTGTAATGATTTGGAAATCATGTATGACGTGCCCACGCTGCGCAAAGTGGCGGCGGTGATTCGCAAGTCCAAGGCATCGGTGGTGCTCACGCATTCGCCGGTGGATTACATGGAAGACCACACCAACACCTGCCGCCTCGCGGTGACGGCTGCTTTCGCGCACGGAATGCCCAACTTCAAAAGCACACCCGGCACCAAGCCCTTTGCGAACAAAGTCACGGTGTATCACGCTATGCCCCACAGTTTGCGCGATCCATTGCGCCGGCGCGTGATGGCCGGTGCATTTGTGAACACGACGCCGGTTCGCGCGCAGCAAGTGGAGGCGCTGGCCGCACACGCGAGTCAACAGGATTGGCTGGATGTGAGTCAGGGGATGAACTCATACATCAAGTCGGGTGAAGAGGTGTCGCGGATGCTGGGCAAGCTGTCAAAAAAATTTAAGTTCGCCGAAGGTTGGCGGCGGCATTTGCACTTTGGTTTCAGTTCCGAAGAATTGGATCCACTGAAAGATGTGCTCGGGAAAAATTATTTGGTAAATCAAAAATACGAGCGCTCACTCGAAAAGGAAGAATAATATGCCCCGCAAGCTCAGCACCATTGCCCCCGATTGGTGGGATTACACTACCCTGGAGGACGACCTTATCCGCGATGCCGCCAAGCTCACGCCGCGCCAAATCGAAAAACTCGCGCGGCCCGGCTTTCGCGTGGTGATGTACGACACGCTGGAGGATTTTTACCTTGCCGAGGCGCTGGAGTACATCGATGCGTGGCGCGTTTCCACGCCGGATAATCCCGTGGGCATCTGCGGCCCCATTGGCCCAACCGAACAACTGCCGCTTGTGGCGCGCCTCGTGAATGCCCTCGAGGTCAGCATTCGTTCCGCTCACTTCTGGGGCATGGATGAATGGTATGACGGCAAGCGCGAAGTCTCGGTCAAGCATCCGCTTTCGTTTGAAAGAGCCGACCGCGAATTGTGTTTCAACAAAATTGATAAAACCCTCTGCATGGCCGATGAAAATTTACATTTCCCCAAGGCCAACACCAAGCCCTTCATTGATAGTTGGGAAGGCGTGCGCTGCGCCGTGATGCAAGGTGGGCAGGGCGACATTAAACACTGGGCCTTCAACGATCCATTGCCGCGAAAAGGTAAATGGAAAAGCAACCCGCCGTCCGCCAAGGAATATCGCAAGCTCGGCACGCGCATCGTGGATTTGCATCCGGTGACCCTTGCCCAAAACGCCCGCACCAGCGGCGGCGGCAACATCAGCCTAGTGCCCCAGCAAGCCATTACCGTGGGCCCACGCGAAACGTGGCTAGCGGAGAAGGTAAGCATTTGGCAGGCCGGCGCGCACGATAGCCCGTTCGGTCAACGCCTCACCACGTTGATGATTTCCAAAGGCATCGCCGACAGCGCCGTGCCCATGAGTCTGTTGGCCGATCATCCCAACGTGCAGTTCAATTTCTTTCGCGGCGGCCTCGGCACTTGCGAAGTGGAAATGCACTAATGTCCAATCGACCCCGCGATTTCTTGCCCTCCAGCCCGTCGCCCCTATAATCCGCGCCGTGTTGGACATTAAATACATCCGCCAAGAGCCAAACGCCGCCAAGGAACGGTTGGTCGCGCGTGGCGAGAACGCAAGCCGCATTGACGAACTATTGGCGCTGGACGAACAACGACGGGCGTTGGTCACTGAAGCGGAAACTTTGCAGGCGGCCCGCAACGCGGTTTCCAAGGAGATCGGCGCGCTGATGGGCCAAGGGAAAAAGGACGAAGCCGAGGCCAAGAAAACAGAAACGCGTAAGTTGGGCGACAAAGTTGATTTGCTTAACGCACAACGGGCCGAGGCTGATGATGCGTTCAATAATTTGATTCTCACCCTCCCGAATCTCGCCCACGAAAGCGTGCCCGTCGGCGACGAAAGCGCTAATGAGGAGGTACGAGTATCGGGCGACAAAGTCACGTTTGATTTTGAGCCCAAGGGCCATTTGGATTTGTGCGATTCGCTGAAGCTCATTGATTTCGAGCGCGGCGCGAAACTGGCAGGCAGCGGCTTTCTGCTCTACACCGGCTGGGGCGCACGGCTGGAGCGGGCGATGATTCAATTCCTGCTCGACCTCCACATCCACGAGCACGGCTATACCGAGGTCAGTCCGCCCTTCATGGTAAAGGCGGAGTGCATGGAAGGGGTGGGGCAATTCCCGAAATTCCTCGATCAAGCCTACGCCGTGCAGGAAGGGCTCGATGGCGAGACGCTTGGCAAACGCTACCTCATCCCCACCGCCGAAGCCCCCGTGGCAAACTTGCATCGCGGCGAAATATTAAGCGAAGAAGAGTTGCCTAAGAAATACTGTGCTTACAGTCCGTGCTTCCGCGCCGAGGCGGGCGCGGCCGGAGTGGCTACGCGCGGAATGATTCGCGTGCATCAATTTGATAAAGTGGAACTCATCAAAGTTGTGAAGCCCGAAACCAGCTGCGACGAACTCGAAGCGATGCTCGCCAACGCGGAAAAAGTTTTGCAACTGCTCGGGCTGCACTATCGCGTGTTGCTGCTGAGCAGTGGCGATATGGGATTTGCCGCCGCCAAAACCTACGACATCGAAGTTTGGGCGCCGGGGCAGGGGAGCTATCTCGAAGTGAGCAGTGTTTCCAACACGGAAGATTTCCAAGCGCGCCGAATGAAAACCCGATTCAAGGCAGAGCAGGGCGGCAATCAACTGCCGCACATTCTCAACGGCAGCGGCGTGGCGTTGGCCCGATTATTTGTCGCGCTGATCGAAACGCATCAACAAGCCGACGGCTCCATCGCCATTCCCGAGCCGCTGCACTCCTATCTGCGCGCTGACCGCATTCCCGCTTAACGAGAAGATGCGCATCCTCCAGGCGGCCAGCGAATTTTTCCCGTACTCCAAAACCGGCGGCTTGGCCGATATGGTTGCGGGACTTTCCGGTGCCTTGACGCAAAACCACGAAGTGACCGTGGCCACGCCCTTGTATCGCGGCATCCGAGAGCAATTCCCTGATTTGGAGGCTATCGGTGATGAGTTTGATTTGCCCTTGGGGAAAGCCAAAATCACCGGCCGTTGGTGGCGTCACCAACCCTCACCCAACCTCACCGTGTTGTTGCTGGAAAACGATGCGTTTTATAATCGCCCCGCACTGTACATGGAACACGGGGAAGGGTATTGGGATAACCCCGAACGATACATCTTCTTCAGCAAAGCCGTGGCGCGCTTGGCGACTGATTTTGATGTGACCCATTTGCACGATTGGCAGACCGCCATTGTGCCAATGCTGTTGAAGGAAGGGGCAGGGAAGGGCACGACGCGAACGATCTTCAGCATTCACAACCTCGCGTATCAAGGCACCTGCGAGGCGGATCGAGTTTGCGCTCACCAATCTTTCGCCGCAAAACTCTTTCACTAACGCGGCCCGGAACATTTTGGGAACCTGAACTTTATGAAGGCCGGCCTGCATTACGCTGATGCCATCACAACGGTGAGCCCGCAATATGCAAAGGAAATTCTCACAGAAGGATTCGGCGAGGGGCTCGATGGGGAATTGCTGAAACATCAGGATCGACTCACCGGAATCCTCAATGGCGTGGATTACTCCGAGTGGCGCACGTGCGACAATCCGCATTTGGCTGCTGAATACGACTCGAAGAATCTTTCGGGCAAAGCAACGTGCAAAAAACATTTGCTGGAAATATTCAATTTGCCCGATGACGGCTTGCCCCTGTTGGCGGTGGTGTCGCGCTTGGCGGAACAAAAAGGCATCGGGCAAATGGTCGAGGCACTGGCGAAATTGTTGCCGGAAAATCGTTTCCAATTTGTCTTGTTGGGCTCCGGAGATGAGGATTTGGAAAAAATGCTGCTTCAACTTCGAGGCGAATTCCCCAACAGAGTTGGAGTGGAAATCGGTTACGACCAATCCCTTTCGCACAAAATTGAGGCCGGTGCGGATTTCTTCCTGATGCCATCCCGTTTTGAACCTTGTGGCCTCAATCAACTTTACAGCCTCCGCTACGGCACCATCCCCATCGTCCATGCCGTCGGCGGCCTCAAGGACAGCATCACCGATATCAGCCAGGCCAAGGGCAATGGAATTCGTTATGATCGTTTTGAAGTGCCGCAGTTAACAGCAGCAGTCCTCCGCGCTCTCAAAATGTTTTATGACGATCAAGAAATGGAAAGGGTGCGCGAACGAGGAATGGCACAGGACTTTTCATGGCCAAAGGCCGCAGAGCAGTACCTTCAAATATACAAAGCCTAATACAGTAACAAACTCACACTAACCTTAACTGCATATAACATATATTGTGCGAAAGGTGGATCCGTGTGTGATTTCTTTTGGGAATTGGGTTATCGATGGCTCCAGCCGAATCTTGGGCTTAGTGGTGGCCAGTAAACGAAAGAGGATTTTCCGATGACATTGCGCATGGGTAGTTGGCCCCAGTAGCGAGAATCGGAGCTGTTGGTGGTATTATCGCCGAACATCATGTATTGGTCAGGCTTGATTGTTTGGGTATCTTTTGAGTCAATGAAATTTGGGGCTAAAGTTCCTCTTTTTTTGGCGGCGGGATGATTGTCATTGACGTGGCCGGAATAAACGGAATCCGCCGTTTCGAATGTCGGAACAGAAATGATCTGGATACCATTGGTGAGAAATGTGATTGGGAAATCATAAAGGAATTCAAATCCAGAATCGTTTGCATCTATCCGTCTGTGGTCGATTCGAATATGGCGGTCTTGACCAATTGAAATGGTTTCACCGCTGAGTGCGACTAGGCGCTTGATGTAAAAGATTTCTTCACCGCCAATTTTCGGCACGCCCTTGGTGCTGAAAACGCAAATATCACCGCGCTTTGGTCGGCGAAAATTGAAGGTAATTCTGTTGACGAACAAATGGTCACCGGTTTTGACTCTCAATTTATAAATGTATTCGCCTTTAGAAAATTCAGCGCCAACACGGGGTTGTCCATAGTTGGGCCTTCTATTGAGATCATCTAAATCAGTTCGTTCATACAAAACAGGATTTTGGTGTGAATCCAAGGGAGGAAACCATTCAGATTTTTGAAAATTGTCGCCTGTGTTCAAATCTTTGAACACAAGAATCTGTTTGCTGATTAGCGGAAATATTGTTTTGGGTGATTTGATTTCTACAAGCTGCCAATTTCCATCGGCCTGCATTGAGTGGTATGAATAGCCACGCAACTTATCAGTCGTCTTGCCGTCTACGCCGGGAAGCTTGAAGGTCACTGTGAAATTTTGTTCGTCGACTGCGCTGGAGGATGAAAGTTTTACGTGTTGGCTGTCTTTGAATTGAGTGATGGTGGCATGTTTGCCGTCGGCGAATGTCACGGTTCGGCCGAGGTCTTGCGGTTCAAAAGTGGGCTCATTTGCGGCCAGCATCCCCTGCTCCATTTTGCCGGTGCCGGTGCGGTCCATCAGGTTTTCGATGGTGATGCCGTAGAGTGTGGGTTGCATCGAGCCGGTGGGGATTTTGAAGGGTTGGAAAAAGAATGTGCGGAACGCCAGCACAAGCACGGCGACGACGAGGAACATTTCCACCCAGTCACGCGCCTTGGGGTCGGGGTACGGGAACAGGACGCGATCGGCGGTGATCATCATTGCGTCCATTTCATCGAGCACGGCCGCTTTGTCAACGGGGCCAACGAGCTTGGCTTGAAGTGCGTCCAGTGCCTTTTCGAGTTCATCCACGCGCGAGGGCTTCAGCAAATCGCGTTGGGCGGCGAGTAGTTTGATGACTTGCTTGTGCAGCTCCACGGCTTCGCGGAGGGTTTTGGAAATGAACCAGCGCCAGTTTTTTGTCATGCGTTTTTACCTTATGCTTTGAGCACTTTAATGAAAGCGTCTTGTGGGATGTTGACTGAGCCGATGGCTTTCATGCGTTTTTTGCCCTTCTTCTGTTTGTCCAATAATTTGCGTTTGCGGCTAATATCGCCGCCGTAGCATTTGGCGGTGACATCTTTACGCATGGCGCCGATTGTTTCGCGAGCGATTATGTTGCCGCCGATGGCGCCTTGGATGGCGACTTTGTATTGTTGGCGCGGGATGACCTCTTTCAACTTGGCGGCGAGCGAGCGGCCGCGAGCGGTGGCCTTGTCGCGGTGCACGATGCTGGAGAAGGCGTCCACGCCCTCGCCGTTCACCATCATATCCAGCTTCACCATATCGGCTTGGAGATATCCGGCGGGTTCGTAATCCATGCTGCCATAGCCACGGGTGATGCTCTTGATGCGGTCGTGAAAATCAATCAGGATTTCGTTCAACGGTAGTGTGCCCTCGAGCATCACGCGGGTGGTGTCGAGGGTCTCGGTGTGTTCGAGCAAGCCGCGTTTATCACCGATGAGGTTCATCATGTCGCCGATGTTTTCGTTGGGGCAAATGATGAAGTATCGAACGATGGGTTCTTCAATCCAATTAATGATGGAGGGGTCGGGCATGTGCGCGGGATTATCGACCTCCACCTTGGTGCCGTCGGTGAGCACTATTTGATAAATTACGCTCGGATAGGTGGCGATGATGTCCATGTCGAACTCGCGCCGCAGGCGTTCCTGAATAATCTCCAGATGCAACAGCCCGAGGAAGCCGCAGCGGAAGCCGAAGCCCAGCGCCACCGAGCTTTCGGGCTGATACACAAACGCGGGGTCATTGAGTTGGAGTTTGGCGAGGCTGCCCTTGAGGCTTTCGAAATCGACTGAATTGATGGGGTAAATGCCGCTGAACACCATCGGTTGTACTTCCTTAAATCCGGGCAAGACAGGCGCGGGATCAGTGGTGTCGGTGATGGTGTCGCCCATTTTCACATCACGCGGGCTGCGGATGTTGGCGGTGAAATATCCCGTTTCACCCGGGCCGAGGCAATCGCGAGCGTAAGGTTTGGGGTTGAAGCTGCCGACCTCTTTCACTTCGATGGTTTTTTGCGAATGATGCAAACGCACGCGAATCCCGGGCCGCAGTTCACCATCAAAAACCCGCACGTGAATGATGACGCCCTTGTATGGATCGTAAACCGAATCGTATCCGAGCGCCTGGAGTTTGCCGTTCGCCGTGGGTTTGGGCGGTGGCACGAGTTCCACAACGGCTTCCAAAATATCCTCAATGCCGATGCCTTCCTTGGCGCTGCACGGGATGGCGTGGTCGCCGGGGATGGTGAGCACGTCCTCGATTTGCTTGATGGCGTTGGGCACGTCGGCGTGCGGCAGATCAATTTTGTTGATCACCGGAATCACCTCGAGCCCCTGCCGATTGGCGAGGTGCACATTGGCGACCGTCTGCGCCTCCACGCCTTGCGCGGCATCGACGATGAGCAGCGCGCCTTCGCACGCGCTGAGGCTGCGGGAAACTTCGTAGGAAAAATCCACGTGCCCCGGCGTGTCAATGAGGTTGAGCTCGTATTCGTGGCCGTCTTTGGCGGTGTACATCATCGTCACCGGATGTGCCTTGATGGTGATACCGCGTTCGCGCTCGAGGTCCATCGAGTCGAGCAATTGATCTTCCATCTCGCGATCGCTCACCGTGTTGGTGCACGCAAGGAGCCGATCCGACAACGTGGTTTTCCCGTGGTCGATGTGGGCAATAATGCTAAAATTTCGTATATATTTGGGATCCATCCTTAAAACCTTCAAACGCGTCCGCGAGAAGATACCCGCATTCTGCGTGATGAAAAGAAAATTGCTACCGGAGCGAGGCGCGCGCGAGGTTTTGGCCCTGTTCCAGCATCTGCGCCACGCCGGCCTCGGTGGGGGCTTCAGCGTAAATGCGCAGGATTGGCTCGGTGCCGGAACCGCGCAACATCAGCCAGCAGCCGTTGCGGGCGGTGAATTTCACGCCATCAAAAGTTTGCAGTCGCTCCACTGGTGAGCCGAGCAATTGCTTGGGCGGATGCACTGCGCATTGCTCCATGAGTTCGCTGCGTTTTTCCAGCGGAAATTGGGTGTCGAGGCGACCGTACCGGTGCGGTGAATATTCGTTGTCCAGCCGGGCCAGCAGTTTGGTGATCGGTTGTTGTTCCATCGCGAGCAGTTCGAGCATCATCAGTCCCGCGAGCAAGCCGTCGCGCTCGGGGACGTGATTAGGAAACCCCACGCCGCCGCTCTCCTCGAAGCCGAGCATCACATCGCCGCGCAGCATTTCCTCGCAGATATATTTGAAGCCCACGCCGGTTTCGGTGAGCTCGAGATCGTAGCGGCCGCAGATGATATCCACCATCGAAGTGGTGGTGAGCGCTTTCACTACCCTCCCCTGCCCTTGCCGGCGCAAAATAAAATGTTCGAGCAGGAGGCAAATAATCTGGTGAGTGGTGAGCGCATTACCGCGGCCGTCCATGCCGCCGATGCGATCAGCGTCACCATCAGTTACAAGGCAAAAATCCACCGGCTTGCGCCGAAGCGCCTCCGCCGTGGCGGTGTAATTGCGCTCAATGGGTTCAGGGCAAATGCCGCCGAAGTTTGGGTCGTGCGCGCCATTGAAGGTGGTGACCTTGCAATTGGTGTCCTCGAGCAATTCTTCAAAGCACCCTGCCCCGACGCCAAAAAGCGCGTCGTGGCCAAAACGCAAACCGCTCTTTGCGATGAGTTTGAAATCCACCAACTTTCGTAATGCCCGATAATAGCGCGGACGAATATCCTCCACACGAATCAGTTTCCGCGAGTGTGCTTTTTTGAAAGGCATCGAACGCACGGGATGTTTTCCAATGAGGGCTTCCACGCCTCGGCACGTCTCCGGATCGGCCGGGCCGCCGTGGTGGAGCTTGAGTTTGTAGCCATTAAAGCGCGCCGGATTGTGGCTAGCGGTGACCATCACCCCCGCCCTCCCCTGCCCTGCCCTGACTGCCCACGACACCGCCGGCGTAGGCGTGGGCGTGGGCGTGAGAATCACTTCGTAGCCGTTGCCCGCCAATACTTCGGCTACCGCCATCGCAAATTCGTCCGAGAGAAAACGCCTATCATAACCCACCACCATCCGTTTGCGGGTGGTTCGGGTCTTGCGGCGGCGAAAGTAATCCGCGGTGGCTTGGGCGACGGCGCGTACGTTGGCAAAAGTAAAATCTTCAGCCATCACTGCTCGCCAACCGTCAGTACCAAACTTGATGTTGGAATGGTTTTCCGGCATTAGTTGCGTTTACGGTTTTTCTCCACGACCGCGCGCATTCGCGTTACGGCTTGTTTCATATTGCGTTTGCTGAAGAGCGCGGTGCCGCTCACAAAAGAGTCCGCGCCCGCCTGCGCGCATTCGGCGGCGGTGGTTAGATCCACGCCGCCATCCACCTCAATGCGGTAGCCCAGCCCGCGCGCGCGGCGCCACTCCCACGCCTGTTGTACTTTAGGGAGGCATTCGCCCATGAAGGATTGGCCGCCAAAACCGGGATTCACCGTCATCACCAGCAGCAGATCAATCTGATCGAGAAAAGGTTCGGCGGCGGCGATCGGCGTGGGCGGGTTCACGGCAAGACCCACTTTGAGGCTTAGATTGCGAATCTGCCAAATGAGGTCGCTCACTTTATCATCCAACTCAGCGTGAATAATGATTTGTTCGCCGCCCGCTTTGGCAAAGGGTTCGATCAGAATCTCCGGACGCGAACACATTAGGTGGACATCGAAAAACATTTTACATTTCGGCCGCAGCGCTTTCACCACGTCAGGCCCAAAGGAAATGTTTGGCACGAAATGGCCGTCCATCACGTCGAGATGCAGCCAGTCGCCGCCGGCACGTTCGGCGCGTGCGGCCTCTTGCTGGAACTTTCCGAAATTCGCCGCCAAGAGCGAGGGGGCAATCTTCATGACCGGTGCTAGGCGGGTGCGGGTGCGGGGGAACTGCCGAGGCCCGAGTCCTCGTCAGTGGATTTCTTCTGGAGTTTGTCGTCGGACAACGGCGTGGAAGCCTCCTCGCCACTTGGTCTGTCCCCGCCCTTACCCTTGCCCGTGTTTTTTGGCGGTTCGAATTTTCCGGTGCGCACGATTTCCTCCACCTGCTTGCCGTCGAGCGTTTCGTATTCGAGCAGGCACTCGGCGATAAGATCGAGTTTATCGCGGTTATCGGTGATGAGTTTCTCGGCGCGTTCGTAGGATTCCTGTGTGATGCGCATCATCTCGGAATCAATCATTTGTGCGGTGTCTTCACTGTAATCCTTGCTTTGCGCCATATCGCGCCCGAGGAAGACGTACTCATTTTCGCCGCCGTACATCACCATGCCGAGTTTGTCGCTCATGCCGAATTGGCAAACCATCGCTCGCGCCATCTTGGTGGCTTGTTTAATATCTCCCGCTGCGCCGGAGGACACGTCGCCCGAATACATTTCCTCTGCAATCCTTCCGCCCATGGTCATGCAAATGGTATCGAGCATTTCGAGGCGGTGATAATTCAGCACGTCATCCTTGGGCAAACTCATCGTGGAACCAAGTGATTGCCCGCGTGGAATGATGGTGACCTTGTGCAGCGGATGACAGTGTTTCAACAGCACATTGATAATCGCGTGGCCGGCTTCGTGCCAGGCGGTGCGTTTTTTGTCCTCCTCGGTCATGGCCATGCTGCGGCGCTCGCGGCCCCAGCGAACCTTGTCCCGCGATTCCTCAAGCTCAACCATGCCGATCCGTTTTTTATTGCGCCGTGCCGCCAACAATGCGGCTTCATTGAGCAGGTTGGCCAACTCCGCGCCGGAATATCCGGGCGTGCCGCGCGCGATGATGGAGAGATCCACCTTCTTGGCGAGCTTCACTTTTTTGGCGTGCACTTTGAGGATCGCCTCGCGTCCGCGCACATCCGGAAGGCTCACGGTGATTTGACGGTCAAAACGCCCGGGCCGCAAGAGCGCGGGATCCAGCACGTCCGGACGGTTGGTGGCGGCAATAATGATGATGCCCTCTTGAGTATCGAAGCCATCCATTTCCACCAAAAGCGCGTTGAGCGTTTGCTCGCGTTCATCATTGCCTCCGCCGAGACCGTGGCCGCGGTGGCGCCCCACGGCGTCAATTTCATCAATGAAGACGAGGCAAGGCGTGCTCTTGCGCGCTTGCTCAAACATATCGCGCACGCGGCTGGCGCCGACGCCCACAAACATTTCCACAAAATCCGAGCCGCTGATGTTGAAGAAACTCGAATCCGCCTCGCCCGCAATGGCCTTGGCCAAAAGCGTTTTGCCCGTGCCGGGCGCGCCAACCATCAGGATGCCCTTGGGAATTCGGCCGCCGAGTTTCTGAAATTTTTTGGGGTCCTTCAGGAATTCCACCAGCTCGCTGACTTCGTCCTTGGCCTCTTCAACGCCGGCGACGTCCTTGAAGGTAATTTTGTTTTTATCCTTGTTCATCATCCGCGCTTTGCTTTTGCCGAAGTTCATTGCGCCCTTCCCTGCATTTTTGATCTGGCGGATGAAGAAAAAATAGATGAATAAAACAATAATCAAAAACGGAAGAATTGTGATCAGGAAACTCATCAGCAAAGTGCTCTCGCGTTCCTGCGTAATGTTGGGCGCGGTGAGAATTGTGGCCTCGTGATCTTTGGGGATGTAGGACTCAAAAGTAAAGCGGACGCCCTGTTTAGCTTTTTGGCTGCCGGGTTCCAGGATGCGTTCGCCCGCCGAATTAGTTTTGGCAATGATCCCGCTGATCTCGCGTAAATCAGTGGCTTGAGAGTACTTGATTTTTGCCTCTACAATCAGGTTTGCATCAAGCAATTCCTTGAACTCACGATAGTCCATTTTCTGTTCTTCTCCCTTTTTGGGATCAGTATTCAGCGTGAGCAGCACAAAAATCGCGCCGAAGATGACGATGTAAATTATCCACGGCTTCATTGAGCGCTCGGTTGTATTAGGGTCTTTTTCTTTCATTCGCGAACCGATAGCTTAACACAGAAATCTGGTTTGGGCAAACCCTTAGGCAGCCATCCAGCGCCACTCCAAAAAACGCCTCGTTTGCGGCCGAATTTTGGCGATTTCCCCAATGCGCAGGCCTTGAACCCAAAAGATTTCTCCGGTCGCCGCGCAGGCAATGACCCGTTCGCGCTTTTCCGGGGCGGACACTTTGGCATTGGTAAACAGGTCCTGCAACTTGGCCGCGCGCCCCAGGCCGATCGGTTCGAAGCGATCCCCGTCACGCCAGTTTCGCAGGATAATCCGTGACCCCACCCGGTCGGCATCAAAAAACTCAACGTCCGGCTCACCCCCAACCCGTCCGCCGGTGCCCACGCGGCAGCGAATCTTGCCCCCCTCAAAAGCCGATTCATTCCAGCCTGAGCGCAACGTCCACTCCGATGCGTCAATTGAGCGATTCTTGTTGGGGGACTTGATCAAATCCAGCCGGCCCGTGGAATCGCACAGAAGCGCCTCGGCCGGGTTGATTGATCGCGGTTCTTCAGGGCGAAGACGAAGGTGTTCAATCAAATGATGTGACGGCTCCACGCCGCGCGCGATGAGTTGATGCCAGATTACTTGGCGTTGCAACGCCGGATGCAACCCATCAAAAGGTTGAGGCGCTTCCGCCGCCAACCATTCCGAGGCCAAGGATTTTACGCAATCCGCATCCGCGCCCACCAACTCCATGGATTGCTGCACTGCCGAATCTGTTTCAACATGAAATTCTTCGCGCAACAATGGCAGCAAACGTTGGCGAATCCGGTTCCGCAGATGAACGGGATCGGTATTGCTTTCATCCTCCCGAAACAAAATGTCCTCCGCTTTGGCGTGCGCCAAAATTTCAGCCTTCCGTAATTTCAAGAGTGGGCGTGCGATTTGCAAATCCGAGTGCCCCGGGAACGGGGCCGTTGCCGTCATGCCGCCCAAACCGCTGCCGCCCGCACCCCGCAGCAAGCGCCAAAAAAAAGTTTCCACCTGATCATCCGCGTGATGCGCCATCGTCACCCATCTGCATTGATTTTTTTTTGCCGCTTGAGCCAGAAAACCCAGTCGGGCTTCGCGAGCCGCCATTTCGAGGCCGTGCTGGCGAATGGCCTCGACGTCCGGTTTCCATTGTCCCACTACAATTGGAACATCCAATTTGCGAACTGTTTCTTCAACGAGTTCTTGATCGGCATCCGATGCTGCGCCGCGCAATTGATGATTGAAATGCGCCACCACAATTTTGCGGTTTCGCAAAGCATGCAGCAGCACCATTGAATCCGCCCCGCCCGAGGCGGCCACCAATACGGACTCGCCTTTTGGCAGGGGGCAATCCTCGATGCATTCGGCAAGAATGTTCATCACGCCAACATCTCTTTGATGACTTTGCCCTCCACGTCGGTAAGGCGGAAGTCGCGACCTTGGAAACGGAAGGTGAGGCGTTCGTGATCAATGCCCAGTTGATGCAGGATGGTGGCGTGAAGGTCGTGGACGTGATGTTCCTCGGTGATCGCGCCAAAGCCGAACTCATCGGTCTCGCCCACGAGGTTGCCGGGCTTGATGCCACCGCCGGCGAACCACATGCTGAAGGCATCGATGTGATGATTGCGCCCGGGTGTGGCGCGTTTTTCGCTCATCGGCGTGCGGCCGAATTCGCCGCCCCAAATCACCAGCGTGTCATCAAGCAATCCGCGCGCCTTGAGGTCGCGAATCAGCGCGGCGCACGGTTGGTCCACATCTTTTGTCACCTTGTCAAAATCCTTCGTCAATGTCTCCGACGGGCCGCCGTGGGAATCCCAATTGGTATGGTACAGCTGCACGAACCGCACACCGCGTTCCACCAACCGCCGCGCTAACAAACAGTTGTTGGCGAAACTCGTCTGGCCGGGTTGCGCTCCATAGAGATCCAGCGTGGCCTTGCTTTCGCTTTTGATGTCAATCAACTCCGGTGCGCTCGTCTGCATTCGATACGCCATCTCGTAGCTGGCGATGCGCGTTTGGATTTCCGGGTCACCCGTTTCCATCGCGCGCTTGAGATTCAGCGCCCGCACCGCGTCAATGGATTCCCGCTGGCGGATGCTGCTGATGCCCTTGGGGTTGGCTAAATTCAAAATGGGGTCGCCGTTCCCGCGCAACGGCACGCCTTGATAGCTCGTGGGCAGAAAACCACTCGCCCAGTTTACCCCACCGCCTCGCGGCCCGCGTGGGCCGGATTGCAGCACCATGAACCCAGGTAAATCGCGCGACTCAGTGCCGATGCCATACGTCACCCACGAACCCATGCTCGGCCGGCCGAATAAGCCCGTGCCGGTGTTCATGAAAAGTTTCGCCGGCGCGTGGTTGAACAGCTCCGTTTTGCACGTGCGCACCAGCGTCAGCTCATCCGCCACCGTGGCGATGTGCGGAAAGCACTCGCTCACCCACATACCGCACTGGCCGTGCTGTTTAAAATCGCGAATGGTGCCCTGCAGTTTGTTAGCGTCCTTGAACGAGCTGTTCATAAACGCAAACCGTTTGCCCTTGGTGAAGGATTCCGGAATGGATTGCCCGTGTCGCTTCTTGAGTTCCGGTTTCCAGTCAAACAAATCCAAATGCGACGGTCCGCCGGCCATGAACAGAAAAATGACATTCTTCGCCTTGGGCGCAAAGTGCGGCTGTTTAGGCGCAAACGGATTCGCCATCGCCTGCTCGTCCATCATCGACGCCAGCGCGATGGAGCCGAGCCCCATGCCGCATTGGCCAAAGAAATGCCGGCGAGTCGACGATTGAAGATTTGCGGTGTTCATAATCATTCACGTGTAATGACTTCATCCGTGTTCATCAGCACCCGCGCCACCATCGTCCACGCGGCCAATTCAGGTTTGGACAACCCGCCCGTTTCGCGCCCCTTCAGTAAGACCTCCGCCTCGGCGGGGGTCTTGGCGAAGGCGGCGAGTTCGCGCTTCAACACGGCGGAAAGGATTTTAATTTCCGCCGCATCCGGCTCGCGCGCGAGGCATAGCCGGAAGGCGAAATGCAGTTTTCGGGAATTGTTCCCCTGCCCTTCCTTTAAAATTCGCCGCGCGAAGCCGATGTTAATTTCAAAATATGCCGGATCGTTGAGCAGCGTCAATGCCTGTAGCGGCGTGTTCGAGCGCAGTCGGCGCGTGCAAGCGGCAAAGGCATCGGGTGTGTCAAAAACTTTCAGCGCCGGATGCGGCGTGGCGCGCCAACGGTAAGTGTAAACCGCGCGCCGAAAGCGGTCATCACCCTTGCTCGCCCGCCACGTTTTTTTCTGTTGGCCAAGATTCATGCAGCCATCGGGTTGCGGCGGGAATACGCCAGGGCCACCCATTTTACGGCTGAGCAGTCCACTAATGGTGAGCGCGTTGTCGCGAATGATTTCACCCTCCAATCGTAGCCGCGGCTGCCGACCGAGTAACCGATTGTACGGGTCAGTTCGAGTGAGGTCAGCGCGGCGTTTGGAGGATTGGCGGTACGTGGCCGATGTGACCATGAGCCGGTGCATCGCCTTGCGGCTCCATTTGACACGCATGAATTCCGTGGCCAACCAATCCAGCAACGCGTGATTGGTGGGTGGCGTGCCTTGCGTGCCAAAGTCGTTTTCCGTTTCCACCAATCCCGCGCCGAAGTGATGCTGCCACATGCGGTTTACTGCCACGCGCGCGAGCAACGGATTTTCGCGACTGGCCACCCAGCGGGCAAAGTCCAGTCGGTTGGCCCTTTCCTGATTGGGAAACGCATGGAGCACCGCCGGTACGCCCGGTTGCACCTCTTCCGAGGGTCGCGTGAAGTTACCTTTCACAAAGCGAAACGTCTTGCGCGGCGACTTGCGCTGGCGCATCACCAGCGCGGTGGTCGAGCCAGGCCGTTTCTTTTTCAGCGCGGCCAGTTCCTTCTCAAGTTTTTTTCGCGCATTCGCCCCCTTCTCCGTGGCATTTACTTTTACCTGCAGCACTTTCACCTTGGCATCGTGCACGGCGCGCGCCTCAGCCTCGGCGACTGTGGGGGTTTCCACGCGAGGCTCGTCAACTTGATTGAAGAATGCAAACATCCGATAAAACTCCACTTGTTTGAACGGGTCAAATTTGTGGTCATGACATTGCGCGCAGCCGAAGGTGAGGCCGAACATGACCTCGCCCGTGGTCGCGATGCGGTCGAAGATTGAGTCCACGCGAAACTGCTCCTTGTCCACGCCGCCCTCGGTGTTGATTTGTGTGTTGCGATGAAATCCCGTGGCGATGCGTTGGGCTTGCGTCGCCTTGGGAAGCATGTCGCCCGCAAGTTGGTCGATGACAAATTGGTCAAACGGTTGATCCGCATTGAACGAAGCTACCACCCAATCGCGATAACGCCACATCACCCGCGGCGCATCGTGGCTGTAGCCATCGCTGTCCGCATAACGCGCGGCATCGAGCCAAAAACGTCCCCAACGCTCGCCATAATGAGGCAACGCAAGCAGCTTGTCGACCACTCGCTCAAAGGCATCCGGACGCAGGTCGGCGAGAAACGCATCAACCTCGGTCGGCGAGGGCGGCAACCCAATCAAGTCCAAATGCACCCGCCGCAGCAGCGTCGTCTTTTCCGCTTGCGGCGAGGGCGCGAGTTTCTTTTTCTCAAGCTCGGCGAGGATGAAATAGTCAATGGCATTGCGCGGCCAATCAGCTTGTTTCACCTTGGGCGGATTGTGGCGTTGCGGCTTGAGAAACGCCCAATGCTCGCCTTCCCCGCCTTCCAATGCCAACGCGCCAAAAGCCGAGCTGCAAAAGATTGTCCGCCAAAAAGTCATCGCGATAAGTCTAGTGGAATTGGACGTTGCACACAAGGTGGGGATTCGTACTTTCTGCCGGCACCTTGCCGGTAGCACGTTAGCGCCGTGGAATCCGATTCAGCGTGTAATAAAACGTGTCATGCCACAGTTTCTCGCCCTCGGCGCTGCGCGCATCCAAGCCGCGTACGGCGGTCACATAGCCCGCTTTCCAGCCATCAAGCCGCAGTCGCACTTTCAGTCCATCTTTCGACACCGTGGCACTCTTCACATCGATGACCGTGAAGCTGTCCTTCTTGCCGTCGTGGTCAAACTCCGGCGAACCGTATTTTTTTTGGTACTGATATTTATACTGCCACACGTCATAGCCGGCCGCATCGCCCGCAGCCTTGGGGTCAACTGGTTTGGTGAAAGTAAGTTCAAATCCATCCGGTATCGCGCGGACGGTTTTTACTTCAAACGGAATCTTGCCGCTGAACTTCACGCGCTCGAGCCCCTGCGAAAACGGCGCGTTAGCCGCCCACGCCACGGTTTTGCAACCGCCCACATAGAGGTGGCCGTCGGGGCCCATCACAACCGGTTCACGCCGGATTGAAATCCCTTGAGAAACGGCCACACCGCGCCCTGCCATTCGCCGCCGACTTTTTCCAGTTGCACGCGCGTGACGATGGCGTTTTGAAAATCACCGACCAAGAGCTGCCCCTTGAACGGCCCGAAGCGGTCGTCCTTAATTTCACACATGCCGCTACTCGAGCGCGCCAGTTTGTACGGAAACCATACTGCGGGAGGCGTGAATGTCTTACGCCCTGCATACAATTTCTTCGGCGCGGGCTTCGAGGCGGGATGCCCGTAAAATCCGCCGTCCTTCACATGGTTCAACTTACACGCCCCAATCCACGCGCCTTGATTGTCCGTCACGAAAATATCCTTGTCCGGCCCGAACGTGCCGATGCCATTCGGCTCACGAAATCCACTGGCAAACGCCTCGGCCTTGGCGGAGCCCGGCTTGATGCGCAGCGCCCAGCCCATGTGCCGCGCGCTCCAGCGCCCCGCGTGGCCAGCATTGGCCACCACGAAGTTTCCGTTTTTATCCAGCACCGGCCCGTACGAAAACGAATTATAACTCCCCGTGTAATCCCAATCGCGATTTACGCATTCAAACAAATCTGCCGCGCCGTCCTTATCCGTATCGCTCAAGCGCGTGATTTCCGCCTTGTTGCCCAGATGAATTTTCCCGTCCTTCACCAACACCCCCATCGGCTCATTCATCCCACGCGCGAACCGGCGGAATTTCATTTTCCCCACCGGCCCCGTGGCGCCCTCCACAATCCACACCTCGCCGGCATAAGTGCACACCGCCAACTTATCCTTAGCCAGCCAATCCATCCCGGTCACCTGTAAATTCAATTTTTTAGGCAACGCAAACGCTTCCGTTGTATAATACGGGCTTAACACAAAACTTCGCCGCGCGCGGGGATTGGCTTCGCGAATAACTGGCTTGGGCGGTTTTGTTACGACCGGTTTGCCTTTCCAGGTTCTTGCCATTTGGCGGGCTTTGTCCGGGTTGGCGGCAACCATTGATGCCACCAGGAAGGTCGTGGGCTTTTCGCTGGCCTCAATGAATAGTGTTAAAAACCCACACGAGCCTTCCAGAATTTGCGTCGGATTGCCTTTAGTGCTCCCTTCCTCGGTGAAGGTTTCTTCAGTGTAACGTATGTAGCCCTTTCCTATCCCAAGATATTCCGCACCTTTGCCGCGAACCACCGACAACAAAACATCTTTGCCCCGCTTAATTGCGGCTGTGTTTGGAATACCCAAATCAATTTTCTTCCCAAATTCTTGGTGAGCATTTAAAAATAATCTTGTTTTTCTCGGCCAGATTTTAAATTGACGTACCACCACATCGCCTTCCGCCCGCACAGATTCTTCAATGCGAATATTACCTCCAACGTGGTTAATTAAATTGTAGATAAAAATTATCCGGCCCGATTCCGTCCGAACACCAAGATAACGAACAAGCTTCTGTCGGCCCCTTTCGATTTCTTGCGCGTGGCCTGGGTTAGTGGGGTGCCATGAGGTAAAGGGCATATTTCCCCAGAGCATGTTTCCATTAGGAAGGCAAATGAATGGCCGCTTGCCACCATGGTAACACGGGCCAAACAGTTTTAGCGGGCCGCCTTTCCAGACGGTGTGGATGCGGCAAAGTTCGGTGTCAAATGCCAGATGAATGGTCTTGGAAAGGGGCACAACGATGCTTCGACTCGATTGCGGCATCGGCGCCATTCGGAAGAGTTGATCCGGCGGATCGAAGGCCGGCGGCAGTTGCGGTTTCTTCGGCGCGGCCCACGCCATCGGTGCGAGCAGTAAAATTAAAATAAATTTGTTCATCTCTGTGTTCTTTGCGGTTAATCTTTCCCCTCGGAATCCGTCATCTCCCAGCGCTCACCAAAAAATCCGGCGTGGGCCACGCCCTTAGGGATGCGCTCGGCGATGGGCACGCGCATGTCCAGCACGGCGTAGTCGGGGAGTTTGGCGTTTTGCATGGAATTGCTTAAGTGTCCGTATTCGGAAAAAGTAAATCCGCTGTTCAATACGATGTAATGTTGAAGGTTGAAAGGGTTCGGGTAAATAAGCACTGGCACAAATTTATCGGCCGGCCAGCTTTTGTCTTTCAGACGAATACCTTTCGCCGTCCATTCGATGGGAAGTTGTCCCGCGATTTTGGCCAGCAACTGGTTGCTTTGCGGGTCACCCCAAAGGATGAGGTTGGAGGTCATATCGCGAAGTTTAATGTCCGTGTCATTCTTCACGATGGGTCGGCCGCGGAATTGGCGGTGCCATTCGGTGAGGGCGTTTTTCATTTCAGCCTGCACCCATTTGCCGACGGCAGCGTTCATCGGTTTGCCGGTGGGGCGCACCATGATGAAGCGGTTGAGAAAGGCATCGTCAATCGGCCCCTGCAATCCGGGCAGCTTGACGAGCGAATTCATTTGCAGACTCAGCACCACGTTCCACTTGTCGCCAAACTTACGCAGTTTGATGGGCCGTTGCGCGGCGGTTTGGTTTTTAGTTTTTGCCCGTCGATGGTCACCGCGTAAGTCGTTGCGCCTTGATTAGGAATTTCGAGTTGGTCAAGCATCAGCGCGGATACGTTTTTAGTTTTCACGACAAACTGCCAATCGTCGATGTACTGCGCTTCCACGCGTGCCTGTTTCCAGTGTTGCTCAAGGCCGAATACCGTCACCCACTTCATGCGGTTTTGCCGGAGCGTGTAAGTGGTGAAACGCACCTTGCGCGGATCAGCATTTTTGCCCTTGTCCACGGCGGCCCCGACTTGGCGGGCAACATCCAGCTTCGCCTTGGGCTCATAGCGGTGGCCGGTTTTTGGGCCAATGATGTGAGTCAATGTCATGCCTTCTTTTTTGAACGCGGCGGCCATCAAGTCGGCGGCTTGCTTTTGTTTATCGATTTCGCCGCTGTATGCGATGGCCGTCGTGTTTGCGAAATTGGCGGCGACGGGAGGCACGTCGTAAAGATTCCACAGCTTTTGTTCCCACCAAGTGGGCGGGGGTTTCTTGGTGAAAATATTTTGATAAATCGCGGTGTCCACAAACCCCGCGCCCGGCGCGACCACCACCCAATCACCGGCGTGATGCGCGCCGAGGTGCCACGCGCCTGCGCCACCCATCGAGAAGCCGCGCAGGGCGATTCGTTGGCGGTCGATGGGATACCGTGCCTGCACGTGTTGCAATGCCTCCATCACATCCACCTCGCCGGCGAATTTATAGGCATTGCAAAAACGGCCATACGGATGCAGTACAATTGTGTCCTTGGGCGCAAAAGGACTTTTCCAATTGAGGCGTTCGGTGAGGAATCGCACTTCGCTGAGGTTGTTGTTGCGGCCACGCAGCCACACATCGAGCCGCCATTTTTTATGGACACGCGGGGTGTAATTGGCCGGAACCTCAACGCCGTACGGAATCACCGAGTCATCCAATCGCGACCGATACCCGCGCGGCACCAGACCGGTGGCCGTCGTCCAAGGGTGTTTGCCGAGACGCAACTGAACGAGGCGTTCTTGGCCAAGAGCGAGCAGCTTGCGGGCGGAAGCCACGTCTTTCGCCTGATAAAACATGTTGTCATCCAGCGCGTAGCGGACGGCGTTGTAGAAAATAATGATGTCCGGCAGCAGTTGATGTTGTCGGCCTTCGTAACCATCAATTCCCGACTTGAGCGCCTCGGCGGCCGCGTGCAACTCGGTGCGGTTGTGTTTGGAAATCGGAATGCCTGCGGGCGGGGCTTTGGCGGCGGTGACCAAAATAGGTACCGCAAGAAGTAAAGCTAGAAAACATCGCATGCGAAAAGTGTACTGTGCACTTCTTGTGAACTCAAGGAGCGGCAAGGCACAGCGCTTTAAGCGCACGATGGCGCTCAGCGCGCGGGAGCTTCCCCAAGCGCCCCACAGCTTTGAAATATTCAGGGAATTTCTGATTGCAGTTTTCAAATAATTTACGGAATGCGGGCACATGTTTATGGTACACCGCGATTGAACCCAACGTGGCGTTATTCATCGGTGCCTGCCGGCGGTTTTTGACGTCGGAAAAACCAGGTTCATTCTGTAAAAGTTTTAGTTCCGTGCGCAGGGTTTGGTAAATGTCCGCCTTGCACTTGCGCTGTGAGGCAACACTTTCGTGCAGTTGCGAAAACAGGATGTCTAACTTGTCGCGTGTGTTACGAAGTTTTTGAGTGATGCGATCCAAGCGCTTCACTGAAGCAGCGTACTCTTTGCTTGCATTTTCATTCCCGCGAGCGGCCAACCATTTCAGCGTCGCCGCTTGAGCTGTGGCGGTGGCGAAGCTTTCGTTGAAGGTGGTGTCGCCAAAAATATATAGCCTTTGGTGGGTGAGTTCGTGAAAAATAAGTTCGGCCAAACCTGCATCATTAAATTTTATAAACGTGCTCAGCACCGGATCCGCAAACCAACCCAAAGTGGAATACGCGGTCGCGCCGGACATTGCGACATCGTAGCCTTGCTTGCGTAATTTGTCCGCGAAGTCTTCTGCTTGTTGTTTGTTAAAAAAACCTCGTCCTTCGAATCGTCCAACAAAAGGATACCACCACGACTTGAGTTCCAGTGAAAATTCCGGCGCGGCATTCACCACCCACAACGCCATCGGACGATCGAGCGCAACGTAGTGCGTGTAACTGCTGCCCGTCGGCAAATCCAATTCTTCGCCAGCGAACTGGCGCAGAGCATTCACCAACCGCAAGCGGGACTTGAGGGCCTCCGGTTGTTCGGGATCCGCCAGCACCGCCTCGATGCGTTGGCGTTTGCAAACCAATTCCCCCTGCCCGCGCGCCGCTTGGGCGTAATACGAAATCGTGCCGCATCCCGTCAGGAACGGAAACCCAATCATCAGCAATACGCGCAACCAACCCACGCGCGTTGGTAGCACGCGGCGTCCTTGAGGGCAATCGGATTGCCTTGCCGCCTGCGACCGTTCCGTTGTTTCCTGTGTACTCGGCAATCACGGAATACGTTTTTCCCTTCACCCAATCGGTCGGCAGGTAGAGTGCGTGGCGCACTTTTGAATTCTCGTAATCCGGCAGTGCCTGTAGAACCCACTTCCGGGGAACAGGTTCGCCCTTGGTGACTTCCGGCACGCTCAAGTCACAGGGGTGCTTTGTCGCGTCCGGAGGCGCGAACTTCAAAAAGGATTGCACGACCCATCCCCCGCCGTCCGCATCGAAGCCGCCAACGCCCTTGCCCGTCGTGCACGCTTTAATCAAAGACCTCGCCCACGAAAACCTAATCATCGTAATCCACGCCGCCCGCACGATTGAACTGCTCGGCGCACAGTCCACCGCCGCGCGTGAACCCATGGAGATGGTCCTCATCCGCGTTAAAAAATACGCCCGACCGATACTCCGGCCACAGTAGTGCTGCCCGGCGACAAGGATCTGGCCATGTTCGTTGCCTTCTCCTGCCGCGCATTTCTGGAGGGGTTGAAAGAGTAGAGGAGCAATTCCTGATCAAACAAAACTTCCCTTCGGCTTTCAGGGGGAATAGCATGAAGTCGTTCGGACGAAAGAGTGGACTTAGTAGTGAGAATTGCTGATGCCTGAAATTCATAGACGACATTTTTTGCGGGGACTGGGCGTTTGCCTAGCGTTGCCGGCTTTTGAATCCTTGCAGGGGGCGGCGGCCAAGGGTGCCAAGGCCAAGCGGTTTGTTTGTGTGGCGCCTGCTTATGGCATGAATCCGGGCGGGTTTTTCCCAGTGCAAACCGGTGCGGACTATGCCTTGCCAACGCTCCTGAAGCCGCTGGAACGGCATCGGCGCGACCTCTCGATTTTCTCCAACCTGGATCATCCGGAAGTGGGCGGGGGGCATGGTTGTTCCAATACGCTGCTTAATGGGATGGAGTTGAAGGATACGAAGGATCAGCCGCAGCGGTTGCATTCGCTGGATCAGTTGTTGGCGGAACAGATCGGGAAACAAACGCGCTTACCCTCGTTGCGGCTGGGTTCCGGCGGCATTTCCTGGTCGCGCGCGGGGGTGATCCTGCCCAGTGACAGCAACCCCACCCGGATTTTTGCCCGGATGTTCTTGGACGATAATCCAAAGACCAAGGCGAAGACCCGGGAGTTTCTCCGTGAGGATGCCAGCATTCTGGATGTGGTGCGCGCGGATGCCCGCCGCCTCAACGCGCGCCTCGCGAAAACCGACCAGGCCAAGCTGGATGAATACCTGACGGCGGTGCGGGAGGTGGAGCGCAAGCTGCAACGCCGGACGGAGTGGCTTGATGTCCCGAAGCCGAAGGCGAGTGATGCAGTGATCAAGGGAAACGATGACGTGGTGGTGGACCTCAACTATCCCCACAACACTTCGGTGATGTATGACCTGATCATCCTGGCGTTGCAGACCAACACAACCAATGTCATCACCTTTGGGCATCCCGGCGGCAACCGGTTGTTTCCGTTTGACGGGATCGAGTTGGGCTACCATTCGCTCACGCACCATGGTAAGCGACAGGATTTGCTCCGACAGTTGACTATCATCGAGCTCTATTACACGCGCCAGTTCGCGCAGTTTCTGGATCGGCTGAAGGCCACCCGGGATGCCGACGGCCGACCGCTGCTGGATTCCACGGTGGTGATGTTCGGCAGCGGAATGGGCAACGCCAGTTCGCACTCCAGCCGCAACCTGCCCATCATGGTTGCCGGGGGCGGGTTCAAGACCGGGCAGCATCACCGCTTCGATCGGCACGGCCGGGACGGTCGGCCACTCTGCGATCTCTATGTCTCCATCCTCCAGCAACTGGGGGTGGAAACGGATCGTTTCTCCACCAGCACAGGCAACCTGAACGAACTGCTGACATGATGACGCCGCGGTTTGTAATTGCCGCATGTCTGCTTGCGGCCGGTGTGCAGGCTGCCGATCAGCCCGGCTTGCTCCGGCCTTTTTTAAAGTCCTATTGCGTGCAATGCCATGGCCCGGAGAAACAAAAGGGCGACCGACGTTTTGACATGTTGACGGGCGACTTTACCAAACTGGCGGAGGCGGAGAGTTTTCAGGAGATTCTCGACCAGCTCAACCTTGCCGAGATGCCGCCAAAAGAGAAGAAGCAGCCCACGCCGGCCGAGGTGAAGCGGGTGGTGACGCACCTGACGCAGTCCCTGGCGCGCGCGAGAGAGTCGGCCCGTGAGAATTCCGGCAAGGGCGTCCTGAGGCGGTTGAACCGCGCGGAATACCGGAACACCGTTCGGGATCTGTTTGACCTGAGGATGATCGACTTTGATCCCACCACCACTTTTCCGCCAGACGATTCGCTGGGAGGTTTTGACAACGTGGGCGAAGGCCTTGTGACGTCCGGCCATCTGCTGCACAACTACCTTGAGGCGGCCCGCAAGGTGGCAGACAAGGCGATCCGGCCCGGCCCCAAGCCTCAAATGATCCGGTATAAAATAGCGAGCAAGGCAGCCGCGAAATCGTTGAATAAGGACAACCGAAAGGCGGCCGGGCGAATGTTCATTAAGTTCCGCCAGCCACTGGGTATCTCTCCGCTCGACAAGAAACGGGGAGTGCCCGCCGCCGGCGAATATGTCATCCGGCTTTCAGCCCGGGCGATCCGGAGAGAATCCCGCTACAAGGATGAAGACCTGCGTTACAACTCCAACGAGCCGATGCGCCTTTCCATCTCGATTGATTCGCGTGAGCTGGGCGCCACCGCGCACCGGATCATCGGCGAATACGAGATCCCCGATGATCGGATCATCGAAATTGAACACCGGGTGTGGCTCGAGAAAGGATTTACTTTTCATGTGCATTGGGCGAACGGCCCAAACGGATCCTTTAAGCGCATCCTGCGCAAGGTGTTGCCCAAGTACAACAAGGACGCGCTCTTCCCGGCACGGAACCCGCCGGAGATGTACATCGGCTCCGGCCCCGAGCTGCACGTTTACACGCTCGGCATCGAGGGTCCGTTTTTCGAACAGTGGCCTTTGCCGGGCTTCGACAGGTATTTCCCGAACTCGCCGAAAAAACCCGGACCGGAATACCTGCGCGACTGCCTCACCCGGCTCGCCAACGCTGCCTTTCGCCGGCCAGTAACCCCGGCTGAAATCGAGCCTTACCTTGATCTGGCCGAGCGATACTTGGTCGAGAAAAAGGATTTCTGGGCGGCGGCCCGTTATGGTGTCCGGGCAATCCTCACTTCGCCGCGCTTCGTGTACCTCACTGAAAATGCCCGGGGGAAAGACGACGCAAAACTGGACGCCTACGAACTGGCGTCGCGCCTGTCCTATTTCCTCTGGAGTTCCATGCCTGATGCAAAGCTGCGCGCCGCGGCCGCATCGGGCGATCTCCAAACCCCGGCCGGCATGCGCGCGCAGGTCGAGCGCATGCTCAAGGATCCGCGGGCCAAGGCCTTGACTGAAAATTTTGTCGGCCAATGGCTGCACCTGCGCAAGCTCGGCGAAATGCCGCCCGACCCCGAAAAGAACCGCGCCTACTACGCCGATGACCTCGAGAACGCAATGCGCGAGGAAACCCGCCGTTATTTCCAGTACGTGCTTGCCAACAATCGCAGCGTCCTCGAATTTGTAGACTCAAACTACACCTTCCTCAACGCGCCACTGGCGCGGCATTACGACATCCCCGATGTAAAACACGAGGAGTTCCAACGGGTCCAACTTCAGCCCGGGCATCGCCGCGGCGGACTGCTGGGGCACGGCAGCGTGCTCACCGTCACCTCAAACGGCGTGGAAACCCAACCGGTGTTGCGTGGCGTCTGGATTCTCGAGAACCTGCTCGGCACTCCGCCCAGTCCGCCGCCGCCCGATGTCGACCCCATCGAGCCGGACACCCGCGGCGTCACCACCATCCGCGCGCAAATGGAAAAGCACCGCAACAACGCCACCTGCTTTGAGTGCCACCGCAAGATTGATCCGCTCGGGCTCTCCATGGAGCACTACGACTTTCTGGGCCGCTGGCGCGACCGCTACGCCAAGCGCCAGCCCATCGATGCCTCCGGCAAAATGCCCGACGGCACCGCTATCAACGGCCCCAGTAGCATCCGTAAATACCTCCTCGCAAGGCCCGAGCAATTCACCCGGTGCCTGACCGAGAAACTATTCGTTTATGCGCTGGGTCGGCGGATCAGTTTCACCGACCGCGACGACATCGACCGAATCGTCTCCGCCATGCCCCGGCACCAACACGGCCTGCGCGAGTTGATCCAGCAAATCGTTACCAGCGAGCCGTTCCACTCGAAATGAAAACACTGTTTCTCTTCCTGTGGTTGGCCGCCGTCGTCCACGCCGCCGAACGCCCCAACATCATCCTGATCATGGTCGACGACATGGGTCGGGACTGGGTCAGCTGCTACGGCGCCAAGCATCCCACTCCAAACATCGACCGGCTGGCCAAACAGGGTGTCCGCTACGAGACCGCCTGGTGCACGCCCATCTGCACCCCCACCCGCGTTACCCTGCTGACTGGCCAATACCCCTGCCATCACGGCTGGGTTCAGCACTACGACGTCCCGCGCTGGGGCGGCGCGGGGTTGCGACCGGATCGCTTCACCACCTTTGCCCGGCTGCTGCGCGATGCCGGATACGCCACCGCCATCGGCGGCAAATGGCAAATCAATCATCTCGGCAAACAACCCAACATCCTCAAGCAGCACGGCTTCGATGAACACTGCGTATGGCCGGGCGTTGAGGCCGGCCAGCCGGAGACCGCCGAACGTTTCTGGAACGGACTGCTGTCCACCAACGGTAAACGCGCCAAGGCCCCCTACGGCCCCGACACCATCAACCGTTTCCTCATCGATTTCATCAAGCGCCACAAGGATCGTCCCTTCCTCGTTTATTACCCCATGCTGCTCACCCACGGCCCACACACAACCACGCCTCTGAACAAGGCTAATCCCCCAGAAGGCAAAGCCGCCCTCTACGCGGGCAACGTCACCTACATGGACCAACTTATCGGCAATCTGGTGGACGCAGTCGACGATTTGAAGCTCACCAAGCGCACCGTGATCCTCTTCACCGGCGACAACGGTTCCGCCTCATCCGGGGTCCTCAACAAAAAGCCGTACCCGAAAGGCAAGGGCCGCGAGGCGGACTGGGGCGTCCACGTGCCCTTCATCGTTCGGGCACCGTTCCTGACCAAGGGCGGCATTGTCTCGCGGGACCTCATCGACTTCACCGACCTTTACCCCACCTTCCTCGAGCTGGCCGGCATCCCCGCCCCCAAGCAATTGAAGCTGGACGGCAGATCCTTCGTCCCCAGCCTGCGCGGCAGCGAAGACCCCTTCGACAAGCGCAGCTGGATCTATTCCCAGATCGGCAACTTCCGAATGATCCGCGACTGGCACCATTTGGTGGACAACAAAGGCGCGTTCCACGACCTAAACAAGGATCCCCTGCAGCAACACAAAGTCAGTCCCCTGGACAAAATCGCCCCCGGCCGCCGCCAACGCCTCCAAATGATCCTCAACCGCTTCCCCCCCAATACCCCCGCCCCCTTCCCCGAATTCAAAGCCAAACATCCTAGCTCCAAGTAGAAGAATGTACTTTGGGAATCGAACCCAACGTTCGTTTCCGCCCTCTTTTTATCCCTCAAAAAGCTGATTTCCGGTGAATAACAAACGTACTGAACATAATTGACATGCAGGAGTGTTAGCATTATGTTATCAGTATGGCCAGCGTACATCGCAGAATCGGGTCTCCATACTGGTATGCTTCATTTCGGGATTCCAGCGGCAGGCAACATTTCCGTTCAACCAAGCAGAAGAAAAGATCCGAAGCGCTTGTCTTTGCCTTGGCGATGGAGAACGCAGCGAAGCAAGTTGAAACCCTTCATGAAGCACAAGCGTTGAACATCATTTCCGATTTGATGAATCGGATTGGCGTTGATCAAGTTCGTAATCCGTCCATTCAGGACTTTTTTACTCAATGGTTAGCCATCAAGTCCGGAAGCGTTTCAACCGGAACAGTTGAGCGATACGGATTTGTTGTGAGAGCCCTTCTTGCGCAACTTGGCGAGTCGGGCAACCGACCCTTGAAATCACTCTCCCCACAAGAGCTGAACGCCTTCA